>NZ_JBFTQF010000006.1:0-211365 GCF_056398865.1 Arthrobacter sp. 01T419
AGCAACCGCTCCGCAAGCTCCTTCTGATCGATGATCTCTCCCGTCACAGGATCGATCATCACCCCTGTCATTGCGGTCGTGGACTCTGACACGGCCGTCTCCTTTCGGATCAGGCCGGACCTCACACACCGTTATTCAGACAGTCCCCTATTTCGCCTCAATCAGCGCTATGTGTCCCTAGCAGCCGCCGTCGTCCCGCGCACGATCAGCCTCGGCGTGACCAGTTCAGGTTCTTGGGGTGTATCAGGGTCCTGCATCTGCCGCAACAAGTGGAAGAACGCGCGCTGTCCCGTCGCCTCGAAGGATTGGCTGACTGTGGTCAACGGTGGCGTCGCGTAGGCGGCCAGCGCTATGTCGTCGATGCCGACCACGGACACGTCTTCCGGCACGCGGCGGCCCAGCTCGGTCATTGCACGCATGAGGCCGAATGCCATCTCGTCACTGGCCACCAGGACGGCCGTGACCTCCGGCTTCTTGGCGAGGATCAGTCCGCTTCGATAGCCGGACTCGGGTGACCAATCGCCGTGCAGTACCGGCGGGACCTCACGGTTGGCCTCCTCCAAGGTGGCACGCCAGCCGGCAACCCTGCTCGCTGCGTCATTCCACTCCTCGGGACCTGCGACGTGCCAGACGGTCCGGTGGCCGAGGTCGAGCAGGTGTTTCGTGGCGATCCGGACTGCGGTGGTCTGGTCGATCGCGACGACGTCGGCCGCCGAAGTGCGCGAGCCATCGAGGGTCACCGTGGGCTTGAGGCGGGTGAGTGCTTCGAGCGAGTCATCGACGTCGAGCAGTGGAACCGCGATGATGAGCCCGTCGACGCCCTGGAGGATGAGCCGGTTGATGGCCTCGCTCACCGCCGAGGTGTCCAGCGTCGCCGTCGTCGCCGTGTTGACGGTATAGCCGGATTGGCGGGCGGCGTGCTCAATGCCCAATGCCAGCGAGGCACGCGAATAGAAACTTGAGGCGAGGGATACCACGCCCACAGTCTTCGACTTGCCCGTGACGAGGGCCCGGGCCGTGTTGTTGCGGTGATAGCCCAGGCTTTCGACGGCGGCCAACACCCGGGCCCGGGTGGCTTCTTGGACATTGGGGTGGCCACTCAACACCCGGGAGACGGTTTGGGCCGAGACGGATGCTGCCGATGCGACATCACGCATCGCTGGCGAGCGCTTCCCATCCGCCATCGTGCCCCGTTTCGTCCGTCTGCCGCTAAGGTCAAGTCCAGTATATGAGCCGTTGTTACCCATAACAGTTTGCTCTTTGGAGCAAGGTCAAGCATCGTCGGACGGCAAAGGGCCGCGGCGGCCGTGGTTTCGATAAAGCTCAACCACCGGCCACCGCGGCCCCTCGAATGCTTAGGCCATTATGGAGTGCAGCCCGAGTCCGAAGGTCGCGGCGACGGGTCGAATCCCGTGGCCACGGCCGAGGAATGACCGAACACCCGCATCTCGGCGGCCGCAGCGAACGGCTGGCCGTTGATGGAGCTGTTCGCTTGGAACTTCACGAACTTCGCTTGGACCGGCGCGAAGGTAATGTTCTGCATCGCCGTCGTGTCGATCAGGTTGCCCGTGGCTGCCTGGGTCCACGTGGTGCCGTCCTCGGAGGTGAAGATCGTGTAGCCCTTCACCTTGCCGTTTTGGCCGCCGCTCTGGCGCCCCTGGTAACCGAAGCCGTTGACGGTGTATTCGGAGTCGAGCTTGAGCTGAACCCAGTGTGGGTAATTGGTGATGGTGGGATCGTACTGTGTGTGCCAGATGCTGCCTGGGTCACCGTCCAGCACGTTGCCCACTGGTCCCTCACCCGTCCCGGACGTCAGGTTCTCCGAATCCGCCGTCGCCGTCATGGACGACGTCGGCACAATCGGCTGGGTGCCCACCCGCAGGTTGGAGTCCGAGTCCACGGTCTTGGTGGCGCAGTTGTTGGAGTACGTCGCCGATGGGTGGATCGAGGTTGCGGTGCCGGCTGCGGCGGCCGGCGTCGTGATGATCCACGTGGTCTTGGCCGTCGCACCTGGCTTCACGGTGCCCGCCAGGTTGCYGTCCTTGGCGGAAACTTGGGCGCTCCAGCCTGCGGGCAGCGTGCCCAACGACATGGCGACATTGGTGGCGTCGCTCGTCTCGTTGTTGGTGAACGTGGTGACGTAGCTGGTTGTGGTGCCCGGGCTGAGGTCCGCATTGGCGGGTCCGGCCACGCTAGCGCAGGCCGCACCCCCGCCGATCGCACCGAGATCGGTGACCGTGAAGTCGTCGAGTACGAAGTCCGCGCCGTTGGCCCCGCCTGTCTTGCGCAGGCCCACCCAGTTGTCACCGCATCCGGCCGTGAACGTCCGGGAGTAGGTGGCGGTGTTCAGGGCAGGGGCCATGGCTTCGTCCTTCAGGTCCCGCGAGGTCACGGTGCCCGAGTCCACAGTGTCGGCGCCGGTCACCCACTGCCACTGACCGGCAACATTCGTTTGGTATGTGAACTGCACCTTGTAGGAGTGGCCTGCCGTGAACGGGACAGTGGCCGGCACCGTCCGGTACACCAAGCCGCTGTTTTCCTCGTGCGACTTCAACGAATTGTTGCCATCCAGGACGTCGTCTACGGCCTGGCCGTTGAGTGCACCGGAGTTGTAGGGGCTGTGGGTGTTTTTCCAGTCTTTCTGCGAGTAGGGGGCGTTGAGGTCGCTGATACTGGTGCGCGGATCGGTGGCACCGCCGGCGTCACCCTTCACGAACGGGCCCCAGCCGGGCTGGTTGCCTTCAAAGTTGGCGCTGGCCACAAGCGTTCCGGGACCTGCCTGCACGCCGGCCACCGGCGTCGTCGTATCCTCCATGATCCGCACATCGTCGAGGGTAACCGCGGCCGATCCGGCCACTGCGCTGATGGATACGTCCACCTTCTGGTTGACGGGGACGGTGAACTGCACGGAGGCGCGCTGCGAATAGGTGCCCTGTTTCGAGTCGGCGGCCACCTGGTTCTTGGCCGGGGTGATGTCGAAGGTATTGGAAACGCTCAGGTCTTTGCCCGAGACGCCCAGCGTGACAGAGCGGCGGCTGCCCGCCGCGATCTCCACATTGGAGCTCAACGTGTACTTCTTGCCCTTCTCCAGCGACTTCACCGATTGGGAAACGGACGACGCCGAGGTCCCCAGCACCGCTACGTTGTCGCCTGTCGCGGTGCGCGAGATCGCCGCTCCGCCGGTTGGGCTCCAAGCGTCGAGATTGCCGGCATTGAAGCCTGGGTCCGTCAGCGGGGTGCCGGCTCCGTAGCTGGCATCCCTGTTGACAGGCTGGTCACCACTGGGGGAGAGCACATAGGGGGTACCTTTGTCGCCGGTCAGGGTGACCTGTCCGTTACTGGCGGTCACATCGGAAACCTTGACCCGGCCTTGATCGGTGAGCTTGTACAGCGTGTAATTTCGCCTGTTGGCGAACTGGCTGGTCAACGTGAAGGTAGTAGTGCCGCCGTCGGCCGTGTAGAAGTACATCTTGTCCGCGGTAGTGGGCGAGGTGGTCTTGCTGTTGTCTGTTGCATCCTGCCACGGCAGGAGGTAGGTGCCGCCCTGCAGGACGACGGCGTCACCCATCGTGATCTGGCGCTGGCCGTTCACCATGTTGATGGCGACCCCGCCGGTCAGCTGGGCTGACTGGCCGAAGTTCCAATGGGTGACGTCGAAGTGCTGGATGAACTTGGTGGGCAAGTTGGACGTGAAGATGTTGTTGTAGAAGGTGTTCCAGTCATCCTGGCCGGTCCAGCCCTCGAATTCCTTGACCTGGGAGCCGCCCAGAAGTGGATCGGTGTTCCAGACGTCGCGTTGGGCGTTGCTGATGAACCGGACGATATTGGAGTTGATCCCTTTGTTGGTGGCGCCACCGTAGTTCTTGTCGTTAGCCCAGTGCGACCAGACGGAGTTGCCCTCGAACTTGTAAGCCCATTCGGAGGCCACCTCGAAGCCCATCTTGTGCAGTTGCGTGGCGAGCTGGTCGGCCAGCCAGCCGCTGGAGTAGTAGGCGTCAATGTAGACCGTCTTGATACCGGGAKCTTCCTTGCGGAGTTGGGCGAAGCGGTCCAAGATGGCGCCCGAGCCCAGGTCCGTGCGCTGGTCAATGTGGTACGACTGGTTCAGCCAGTCCCAGCCGTTGACCTGCCCCGAGATCATGCCATCGCTGAAGCTCTTGGCCTGCGGATAGGCCTCGGTGACGTTCACGTGGACGGCAACGTCGGCGTTGAACTGCGCACCGCCGGTCGTGAGCGCGTTCAGATCGGCAAGGCCTCCGGCGCGTGTGTTGTAGTCCCCGCCGTAGTCCGGGTGGCCAGAGTCGTGGCCCTCACTTGCGTAGCCCTTCTCCAACACCCACTGGCCGAGATCGTCCGTAGACATGGAGATCCGCTTGACGTTGTCGAGGGTTTTCAGGAACGGGTTGGTGGCTTGGGAAGCGAAATTGAACGGAATGTGCTGGACGACACGCTCCGGCACGCGGCTGGCGCCCAGCGGTGCGGTCATAGCGTTCCGAAAAGCGATCGCGCCGTCCTCCCACGTCACCTTCCCATCAGCGTTGGCATCGGCGGAGAGAACCACGGTGGTTTTCGGAAGGGTGTAGAACTGCACGCGGGGATCGGTAGCTCCAGCCGCCGCATACGTGTAGTTGCCCGCAGACAGCTCGGCGCGCTTTGCCCCGTTGCCGGCGTCCTCGATCTGCGACTGCAGCCGCGAGTTCCAGTTGCCGTTGGAGTCCTGGGCGGAATCGTCGGTGGCATTGGTCATGAGACCCGCGGATAGCTGCGAGTTGCTGACGAATCCGTAGGGCGTGCCTACTGGAGAAGCGTCAGTCTTGCTGGCGGCGGCTATGGAGACGAACTGGTCGGCCGTGGTGGTGGAATCGGTGGAGATCTTGGTACGGGCCAGCTGCGATTGTGCATCACCCGAGTCGACCGACACGAGGGACTGGTTCGGAATGGACAGTTGGTCCACTGTCGAAGCGGCGCTGCCGGAGATCTTCGTGACCGCAAATTCCACTGTGTTCTTCGGCGTGACGGTCAGCGAGGACTCGATGGCCAGGTTCGGCAAGTCGGCGAACGTTGAGGTGTATGCGACTGAGTCAGGCGCCGCGGTCGACGTGGTGGTGGCGGCGTGGTTCTTGCCGTTGATGGCGAAGTCCTTCAGCAGGGTTGCCTGGCCGGAGAGATGCTTGCCGTGCAGCGAGTAGGAGATGGCTTGCGGGAATTCCTTGCCCACCTGGACGTCGAGGCCTTTGCCGTTGCTGATGGTCATGGGCGTGGCGGGGTCAGCGGGCGCGGCCGGCGGGACAGGTTGTGGCGTAGTGTCGCCGATGGCCCGCACGCGTAGCTCAGATGCTGACACGTTGTTGCTTCCGTTGATGGCGCTGTCCGCCTCAAACTTCACGTACCGTGCTTTGACCGGAGTGTTGAACAGCACGGTCTGGACCTGGGTGTTGCTGCTTGGCTGGGTGAAGCTGCCTGTGGCCGCGGGGGCACCCCAGTTGCCGGCCGGGTCAGTTGCCACGGCACGGTCGTCGGTGGCGAAGACTTTGAAATCCTTGACCGGGCCGTTGGCCTGGTTCTTGACGGAGTAGTCCAAGGCGGTCAAAGTGAACGATCCGCCCATGTCCCAGGAGATCCAATGTGGCATCGGATCGGCCACGCCCACTCCGTTAACCACCTTGTAGGCGACCGTCCACTGTGAGGAGTAGTCGTTGTCGAAAGCGCCGGCGGCCGTACCGTCCAGCGCGGGTGGTGCCGGGTAAGCCGGTGACTGGGAATCCGTGCCGAGCAGTGTGTACTGGCTCGCGCTCACGGGTGTGCCGCTTGAATCAGGGGCGGCCGTGGCGGCCACCGTTCCCGTTGCCAAGCTGAGGGCCGCGACGAGTGCGGTAGTTACCGTGCAAGTGGTCAGGCGCTGGAACGCGCCGCCGCGTAGTGGGGGAAATAAGGATGGCGGATAGATCATGCGATGTCCTTCGTGCCGGGGAGCATATAGTCCAGAGCGGCTTCAAACCGAGTTGGACCACGCAAATGTTATGGATAACACGAAAGACTATGGCACTGAAGTGATGTGGATTACAAGGGCTTTATAGGTTAAAGATGATTGATTTGTGACCAATTGCATCATCTTTGATCATTTGGCGCTGGAGCCCGACGCCAGCTGCGTGGCGCCGGGCTGCGCTGGCGCTGGAGCCCGACGCCAGCTGCCCGGGTGCCGGCTGAAGGGCGCATGCCTAAGCCCCGAGGCTCTTCTCTACGATGGGCAGGCATTCATTGCGGCTGTGTTCAACGTGCGCGAAGGCGAGGGCTGCGGCGAGCTCGGAATGCCCCTCGGTGATCGCCTGGACGATGGCGCTGTGCTCGTGGTGCTGCACGAGTTGGTCACGGTCTGCGGCGACGTGGAAGAGCCTGCGGACGTGGCCATTCACCGGCGACATGAGCCTTCGGAGGAGGTGGTTGCCGCTGAGTTCGAGGATCTCTTCATGGATTCTTGAGTTGACGTCCGCGATGAGGTGCTCATGGTTGTCCAAGAGGGCGGTCTCGGCGGCACCCAGAAGGACCGTGAGCCGACTTGCGTCGGTGCCGCTCGCGCACGCCTGGGCTGCGAGCCGAGCGCCGAGGACTTCGAGGCTCGCCCTGACGTCGAAAAGTTCGGTGACGGCCTGGACCGTCAGGTGGGTCACGACGGCGCCGCGCCGGGGCAGGCTTTCGATGTAGCCTTCGCTCTCGAGCTGGGGGAGTGCCTCGCGTACGGGCACTCTCGACACCTGGAGTTCGAGCGCTACGTCCCGCTCGCGGATCCGCTGTCCCGGCGGGAATGTCCCGTCGATAATCCGTTCTCGGATCCACTCGTACACGTTGCCGGTGCGTGACGTGGTGATTGCCCCGCTCGTTGCTTCTGCTGTCACGTGATTCCCCTCTGGCCGGGCCTGCTTAGCAAGCAGAACTCCCTTGGCATGCCAATCATCCTCCCGAAGCCGGAAATATTGCAACAAATTCCACCCTCAGCACTATTTGGTATACCAAAAGTGGTCTATGGTGATTAGCACCATACTCGGAAGGAGTCCCCGTGACCCTCATTCTCAGCGCCTCGGACCTCGCCGCCTCGGCGGACATGGGCGCGACCATTCGCGCAATTGAGGCCAGCCTCGCAGACCAGGCGCGCGGCTCGGCCGCCCAGCCTGGACCGCTTTCCATGCAACTTCCCGATACTGACGCGCGGTATCTGGTCATGGCGGCCGCATCGGCCCCGCAAGGCTTAGTCGCGTCAAAGCTGCTCAGTGACATTCCCGATAACGGGAAGGCCGGCCTCCCCAGCCAGCGCTCATCGATCGTCCTGGCCGACCGGGCGACGGGGGAGACCCTCGCGCTGCTCGACGGCCGCGTGCCAACCCGGATTCGCACGGCTGCGATGACGGCGGTCGCTTCGCGGCACCTCGCACGGCCCGAGAGTAGCATCCTCGGCCTCGTCGGGGCCGGCGCCCTCGCGGTGGCGCACGTCGAAGCTATGAGGTCCGTTCTCCCCATCGACACAGTTGTCGTGTGGTCGCGTACCGCCGGGACCGTGGATGCGTTCCGGCGGGAGGTGGAGCACTACGGCATCGAGGTGGTCCGGGCGGCGACCGTGCGCGACGTCATGGATGCGAGCGATGTCGTCTGCACCCTCACCCCCTCGGAGTCGCCGGTTGTCCTCGGGCGTTGGTTCCGGGATGGGCAGCACATCAATGCGGTTGGAGCGCGTCCCCGGCCCGATCATCGAGAGCTCGACGCCGAAGCGATGTCACGGTCGCGAGTCGTCGTGGACAACCTGGACACCGCGCTGGCCAAGTCTGGGGACCTGCTCCTGGCGATGGGCGAGGGAGCGCTGTCCGCCGTCGACGTCGCGGGAGAGCTGGGCCAGGTGATCGTAGGCTCGATCGCGGGGAGGGAGGATCCGAGCCAAGTGACCCTCTTCAACTCCGTGGGCATAGGGCTGCTGGATCTGGCTATCGGGAGGCTCCTCTACGACGCGGCGCTTGAGCGTGGCCTTGGCATGTGGGTTGATCTCTCCGCCTGAGCCCCAAAAGACATTTGGCATGCCAAAATGAGGAAAATCTCCAAAACATGGTGACATGACTCACTTTAAGTGCAATTGTGTATACCAAACCTCCTCAAGAACCACTTCCTCTTACAGAAAGGCATAGTGATGGCATCTACGCGATCACTCCCCGAGCGGATGGACGGCATGCGGGTCGGCAGGCCTCACGTCCAGCTCGCTTTTATCGGAGGCCTCGGGCTTCTCTTTGACGGCATGGACGGTTCACTGGTCTCCTACGTCATGCCGATCATCAAACCGCTCTGGCACATGGATGGAGTCCAGGCCGGACTGATCGGAAGTTCACTCCTCATCGGCATCTTTATCGGCTCGATCGCCGCAGGAGTGCTCGGTGACCGAATCGGCCGCCGACAGGTCATGATGTACGCTCTCGCGCTCTACGCGGCGGCGACAATTTTTGCAGCCTTCTCACCGAACTGGGAGATCTTCTTCATTCTGCGGGTCATCGCCGGCATCGGCATCGGCGCAGAATCAGCCATCATCCCGACGTTTATTGCGGAGTTCATTCCCAAATACCGCCGCGGCTTCTTCGTTGGCGCCGTGGCTGGGTTCTTCGCACTTGGCTACGTGAGCGCCGCCCTGATCGGCACCACGGTGGTCGCGGGGCTCCCGGAGGGCTGGCGGATCGGTCAGCTCATCACGGCCGCGCCTGTCGTGATGCTGCTCTGGTGGCGGCGGGTGCTGCCCGAGTCCCCGCGGTGGCTGCTGACCCGCGGCCGGGAAGCTGAAGCGGAAGACGTGGTGCGCGGCCTCGAGGAAGGGCGCCTCGTCCGCGCATGGAGCGGGCTTAAGGCCGCTACCCGAATCGCGGCACCGAAAGCCCCGCCCCTGTTCCAGCACGCAGATCTCTGGCGGCACGGGAACGCCCGCCGTACCGCGGTGATCTGGCTGCTCTGGCTTGCCGTTACCTTTTCCTTCTATGGCTTCTTTGTCTGGATTCCCTCGCTCCTGGTGGCCAAGGGAATGACGATCACCGGCAGCTTCACCTACTCCCTCATCATCACCGTCGCGCAGATCCCGGGCTACTACAGCGCGGCGTTCCTCAACGAGCGGCTTAGCCGACGCGTCACAATCGCGCTCTACCTGGTTGGGGGCGCGGGCGCAGCCTTCCTTCTCTCCCAGGCCTCGACCGAGGGCGCTGTCCTCCTCACGGGCTCGCTGCTTTCGTTCTTCATGAACGGCTGCTATGCCGGCCTCTACGCCTACACGCCCGAGGTTTACGGGACCAAGCTGCGGGCAACGGGCATGGGGAGTGCCTCCGCGTTCGGGCGGATCGGCGGCATCACCGCCCCGATCCTGGTCGGGGCGGCCTTCCCGGTACTGGGCTTCGGGGGCGTGTTCACGATGATCATGGCTGTCCTGGGCGGTGCCGCGCTTGTTGTTCTCGTCTTCGGGGTTTCGACGAGCGGCCGTTCCCTCGAAGAGATCGACGCCGATTCTGCCGGTGAAACGGAGGGCGCAGCGCCCGACGGCGGCAGCCCGGCCACCATCGCAGGTATGCCCGGCGCGGTGCGAACCGGAGAGGAAAGCGGCCGTGGCAGTTCGCGCTGACCCCGGGCGTTCCCGCCCCACCGCCGTCGTCCTCCGGAGGGCGCAGGTCCTGGACGTCGCGAGTGGGGAGCTTAGCGCCCCGCGGACCATTGTCGCGCGGGACGGCGTTGTCGCCGAGATCTCAGACTCGACCCGCACAGTGGCTGATGCAGTCGAAATTGACGTGGAAGGCCAGACGGTGCTCCCAGGCCTCATCGATGCGCACGCCCACGTCACCCAAGGGTCCGGGGACTTCAACGAAATCCTGTCCTGGTCTCCGCAGTACCACGCGGCCCGCACGTCCTGGGTGATGCACGAAATGCTCCTTCGCGGCTTCACCCTGGTCCGGGACATGGGTGGAGCGGACACGGGCTTGTCCCGTGCTGTCGACGAGCGGCTCGTGACAGGCCCCCGGCTCAAGGCCGGTGGCCCGATCTTCGCCCCTACCGGTGGGCACGTCCTCACGAAAGTCTGCGACGGTGAAGTGGAACTTCGCAGGGCCCTCCGGGCGGAGTTCCGTGATGGTGCCGACCACGCGAAGCTCACTCTCTCGGGCGGAGTCGTGTCCAAGATGCGCCTTGAAGCCCTCGGCTTCTCAGACGCGGAGGTCCTTGCCGCCGTCGACGAGGCCCGCCTCGCGCACCGGTACATAGCCGCGCACGTATACACGGCCGAGGCAGTCTCGCGGGCGTTGCGTCTCGGTGTACGCACGATCGAGCACGGCAACCTCCTCGACGACGAGTGCACCGCGCTGTTCCTTGAGCGGGACGCGTTTTACGTCCCGACGCTCGTCACATACTGGGCGATCATCTCCGGGGCGGCAGGCCATGGCCTCGCCGCCTCCAAGAGGGCGGCGGTGGAGGACATCTTCGAGCGCGGCCTCGAATCCCTCGCGAAGGCTTCGGCCGCAGGGGTTCGAATCGGATACGGAACGGATCTCCACGGTGAGGGGCTACGGTTCCAGCTCGAGGAATTCCGATTGCGCACGCGAGTGCAGGAGCCTCTCGATGTTCTCCGCTCGGCTACCCTGGTCGGGGCAGAGATCGTTGGGGAAGTGGGCCGCGCCGGCATCGTGGCCGAAGGTGCGTACGCCGATTTGATCGTCGTCGAGGGAGATCCGCTCGCGGACATCGGCGTCCTAGCCGACGGACGCTCCCTTCGGCTCATTCTCGCCGATGGCGACCCCGTGCGCCCTGGGTAGACCATGGCGGCGGCGGCTAGCGACGAGTGAGGGAGGAGTCCCACCTCGGAAGGGTCGGTACTAATCCGCGAGGATGTGGTAGAGCGCGCGCCGTGTTTCGTCGATCTTTTCAATCGCTGCGGTGCGCTGTTCCTCGGTTGCGGCGAAGCGGAATTGGTGGATAACTCCCATGAGCTTTGCCACGCTCTGGTGAAATGCGGGCCCCGATCCTTCTTGATCGATGTTCCACGCATTTTCCAGGTCCTCGGCGTGCTCGGCTACGTAGGCTTTCCCGGCGTCGGTGAGAGTGAACTCAGTGCGGCGGCCTTCCCCGACGGGTGTAATGAGCTCTTCGTCAACGAGTTGCTGCAGCGTCGGATAGACGGAACCCGGGCTGGGGCGCCAGGATCCGGACGTCTTCTCGGCGATCGTCTTGATCAGCCCGTATCCGTTGGACGGTGATTCGGCGAGCAAGGAGAGGATCGCGAAGCGAACATCACCCTTGTTTGCGCGACGGGGTCCGCCTGGACCAAAACCCGGTCCAAAGCCCGGCCCGAACCCCGGTCCGAAACCGCGGCCCGGCCCAAAACCGCGGCCCGGCCCGAATCCGCCATGTCCGTGGGGTCCGCGACGGCTCCGGCCGCGTCCGAAGCGTTCCATATCCGGACCGCAATCTGTGTGCTTGTTGTCGTGAATGCCTTTCATAACGGCATCGTCCTTCCAGTGTTGTGTGTTGCCCTGATGGGCTCGCAGCGTGTTCTGCGATAGTTAACGATATATCGGTGAGTGTCGTTAAGCAAGGATGGAACGAGGGGTTCATGTCTGGGTGGTAAGAAGAAGGACGTGTGTTCTGACGGCGGTAGCAGTGTGCCTTCCCTTTTTCGTCCGCTCCCGTCCTGTTTAGGGGACCTGGGCGTGGAGGCTCTCGTCGTACCAGGTACCGCCCCGGCCACAGAAATTGATGCCATGTTCCGGGGCGACCTCAGCCTCAGGGCCGTCGTGATCGAACAAAGCGGCTCGTTCGCGTTGCTGACCCGCGACCAACTGGAGTTCATGCTGACCGGCCGACTCGGCTACGGACGGGCATTAAACACGAGAACGACGGCTTCGGAGCTCCTGCCTTCCGCGGGCTCGGCCATGGCGGCCGATGTGGATCTCCAGTCCGCGGCACAAGCCGTTCTGGAAAGACCTGAGTGCCAGCGGTACCAGGACCTGTTGGTCTTGAGTGCCGCCGGTCCGCGGATCGTTACGGTATCCGAGATCTTTGCCGCCGTTTCCGCGCAATTCCGCCACGCTTCACTGCACGATCCGTTGACCGGGTTGCCCAATCGGCGGATGCTCGAAGAGCACGGCCCCGACATCAGTGCCGGGCCGCCCGGCGTCGGACCGCTTGGCTCATTGGTGCGCCTCGGTGGTGACGAGTTCGCCGTCCTTCTTATCGACGTCGACGAGGACACCGCCCGCGGGATCGCGGCCGGAATCCTGGGCAGCCACGAGGAGCCCATCGAATATGACCCCGGCGAGCGGCGCGTTGGACGGATCGGCCCTCGCCAAGAACCGGCACCGTTCGCGCGGCAGGCGCACATCCGGCGTCGGCTGTCTTCGGCCGTCGACGACTCGGCCCTGACTCTCCAGTACCAACCTGTTCTGGACCTGGCGACGGGAGAGGGCGCCGGCGTCGAAGCGCTCTTGCGCTGGGACGATCGGGAAATCGGTCCGGTGGCCCCGGATGAATTCATCCCCGTCGCTGAACACACGGGCGAGATCCACAGGATCGGGGCATGGGTCCTGGACCAGGCCTGCGCCCAGTCCCGCTCCTGGATCGACGCCGGGACACCCCGGAAGATCGCGGTGAACGTCTCTCCAGTCCAGTTCGCCGCCGGAACCCTTCCATCCGACATTCGGGCCGCCATGAACCGCCACGGTGTCCCTGCCCGGATGTTGGAGGTTGAGATCACAGAAGGCACAGAGATAGTGGACGTCCCCTCCGCGGCATCGCAGTTGCAGGAACTGATCGACATGGGCCTTGGTGTTGCCTTGGACGACTACGGAAGCGCCTATTCGTCGCTGGCAATGCTCCGGGTCCTGCCGCTGACCACGCTAAAAATCGACAAAGCGTTCATCAGGGACATCGATATTGAGCCGCACACTGCGACTATTGTCCAAGGGCTGATCCAAACCCTCAACGCCATGGGGGTCCGGGTCACAGCCGAAGGAGTGGAACGCCAGGAGCAGTTGGATATCTTGCACGATCTCGGCTGTGACACAGCCCAAGGCTATTTGATCTCGCGGCCGATGGCTCCTGAGGAATTGGACGACACTGAACGATATGGAGGACAGCTAATGAACGAACAACTTACAACAATCGAGGTCCAAGAGTTCTTGCCGTATCCGCCGGCGAAGGTGTGGCGGACACTGACCGAGCCCAAGTTGCTTGCCCGCTGGTTGATGGAGAACGACTTCCAAGCGATCGTCGGGCACCAATTCCAGATGCGCGGCATTCCCGTCCCGGCCGTCGGTTTTAGCGGCCTGGTGGCCAGCGAAGTCCTTGAAGTGGACGCCGGGAAGCGGCTGCGTATTTCGTGGCGGGACGCGAACTCCGGCAATAGCCTCAAGAGCACCGTGACGTGGTCAGTCTCCCCGGAAGGCGCGGGCACACGGCTGTCGCTTGTCCACGACGGGTTCGATCCCAACGAACCGACCCACGTCGCATCGCACCGCATCATGAGTAGCGGATGGCGAAACCAGGTGCTCCCGCGGCTCGCTCAGACCCTGGCTGAACTGGGCAGCGCTGAACCCGATAGCGCCGAACCCGAAGGCAAATAATGCAGTTCGTCGTTTTCTACCGCTCGGAACCGTCGGCCCTTGCCGAACTCCAAGCCGTCTATCCCCGTCACGCCGCATACTTTCAAGCCTTCGCCGCGGAGGGCGGCCTGATCGGTATCGGGACCTTCGACAATCCCGCCGTGAACGGTTCGATGGGTATCTTCACCAGCAGGGAGAGGGCGGAGCAGTTCATCGCGGGGGATCCCTTCGTTCTTGAAGGACTGGCAGTTCCCAGCGAGATCCGGGAATGGAACGCGGTAACGTTCGGTCCGCAGGATGCCGCCTGAACACTCGGTGAGTGTCCAGGCGGCATCCGCAGCGCTTCACCGGCAAGCCTCCATGACCGGTTGCGGCTCAGGCTCGACTGCCCATGCGGCCTGGTGTAGGGCAGTCGCCAGCCAACCCCGCAAGCGGGCCAGCCGAACACGGCTGGCCCGCCAAGCGGGTCCTGCCCGGCGTGCTGATACAACAGTGGGCGCCCCCGGCAACGCGCTGCGGCTGTCATTGTTCACGATGTTGATGACTGCGCAAGCCATCATCAACGAAAATTCCATGGTCATCTTCTCTTCATCTTTAACGTCGTGCGCTGAACTGGCGAATCAGTCTGCGGCTGGAAGAAACCTGGATACTCAACGGCGGAAACCGCCGCCGTACAAGGTCCCGTTAAAGACGCTAAGCGCTACGGAATGCCATGTCAGCAGATGTGCCGCTCCCTGCTTTTCCTAGGACTGGCCGTCCTACCATCCGCGCGCGGAAGGTCAGTCGGAGATCGACGCCGGTGCGGCCAGTTCGGTTGCGCTGGTCGCCGCCCAGCTGGCGAGTAGTTTCAGGCGTTCATCACTCGCTGACCCTGGTTCCGCGGTGTACGCGAACATTGTCCAACCGGGGTTGGCTGGCAGTTCCATGGCCTCGTAGCTGAGTTCGAGATCCCCAACCACGGGGTGGTGGAGGCGCTTGGTGCCGGTTCGGTGGAAGCGGACGTTGTGGGCCGCCCAGCGTGTGCGGAATTCCTCGCTGCGGGTGGCGAGCTCACCCACAAGATCGCTCAGGCTCTTGTTGTGCGGTTGCCGTCCGGCGTAGTTGCGGAGGGTGGCGACAATGTCGTTCGCGCCCTGCTCCCAGTCCGGGTAGAAGGTGCGTGACTCGGGGTTGAGGAACACGAAGCGGGCGTTGTTCACGGGCCGGACGGGGTCGGTGAAAAGCGGCGAGTAGAGGGCGCGGCCAAGGGGGTTGGCTGTGATGAGATCCATGCGCTCGTTGCGCACCCACGTGGGGGCGCCTGTGATCGCGTCCATGAATCGTTGGAGGCTCGGGCGCACCTGCTGCGCAGGAGTTACTGCCCGACGGCGGCGGGCTGGCCCTGGCTGTGCGGCGCGGGCGAGGTCGAACAGGTGAGCCGTCTCGGCTTCGTCGAGCCGGAGGGCGGCGGCGATTGCTTCAAGGACTTCATCCGAAACGCCCGTGAGGTTGCCGCGCTCCAGCCGAGCGTAGTAGTCCACGCTGACCGAAGCCAGGGTTGCTACCTCTTCCCTCCGCAGGCCCGGCACGCGGCGGTTCGCACCCACTATGAGATTCACCTGATCGGGTGTCACCTTGGCCCGGCGGGAGCGCAGGAACTCACTCACATCGTTTCGACTGTCCATGGTTTCAGGCTACTTCCGGGGGTGGAACTGTGGGAGGTCCTGCCAGTACACGGTTCGCGGGGCACAAGGGCGTGGGCGGATGCGGCCGGTGCCATATCCGCCCACGTGGGTAGTTGGGTTGGGAGTCAGTGCCCGGGGCCGCCGGGGCCGCCGGTTTCGGTTGCTGTGATCTTGAAGTTCGCATCGAGTTTGACCGTGGCGTGGGTGCCGTCCGACTTGGTGATGTGGGCTTCGTAGGCGGCGCTGCCGTCATCTTCGGTGGTCATGTTCTCCACCGTGGCGCCGGAGTTGGCGGCCAGTACGGCGTCCTTGACCCTGGTTGCGGTGTCACCGGTGAGGTCGGTCTCGTTTCCGTGGTTGCCGTGGCCACCCTTACCGCCTCCCGGCCCGCCGGTTTCGGTTGCTGTGATCTTGAAGTTCGCATCGAGTTTGACCGTGGCGTGGGTGCCGTCCGACTTGGTGATGTGGGCTTCGTAGGCGGCGCTGCCGTCGTCTTCGGTGGTCATGTTCTCCACCGTGGCGCCGGAGTTGGCGGCCAGTACGGCGTCCTTAACCTTGGTTGCGGTGTCACCGGTCAGGGCTGTTTCGTTCCCGCGCGTGCCCCCGTTCGAGGCAGGTGCGGACGGGCTGGCAGTCGAAGTGTCAGTGGTTGCTGCGGTGGCCGGCAGGGCCATGGCGGTGAGAGCGCCGCCGCCAGCGACGGCGCCCATCAGGGCAACGCCCGCAGCGATTTTCCGGACTTTGTTCACGTTGGTGCTCCTTAGAAGTTCAACTCCGACGGTTTCGAAGCTATCCCTATCCTGGAACCCCACACTTTCGTACCTCTGTACCTACCCTGTGCCTGGACTGTGACAATTCCACAGGCTCACAGGCTCACAGGCTCACAGGCTCACAGGCTCACAGGCTCACAGGCTCACAGGCTCACAGGATCCGGTGGCTGCGGTTCGACGACGGCGGCGGCCGCCGCGGTCGGGCGCTAAGGTGAGCTGCCGCCGTCGGACGTGGGCGAGCCCGGAGGCGGCGCGGGCCCCGTGCGGACCGGAGACCCTGTGTGCGGGCGGACACAGCGCGATCGGCCTGCGTGGAGTACCACGCAGGCCGATCCTGAGGCGTCATGTGCTCGGTGGCATGGTGACGCCGGTACTTTTTATGCCGGGATCACATCAGCCGTTGTCGCCGGCAGGCGTCGAGGTGGTCGCGAAGCCGCCAACCTTGTTCGCTTCGATCGCGTACTTGTTCGTGAAGGTGCCGCCGAGCGGGATCTTCGAGGTGTCCATGCCGAGCAGCTTCTCCATCGAAGCGATGGTCTTGGGGCCGCCCGCGGGCATGATGCCGTCCGGGAGGAACTGGCCCTTGTCCTGCTCAAGAGCCTTGACGTAGTCCTCCTTCTTGACGTTCTTGTTCTGGACGTAGTCCTGGGGCAGCTTGTCGGCGATGTCCTGGGCCGAGTGCGTCGCGATCCAGTGCATCGTCTCCACGAGCGCGTTGACGACCCGCTGGACGGCGTCCTCGTGGGTCTTGACCCAGTCGGCGTTGGCGATGACGCCCGCAGCTGGCCAGGTGCCGCCCACGGCCTTGGTCGCGCCGTCGGTCGTCGCGAGGTCGATCGCCGACTGCGCGATGCCCTGGCCCTCCAGTGCGGCGACAGTCGGTTGGGTCGTCATGACACAGTCGGCCGCACCGGTCTTGATGGCGGCAAGGGCGGTGGCGCCGGCTCCCGCCTTGACGGTGGTGTAGTCCTTGTGCGAGACGCCGGCCTGTGCGGCGATGAACTGTGTCAGCGTGTCGGTGCCGGATCCGAGATCGGTGACGCCCATCTTCTTGCCCTTGATGTCGGCGCCGGAGTGGACGTTTGCATTGGGGCTGCACATGATGCGTTCGCCCGGGGCCCCCGAGAGCTGCACGAGGTTGATGATGTTCTTGCCCTTGGACTGGAAGTCGAAGGTGTGGATGTACCACGCGCCCGACATGTCGACCTGGCCAGACGCCATGGCGTCCTCGGCGCCAACGCCGCCGTTGGTCTCGGTCGAGAGCTCCATATTGACGCCGTACTTCTTGTACAGGCCGAGCTGGTCCGCCAGCTTGTACGGGAGGTAGATCTGCTTGTCGATGCCGCCGATCATCATCTTCACAGTGGGCATTGGGCCGGAGCCCGTAGTGGCCGCGCCGCTGCTTGCGGCCGGGGCATTGCCGCCACATGCCGCGAGGCTGAGCGCAACGGCTCCGGTAGCGGCGACGGCAAAGATAGAGCGCTTCATCATTGTTTTACGCATCCTTTGTTGATCCCTGAAGGGATGTGGGTGTTTGGTGGAACGGAATTGCGGGGTGGGAAAGCAGCTTTCGGCCCTAGATCGACTGCGCCTCAGAGCGGTTCGGTGGACGCCACTTGAGGAGCTTGTGCTCAAGCAGCCCGATGAGGAATTCGGCCCCGAGCGTGATGACGGCAATGATCACCATGCAGGCGAAGACGGTGTCCGGATCGAAGGTGCCCTGGGCTTGGCTGATGATCAGGCCGATGCCCTTCTGGGCGCCGAGCACCTCCGCGACGAGGGCACCGATGATCGCGAAGCCGAACGCCGTATGGAGGCTCGCGATGATCCACGTCATCGCGGACGGGATCGTCACGTGCATCGCCACCTGGAACGGGGAGGCGCCGAGCACCCGCACGTTCGCCACGAGGTTCTGGTCCACTTCGCGGACGCCCTGGAACGCATTGAAGAAGACGACGAAGAACACGAGCACGGCTGCGAGCAGGATCTTCGGGAAGCTCCCGAGGCCGAACGCCACGATGAAGATCGAGCCGAGCACAATACGGGGAATTGAATTCAAGATCCGGATGTACGGCCCGACGACCGCCGAGAGGTACTTGTTGGAGCCCAGGAGGAGGCCGAGCACCACACCGACGAACGTCCCGAGCACGAAACCGAGGAGCGCTTCCTGGGCTGTGACCCCGAGGTTCTCCCAAATGGTGCCGAATGCGGTTCCTTCTGTGAAGAGCTTGACGAGGCTGTCCCAGATCTGCGTGGGCTGGCCGAAGAAGAACTTGTCTACCCAGCCTTCCTCGGTGAACCACTGCCAGCCGCCAACCACCATGACGGCGAGCATCAGGCGGCCCATCCAGATCGCTCTCGTGCGGCGCTGGGCCTTGTTCCTGCCTGCGTTCTTGGCTGCTGTCTCGGTTTCCACTGGCTTCTTGCTCTCGCGCGTTTCATGGTGGGTGAGGGTGGTCATGCTGCTGCTCCTGCCGTACGCGCATAGGCGCGGTCAACTTCGTCCTTCAAGGACGCCCAAATCTGCCCCTGGAGTTCCAGGAAGCGCTCCTCGTGCCGGATCTCCTGGACATTTCCGCGCGGCCTCGGTAGATCGATGTCGAAGACATCCTTGACCGAGCCCGGGCTGCTCGTCATGATGACCACCCGATCGGAGAGCGCCACCGCCTCGTCGAGGTCATGAGTGATGAACAGGACCGAAGGGCGCAGCTCCTCCCAGAGCTTCAGCAGCTCGTTCTGCATGATGGCTTTGGTCTGCACGTCGAGCGCGCCGAACGGCTCGTCCATCAAGAGAATCCGAGGATTGTTGATGAGCGCCGCAGCCATGGCTACGCGTTTGCGCATACCCCCGGACAACTGGTGCGGATAGCGATCCTCGAAGCCGGCCAGGCCGACCCGACGCAGCCAGTCCATGGCTAGCGCGGTGGCTTCCCGCTTGGGCGTGCCGAGGAGGATCGGGCCCATCATCACGTTGCCGAGCACGCTCTTCCAGGGGAATAGTGCGTCTGCCTGGAACATGTAGCTCACGCCGTTCGTGATGCCCTCCACGGTCTGGCCGCCCACCTTGACGGAGCCTTCGCTCGGGCTTTCCAGGCCCGAGACCTGGGCGAGCGTGGTGGACTTGCCACAGCCGGTCGGTCCGACAATCGAGCAGAATTGGCCGGGTTCCACCTTGAGTGACACATCGCGGATGGCAGTGAACGTCTCGCCTTTGGGGGTGAGATAACGCTTGGTCAATCCGACGATGTCGATACCGGCACTGTCGTCGACTTTCTTGAGTGCACCGGGCGGGCGGTGGTGATCGGTGGCTTCCATTTGCTAAGACCTCTCTGTCTTTTTGTTCATGTGTGCGTGATCCGGATCACGGAAACTATGAAGAGCCTAGAAAGCGAAAGCCCGTGCCAGAAGGCTTCAGTAAGTTGTGGGGATTAACAGCAAAAGTGCATGTTTTGTGCGTTTCTGCACGTCGGCGGGTCGCGGCCCAGGTGCAGCGGTACGATCGACGGGCTCTTCCTGCATGGTGGCCGTGAACTTTGTCACATAAGCTGCTAATTGGAGATGAGGAAGAGGGTGGCAATGCACGCAGGGTTGTTGGCGCCTGTGAAAGCCCTCAGTGCACGCTGGAAGGCCCGTCCCCTCGCCTCCCAGATTCTGGTGTGGTTGCTCTGCATCCTGTTCGTCACCGTCACCCTGGGTGCGCTTCTCTACACCCAGATCAGCAACCAGACCCTTGAGGACCAGTACAGGCTCAGGGCCTTGGGGATCGCCACGACAGTGGCACAAATGCCCGAAATCGTGACGTCGCTGGGCAATGGAGATCCAAAGCAAACCATCCAGGCGATCGCCACAAAAGTGCAGGCCGAAGCGCAACCGGCGTACGTCGTCGTGAGCGACCGCAATGGGAAGCGGTACTCCCACCCGAATCCGGACCTCATTGGCCGGACCCTAGAAGAACCCGTTGCTGTCCTTGACGGGCAGACCCACGTCGGAATCGACAAAGGCAGCCTGGGCGACTCAGTCAACGCCAAGGCACCGGTGCGCGCGGCGGACGGGACCGTCGTCGGGCAGGTCTCGGTGGGAATCCTGGAGACCAAGGAGAGCAGTGAACTGGCCCAGCAGGTGTGGCTGATCGCCGGCTACTCGGCCGTGGTGCTCTTGATCAGCGCTACGGGTTCGGCACTGCTGGCGCGCAGGATCAAGCGGGTCACCTTCGATCTTGAACCGGTGGAGATTGCGTCTCTCTTGCAAGAGCGCGAAGCGCTGCTGCACGGCATCCGTGAAGCGATGATCGGGTTCGACGACGACGGGCGGGTCACTGTTATCAACTCCGAGGCGCGCTCCTTGCTGCACCTCGAAGAAAACGTACTGGGAGAGAAGATCGAGGATCTTCTGCCGCCCGGAAGGCTCCGTTCCCTGCTGACCGGTCAGATCAGCGGCACCGACCAGATCGTGATCACCGAGGACGCTTTGCTGGTGGTCAACCGGATGTCCGTCGCCTTGGCCGGAAGGAGCATAGGCTCGGTGGTCACGCTGCGCGACCGTACTGAAGTCGAGGGCCTGGTGCGTGACCTTCGCTCCGTCGAGGGCCTGATGGAGGCCTTGCGCGCCCAGGAGCATGAGTACGCCAACCGTCTCCACGTGGTGGACGGACTCTTGGAACTCGGAGACGTGGACCAGGCGCGGAACTTCGTCTCGCGGATTTCGGACACCTCACGATCGCTCGGCGAGGGTCTGCGCTCGCGGATCGAACCTCCGGAACTCGCTGCGCTCTTGCTCGCGAAAATCACCGTGGCCGACGAGCAGGACGTAGAGATATCGGTGACTGACGATTCGCAGCTGCGCCAACCGTTCCTGGAAACGCAAGCCCTGCTGACGATCGTCGGGAACCTCCTGGACAACGCCGTCGAGATCCTTTCGGAGCAACCCGCGCCCCGCGAGGTGACCATACAGCTGGACGATTCCTCCGGTATCTTCATTTGCGTCACCGACAACGGGCCCGGTGTTCCTGCAGAATTGGTGGGCACGATCACCGCCGATGGGTTCACCACTAAGGAGCCGCGGCCCGGAATGCGTCGAGGGATAGGCCTTGCGTTGGTGAGCAGGATCGTTCACCGTGCGGGAGGCACTATGGATGTTTTCCCGGGTCCCGGGGGACGCTTTGAAATCTGGTTGCCGGAGCCGCACGTGGAAACCGGAAGCCAAGTAATGACAGGAAAATCGATCGAATGATCCGCACATTGGTGGTCGACGACGACTTCCGCGTAGCGCGCATCCACGCCAGCCGCGTGGCAAAAATAGAGGGCTACGAGTGCGTCGGTGAGGCGCACACCGCGGCGGAGGCCAGGGAAGCGGTTCAGCGGCTCAAACCCGACTTGCTTCTCCTCGATGTCTACCTCCCCGACGAAGACGGCATCAGCTTGTTGCGGTCCCTCCAGGGGGCAGGCGAAAAGCTCGACGCCGTCATGATCACCGCCGCGCGCGACCTTGAGACCGTCCGTGCTGCCATGCGCGGTGGAGCGGTGTACTACCTCGTCAAGCCGTTCGGCTTCGAACAGCTTCAAACCCAGCTGGAGGCCTACCGGCGCTGGCGGCGGGAGGCGGAATCCCGGACCGTGGCCGATCAGGCGACGGTGGACCAGCTCTTCAGCCTGCGGCGGACGGCTGCCCCCGCCCAAGGTCCCCGTCGCCTGCCGCCCACCATGCAAAAGGTCCTCGACATGGTCATCCACGCCACCGAGCCCTTAGGCGCATCGGAGATTGCGGGCAGCGTCGGCATCAGCCGCCCCACGGCCCAGCGCTATCTTAGTGAGCTCGAACGCAAGGGACTCGTTGACCTGCATTTGGCCTACGGCGCCACCGGGCGCCCGGTCAATACGTACTTGCCGCACAAGGGGTGAGGTATCCGATCTGCAACCTAGGGGTTGCTCTTTCTTTAAGTTAATGCAACCCTGTAGTTGCAGTAACTGACTGAAAGGAACAGAATCATGACTATGACTGCAAACCAGGCCTCTGTCGTCGACGCCGGCGAATTCACCGTGAGGCGCACCATCACCATCGCAGCGCCAATCGAGAAGGTTTGGGCCGCGATCACCGAGGCCGAGCACATCGCGCGCTGGTTCGGACAAGCCGCCGTCCTCGACGAGGTCGCCGTCGGTGCCGGCGGTGTCTTCGCTTTCGAAGGATACGGCGCCTTCCCGGTGCTGGTCGAGGAGCTCGACCCACCGCGAATGATCGCCTACCGCTGGAGCAACGACGACGCCCGCGGCACCCAATCTGCCACGGTCGACCCTGACCACTCGACCGTGTTCCGCTTTACGCTCGAAGCGCTCGACGGCGGCACTCAGCTCACAGTCGTCGAGACCGGCTTTGACGCGACCTCCGACCCTGCTTTCAACATGGAGAGCCACCGTCAGGGCTGGGACTCTGAGCTGGACGAGCTGGTCGCTTACCTCAAGGGTGGGTCGTGACCACGAGCACCCTGGTTCCGGTGTTCGCCGCGCTCGGCGACGAGACGCGGTGGAGCATCCTGGCGGCCCTGGGCGAGGGCGACGCATCGGCGTCGGCCCTCGCTGCTCGGCTCCCGGTCACTCGTCAGGCGATCGCCAAGCACCTCGCCGTCCTGCAGGACGTTGGATTGGTCGAATCCGTGCGCGTCGGCCGCGAGCTACGCTACAGGGTGCTCGGCTCGCAGTTGAGCGAGACGGCACGCAGCCTCGATCGCATCGGCGCTGAATGGGACCGTCGCTTGGCCGCGATCAAGCGGATCGCGGAGGGACTGTAGCTCTTTCGACTCACCCGATGGTCTAAGTAGAACGCCGATTTCGCGCTTGGTGCGCCAGCTGGATGAAGCCATAGATGAAGGCGGCCTCGATGAGCGCCATCAATCCCAGCCACACCAACTCGCCCTTGCCGATAAAGTCGATGGCCCCGACGAGGACGAGCACGGTTCCGAGGACCAGCGCATAGACGGCGAAACCGAAGGCCACTCTTGCGCTTCGCACACCCGTCCGGAAGCCAAAGCCCAAAGGTTCTCCTCCTGGGTATCCCTGGACACGATCGTGTCCAGCGGGCTTGAGCCTGTCGAACTCATCCCAAGGATCCTGATCCTGATCGGTCATATTTCCATTATCCCGCGAATGTAAGCGAAGCAGTCTCCGGGTGCGCGGCTTTCATGCTCTCCTTCAATAGCTCCATTCGCCCTGAGTCAAGCCGTTCGGTTCCATGCCGGAACAAGATTGACCAAGGTGAACGCACCCGCCACCGATCAGCAAAGGAGCTAACGTGTCCGAAACGACCCAAAATACCCAGTTGAGGCGTAACACCCTCGGAGTTGCGGCCATTGTCTTCCTTGTCCTGGCCGCAGTTGCACCCCTCACCGGAATTGTTGTGGTTGCTTCCCTTGCGGTTGCGCTTGGCAATGGAGGCGGGGCCCCGGCGTCGTTCCTGATCGTGGCGGTGATCCTCATGTTGTTCGCCGTCGGGTACGCGCAGATGTCGAAGCAACTTGTCAATGCCGGAGGCTTCTACGCTTTCGTCGTGAAGGGTCTGGGCCGGACCGGCGGCCTCATCGCGGGACTGATCGCCACACTGGGCTACAACTTCTTCGTCGTGGGAACCATTGGTACCAGCGGGTTCTTCATGCAATCGATCATCGCCGGCCTCACCGGTTTCGATCTTCATTGGTATGTCTGGGGATTGGCCTCGATCGCAGTGTCCTTCTTCATGGCACGGCAGGGAGTCGATTTCAGCTCGAAGATCCTGGGCGTTTCCCTGGTGCTGGAAACCCTCATTCTGGTTATTTTCGACATCTCGGTCCTCTCGCAAACCGGATTTGACGTGTCCGCCTTCAGCCCCGACGCGGTGTTCTCCGGCTCCCTGCCAATCGGCCTCCTCCTCGCAGCGACGGGCTACCTTGGCTTTGAGGCAACCGCCCTTTTCGGCGAAGAAGCAAAGAACCCGCTGCGTACCATTCCCAAGGCAACCTATGTTGCGATCTGCACCATCGGGCTTGTCCTTGGGGTTACCACGTGGGCAGTCGTCAGTGCCACAGGAGTAAGCCAAGCACAAGCATCAGCAGTGGACCACATGCCCGCGGGAGATCTTCTCTTCAGCCTTTCGCAGCGTTATCTGGGTTCCGCCATGACCGACATCATGATGGTCTTGCTGCTCGTCAGTCTCTTCGCCGCGATGCTGGCTTTCCACAACTCCGCAACCCGCTACCTCTACTCCTTGGGCAGGGCGAAGGTTCTTCCCTCGGCCTTGGCGCGGACCAGGCATAACGGCGCTCCCCAGTTTGCCGGCGTCGTGCAAATAGCATTCGCCGCAATCACCGCCGGACTTTTCGCGCTCGCCGGACTCGATCCGATCACCGCACTGGTGCCGAGCATGCTCGGTTTCGGAACCCTCTGCGTGATTGTCCTGCAGGCCCTCGCAGCCCTGTCAATCGTTGTGTATTTCCGTCGAGCACGTGACCCCCGTCTTTGGAGCACCTTGATCGCTCCGGGCATCGGTTTCATCGGACTGCTGGCGATAGTCGTCCTGGCGATCACGAACTTCGACGTCGTCGCGGGGTCCTCGGAAATCACCATCCGGCTCATGCCGCTGCTGCTCGTCGGCGCCCTCATTGGCGGCCTCCTCTACGCAAGCTATCTCAAACGATCGAAGCCCGCGGTGTACGAGGGACTGGCCACCGATCTTGAAAAATTCAACGGCGATGCTCCCTTGGATCAGCAAGAAGAGGAAGTTCTCCCAGCCGTCCAGGTTTGACCGCACCTTTCATGCTGTTGTTCGTATGTCCTGACATGTTTGCGAGAATTCTGTTTTCGGTTAATCCCTGATTCACAGGCCGTGTCTCGCCCCTTCACCTTGCCCTTGGATGGTGGTTCCTGCATTCGGGGGACTTTTCAAACAAGATGAAGGAACACCATGACCAACCGCTTCCTAGCCGCGGCCGCCGTCGCCGTTGTTGCAGCCACCGCTGTGACCGGCTGCGCACAAAGCAGTACCGCATCGGCCCAGAACAATGGCGCCAGCGCATCCCCGGACAAGTCGATCACCGTGTTCATCAGCGGGGACACCAATGTCCAGAAACTGTGGGAAAAGAGCCTTGTCCCCGCGTTCGAAAAGGCCAACCCTGGCTACCACGTGAAGGTCACGCTGGATCTGCACGGCGAGCACGATGCCCAGACCCTGGCGAAACTGACCAGTGCCACCGAGCAGAACAAAGAACCCGATTTTGATCTGGTGGACGGCGGCTTCGTCTCCAAGGCCTCCGCAGCCAATCTGCTGACCTCCGTGAACTCGCAGACGATTTCGGCCCTGAACGATGTCCCGCAGGACGTCATTAAAGCCGGTGGCACGGGTGGGATCCCGTACCGCGGCTCCGCGGTGCTCCTGGCATATGACACCAAGACAGTTGCCGCTCCGCCGAAGACCCTTGACGAACTGCTGGCCTGGATCAAGGCAAACCCGGGCAAGTTCACCTACAACTCGCCCAAGTCGGGAGGGTCTGGCGGCGCATTCGTCGCCACTGTTTTGGACAAGTTCGTCCCGGCCGACGCTCGCGCCAAGATGACGGTGGGCTACGAGAAGGACTTGGAGAAGTACTGGGACCAAGGCTTCGCAACGCTGAAGGACCTCAACTCTTCCGTTTTCCAAAGCGGTGTCTACCCCAACGGCAACCAGCAGACCCTTGACCTGCTCGCCAAAGGACAGATCTCCATGGCTCCGGTCTGGTCGGACCAGTTCATCACCGGTTTGACGAACGGCCAGATTCCGTCCTCCGTGAAGGCAACCCAGATCAGCAACCCGTCCTTCACCGGCGGCGCCGCCTACCTCGGCATCCCCAAGTCCTCGCCTCGCCAGGAGGCGGCACTGAAGCTTGCCAACTTCGTCCTCACGCCGGACGCGCAGTCCATGATCATCAAGGAAATGTCCGGCTTCCCCGCCATCAGCCTGGACAAGCTGCCGGCGGATATGAAGGAGAAGTTCAAGGACGCAGACACGAACAACCTGCGTAAGGGCTACTTCGACCAGATGGGCAAAGACCTGAACAACCTCTGGGACCAGAAGGTTCCCGGCCAGTGACAACCACGCTTCACAAGCCGGCGGAACTGCAACAGACAGTTCCGCCGGCTCGCGTCGGGCGCCCAAAGCGCCTGGGCCAGCGCGCCGTCGGGTTCTTCATGGCACTCCCGCCGATCCTGCTGATCGCACTCTTCGTCGGATTCCCGATCGTGCTCGCCTTCGGGTTCAGCATCGGACTGACCGGCGGGCTGAACCACACGATTGCCACCATTGGCCAGAACGTGCACGAGGCAGACGCCTGGTGGGGGACCCTGGCCGCGTACCAGGAAATGTTCACCAACAAGCGCTTCCTTGGGGACCTTCTCGTCACGGTCATTGTGACGCTCGTGAGCACGGCAACGGTCATCTTCCTGGCCCTCGGGATCGGGCTCTACCTGAAGCTCAAAGGTGGCCGAATGGCCCGCGTGCTCTCCGGCCTGGCGATCGTTCCGCTGTTCATCCCGGTGGTCATCGCGTCCTGGGCCATCCTGACCTTCTACTCCGGCACGGGTTTCCTGCGGAGCGTTTTCGCGCTTGCCGGGCTCGACTTCCCCGTGTGGGCCTTCACCATGGTCACGGTCATCATCGGCTCGGTCTGGACGTCGCTGCCGTTCGCTGTGCTCATGGTCTCCTCCGGACTGCAGTCCGTGCCGAACGCCATGATCGAAGCAGCGCGCGACGCCGGTGCCGGCGCCTTGCGCACGATCGTCTCAGTGATCGTTCCCATGGCCGCCGTTCCGATCATCATCGCGACGACGTTTACGGCCATCGGAATCGTCGGATCGTTCACGGTCCCTTACTTCACCGGGCCCAATTCGCCGAACATGCTCGGAGTGGACATGTCCAACTACTTCTCGTCCTTCAACCAGCCGCAGCAGTCGGCTGTCATGGCCTTCACGGTCTTCCTGATCGCCTCCGGAATAGCCGCACTCTACGTGTGGGCAAACTTCCGCTCCGCCAAGGAACAGGGGAAAGTCTGATGGCGACCACTACCGGTTCCCCTGCTGCTTCCCGTACCCGAAGGCCTCTCACGCTGGACTCGATGGTCCGGAGTGCCCTGGTTGGCCTGTTCGTGGTCCTCATGGTCGTTTTCATCCTGGGCCCCTTGCTCTGGCTGGGCGTCCGCGCCTTCGCCGGCAACTGGACGTTCCCCAACCTCCTTCCCGATGACTGGACGCTGCGCTGGTGGCAGGTTGTCGTCAACGACGGCGCGCTCGGCATCGCGGTGCAGAACTCCCTGTTCTTCGCTCCGCTGACTGTGCTGGTTTCTGCGATCATCTGTTTGCCCGCGGCCTACGCCTTCGCCCGCTTCGATTTTCCCGGACGCCGCTTCTTCCTGATCAGTCTCTTCGCGACCAACGCTTTTCCGAAGATGGGTTTGTTCGTCACTCTCGCGGCGCTCTTCTACGCGCTGAACCTCATGAACAGCGTGCTGGGAATCCTGGTGGTGCACGTGCTGGGAACTGTGGTCTTCATGACCTGGATCCCGGCGGCAGCGTTCGCTGCCGTGCCGCGCAACCTGGAGGAAGCAGCCCGCGACGCCGGAGCCTCCAAACTGCGCGTCTTCGCTTCAGTGACGCTCCCCATGGCATTGCCGGGGATCATCGTCGCGGCCGTGATGTCCTTCCTGGCGTCCTTCGACGAAGCACAAGGAACGTACTTGGTGGGTGCGCCCGCCTTTATGACCATGCCTACCCAGATGTACAGCCTGGTGTTGAACTACCCCACCCAGGTGGCTGCTGTCTTCTCCATCTTGCTGGCCATCCCCTCCGTGGCCCTCATGCTCGCGGCGCACAAGCACATCCTCGGCGGCCAGCTCGCCGAGGGCTTCCAGATCAAATAGCCCCTGCGCTCAGGCTCAATAGCGCCCAGCGCTCACGTCAGACAGAGACCCCATGACAATTCATGAACCATTGACTCAACCACCCGCCGGCACAACCGAGCCGGGCACTGCGGCATCGAGTGGCGGCTTGAACATCCGCGGCCTGCACAAGGTCTTGGGTGGCCGCACCATCATCGACGACCTCGATCTCTCGGTGAAGGAGGGCGAACTCGTGTCTTTGCTGGGACCCTCCGGCTGCGGCAAGACCACAACCCTCCGAATGATTGCCGGCTTCCTGGAACCTGACTCCGGCTCCATCGAGGTGGAAGGCCAGGAAGTGTCCCACTTGGGCGCGGAGAACCGCCCTAGCGCGATGGTTTTCCAGAACTACGCCCTGTGGCCCCATATGACAGTGGCCAAGAACGTCGGCTTCCCGCTGAAGCTCCGCAAGATGTCCAAGGCCGAGATCAAGGACAGGGTGGAAGCCGTCCTGGAACTGGTGAGCCTTTTGCACCACAAGGATTCCAAGCCGGCCCGCATTTCCGGCGGCGAGCAGCAACGCGTGGCTTTGGCCAGGGCACTCGTCCAGGAGCCGAAGCTCTTGCTCCTGGACGAACCCTTGAGCAACCTGGACGCGAAACTGCGCGTCAAAGTGCGTGAAGACATCCGCAAGATCCAGCAGGAACTGGGCATCACCACGGTCATCGTCACGCATGACCAGGAAGAGGCCATGTCCATGTCCGACCGCATCGCCGTCATGAACGCGGGCAGGATCGAGCAATACAGTACTCCGGAAGCGCTCTATGCCCGCCCGGAAACCGAGTTTGTGGCCACCTTCATCGGCAGCATGAACCGCCTGGAAGGCTCACTCAACGACGGACTCATCACCGCCGGCCAAGACATCCTGGGCATCCGCCCTGAGGACGTCATCCTGGGAGCCTTGCCCTTCGCGGGCGCAGTCCCTGCGACCGTGGAGAGGGTTGTCCCCCGCGGACACTTCCAGGAAGTGTACGTGCGCAGGGCCGACGCCCAGCTCCGCAGCTTTGTCAGCGGTGAGTACATGCAACCCGGCCAACAGACATACGCGGGGATCCGCAAGGCCATGACCTTCCGGGACGGACGCCTCGTAGCAGAGTCGGGTGCCGCGCTTTGAGCAACACGATTGCCACCGAAAAGACCCTCGCCACAGCCCATCGGGGTGACTCCAGCAACTTCCTGGAGAACACGCTGCCCGCCATTTCCTCAGCCATCGACGCGGGTGCGGACCTCGTGGAAGTGGATGTCCGGGTGACGAAGGATGGCCAGGTGATCCTGCTCCACGACGCCTCGCTGCTCAGGATTTGGGGCCTGGACTGCGACGCGTCAGACGTCGACTATGACCGGATCAGCCAGCTGGGGGCGCGCGAGGAACGTATTCCGCTGCTGTCCGAAGCCCTCGAACTTTTCCGCGGCAGCCGGTCAACGCTGCTCATCGACATGGACGAGCCGGGCCCCGCTGAGGCGGCTGCCGCGGTCGTGCGTGAAAGCGGCGTGGAAGTGGCGTGGTGCGGAAGCCTGGAGGGAATGCGGGCCATCCGCGCCCTCGACCCCGCGGCCCGAATCTGGCTGCCGTGGAGCAAGAGGAGCGCCCCGCCGAAAGCGCTGCTTGTTGAATTGAGTCCCGAGTTCGTCAATTCCGAGCACGTGGTTCTCAGCAAGGACATGGTGGACCAGATCCACGGTGCAGGGGCCAAGGTCGCGTGCTGGACCGTGGACGATCTGGAGTCCATGCGCTGGGCATTGGGACTTGGCGTGGACTCGATCACGAGCAACCAACTGGATCTGTTGCAAAATGCCATCGCCGAAGACCCGCAGGCATGGGCTTCGGCCCAGGCTCCCGGGGGACTGGCCGGAGACGAGGTTCTTGAGTCCCGGAAGGTCGCGTTGGAACTGGCCGAATGGGCCGTCGGGTACATGCGCGACGCCGATCGCGGCCAGGTCACGGCCAAGGCCCACCCCGGTGACCTGGTCACCGAAGTCGATGTCGCCGTCGAGCGCTATGTCCGCGAAGTGATTGCTGCCCGCCTTCCGGGCCACACGGTAGTGGGCGAGGAAATGGGCGGAGTCGCCGTTCCCGGGGCACCGTGTTGGTACCTTGACCCGGTTGACGGAACCACCAACTATGTGAACAACGTTCCCTGGACGGCGTTCTCGCTCGCCTTGGCAGTGGACCGCAAGCCCGCCGTGGCAGTTGTCGCCGACCCGTGGCGTGGCGAGATTTTCGAGGGGTGGGCCGGTCATGGTGCCTGGCTGAACGGAAAGCCGCTGTCGCTGGCTCCTCTGGACGATTCGGCGTCGGCGGCTTTGGCCGGAACCGTCGTAGCGACCGAACTCGCGGGGCACTTGCCGTGGCCCGGAATGCTTGAGCTCCTTGAGGAACTTGGCAAGCGGCACAGCATCATGCGGATCATGGGATCAGCGACCATGACGGTGGTGGGCGTCGCCGCGGGGCGCGGTGCGGGGGCCGTTATCGGCAGCTTCAGCCCGATCGACCATCTGGCGGCCACGCTTATTGTTCAAGAGGCCGGTGGAGTTGTCCTCAATTCCGAAGGTGAGATCGACACATTCCCGGAACGGGGCGGGGTGCTTGCGGCTCGTCCGGAATACTCCGCCGAGCTGTACGGACTGTGGAGGCAGGCACATGCCGGTGCCGGCAACTGAGCTCCACTCCGACGCTATTTCCAGACTTGACCGGGGGAGCCGCTTCGAATTGATCGGGGAGGTCCGCCTCGACTTCCCGACCCATCACCCACAGGGCATGGCCTTCGCCAAAGGGCTGACTTTCTTGTCCTCCGTTGAGATTCTCGAAGCGCCGTGCCCCGCGGCGGATCCGGCGCTGCGCACTCCCGGGCGGGGGAGGGGACACGTCTTCGTCCTCGATCCAGACGGCGCGCTGCTACGCGACATCTCCGTCGGCGAGGACACCCGGTACCACCCTGGCGGCATCGACTACGACGGTGCGCACGTCTGGGTCTCGGTGGCCGAATACCGGGCCGGGAGCCGAAGCATCGTGTACACGATCGATCCGGACAGCTTCGAGGTACGCGAGCGGTTCCGCGTGGATGACCACATCGGTTGGATCCTCCGCGATCCCACACTGGACCTCGTCTTTGGCGGAAGCTGGGGTTCCCGGCAGCTCTTCACCTGGGATACGGAAGGCCGCCTGGTGGATCAGTGGGAGAACCCCGGCCAGTTCGTCGACTACCAGGATGCCCAGCTCCTGGGGCCGGGCCTCCTGCTGTGCAGCGGGATTTCCCTGTTGCCGCAGGCCAACGGAGGTGTCCTTGAACTCGGGGGACTGGCGTTGGTGGAACCACTGCAGCAAAGAATCAGACGGGACGTGCCCATCAGCGTGTTCAGCAGTGCTGGTCACGTCATCACACGCAACCCTGTCACCGTCACCGCAGATGAATCCGGACTGCTGATTCACGCGGCGCCGGATGACGGTGATGACGACGGCGGTACACGGATCCTGAGCTACAGGATCATTTAACACAGCCGTGACAGACCGGAAACCGGTCTTGAACGGAGCCTCGATAGCGTGGCCGCATGATCGTATCCATCATGTCCAAGGTCAGTGCCTGGATCGAAGCCGCCTACTTCTACGACGCCGCCGAGCTGGGGGCCTCGGGAGCCACGGAATCCACCCGGTACGGCTGGCTCCCGGCCCTCAGCGGTGTTGCCATTGCCGAGGCCCAGGCCCGGAAAATCCGCACAGGGGAGTAGCGCAAACCCCTGAGTTTCCGGGGTCTTCATGTGGCCGAATGTCTTGTTGAACACACTATTCGTTGATGGCGTGTACTATGCCCTAAACTGCTTCACTGAGGTGCCTGAAATGGCACTATGCAGCAACGAAAGTGAACCACAACAATGGCTACCGATTACGACGCCCCACGCAAGACCGAAGAAGAGTCTCCCGCCGAATCGCTCGAGGCCCTTCAGGCGTCGCGCGGCTCCGGTGCCCAGACTGCTGTGATCGACGTCGACGAGAACGACACAGCCGAGGGCATCGACCTTCCGGGTGCCGACTTGTCCGGCGAAGAACTGACCGTCATCGTTGTCCCGGAGCAGTCCGATGAATTTACGTGTTCATCCTGCTTCCTGGTCCGTCACCGGTCGCAGATCGCACTGGAAAAGAACGGCCTCAAGTACTGCCGCGACTGCGAAGGCTAAAGGTCCGGCGTCGTTATCCGGGATAACGAACAGAGGCGCGAAACGGCCCGGTTTCCGCTCATGGCCGCGGAAACCGGGAGGCTATATGACGTCCCCGTAACCCTAATCGAGGTCCACTAACAGTTGGGCGCCGAAGCGGATACGAAGCCCCTTAAAGGGCCCCCACGCTCCTACGCTTGAGGTATCAAATCGCTCAAGCACTCAGAGGAGTGGGCCCAGTGAGAAAGTTTCAAGTGTGGTTGGCAGCTTCGATGGTAGCCGCCGGACTTGGTTTCGTGGCTCCGGGGGCAGCATCCGCCGCCCCGTATTGCGGGATTGTCTGGGGATCCTTGGCGAAGTCCACCCCTGCGTTGACCCAGGCACAAGTCATCAATGTCAGGACAGGTCAGCAAACCTGCTTTGACCGTCTGGTGATCGACCTGAACGGCGCGGTTGCCGGCTATTCAATCCGCTACGTTCCGCAGGTAGTTCAGGACGGCTCCGGACTTCCCGTTGATTTGAGGGGTAACGCGTTCTTGCAAGTCACGGTCAACGCGCCGGCGTACAACTCAAGCGGCAGTGCCACGTACAACCCGGCTGACAAGAACGAGCTGACGAACGTCTCCGGGTACAAGACCTTCCGGCAGGTGGCGTACGCGGGAAGCTTCGAGGGCTACACCAGCCTTGGCCTGGGTGTCCGTGCCCGGCTCCCCTTCAGGGTCTTCACACTCGCCGGCCCCGGAACGGGATCGCGCCTGGTGATTGATGTGGCCCACATGTGGTGAACCAACCAACACATGACAGAAGCCCTGTTCCGGTGAGTCCGGAACAGGGCTTCTGTCGCGTTGGAGGCTACTCGGGCACTACGAGGGCCGGGGTGTCCTTGCGGAGGGTTTCACCGCGGAAGAAGCCGGGGCGGACGCGGGCCATGATCACCATGACCACCGCTCCGAGGGCCAAGATGCCGATGCCGATGATGAACACCAGGCCGACGCCGAAGATTTCGGACCCGCTGCCGAAGTCCGGCGACCAGCTGTCCACTGCCGTCTGGATGAAGACCAGCGTCAGTACGACGCCGCCGACCACCGGGAAGAGCAAACGCATGAAGAAGTTGCGGACGCTGCTGAACACGCTGTGCCGGAAGTACCAAGCGCAGGCAAATGCGGTCATTCCGTAGTAGAAGCAAATCATCAAACCGAGCGCCAGGATGGTGTCGTTGAGGACGTTCTCGCTGACCACCTTCATGATGGCGTAGAACCCGCCGGAGATCGCGCCGGCAACGATGGTCGCGTAGCCCGGGGAACCGAAACGCTTGCTGACGGTGGAGAATTTCTGCGGCAGGGCGCCGTAGTGCCCCATGGCGAGGAGGCTGCGGGCGGGGGAGGCCATGGTGGACTGCAGGGACGACGCCGTGCCTGCGAGTACAGCGAGGGACATCAGGATGGCCAGCGGGCCCATGACTGGCGACGCCAGTGCAGCGAAGATGTTCGACTGGTTGTCCGGGTTGTTCAGCCCGATGCCATCGCCGCCGATTCCGGCAACCATCATCGTGGCGACGATCACCGCGACGTAGAGTCCCAGCACGGCAATCGCCGTCGTTGTGCCTGCCTTGCCGGCGGTACCCTTGCCGCCCTTGGTCTCTTCATTGACCGTCAGACAGACGTCCCAGCCCCAGTAGACGAAGACTGCAAGGGACATGCCGGCGGCGAATTGCTCGAAGCTGCTGATCTTCGTGGGGTCGAACCAGTCCCAGCTGAAAGCGATGGCCGTGGGGGTGTCGCCGGAGGATGCGTGGGTGAGTGCCATGACGATGAAGACGCCCAAGACCACTACCTGGAATCCCACCATGGCGTACTGCACCAGTTTGGTGGCGTGCAGGCCGCGGTAGCTGACCCAGACGGCCAGTGCCACGAAGGCCAGGCAGGTGGCGATGTTCAAGGCTTTGTTGGACGTCAGGTCGGCCAGATCGGGATTGCCGAAAACCTGGGCAAGGAAGAGGTAGAAGAAGTCCACCGCGACGCCGGCCAGGTTGGAAAGGACGATGATATTGGCGGCCAGCAGTCCCCAGCCGCCCATCCAGCCGATGAACGGGCCGAAGGCTTTGGTGGCCCAGGTGAAGGTGGTGCCGCTGTCAGGGGAGTCCGCGTTGAGCTCGCGGTAGGCGAAGGCCACCAGGATCATCGGGATGAACGCAACGATGAAGATGGCGGGCAACTGCAGGCCCACTGCGTTGACTGCCGGGCCAAGCGAGCTGGTCAGGCTGTAGGCGGGTGCCACGGAGGAAATGCCAAGGACGACGACGGCGAGGAGCCCCAGCTGCCCCGTCTTGAGTCCTTTGCCGCTGATGCCGTGTTCGGTGCCGGCGGGATCGTGGGCCTCCACGGTTTTCCTTGCGCTTGGGCGGGTTATTTGAGTCATGTAATTGGCTCTTTCTAGATGGCCGAGAGGTGTTGCTGGGTGATGCTGTGGCATCCGGTCATGCAGATCGTTCTTCAGTGAGACGAGAGTCACTAAATGAATGACGTTCATTTAGTATGGACGTGGAGAGGCCGTGGCGCAAGTGGTTTTACCAAACAATTTTGGTTTGTGGCGCGCGAAAAGGGGAGATCTCGGCTCTTTCGCGGGTTGAAAGAGCCGAGATCTCACGTCTCGAAATGGGGAGTGGGCTGCTTAGGCGCTCAGTTCGGCCCGGAGGGAGTAGTCCTCGCCGTCCAGGACAACCTGGGTGCAGCGTCCGGTTTCCGGGTTCAGCACGATCGGTGCCGCGAGGTTGACCGTGGTCTTTTCCAGGGTCGGGTTGACCACGACGAGGACGGTTGCCCGCCCAGTTCGGTCCAGCCCAGTCCGGTCCGACCCAGTCCGCTCCAGGCCGAGAACCTCCAGCGTTGAGTGCGGGATGGCCGGGGCGTAGTCCGGAACATAGACTGCGGCATCGGCCAGGAACATCCGGATGCGCGGGCTGGCTGACTCCATGGCGTAAAGTCCAGGGGCGCCGTCGATTCCCCGCAAGGCGAACCCCTCTGCGGCTTCAAGCCCGGGCATCGGTGCTGTGAAGCTCAGCTCACCAAACGCCAGTGCGGTACTCATCGCAGGAAATCCATGAGCGTGGGCTGGAGTGCCTTGGCGGTGACCGCGAGGGCAACCTGGTAGTTGGTTTCCTGCAATTTCAAGTCCAGGACCGTCTTTCCCATGTCGGCGTCTTCTATACCGGAACGCTGTGCGTCCAGCGTCAACTTCAGCCCATCGACGGAATCCTGGGCGCTCAAGAGCTTGGCCTGCCTCGCCCCCACCTCCGCGCGACCCTCGATGACTGTTTTGATCCTGTCACCGATTGCCGGCAAACGGCTGCTGACATTAGCGCCGGAGCGGATGTCCGCGACGACGTTGCTCACCAAAGCGAAAACCGAGGCGGCGCCATCGCCGAAGATCGCACCGCCGTCGGCGTCTACCCGCACAGTCTGTGACGCATCAACCCGGCGTTCCACTGTGCTTCCTGGCGTTCCGTTGTACACGGGCGGGGTGGCGCTAGTGAACGCCCCTGCGGAATCGGAGCTTCCCGCGAAGATGTTTCGGCCCAGATATTGGGTATTCGCCTGGGCGAGGAGATCCTTGTTGAGGCCTTCGAGTTCGACGGCGATCGCCTCCTTGGCGGTGTCGTTGAGGGAGCCGTTGGCGGCTTGGACGGTGAGGTCCCGGACGCGGTTGAGGATGTTGGTGGACATGCCGAGGGCAGAGTCTGCGGTGGTGAGCCACCCGTTGCCGTCGCTGATGTTGTTTCCGTATTGCCCGGCCGCGCTGAGTTGGCTCTTGGTGGCAAGGAGATTCGCCGTGGCGGCGGGATCGTCCGAGGGGCGGGTGATGTTTTTGAGGTTGCTCGCTTTGTCCTGCAAGGCGGCGAGTTTGGACTGCCCGGCCTGCAGGTTTCGTTGAGCGGCCGCGGACATCGTCAGGTTCGTGACACGGTTCAGCATGCTTTACCTTCCCACCAATCCGGTGTGATTGATCAGGACATCGAGGGCTTCGTCTACTGCGGTCATCGCCCGTGCAGCCGCCTGGTAGGCGTGCTGGTTGGTGAGCAGGCTGATGTTTTCTTCGTCGAGGCTGACCGACGCGCCTGAGGAACGCTGCCCGACGGCGGCCGCGCTCGCGGCGTCGGCGAGCTGCTCGTGCTGCTGCGCCGAACGGGAAACAGCGCCGATGCCGGTCACGATCCCGGCCCAGAACGCGTCGGGTGATCCAGGCGAGGCACCAAGCTGGGCCACGGCATCAGCAATTTTGCCGTCGAGGGCGCCGGAACCTGGAGCGCCGGTAGCGATCCCCGCGGCGCTGGTCGGGACCACGCCGAGGGATAGTGCCGCGGGGATACCCGGGGTGGTGGTGAAGAAATCGAGGTTGGTGGCGCCGGTGGTGGATTGCCCCGTGCGGTGAACGGCGTTGACGTCGTTCATGAGTTTGGTGGCGAAGGCGTTGTAGGAAGCCGCGGCCTCGGAGATGGTGCCTCCCGTCCCTCCAGCTGCGGCGGGAGCGAGGAGGGATACCGCACCGGCGAGCTTTCCGCCGTCGAGGGGAACGGCCGCACCGGGTCGATCGGCCCATTCCAACTGCACTGCTGAACCGGGCGCGCCCATGGTCGTTTGGCCCGCCAAGGTGAGATCGCGGTGCGAGGTGCCGGAGACGATGGCGTTGCCTCCGACGAAAACATCCACCGTCCCATCGGTGTTTTCCCGGATGGTTCCCCCGGCCAGGGATGCGATGGTTTCAGTCACTTGGCTGCGGGCATCGATCAGCTCGTTGGCAGAGCCTCCCGAGGCCGTCACGGAGCGGATGGTCGCGTTGAGTCCTGCGACCCGGGCCGCGGCATCGTTCAGCGTGGTGACGGTGGTTGCCGCTTCCCCACGGACGCGCGTCCATTGGGAATCCAAAGCCCGGTAGCCCGTTGAAACAGTCGCGGCGAGGGTTGCGCCGGACTGAAGCACCGCGCCAGCCGGCGCTGCCTCCCCGGGATGGTTGGAGACTCCCTGCCATGAAGACCAGAAGGCCTGCAGCGCCGTCGAAATCCCGGCAGCCCCGGGCTCGTTGAGGGACCCCTCTATCCGCTGGAGTTCAGTGGACCTCAAGCCGGCGTAGCCGGCTTGAGCGGCAGTGGAACGCACGCCGGCGTCGAGGAAGCTGTTGCCGAGACGGGCGATCCCGTCCACTGACACGCCTTGGCCGGCCTGCGCTCCGGCGGCACTGAGACCCGTTCGGACGGGTGAACCGACGGCCGATTGTTCGATGCGTTGCCTCGTGTAGCCGTCAGTGCCGGCGTTGGCGATGTTCTGCCCGGCAAGGTTGATGCCCTGCTGCGCTGCGGTGAGGCCCAGGTAGGCCGTGTTGAGTCCGCCGAATGTGCTCACTGCTTGTCCTTTGGTGGTCCGGCCGGGTTTCGGTCAGAGTTGCTGGTCGAAGAGGCGGGACGGGGCGGGTTCCCCGGTCCTGCCCTGGGAGCCCGTCCGGCCGTGGGAGTCATACGTCCCGGCCGCCGGCTTCAGGTCCGCCATGGTTTCCTGGGTGGAGCGGACGGCGGCGCGCAGGAACTGCTCGTTGGAATCACGCAGCTCCTTGATGTTGGCGGTCTGCTGCTGCATGGCGTACAGGTGTGCGGACAGGACATCAGCCCAAGCTTCTTCCGGGGCGGCAGTGGCCAGCTCGCCTAGCGAGGACTCGGCAGACAGGCCCCATTGCTCAGCCACCGCCGCTACTTCCACAGCCCTGGCCAGACCGGCCTTGGACAGGTGTTCCAGGACCTGTTCCACTTCCCGCGTGCCATGCGGCAACCAGCGGGATTTGCCTGCTGTGAGGAGGAGCTGCTCTTCCTCCAGCTTGAATGTCAGCAGATCCAGTAGCTCACGTTCTCGCCACAGCAGGGCCGACAGTTCATGGATGGCCATGGCGGGTCAACTCCAGTTCCGGGTTGGTTTTTGGGTGCGTTCCCGCGAGAAAGCACTTCCCCCGTGCCTTCATCGCGCTAAAGACAACTATCGGCCGCGCTGCTCCATGCGTTAGGAGTCGTTCAAGCATGATTTGTGCGCTTTGTCCAGTCAAACGGCAGTCGGTCGATTTGTGTGCTGCAGCAGATTCCTAGCGGGTTTTTGCTAACCACAGGCTTCCCGGTTCCGATAACCAGAAGTGACAGGCCACGGATGGCCTGGAAGTAGAAGACCCAATCACGGAGGAAACACCATGGGCATGGCAATCAACAACAACCTGATGGCTAACAACGCATACCGCAACCTCAACAACACGCAGAACGATGTGTCCAAGTCGATGGAGAAGCTCTCCAGTGGCCTGCGCATCAACCGTGCAGCCGACGACGCAGCGGGCCTCGCGATCTCGGAAGGCCTGAAGTCCCAGGTCAGCGGCTCGGCAGTTGCCTCCCGCAACGCGCAGGACGGCATTAGCCTCATCCAGACCACTGAAGGCGCACTGGGCGAAGTCACCTCCGTCCTCCAGCGCATGCGGGACCTGGCTGTCCAGGGCTCGAACGATACGAACAACGCAGCGTCCCGCACCGCGATCAAGAAGGAAGCCGACTCGCTGGGCAAGGAACTGGACCGCATCACGCAGTCCACGAACTTCAACGGCATCAACTTGCTCCAGGCTGGATCGAAGAACATCCAGGTGGGCACCGGTGGCACTGCCAACGACACGATCTCGGTAAACCTCGGCGACGTGGCGACGGCAGCCGGCACCCTGTCCTCCAACACGGGCGCCACCGGCTTCGACGTCACCTCGAACGCTGCTGCCCAGACCACGATCACTGCGATCGACGCCGCCATCACGGCTGTCTCTGCCCAGCGCTCCGACCTCGGTGCCAACCAGAACCGTCTGGAGCACGCGGTCAAGACCCTGAACGTCTCCGGTGAGAACCTGCAGGCTGCTCAGTCCCGTATTGCCGACACCGACATGGCTGCGGAAATGGTCAAGTACACGAAGGCCAACATCCTGTCCCAGGCAGGCACGGCCATGCTGGCCCAGGCGAACCAGTCCGGTCAGGGTGTTCTTTCCCTCCTGCGCTAAGCCCTCCGGGTAAAGGACAACTTTTAGCGGAACTGCGTTAGCTCCAACGGCGGCCAAGACGGGCAACTTGCTCCCTTGGCCGCCATTGGCATCCGCCCGATGGCCGCTTACGGCATTCACAGACCCGGAAGGAACGTCCCGTGGGAACTTCGATTGATGGCCTCGCCAGTGGCTTGAACACCACGTCCATCATCAACTCGCTCATGAGCGTCGAAGCGCTGCCGCAGACGCAGCTCAAGACGAAACTGGCCTCGGACCAGACGATGATCTCCACCTTGCAGTCCTTCAACACGAAACTGGCGGCGTTGCGCGATCTCGCCACCGGTGACTCCGCGGCGAATGCCCTGAACTTGTTCACAGCAAGCACGACGTCCCCCTCCGTTACCGCCACGGCAACTACCTCAGCTACTGCCGGCTCCGTTGATTTGACCGTCACACAACTCGCCCAGACCCAAGTGGATGTCACCGCTGCCATGGCCACCTGGCCGGTTGACGGGACGGGCGCCCCCGCACACCTGACGCTGGTGGACTCCACGGGGAAACAGACCGAGATTGTTCCCGCCAGCACGTCCCTTGACGACGTCGTTACGGCGATCAACAACGCTTCCGGCGGAGCCCGCGCTGTGAAAGTCCCTGCGGGTAACGGCAACTACCGGCTTCAGCTGACGGCCACAACCTCTGGCGCGGCTGGAGCCTTCACTGCGTACCAAGGAACGGCGGCCCAAGTGACCGCCGGAACTGCCACGGACCTGATGGCTGATCCTTCAGCCGCCGTCGTGAAGGCCGCCCAGGACGCCAAAGCGACCCTGTACGCAGGCACCGCGGCCGCCCAGACCGTGACTTCTTCGTCGAACACGTTCACCGATCTCCTGCCAGGCGTGTCCGTGACCGCGACCGCCGTGACAGCGGCGCCCGTGACTGTCACCATCACCAGCGACACCGCCGGGATCGCCAAAAAGGCGGGGGACCTCGTGGCCTCGGTCAACGATGTGCTGGGGTTCGTCTCGATCTACAGCGCGGTCAGCAGCAAGACGGACGCCAATGGAGTGACGGCTCCGACGGGCGGGATATTCACCGGCAACAGCAGCGTCCGCGCGGTCAACGACCAGGTCCTCACGGCGTTGGCGATGCCCGTGAACGGGCAGTCCCCGTCTGCTTACGGAATCAACATCACCAAGTCCGGCGACTTCACCTTCGACTCCGCCAAGCTCGCGACGGCCTTGGCGGCGGATCCTGCCGGGACCCAAGCCGCCCTCCAAACAATCGCGTCCCGGGTTGCCGACGCCGCAACCGCTGCGACCGACCCGTTCAGCGGTTCCGTCACTGGCCTGATCAAAGGACAACAGGCCGAAGTAACAGACCTCGGCAACCAAATCTCGGACTGGGATCAACGCCTGGCAAGCCGACGTGCGACGCTGCAAGCCGTCTACACCAACATGGAGGTCCTGCTCGGAGGGCTCCAATCCCAGTCCTCGTGGCTCTCCGGACAGATATCCAGCCTTCCCAAGTCCTCGACAGGAGCGTAAAGCATGACCTCCACAGCCCTCCGCGCCAGCCAGCTTTCCCGGTATAACGACGACGCGGTGCTTTCTGCCCCGCCGGCCCGCTTGCTGACCATGCTGTATGACCGGCTGCTCCTGGACCTGAACCGAGCCCAATTCGCCCAGGAGAACGCCAATTGGGGCGTCGCAAGCGAAAACCTGTTGCACGCCCAGGCGATCGTCACGGAGCTGTCCTCCACCTTGAAGACCGATGCGTGGGATGGCGCCTCCGGGCTGTTGGGCATCTATCAGTACTCGATGGAAGCCATGATCGGGGCCAACATCTACCGGGACGTCAACCGGACCAAGGAATGCATTGCGCTCCTGGAACCGCTCCGGCAAGGCTGGCACGAGGCTGCCTCGCAACTGTCTGTCCAGGGCTCTGCAGCCAGGGCGAACGGCACGCTTGGTGTCGGCTGATCCAGTTCGGGAATGGTCGGAAATTTTCGACCGGCTTGAAGCTGACATCGCCCTGGCTGTTTCCGGCGGTGAACCCATGCCCTGGGATCCCCCCGCCGGGGCTGGTCCCCTTCCGGTGGAACTGGCTGGTAGGGCGCGGCGGATCCTCGATGCACAGCTGGAATCCATGACCATGCTCGGCAAGGTCCGCAACGACGCTCTCGCACATCTGGATGCCCTCAGTACCGTCCCGGAAGCCCGGAATTCCGCGCGCCCGCTGTTCCTTGACGTCCAAGGCTGAAGAGAAAGCATCGAAAACAATTCCCACGATCGGCTAACGGATTCCCCGCACGTGCCGATGGTGGAAGTTGAGYAGGGATTGCTCGATGCGCGGCCACGGATCGGCCTCTTCATATCTATTCGCGAAGGCAGGCCGTCGTGTTCGATTCAGTGACTTCTGTTGCCCTTGGTAGCGCGCTCGACGGGCTGACATTGCGCCAGCGCACCATCGCCAACAACATCGCGAACATCAACACACCGAACTACCACGCCAAAAGGGTCCAGTTCGAAGATGCGCTCGCAGCCTCCGTGCGTTCGGGTGACGGATACGCCGCGTCCACGATCTCGACGTCGCAGGAGCCCACCCAGCTCAATGGCAACAACGTGAACCTCGACACCGAAACGCTCTCCACCATTGACACGGTGCTCCGATACCAATTCGCGGCCCGGGCCGTCGGCAACGAATTCACCGCCCTTCGCACAGCCATGAGGACCAGCTGATGACTTTTGATGCGATTGGCATTGCCGGCTCTGCCCTGACCGTGCACCGCAAGTGGCTTGACGCCGTCTCGGACAACCTGGCCAACATGAATACCGCGACCCGCAGCAGTGCCAAGGCGTTCCAAGCCCGCTACATCGAGGCCGCCGAGGGTAGCGATGGAACCGGCGTGTACGTCAAGAGCACCCCACAGGGCAGTGCAACAGGCAGGCTCGTGTACCAACCTGATCATCCGTTGGCTGATGCCCAAGGCTATGTCCGCTACCCGGATATCGACCTCGCCGAACAGATGGGTTCGCTGATTGTGGCCCAACGCGGTTACCAGGCCAACGCCCAAGTGGTGGACCGTGCCCGAGAGACTTACCTTGCAGCGCTTGAGATAGGAAAATCCTGATGGCATTGGACCCGATCGGTGCAATTCAAGGCGCTGGCGGCGGGCTTGGCGTGCGGGGTGTCAGCGGCACCGGCTACGCAAATAGCGGGGGCAATGTCAGTGGAGTCACTGGGACGGCGGACGGCAACGGTTTTGCTACTGCACTGACCGGCGCAGTGGACAACCTCCAGTCACTGCAATCGACATCGAACCAGTTGGCAGTCTCCGCAGTCACGGGCAACCTTGATGACATCCATAAGGCGACCATCGCGGCAACGCGCGCCCAGATCACCATGGAACTCGTGGCCACCGTACGGAACAAGGGCGTTGATGCGTTCAACGAGATCATGAGGATGCAGGCCTGATGCCTCCGCAGATTGCCGCCTTCTTTCGCAAGCTCGGCGATGGATTCAAGGGGTTCACCGCCGGGCAACGCACTGTCGCCATCATCGGCATCGCTGTCTTGGTCCTGGGCGGCGTTGCCCTGTCAGCATGGTTGGGCAAGCCGTCCTACTCACCCCTGTTCTCCGGATTGAAGGACACGGACGCCAACGGGATCGTGGAGCAGCTGCGCAAGGACAATGTCCCGTATGAGCTCAGCAATGGGGGTTCCACCATCCTGGTTCCCGACAACAAGGTCAACGATGAACGGCTGAAGGCGGCCGCAGCGGGCCTCCCGGCGGCCGCGGCCACGGGCTATTCGCTACTGGACAAGCTCGGGGTGACCTCATCCGAGTTCCAGCAATCAGTCACCTACAAGCGCGCGCTTGAGGGCGAACTCGCTTCCACCATCCAGGCCATGGATGGTGTCAAGACCGCAGCCGTGCAGCTCGCCATTCCGGCAAAAACAGTATTCGTGGACAAGACACCGGACGCCACGGCATCCGTGTTCGTCGAAACACAGCCGGGCGTGACCCTGTCCGCAGACAAGGTCCAGGCGATCGTGCATTTGACGTCCGCTTCAATCGAAAACCTGAAGCCAACGAACGTGTCCGTGGTGGATTCCCAAGGTAACGTCCTCTCCACTGTGGGAGGCGGAGCCACGGGTTCCTCGTCCAAACAAGCCGCCGACTACCAGCAGCGCACGTCCGATTCGGTGAAAGCCGTCCTGGACAGGGTGGTGGGACCCGGCAACGCCACCGTTGCCGTCGCCGCCGACGTGACCGCAGAGTCCGCGCAACAGCGCAGTGAGACGTTCTCCACCGCCAAGGACGCTGTTCCGCTGAGCGAGACCACCAAGACCGAGAAGTACACGGGGACCGGCGGCGGTGCCTCCGGCGTCTTGGGACCGGACAACATCGCCGTGCCGGGCGGCACCAACGGCAACGGAACCTTCGATTCCAGCGACACCACCAAAAACAACGCGGTCAACAAGGTCACCGAAGACCGCACCATTCCGCAAGGTGCCGTGAAGCGCCAAACCATTTCCGTCGCCATCAACCAGTCCGCGGCGGCGGGACTCAACGTCAACTCGGTCAAGGCGTTGGTCACGTCAGCCGCCGGCATCGACCCTGCGCGTGGCGACGTGGTCACGGTTGAAGTGTTGCCCTTCGGCACGTCGGCTGCGGACGCAGCGGCCCAAGCGCTGGGCTCGGCCAAGGCCCAGGCCGACGCCAAGCAACAATCGGACTTGATGAATACGCTCATCCTGGCTGGCAGCATCCTGCTGGCAGTGGTTGCCCTGATCGTGCTGGTGCTCATCCTCTTGCGGCGCAGGCAGCAACGCGAGCCTGTTGATCTTGGTGAGCGGCTTGACTACGAGATGCTTCCCCACGCCGTCACCGCACCGGCGCTCGAAGGACCTCCCGCGACGACGGCGATTGAATTGCCGCCGGTGCATCCCGTTCCGGCCTTGCCGATGGCGGGAGCCGAAGCGCTCGACGGCGAGCGACGGCGCGCACAGATTGAAGCCATGGTCGCCGAGAACCCGGCCCGAACCGCCGAGTACCTGCGCGGGCTCATGGACGAAAAGCAGCCGGTATGAGGGCCGCAGAGCTCGGATACGAGGTGAGCGCCTTGACTGGTGCCCAAAAGGTGGCCGTGGTGCTCATGCAGATGAGCCCGGCCAGCGCAGCCTCGGTCATGACGCAGTTCTCAGAGTCTGAGGCTGAGGACATCGCCGCGGAGATCGTGCGCTTGCGCCGCGTCTCATCAGCTGTGGCGGACCACGTCATGACCGAGTTCCACGAACTTGCGATCAGCGGACGCCGGACAGCCCGCGGCGGCCAGGAATTCGCCGTCGGGCTCTTGGAAGCCTCCTTCGGTGCGGACAAAGCAGCAGGCTTCATGGACCGTCTTGCGTCCACCATGGCCGGGAAGTCCTTCGAATTCCTGGAAATGATGGACTCTGGGCAGCTCCTGGCGCTGATCGACAGCGAAATGCCGCAGACCATTGCCTTGATCCTGGCGCACTTGCGGCCCGGCAAGGCTTCCGCGGTCATGGCAGGTCTGGGTGACGTCCAACGGAGCGAGGTGGCACGTTGCATCGCCACGATGGGAATGGCGTCGCCGGAGGCCGTGGGAATCGTGGCCGAAACCCTCAAAGTGCGTGCCGGTGCGGTCATGTCGCAAAGGAAATCGAGCGAGATCGTCGGTGGGATCCAACCCCTCGTAGACATCATCAACCGATCCGACGTCAACACGGAACGCTCCGTGCTGGACGGTTTGGAGACCCTCGACCCGGAGCTGGCCACCGAAGTTCGCGCCCGGATGCTGACCTTCGTGGACATCGTAAAGCTGGAACGCCGCGACATCCAGCAGATCCTGCGCGGAGTCAATGCCGAAGTGCTCGCCGTCGCCATGAAGGGTGCGCCCGCCGTGGTGCTGGAGGCCGTGCGCACTAACGTGTCCGGCCGCAATCTCGAAATCCTCGAAGCCGAGATGGCCTCCGCCGGGCCGGTGCGCGCGTCCCAGGTTGAAGAGGCCCGTGCAGAGATTGTCCGTTCGATCCGTGAATTGGAAGCCGAGGGTGCAATCGTGGTCCGGCGCGGCGAGGAGGACGACTATGTCTACTGAGGCTGAGCTCCAAAGGGTCGTCTTCCCCGACATCCTGCCAGCCACTCGGTCCCTCAAGGAGGACCGGGGCTACACCCAAGGACACGCGGCGGGTTACGCTGCGGGGATCCAGGCTGCGGCGCTGGAACAGCAGCGCCTCCGAGAAAAACTCCAATCCGAGCACCGCGCAATGCTCGACGCCGGGCGGCAGGCGGTTGCGCACGCTGTCCGTGCGCTCGAAGCCTCCGCCGCCGCGTCCCGGCAACACCGCGGCGTTGCGTTGGAAGAAGCGCAAGACGTGCTGGCGGCCAGCGCGATTGAGCTTGCCGAAGCCATCCTGGGCTACGAACTCGACAAGGGCCAGGACACTGCCCGCGCCGCCCTGGCCCGCGCCCTGGGCACTGTGTCCGGTGCGGAAACCGTGACTTCCGTCCGCCTCCACCCGGCAGATCTTGCCGCGGTGGCCGCCGTCGACGTCGTGGACGTGGCCGGCGTCGAACTCAAAGCCGATCCGTCGCTCAAGCCAGGGGACGCGATCGCGGAATATCCGCAGGGTTGGCTGGACGCCCGGCTCAGCACCGCGTTGGACAGGGCCAAAAGGGCGCTGCTGGGGATTGACGCATGAGCATCACCGAGTACCGGCCGCACGCAGGCCGATTCGGCGCGGCGCTCGCGGCCGCGGCCCCGCAACGCGTGGGCACGGTAACGTCCGTGCTTGGCCTTGGCCTGGAGGTCTCCGGGCTGGACTGTGCCGTGGGGGATCTGGTGATGGTGGGCGATGCGCCCGGGCTCGACGCCGAAGTGGTCGCGTCGCTCAGTGGTGCCGTGCGCTGTATGCCGCTGGGACGGCTGGCCGGAGTTGCGGCAGGAGACGCGGCACGTGCCAAGGGCAGCCCGATCCTGGTCCCCACCGGACGCGGTCTGTTCGGGCGCGTGGTGGATGGGCTCGGGCGTCCGATCGACGGCAAAGGCCCACTGCCCGCCAGTCCCATGGTCTCCTTGGACAACGAAGCGCCGTCGGCCATGCACCGCGCCCGGGTGGACACCCCATTGCAGACCGGCGTCCGCGTCCTGGACACGATGGCCACGCTCGGCCGCGGACAGCGTATGGGACTGTTCGCAGGCTCGGGTGTTGGCAAATCCTCGCTGCTGTCCATGATCGCCCGCGGCACGGATGCCGAGGTCTCCGTGATTGCCCTGGTGGGGGAGCGCGGCCGCGAAGTGCGCGAATTCCTGGAGGACGACCTTGGCCCCGAAGGCCTCGCACGTTCCGTGGTGGTTGTTGCCACGTCCGATGAGCCCGCCCTCATGCGCCTGCGTGCAGCAGTGACGGCCACCCGGATCGCCGAATCGTTCCGCGACGCCGGACAGGACGTGGTGCTTATGATGGATTCGCTCACCCGCGTAGCCATGGCCCAGCGCGAAATCGGCCTGTCCGCCGGTGAGCCGCCCGCCACCCGCGGTTACCCGCCGTCGACCTTTTCCGTACTGGCCCGGCTTCTGGAACGCGCAGGCACCGCCGAAACCGGTTCCGTGACCGGTATCTACACGGTGCTGGTGGACGGCGACGACCACAACGAACCGATCGCCGACGCCGCCCGCTCCATCCTGGACGGGCACGTGGTCCTGGACAGGAAGCTTGCTGTCACAGGGCACTTCCCCTCGGTGGACGTGCTCGGTTCAGTGTCCCGCGTGGCCTCCAAGGTCAACACCGCCGATCGCACGGCGCTCGCGGCATCCCTGCGCAGGATCCTCGCCGYGCGGCGCAGCGCCCAGGACCTGATCGACGTCGGTGCCTACCACCGCGGCAGCAATCCCTTGGTTGATGCGGCGCTGGACCACGAAACCGCCATCAACCGGTTCCTGCGGCAAGGCATGGACGAATCCACCCCGTACAGCGAGTCATGGCCCGAACTCTTCCGACTCTCAGCAAGCCTCGAAGGAGCCGCGTGAACCGTCAATTCTCCCTGGCCGGGCTCCTGCGCCTGCGCCAAACGCAGCAGGACGCCGCCGCCAGCGGACTGGCCCGCGCCAACTCCCGGACCGCATCCCTGCGATCCCGCCGAGCTACCGCCCGCGAGGAACTGGCCGAGTCCGCCGGAGCTGCTGGAAGCTCCGCCTCACTCTTGGCCATCGCAGCCTCCCGCGCGTCCGCGCAAAGCATGCTGGCCGAGCTTGACGCCTTGGCCGCCAGCGCGGAGGCAGACGCCGAACAGGCCCGCGCGGAATACACCGAAGCCAAGCGTCGCGCGGTGGGGCTGGAGAAGCTCGAAAACCGACACGGAGCCGCCTTCGAGGCTTCCGCGCTGCGCGCCGAACAAGGCGTGCTGGACGAGATCGCCTCCTCCGCATGGCACCGAAGTTCCTCACAGCCGGCTCCGGCAGCGCGGAAGGCCGGCTCATGAGCGTAACCGAGGCCATCGGCCGCATCCAGAGCATCGAATCGATGCTGCAGCAACTGACACAGGGCGTTCGTCCGCAGTCCACGGGGACGGCCGGAGGTGCGTCCTCCTCTGGAAGTGCGCCTTCATCCGCGGACACGGCGTCCTTCGCGCAGGCGCTGAGCACGGCCGTCGGGGATTCGACGGGCTCGGCGTCGGGCATTTCGCAACTCGCCTCTTCCTTGGGGCCCGGGAGCACCACGGCCCTCAGAGGTGTAGCGGGGGCGGGTGCGCTCTCGGGCATAGCCAGCGGCACGGCCACCGGCGTCACGGGTGATGCCGTAGTGGCCGATGCCAAGAAATACGTGGGAGTGCCCTACGTCTGGGGCGGCACGAACCCCGCCGTGGGCATGGATTGCTCCGGCTTCGTGCAACGCGTCTTCAAGGATCTCGGCGTCGATCTTCCCCGCGTGGTGAGCGATCAGATGCGGCAAGGCACCCCGGTGGCTACCTTGGCTCAAGCCAAACCCGGCGACCTGCTGGTCAGTTTCGGCGGCGAACACATCTCCATCTATCTCGGCAACGGTAAAGCGATCGACGCGCCCGTTCCCGGACAGACCATCCAGATCCGCGATGCGTGGGAGCAGCAGTCCAATCTGACCGCGATCCGCCGCATCGTCCCAGCGGGAGGCTCGTGATGCAGTTGCCCCCGGCCAGTGCCGCTTCGCCTCGTCTGCCGTCTTCCGGACCCGGGACGGTTTCGCATTCCGGCTCGCCCGCCGGTTTTGATGCCGTGATGGGCGGCGTGCTGGCGTCCGGTGCGAAGGCTTCGGGGAAGGCGCCCGAAGCGAAGGAACAGCCAGTGTCCGACGACGGCGGGCGGGGAAAATCTGCCGCCGACGGTTCCGGGACGGTTGCCCACCCTGGTGAATCCCGGCTTGGTGAATCCCCGCAGGGTGAACAGGGAGAAGCGAAGGACGCCAAAGGTTCGGCTGCTCCCGTGAGTGCGGCGGCCAGTGCAGGCGTATGTGCTCCCAGCGGACTCGCGATTGCCGGAATCGCGGCGGCGCAGGGGGTTGCGCCCGGTCCCGGGTCCGGATCGAGCGTTGTGCCAGGCAAAGAGGGTGTCTTCGCGGGAACGGTGCCGCTCGGGTCGATCGCGGGCACCTCGGCAAAAGGCAATGTTGCGGCCCTGGCCGGGGGCTCGGCTTCTGGCGGGCCGGGCTTGGCGACGCAGCCAACAACTCAGCCAGCAACGCTGCTGGAAAATGCAGGAGGTCCTTCGGGACCGGCAGGTGTTGCCACGCTTGCGGGAAGCACACTGTCCTCGGGGAACACAGCGTCTTGGGGGAGCACAGCAGCTTCCAAAACCCTGGAGGCTTCTGCCGCTCCGTCGGCGCCAGCGCTCCCGGCCGGAAACCCGGGCGCAGTCCAGCTGGCCACAGTCCAGCCGGGCACGGTTCAGCCGGGCGCAGTCCGGCCGGGCACAGTTCAGCCGGGCACAGTTCAGCCGGGCACGGTCCAGCCGGGCACAGCGCCGGCACCGTCAGTACCGTCGGTCTCGTCAGCTCTGATACAGCCAAGCACCGCGTCAGCCGCCAGCCCGGCCCCCGTCGGCACCAAAACTGCGCCCACCGCCACCGCAGCCCCGGCGGATGGGGCCGGCACCGCCGTCGTACTTCCTCCCCGGAAACCCGGGACGCAACAGGACCCCCAACAGCCCGGCGGTCAGGGTATCGTTGCCACGGCGGCCGGCACTCAGGCCGGATTTCCGGCCATCACGCAGCCGGCATCGCCCCTCCAGCAGGTTCCCTCGCCCGCTACTCCCGGCATGGCTACGCCGGCACCACAGGCAGATCCAGCCAAGCTGCTGCCCCAGGTAGCCGGACCGCTGTTCTCCCTTGCCGCAGCGGACCCGGGAAAGCACGTGATGACGCTGAGGCTGTCCCCGGAAGACCTGGGCCCCCTGACCGTCCGGGCACACATAGACGGCTCGGGCGTGCGGATCGAATTGTTCGCCCCCGGGGAGGCTGGCCGGGAGGCAGTGCGCAGCATCCTGCCGGAACTGCGGCGCGGACTGGGGGAATCAGGCTTCGGCGCCAGCCTTGACTTGTCCGAACACAACACCCCGGCCGATGCCGGGACGAGTGGCTCGGACGCCCGCAGTTCTGATACACGGGACCGGCGCCCGGCGGAAAGCCCGGCCTTCCCACAGGGCAGCGGCGGCGAGCCGGTTCGCCTGCCGCGGACCGCCGTCGTGCTTCCACGAAGCAGTACAAGCAGCCTGGACATTCTCGTCTGATGAAGGAGAACCAAGAGTGACCATCCAAGCCATCGCGGCAAACAGCGGAGTCCAGCCTGGAACCACCGCGTCTGGAACCACCGCGCCTAAGCCCGCGCAGACCATGGACTCGAGCATGTTCATGAACTTGCTGGTGACACAACTGAAAAACCAGGACCCCAGCGCGCCCATGGATACCAACCAGATGATGGGGCAGACCATCCAACTGTCCATGATGGAGAAAATGACCGAACTTTCCACCGGGGCCAAGGAGAGTTTCTCGCTCCAGATGCGCACTGCTGCGGCGCAGATCATCGGCCACAACATCAGCTACGCGCTCGCGGACGGAACCAAGGGATCCGGCGTTGCGAGCTCGGTTTCCTTCGCCGGGGGAGTCCCCACCGTGGCGGTCGGGGGTGTGAACATTCCGCTCGATTCCATCAGCGGGATGACCGCCGCGGCCTCGCCCGCACCCACCGCCTGACGCTCCACCAACTTCCGCCCCGAACCACCCGAAGAAAGGCCACACCATGCTTCGTTCGCTGTACTCCGGAATCTCCGGCCTCCGAGCCCACCAGACCATGCTGGATGTTACGGGCAACAACATCGCCAACGTGAACACGGCCGGGTTCAAGGCTTCTTCCACCCAGTTCCAGGACACCCTCTCCCAGATGACGCAGGGTGCCGGTACCCCGCAGACCGAGACCGGCGGCACCAACCCCGCCCAGATCGGTTTGGGCGTGCGAGTGGCCGCGGTCAGCACCAACTTCAGCCAGGGTTCATCGCAGAACACCGGGCGTGCCACGGACATGATGATCTCCGGCGACGGTTTCTTCATCACCAGCAAGGGCGGCCAGCAACTCTACACGCGCGCCGGAGCCTTCGACATGGACGCCGCCGGCCGCCTGGTGAGCCCCGACGGCGGCATCCTCCAGGGCTGGTCCGCCGTAAGTGGCGCCGTAAACGTGGGAGGTCCCACCGGGCCTATCGCCCTCTCGCCCAACACCACGGCAGCCGCCGTCGCCACCACCAAGACTTCGCTGGACGGCAACCTGCCGTCGGACGCCGCCGTCGGGACCAGCGTGGAGCGCCAGGTCAAGGTGTACGACGCCGACGGCGCCTCCCGCAGCCTGACCCTGACGTTCAGCCGCTCCGCGGCCGGCTGGGACGTGGCCGGGGCAGACGCCAACGGAGCCACAGGCAACTCGACGCTCGCGTTCACGAACGGCGCGCTGACGTCGGGCGGCACCATGACGGTGGGCGGGATCACGGTGGACATGACCGGCGTTACCGGCTTCGCGGCCATGAGCACACTCACCGTCGGCAGCCAGAACGGCTCCGAAGCAGGCAAGCTCGAGTCCTTCACCCTGGGTGGGGATGGCTCGCTCATCGGTTCGTTCAGCAACGGCAGCAAGCAGGTCCTTGCGCGCGTTGCACTCGCCCGCTTCACAAACCCTGGCGGCCTCGAGAAGGCGGGCAGCTCCACCTACGTGGCCAGCGCCAACTCCGGCGCCGCCCAGGTGGGCGCACCCGGCGACGCCGGAATCGGCACCTTGACTGCCGGTTCACTGGAAATGTCCAACGTGGACTTGTCCCAGGAATTCACCAACCTGATCGTGGCCCAGCGCGGCTTCCAAGCCAACGCCCGCATCATCACTACTTCGGACGAGGTTCTGCAGGAGCTGAGCAACCTGAAGAGGTAGCGGTTGGGCTCCTGGGCTTGGTGCCGTGTCACGCTGAGCACCTTTTCGGCGCCCAGCCTCCTCCCGAGCCCCGGGATCTCGGGATCGCGGCTGGATCAAAGCGCCAAAAGCCTGCTCGGCGTGACGCCGGTGTAGCCGATCATCCGCGTGTTTGACAGGACTTCGCTAGCGCTGCCCCGGACCTCCGCCGGTGACCGGAACCGATTGGCTGAGGCCGTCAAGGATGAGGTTTAGCCCGAAGTCGAATTCATCCCCGAAGTCGTAGCCGGGTTTGAGGACGTGTTCGGTGGCGATCTCCATCATGTGCGGGTACTGGCCGGTCGAAAAGCGCTCAACAATCGGCGTCGTAATCTCGGGGGCGGTGTCCCGGCCCTCGAAAGGCAGAGCCGCTTCCTGGAGCGCGAATCCGTAGATGTAGCTGTCGAGCAAGGCGTACGCATGGGCCGTCATCTTGACCGAGAAGCCCGCTGCCCTCAGGGTGCTGAGTGTCGCCTCGTGGTGGCGCAAATTAGCTTCACCTGGGGAGGAGCGGCTCTCCAGCAGCCCTACTGCCCACGGATGGCGTTTGAGCGCTGCGCGGACGGCGTGTGCCCTTCGGTGCATCTCCTCCCGCCACTCGCCTGCGGGGGATGGGAGTTCGATTTCGCTGAAGACGATGTCCACGATGCCGTCCAGAATCTCATCCTTGTTGGCTACGTAGTAGTAGAGGGACATGGGCTTCGTTCCCATGCTCTGTGCGAGCGAGCGGATGGTCAACGCGGCGATTCCCGACTCGTCGGCGAGATTCACTGCGCAACCGAGCACCCTTTCCCGGCTGAGCGGAAGGCGCCGTTCGGCGAGCGGCTGCGTCGTTGCTGGCATGGGGACTCCTTGGGCTCTAGCGGTTTAGTACATTGTACGATATTCTGTTTAGTACAGCGTACGAAACGTAACGTAGGCTGCGCACCCCAAATGTTGTGAAAGGAATGGCTATGACCTCTGGTCAGCAGGCTGCGGAGACTCCTCTTTCGGGCGGCTCGCCATCGGCGGAGCCGCAAGCGTCCTCTACGATGGGGGCCATTGTGCAGGAGGCCTACGGCTCCGCCGACGTCCTGCACATGGCGCAGATCCCCAAGCCGAAGATTGCCGAGAACGAAGTGCTTGTTCGGGTTCACGCTGCGGGCTTGGACCGCGGGACGTGGCATGTCACCAGGGGCCTGCCCTACGCACTACGTCTGGCCTACGGCATGCGAGCCCCCAAAAACCCTGTGCCTGGGCTGGACCTGGCGGGCACCGTCGTGGCGATCGGCGCGGCAGTGACGCGGTTCGCCGCCGGGGACCAGGTCTTCGGCGTCGGGAAGGGCTCTTTTGCCGAATATGCGACGGCCCGCGAAAGCCAGCTCGCCCGCAAACCGGCGAACATCAGCTTCGAACAGGCCTCGGTGGTCCCGGTTTCGGCCTGCACTGCCCTGCAGACCCTCCGCGCGGCCAGCCAGATAACCCCGGGACAGAAGGTGCTGGTCCTTGGTGCCTCGGGCGGAGTCGGCAGCTATGCGGTGCAGCTCGCCAAGGCGGCCGGTGCCGAGGTCACAGGCGTGTGCAGTACGGGCAAGATGGATCTGGTGAGCTCCCTCGGCGCCGATCACGTCATCGACTACACCAAGCAGGACTTCGCCGACGGAATTGAACACTATGACCTGATCCTCGATATCGCCGGGAACCCCACCCTGTCACGCCTCCGCCGTGCGCTCACCGCCACCGGCACCGCCGTCATCACAGGCGGCGAGGAAGGCGGTTCCTGGACAGGCAGTATGGACCGGCAGCTCCGCGCACTAGCGCTGTCCCCGTTCATCAGTCAGCGGCTCACCATGGTCTTTGCAACACAAGGCTCGGCGGACCTTGAGCACCTCGCCGGACTCATCGAAGCCGGAACCCTCGTTCCCGCCGTCGGCCGAAGCTATCCGCTGGAACAAGTCCCCGATGCGATGCGCTATTTCGACGCCGGGAAAGCCCGCGGAAAAATCGCGATCACCATCTAAGAAGCCAGGATCACGCCATGAATACCAATCCTGCCGGAACGTTCGCGCATTCCAACCCTCCAAGCGAGAAAATGAGTCCCGTGCACATGCTCGTCCTTATGCTGGGAGACCTGCTCGCCGCTGGCTCCTTTGGTGTCTTCGCCAACTCCGGGCCCGTCCTCGTAGGGATCGCCATGCTAGCGGTCGGGCTTGCTCTGATTATCGTCGGGGCTGCCGGACTCGGCAGGAGAATGCTCCCTTCGTCCGCGTTGGGAATGAATGGAATCAGCGGAGGAGCTTATCCCGCGCGGTTGGAGGGGCAGTTGGATCCGAACCTCTCGCGGTGGATGTGGCTCGTCAAATGGTTCTTGGCCATTCCGCACTACATCGTTCTCGCCTTCCTCGGGCTCGCATTCGTCGTGGTGACTGTCGCGGCGGGGGTTGTGATCCTGTTTACCGGCCGCTACCCGGCCTCGCTCTTCCAATTCGCTGTTGGCGTCATGCGGTGGAATTGGCGGGTGGCTTTCTACGCCAACGGCGTCCTCGGCACTGACCACTACCCGCCCTTTACCCTCGCCCACGCGGACTATCCGGCCACATTCGACGTTGCGTATCCCGAAAAACTCTCCCACTGGCGGGTACTGGTCAAGTCCTGGCTGCTCGCCCTGCCTCACTTGATCATTGTCGGTGTGCTCGCTGGCAGCATATGGAGGTCCTCAACTGAAGGCGGCACTAACGGGATATCGCTGCTCGGCGTTCTCGTGTTCATCACAGCCGTGATCCTGCTGTTCACAGGCGTTTACCGATTGGGACTCTTCAACTTGATCATGGGAATCAACCGATGGGTCTACAGGACCGTAACGTATGTCGCGTTGATGAGCGACAACTATCCGCCCTTCCGCTTGGACCAGGGGCCGCTCGAACCGCCCGCAAGCTCCGGCAATTCCGGTTAGCGACTGCTAACTTCGGTTCGCTAGGCCGGCGAGGGTCGCCCTAACAGGCACTGGCAGTACACGGTACAACAGGCACTCCCACACGGATGCGGGGACTGGTTTTCTTGAATCAGTCCTTGTTTCTCCGTTTGGAAGGCCACATGTCTCCGACCACCATCAAATCTCCTCCGGCGACCCTCGCCCGGCCGCGCGCGTCGTTGGCGGTTGCGATGCTGGGATTCTTCGTCGTCGCCTTGGATGYCCAAATCGTCAACGTCGCCCTGCCCGGGATCCGGAACGATTTCGGGGGCGGACTCTCCGGCCTGCAATGGATCGTCACCGGCTATACCCTGATGTTCTCCGCGTTGCAGCTGTTCTCCGGGACGTTGTCAGACCGTGTCGGCGCCCGGCGAGCCTACGGCATTGGCATGACCCTGTTCACTGTTGCTTCRGTGGCATGCGGCTTCAGCCCCAGTCTTCCGGCTCTCATCGCCGGACGCGTGTTGCAGGGCATCGGCGCGGCCATGATCACCCCTACTTCCCTCGCGCTCATCCGTGAGGCCTACCAGGACCCCGCGCGGCGTGGAAGGGCAATCGTGTACTGGGGTTTGGGCGGCTCGGTCGCCGCTGCTGCCGGACCGGTGCTGGGCGGCGTTCTCACCCAAATCGACTGGCGCCTGATCTTCTTCGTCAACATTCCGGTTGGCGTGGCAGCCCTGCTCGTGCTCTCCCGCGTAGCTCCTTCGCCGTGGCGTCCGACGCCCTTTGACTGGCTCGGGCAGATCACGGCGGTCCTCACGCTGGCGAGCCTGGCTTATGGCATCATCGAGGGCGCGGAACTCGGCTATGGAAGTCCCGGAATCCTTGTTACCTTCGCAATCTGCGTCGCATCGGCGCTCGCGTTCGTGGGTGCGCAGGCCCGGGGCAAGCACCCGATGATCCCGCTCGACTTGTTCCGTTCACGCACGGTCTCCACCGCACTGACCATCGCCGCGGTCACCATGGCGGCCTTCTACGGCGTCGTGTTCCTTCAAAGTCTCTATTTCCAGCAACAACGCGGCGCCACTGCACTGGAAACCGGTCTCCTGTTCCTGCCCATGACCGGACTTGTTGCCCTCCTCAATCCGCTCGTGGCCCGGTTCGTGGACCGTTATGGGCGCATTGTCGCGATCGTCGCGGGCCTATTGCTCATGGCCTTGGGACTGGCGGGCCTTACCTTGCTCCCATCTGACGCGCCCACCCTGCTCGTCGCGTTCCTCATGGTTCCCGTCGGCGTCGGCGGCTCATTCACTGTCCCACCGATCATCGCCCTCATCATGGACCATGCGCCCGCGGGGCTGGCAGGAACCGCCAGCGGAGCGGTCAACACCGCCCGGCAGCTCGGTGGCTCGCTCGGCGTCGCCATCTTCGGTGCCGCACTCGCCGGTCAGGACTTCATGGCCGGCCTGCGCATCAGCCTCGGGACCACCGCCCTTCTCCTTCTGGTCCTCGCAGTGGTATCCCTGCCGCTACGGCACACCAAGCAATCACAGCACTAGCGAAAGGCAGTCAGGATGAAACTCGTACCTCCCACGCCAACGGCCAAAGCCCCGATCGAAAGGTTCACCGGGGAGGTCTACCTTAACCCTCTGCACAACGGCGAGGCTCCCTCGCGTCTCGTGGCGGCGATGGTCCGATTCACTCCTGGCGCCCGCACCAACTGGCATTCCCATCCCCTTGGCCAGACCCTGCACGGCACCGACGGCATCGGTCTCGTTGCCACCCGGGACGGCAGTGTGATCCTTATGCGCGCAGGGGACACGGTCCACACACCGCCCGGCGAGGAACACTGGCATGGCGCTACGAAAGACAACATGATGTGCCATCTGGCCTTGGTCGAACACGACAACGGGGAAAGCGCCACGTGGCTTGAACCCGTCAGCGACCAGGACTACGAAGCCGCGCACGCCCGAATTAACTGATGACTCCAAACCAACCAGATAGGAAACCATGAACAACGTCACCCTTAACAACGGCGTCGAGATGCCGATCCTCGGATTCGGCGTCTTCCAGATCCCCGACGACGAAACCGAAGCCGCCGTCGAAGCCGCCCTCGCAGCCGGTTACCGCCACCTGGACACCGCGGCCTCCTACGGCAACGAGGAAGCCGTCGGCAGGGCCATCAAGAACAGCGGAATCGCCCGCGACGAACTGTTCATCACCACCAAGCTCTGGATCCAGCACGCCCCGACAGGCAGTGTCCAAGACGACACCAAGCGCGCCTTCGACAGCTCGCTCAGCCGGCTCGGACTGGACTACCTCGACCTGTACCTGATCCACCAGCCGCTCGGGGACTACTACAGCGAGTGGCGCGCCATGCAGGAAATCCACAAGGACGGCCTCGCTCGCGCGATAGGGGTTTCGAACTTCCACCTGGACCGGCTGGTCGACCTCATCGACCACAACGAGATCGTCCCGGCCGTCAACCAGATCGAAACCCACCCCTTCCACCAGCGCGCCGTCGACCAGGCGCTGATGCGCGAACGCGGCGTCCAAATCGAATCCTGGGGTCCCTTCGCCGAAGGCAAGAACGGACTCTTCACGAATCCGGTCCTCAGCGCCATCGCCGAAGCGCACGGCAAGTCCGTCGCCCAGGTGGTGCTCCGCTGGCTCATCCAGCGCGAAGTGGTCGTCATCCCCAAGTCGGTCCGGCCGGAACGGATGGCCCAGAACCTCGACGTCTTCGGCTTCAGCCTCACCGAGGAGCAGATGGGCCAGGTTGCCACCCTCGACGCCGGCGCCAGCCTCTTCTTCGACCACCGCGACCCCGAGAAGGTCAGCTGGCTGGGCGGACGCAGGATCGACTGACATGCCCCCGCACCGGCCGGCCATCGACCGGCGCACCGTGCTGCGCTCCGCCGTCGTGGGGCTGGCCGGTGCGGCGGCCGTCGCCGGAACCTCAAGCAGCACCCCAGGAGCGCCGAACAACACCATGACCTCCCACCAAAAGAAGTCACAGATAACCACTTCCGAGCCAGGCGGCAACGGCGGGCGCGTCCTGCTCGCCTACTTCTCACGCGCCGGGGAGAATTATTACGACGGCGGCCGCATCCACCTCGACGTCGGCAACACTGAGGTGCTGGCCGGCATGATCAGCGCACTCATCACCTGCGACGTACACCGGATCGATCCCGCCGAGCCCTATTCCGACAACTACGATGCCACCGTGGCGCGCAACGTCCGGGAACAGAACGCGAACGCCCGCCCGGCCATCGCCACCCCGCTGCCCTCCACCGAGCAATACGACACGGTGCTGCTCGCCAGCGGCATCTGGAACGTCCGGGCACCCATGATCATGACCACGTTCGCCGAGAGCTACGATTTCACGGGCAAGACCATCCACCCGATCACCACCCACGCCATGAGTGGGCTCGGAACCACGGAGAAGGACTACGGCAAATCGTGCCCCGGCGCGATCATCGGCGAAGGACTCGCCGTGCGCGGCGAGCGTGTCCGCGACGCCGGACCGGACATCGAATCCTGGCTACGGCGGACCCAGCTCCTCCAAGGGTGATCGGCGCCGCGGTRATCGGCGCCGGAGGTGACTCGCGCCGCGTCACGCGGCGCGCCTTTTTGGCACCGCGACTCCGCTCAAACCTCGGAATCTTGAGCTCGCGGCCGACTCGACGCCCCAAAAACCTGCTCCGCGTGACGCCGTGCCGGCCAGCAACTCACACCGTCGTCGTGCCCGCTCCCTTACAGCAAACTTGCAGCTTCTGCCCGGTTCCCGCACTATGTTCCGGTTTTATCCTGAGGGGGTGGAGCGGAATACGGTGTCTGGGAACGGCGACCGAACTGTCCCGCGGGACGAGCGCGAGGCCCACTTCAGGATGAGCCGTCGAAGATTCCTCTCAGGGGCAGGGATGGCGGGCGCGGGCGTGGTTGCGGGGCTGGGTATTGCCAAGGCCGGCTTGCTGCCCGGAGTCCCAGCCTCGGTCACCGCTTCCGCACTTTCCCCGGCAGCGTCGCCGTCGCCGTCGCCGTCGTCGACTTCCACTGCTTCGCCGCCTGTGATCCGCAGCTTCGTGTCTACTGCTTTAACCGCTCCGCACGTTGCCAGTTGGTCTACCGGGCCCACGGGTGCGGGCCTGCTGTTCGTCGGGCCGATGGGCCGCGGCGCCAATGGGCTGATCATGGACAATCGCGGGGAGCCGGTATGGATGGAACCGACAGGTTCTGGCGTGACAGATCTTCGCGTGCAGGTCTTCGAGGGCCAACCGGTGTTGAGCTATTGGACCGGCACGGGAACCGGGGGACACGGTGAAGGAAAGGGCATCATCAAGGACACCCGCTATCGCACGGTAGCCGAAGTCAATGCAGGCAACGGACTTCAAGCGGATCTCCATGAGTTCACCATCACCTCTGCCGGGACGGCATTGATGATCTCCTACCCAACCGTCCGGCGTGACCTGACGTCCGTGGGCGGACCCGCGCAGGGCTACATCTTTGATTGTCATGTCCAGGAAATCGGCATCCGTTCCGGCACCGTCCTCTTCGACTGGACGGCCTCTGACCACGTCGACGTGAGCGAATCGTATCTGCGCCCGGCTGACAACCCCAAGGCTGATGGGTCCAGCGCGGCGAAAGCGTTCGATCCTTTCCACCTCAACTCCGTGGACGAGAGCGGGGACGCCCTCCTTGTTTCGTCCCGCCACACGCACACCGCCTATTTGATCGGCCGTCCGGAGGGGAAGATCCGTTGGCGTTTGGGCGGGAAACGCAGCGACTTCGCGATGACTCCGGAGTCTGTCTTCGCTTGGCAGCATGATGTTCGGCGTCGGCCCAACGGCATCATCAGCATGTTCGACAACCATTACAACCAAGGCAACACAGGGACATCTCGCGGGCTGCTTCTTGCCGTCGACGAAAAGGCACGCACCGCCGTCGTAAAGCAAGAGTTCAGCAGGGGCGGCCACCGGGGTGACGCCGAAGGGAACCTGCAGTTCGTCGATAACGGGCACGTCCTGGTGGGCTGGGGAGCGGACCCCGCCGCCACCGAATTCACTCCCGATGGGAAAGCGGTATTCGAAGCGACCGGCCTAGGCGATGCCTCCTACCGCACCTACCGCTCGCCATGGACAGGCCGGCCGGACACCGTCCCCGACCTCGCCGCGGTTCCCGGCAACGGGTCCACGATGCAGCTTTACGCGAGCTGGAACGGCGCAACCGAGGTTGCCAAATGGAGGTTCCTGACCGGAACCGGCCCCGGGTCCATGGCCGAAGCAGTGACGGTTCCGCGCCGCGGATTTGAAACCTCGACGGYGGTGGCCGCCGCACCGAGGGCGGCCGTGGAGGCCGTGGACAAGTCAGGCAACGTTTTGGCGACGTCCGCAGTCATCGCCACCGCGTGAATCCCGACGCCGTTACCGCCTCCCAGCGCAGCTACGGCAGGATGTGTTCGTGCGCGGCTGCCTCCAGGGCTTCGGCCTCTGCCTTGGCCAAGCGCGTTTCGGCGTCGACGTCGATACGGCGGGTCATCAGCCAGTACAGCCCGGCGGACACGGGAAGTCCGATAAACAGGGAGATGTCGGCGCCGTCAATGGCGTGGGCGATGAACCCGACGAAAAGCTTCCCGGCGGAGAAGAAGGGAATCATCACCACAAAGCCGACGAGGTAGGAAATGATTCCGGGCCAGCCCCAGCGTCGGTAGATCCCGTCGGGCTTGAAGATCTCGGCGATGGCGTAGTGGCCCTTGCGGACAATGAAGTAGTCGGTGAGGTTGACGGCCGTCCACGGAATGAAGAAGTACAGCACCAGCAGCAGGAAGTCGTTGAAATTCGCCAGGAAGTCGCTCGAGGCAAGGTTCGCTAGGACCACGGAAATGAGCGCGGTGATAGCGATTGTGATGATCCGGAGCCTCAGGGTCGGCCTGATCTGCCGCACACTGTCGATGGACGATATGAGGGTGAGGGAACCGCCATACATGTTCAGGGCAGTCACGGACAGCAAGCCCAGCGCGGCGACGAACAAGGCGATGCCACCGAATCCGCCGAAGAGCTGGTCGGCGGTGGATTTGATGGAGCCGATGGTCTCGAAGTTCTCCCCGGCCGCAGCGCCTATGTACGCGCCAAGGAACATCACCCAAATACCGCCCAGGGCGCTACCCCAGAACGTCCACCGGAAGGTGCCCCGTCCGCTTGCCGGCGGGAGGTAGCGGGAGTAGTCCGAGACGTAGATGGCCCAGGAGATCTGGTAGCCGGCGGCGACCCCCAATTGGCCCAGGAACGGCACCAGATGGAAGTCAGCCAGGTTGTACGCGCCGGCGGGGATGGCGAGCTTGACGGCCGCCACCGTGAGTAGCGCCAGCATGATGATGGTCAGGTAGGTCAGGTAACGCTCGAACGCGTGAATGAGGTCGTAGCCGAAAAGTGCGATGACAACGGCAACAATGGTGACCACCCAAAACCAGAGGGTTTGGGACCCGACGTTGACCGATTCCTGGATGGCTTGGCCGGCCAAGATCGTGTTGAAGATGTTGAATCCCGCGTACTGAAGATAGGCAAAGAGCCAAACTAGCAGGGCGCCGATATAGCCGAATTGCGGCCGGGACTGGATCATCTGGGGCAGGCCGAGCTGGGGACCCTGGGAGGAGTGCGCGGCCATGAACAGTGTGCCGACGAGGATGCCGATGGCGATCGCGAGCAGCGACCAGATCAGGTTGCCACCCGTGGTGATGCTGATCAACCCCACGGCCAAGGTAGCTATCTGGGCGTTGCTGACGAACCATAGCGGTCCGATGTGGGAGACCTTGCCGTGCCGTTCATTCAGGGGAACGTAGTCGATCGAGCGGATCTCCAGCCCGCGGCCCGATCCCTTATCCGTCGTTGTGCTCATGGCGTTTCTCCTTCGATGCGTGAGTGCATCTTGCACTTTGGTTTAGCACAGAGTTGGCAGTAGGTCGATATCAGAGGAGCCGGTGATGCCTCAGCGTGGGGAACTGCTCCCGGGCCTCCTGAACTGCATGTGGTGAGAGATCCAGCGTTGCGATGCTCGGCTCGGTGCCGAGGCTGTGCAGCACGGTGCCCAGCGGATCGATGAGCATGCTGTAGCCGATGGACACAGGCGGAGTTTGGGAGACAGCCGCCACGTACATGCCGTTCTCAATGGCCCGGGCCGTTGCCAGGGTGGCCCATTGCTCGGTCTTGCCCGTACCGGGAACCCAGGAGGAACAGACGAGGAGCGACTGGGCCCCAGCCTCGGCCAAGATGCGTGCGAGCTCAGGAAAGCGCAGGTCGTAGCAGGTCATCAACCCGAAGGTTATGCCGCCGCAGGAAAAGGTGACAGGCACTGGTTCCGGGGCGGGTTTGATGTACTCCGACTCACGGAATCCCTGGCAGTCAAAGAGATGGATTTTCCGGTAGCTGGCGAGACGGGACCCGTCCGGACCTATGGCCACCAGCGTGTTGAAGGCCCGGCGTCGTTCCTCGGTAGGGTCTTGTTCCTCTGACGCTTCGAGAAGGCCCGCGACGACGGTGATCCCGTAACGTGCCGCCGTCGCGTAGAGCTTGGCGGCCACCGGGCCGTCAAGGGGTTCGGCCATGTCCACGAAGCTCTGGTCCACCCGGCTTTTCTCGTACGTCGAGTACTCCGGGAACACGATGAGGTCAGACCCCTCCTGGGTGGCTCGGGCGCAGTAGTCCTCGATGAGGGCGAGGTTGCGGCCGACGTCCGTGCCGGAATCGATCTGGGCTAGGGTGATGCGCACTGCAGTCCAATCTCTCGTTGATCAGCCATCACACCAGGGCAGCTTCTTTTTCCTCCATCACCATCTCCGGTGGTGCCTTCCGGAACCCTTTGGTGATGATGCCGAGTACCACGACGCCGACGCAGAGCCAGATCAGCCCAAGTGTGATGGCATTCGAATCCAGCTGGGAGAGCAGGAACCCGTCGATGATGGCTCCCACCGCCGGGATGACCACATAGGACAATAGGTTGAGCCGGTGCCCTGAGCGTCGCTGGCGCACGTAGTAGGCAATGACTGAGATATTGACCAGGGTGAAGGCCGTAAACGCACCGAAGTTGATGAACGACGTGGACGTGGCGACGTCCAAGAACATGGCGACGAGTCCCACCGCGCCGGTAATGACCAGGTTGAATACGGGCGTGTGGAAGGACCTATTCAGCGCTCCGAAGATCTTCTTGGGCAGGACAGAATCCCGGCCCATGGCGTAGAGCAGGCGTGAGGCGCTGGCCTGTGCCGCGAGCCCGGAGGCAAACTGGGACACCACGAGTCCCGCCAGGAACACTGCGCCGAAGAACTGGCCCCCGATCTTCAGGGCTATGTCCGACGCCGCCGACGCCGAATCGTCGAACACCCCGCCGGGGTGGATCAGCTGGGTCGTGTAGGACACGACGACGAAGATCGCGCCGCCGATGAGTGCCACCAGCATGATCGCCTTCGGCACGGTCTTTTTCGGCTCGACGGTCTCCTCGGTGAGGGTGGAGACGGCGTCGAAGCCCAGGAACGAGTACGCCGCGATGGCCGCTCCCGCGGTGATCTTGTCGAAGCTCGAGGTGTCGTTGAAGAAGGGAGCGGTGCTGACCAGGGCGCTCGCGCCGGACGTGGAGAGCAAGTTTCCAACGGTCAGGGCAACGAACAGGACGATCACCAGAAGCTGGAACGCCATCAGCAGATAGTTGGCCTTGTCCGCGACCTTGACGCCAACCACGTTCAGTAGCGTGGTGATGGCGATGAACGCGACAATCCAGACCCCAATGGGGATGTCAGGGAACTGGGCCGTGAGGTAGGAGCCGCCGATCAGCCAGATAACCATCGGCAGGAACAGGTAGTCCAGCAGGACAGCCCAACCGGCCAGGAATCCGATCCGGGAATCGATGGAGCGTCGGATATAGGTATACGCGGAGCCGGCCACCGGATAGGCAACAGCCATGCGTCCATAGCTTTGTGCGGTGAAGAGCATGGCTACCATGGCCACCAGATAGGCCGACGGCGATGCTCCACCGGTGGTTTCGGCGATCACTCCGAAGATTGCGAGCACGATGAGTGGGGTCAGGTAGGCGAGTCCGAACAGGACCAGCGAGGGCAGTTTCAGGGCGCGCGTGAGGCTCGGTTGTGTTGTCACCGATGGTTCCTTAGGAGTCGGAGGACCGTGGGGTCCAAGTGGCCGGGTCGATGCGGCCTTGGTAGATCGGCAGCTCGATGGCCGGCTCGCCAGGGCGGAATTGGGACCAGGGACGGTTGAGGTTTTCGGTTCCGTGAGTGCGGACATGCTCGACGGCGGAAAGGTCCAGTTCCGCGGCGAGTAGGGTTGGGGCGTCGTCGGTGGCCTCGGCTATGGTGTTTCCCTCGGGGTCCACAATCAGGCTCAGGCCTTTGCCGGTGGGGCCCGCGCAGTTGACGCTGACCATGAAGACCTGGTTCACAATTGCGTTCGCCTTGGCGAGGACGAGTTCCTGCTTGCGGTCCGGCGTCGTGGTTTTCACGACGTTGAGGATGACTTCGGCGCCCATCCACGCGAGTTGGCGGGATACCTCGGGGAACCAGGCGTCGTAGCAAATGTTCAGGCCAACCCTGCCCATCCCCGCCAAGTCAACGGTCGTGAATCGATCGCCGGGGTCGTAGGGCTCAAAGGGGCGCCAAGGGAAGACCTTGCGGTAGTAGCCCGCAAGCTCTCCGGCAGGGGAGAGGACCAACTGGGTGTTGAACAATTGCCCCTCGGGGCCGCGCTCGCAGACGCTGCCCGGAACCAGCCAGATACCCAAATCCGCCGCGAGCTGTCGCAACTCGTTGACCCGCGGACCGTCCAGCGGTTCGGCAGAGTCCTGCAACACTTCAGTGCGCTGCTGATCCGGGTAGGTGTCCCCGAAGAGGTGCAGCTCCGGGAAGACCACAAGTTTGCTTTGCGGTTGGATCGCGACGGCGGCGGCGACCTCGTCTGCGAACGCGTGGATCGGCTCGCCGATCAGTCGGGGCGGCGCTTGAGCGGCGATGAGGGGAAGGATGCGTTGCACTGTTTTTCTCCACGTTGTCGTTGTGACTCGCCTCATATTAGATCATAATGATCAAATAAATGAAAGGTGGATTTTGCCCCGTAAAGTAGCGGATATGACCCGTCAGCTTGAGGACACTACCGGCGACTCACCCATCGATGCCGCCCCTTTGCTCGGTATCGACCGGAGGAGCGCGATCGACGCCGTGCGGCTGCGGATCGGCATGGCCATATCCCTGGGACTGCTCCAGCCGGGGGAGCGATTGCCTGACCAGCAGGACGTCGCGCTGGGTCTCTCGGTTAGCCCGATCACTGCCCGTAGGGCCTTGGCAAGCCTGGCCGATCAGGGCGTAGTGGTCCGACGCCGCGGACGAGGTGGCGGAACGTTTGTCGCTGACGAGCCGCCGCGGAACGTGCTCGAGGAGCTCGCGGCGTCGCCCGCCGAATCCCACGCGGTGAACCGGCTAGTGGACCGGCGGCTGCTGTTCGAATGCGCGGTGACGCACTTTGCCGTGGTCAATGCCACCGCCGGGCAACTCGATGAGCTGGAGCGGCTCACCCAAGAGATGGCTGGATCGACCAACTGGTCCGAGTATCACCAGGCCGACGAGCGGTTTCACCAACTAGTCGCGGTGTCCTCGGGATTAGGCCCGGCAGTGGACGCTTATAACGAGACATTGGCGGAACTCTATGCCTATTTCATCCCGTACCCGATCGAGCTTCTGCACAAATCCAACCAAGACCACATTGCGCTCGTGAACGCTCTGCGCGCACGGGACGATCGCGGGGCCGTCGAGGTGTCACGGCGGCATGTGGACGTGCTGCACAAGACGATGTTCATGGGCCTGGCCAGCGGTACCGGCAACCAAATGGGGTAAATCACAACTCTCGCCCTATAGTCCGGTATATCGGACTAAATATGGCTGCCTTTCGGTGATAGCCGTCACTTCGCATGCTCTGATTGATTCTCAGTTGGGGACATCGGACTTCGGTTGTCAAAGTAAGGAACAGGCATGCAGGCCACAGGAAACACGGGAACAGGCGGGCCGCGCGTCGAGCGCCGCTCCATTGATTTTGTCCCGGGGAACGAGCGGCATGGTTCGCCGGTCCAGCAGTTCACGCTCTGGTTCGGGGCGAACATGCAGATCACCGCCATTGTCGACGGCGCGCTGGCGGTGGTCTTCGGCGCTGATGCCCTGTGGGCGATCATCGGTCTCTTGATCGGAAACCTTTTGGGGGGCGCGGTGATGGCGCTTCACGCGGCCCAGGGTCCGAAGCTCGGCTTGCCACAGATGATTTCCAGCCGGGCACAGTTCGGAATCTTCGGTGCGGTGATTCCCTTGGTGCTGGTGGTCGTGATGTACCTCGGCTTCGCTGCAACCGGTACCGTCCTTTCCGGACAGGCCATCAGCCTCATCCTCCATACAGGCACCCCGGCCGTGGGCATGATCGTCTTCGGGGTGCTGACCATCATCGTGGCGACCCTGGGTTACAAATACATCCACATGTTGGGCCGCATTGCGACTGTGGTGGGTGTCCTTGGCTTCACCTACCTGGGCATCAGGTTGTTGGTCACCCAGGACGTCGGCGCACTCCTGGGAGCTGGCGGTTTCGAGTTTCCTACCTTCCTGCTCGCCATTTCGCTTGGCGCTGGCTGGCAGCTGACGTACGGTCCGTACGTGGCCGATTACTCCCGGTACCTGCCCGCCAACACTCCTGCGCGCAAGACCTTCATGTCGGCATACCTCGGCACGGTGCTTGGTTCTCAGTGGTCCATGACCCTCGGCGCGCTCTTCGCTGCCCTCGCCTTGCCTAAGGGTGCGAGGTTCCTGGATGGCCAAGTCGCCTTCCTCGGGAATTTGAGCGGCGGCGGACTGATCGCCGTGGTCATCTACCTCGTCATCGTGACCGGAAAACTGACGGTCAACACGCTTAACGCCTATGGCGGCTACATGACCATGCTTACCTCGGTCACGGCCTTCACTCGAAAGTCGGCAGTGGCATCTTGGACTCGTTTTGCCTATGTGATCGGCTTCATTGGACTCTCGGTACTCATCGCAGTCCTGGCTTCGCCCGATTTCATTGCCAATTTCAAGAACTTCGTCCTGCTCTTGCTGATGGTTTTCATCCCGTGGAGCTCGATCAACCTCGTGGACTACTACCTGGTTTCGAAGGAAAAGGTGGACATTCCGGCACTCTACGACGTGAACGGCCGCTACGGGCGTTGGAACAAGACAGCGTTGTTCAGCTACGCGATCGGCATCGTTGTCCAGATCCCGTTCCTGGCGCAGACCCTCTACACCGGCCCGATGACCGAGCTGCTCGGCGGGGCCGATATCTCCTGGCTCGTAGGACTCGTTGTCACGGCGCTTGTCTTCTACCCGCTGGGGAAGAGGAACTCCAACGCTCCGGCTGAGATGGTCTACCCGACGGAACTCGGCTCGGAGGCAGTAGCTCCGCTAGCCGGGTCAGAGCCGAACAACGCAGCAGTTTAGGCTCTGCCCCGCCCCCAGACGCTCGCTCACCTTTGGGGTGTTTCCGGCGGACGCTCGCTCACCTGAGGTGAGCGAGCGTCCTGGCATTTGGCCTCATATGTGAGCGAGCGTCCCTGCGCGAAGGAGGGAACGACGTCGGGATCAGGCTTGGGTGCCTAGCCTGCGGGAAATTTCCCGCGCACATCTGGTCACTTCCGGAATCCACTCGCGGGCGACGTCTTCAATGCGGACGGCCCTTTCCTCGGCCGTCTCGGCATCCTTACTCCGGTGCCTCATGCCCCCGCCGGGAAACGCGCGATTGGATACCGTCAACGTCACGCTGGCCACCGGATAGCGCTGCCGGTCAAGGACGGCGACGGCCACGGAGGAGAACCCCTCGGTGACCTCGTCCTGCTCCCACGCGTATCCGAGCGACCGTGCTCGCGCCAAGAGATCCTGCAACGCGGGCAAGGATTGCGGGCCTTTGCTGTGGCGTTCCGCGAATGCTTCCGGTCCCGGGAAAAGCGCAGCCACCTGCGCGGGGTCCATCTGGGCCATCATCGCCCTGCCGCTGGCCGTCAGGTGGGCCGGAAGTCGGACCCCGGTGTCGGTGACCAGGGGGCTTTGCCGCGGTGCGCGCTCCTCGATCACGTAAACGACATCGCGCCCGTGCATCACGGCTAGATGGGCAGTCCGACGGGTCCGGGCGACGAGCCGGGACAACGGGAACCGGGCAATCCGCTGGATCGGGGCTTGCCGCGAATACCCCGTCCCTAGCTCATGAGCGGTCACCCCCAAGGCGTACTTGCGCTCCTCCGGGAGATGGACCAAAAACCCGTCATCGATCAGCGAGGCAATGAGCTGATACGTCGTGGACCGCGGCAAGCCAACATCGCGCGCGATGATGGACGCGCTGACCGGACCGGCCTGGCCCGCGACGTATCTGAGAACCGCCAACACCTGGGCTGCAGCCGGTGCCTTAGGCCGCACGGAATGACTGTTCATCGTCCAAGAATACGCCCCCAACTGTCCGGTATATCGGACGCTTTGGATGCCTGCTTAGGACAGCCCCTCCAACCTGGTCCGCGCCGTTTCCGCCGCCCGTCGTTCCCGGCCGGCCAGCCGGGATGCCAGCTTGCGGTCCCGCTCGGCCAAGGTGACTGCCCATTCTGTGGAGGCAAGCTCCTGCTGCAACGCAGCCAGTTTGTCCTTGGCAGCTTTGACCTCGGCGGCGAGTTGCTCGCTTCGACGTACGGCCTCCGCCTTTTCGCGCTCGGCCTTGGCGAGTTCCATGTCGGCCTTGTCTGCATTGCGCTCAGCCTCCACGAGTGCGGTTTGTGCTTTCTCCCGTTCGCGCTGAGAGTCGGCGCGCTCGCGCTGCCGCCCGCCGTCGTCGGGCTCTTCTTTGGCGGCATCCCCGGCGGGACGGGCGCCCGCTACCGCGACAGAACCAGGCACCGCCACGGCGCCCGAGAGATCCACGGGTTCCAAGCCGTTCGTGGAGAGCGCGCGCACCAGTTGCCCACTGCGGAGCGCCGCGGCGGCGGCCGGATCCGTCATCGCGGCCCTCAACGTGGCTTCGATCTCCAGCGCGGCGCCGCCACTCACCTTGACGCCCAGGCCTTCCGCCACGGCGCGGGCCTGCTCGACGGCGGCTGCCAGCACGCGCGGGCGCTGCTGGCCGAGCGTTCGCAAGCGGTCGTGGTCCTGCTGCTCTTGGGCCCTCCCGAGCGATGCCCCAAGCTCCAGGACACCCGCGAATTCCTTGGTCCCGTGCCGGACGAGCATGTTGACCGCCCACGCTGCCGTCGAAGGCTTGGGCAACTGGGCTATCTGTTTCGCCAGTTCGGCGTTCCCGGCAGACTTGGCTTCCTTGGCCCGTGCGGTGCGGGCTGCCGTAAACGCCGAGGGAACCAAGGTGTAGAGTTCGACGGCGGTCGCGGCCAGGTCCATGGCGAATCCAGCGCCGTATTAGTCCGCGAAGAATTCAGCCAGCGCGTCAGCCATGACTCCGGGTTCCCAGCCGTGGTTGGCGGCGGGAATGGTCGCTTTGCGGGCGCTCGGGATGTTGGCAACGATGGAATCGGCGGCCTCCGGCATGATCGGCAGGGTTTGCTCGCCGACGATGGCGAGGGTGGGCTGGGTGACGCCGGACCACAGTTTGGCGCGCGGTGCCGACTGGGCCCACGCGAGGGATTCGGCGTCGGCCGAGAGGCTGGGTCCCAGTTCAAGCATGATGGGCCACCCCGGGCTGTTCTTGGCGCCTTCGAGCCACTCTGGCGGCATATCCTTCATGTAGTACTCGATGGTGGCGGCCTTGTCTCCGGATGCAACGCGTTCTCGGAATCCGGCGAGGAATTCGGTCCATTCCGTGCCGCCATCGGCCCTCAGTGGCACCTCCCAGAGCGCCAGCTTCGTGACGGGCAGGCCTGCTGCCGCTGCTGCCAGGGAAATCGCGCCGCCGGAAGAGCTCCCGAAGAGTGCGGCCGTGCCCCCTGCGATGTCGATGAGCGCGGCAAGATCGTCGATGTTGTCTTGCAAAGTGAATGATGGAGCGTCGGCGCTTTCCCCACGGCCGCGCCTGTCGTAGTTCAAGACCATTAACCCCTTGGCTGCAAGTTGCTTCGCCATTTCCACTGTGGTGGGGTCGAAGCCCCTGAATTGCATCGCACCGGCGACGAGGATCACGGCCGGTCCCTTGCCGTGCTGCTCATACCCGATGCGGGTGCCGTCTTTCGAGATCGCAAATTCGGACATCCCAAATCCTTTTTGACGTGGCGGGCATACGTTCCTCAACTCTGTGCCTAGGCATCTCACGGGTCAAGGGCCCCTCGTAGGATCAAGGGAACCTCCGGATTCGGGGGAGTTCTTAAGAGCTTCTTAAATGCCTCGCGGGAGAGTGGAAGCAGGCCGCAAACGGCCGCCACCTCACGTCGGAGAAACTCATGCCACCACACACCAAGCAGAACGCTCCCACGGAAGCCAGTTCCGCCGTCGTCCGCCACGGTGTGCCGTTGCTTCCGCAGCCCAGGTACTGGCTGCTGTGGGCGGTTGCCCTCGCTGCGGCAGTCCTTGCCATCGGCTTCAGCGTGCAGTTGGTAGCGGGTCTGACCACCAACGAGTTCGGCGTTGACCAGGAACTCAGCCGCCACCACGTTGGCGCTCTGACAACGTTGGCCATGGCCCTCAACTTTCTCTTCGCCCCAGTAGCAGGAGTCTGCATTGTCCTGGTGATCGGCTTGTACCTTTTCCTGGTTCGTAAGTCTTTTGTGCGTGCGGTCATGTTTGTGCTCTTCGCCTGTTCGGGGTGGGTTGCCAGCGAGGTATTCAAACTCATCGTTGCCCGCCACCGGCCCAATCCTGCGCTTCTTTTCGATCCCCTGGCCCCGGAAACGGGTTCCAATAGCTTCCCCAGCGGCCACACGGCCTTCGCCGTAGCACTCGCCTTTGCCTTGTACTTCTTGGTTCGGGGAACCCGATGGGGAGTCATCACCGCGTGGGCCGGGGCAGTCCTGGCCATTGTGGTTGCCTGGTCCCGGATCTACATCGGAGTCCATTACCCCAGCGACGTAGTGGCGTCATTCCTCGCCACCAGCGCTGCGGTCATCTTCCTGGCCGGGCTCTGGAACCGGTACGCGCCACGGGTCTTGGAACGTTTCCCGCGCCGGGCCCAATCAGGACTGGCTTCTTCAGAAGCAACCGCCTCGGACGAAGCGGCTTCAGAAACAGTCGCAACACAAGCTCACGGATCCTGAGGAGGATCAAATGCACGTACTTTCTGCCATGCCCGCATTCCTTGATCCCACCACCCTCCTTCAGGGCTTGGGTCCCGCAGCGTTGGGCGTCGTAGCCCTGATCGTCTTCATCGAATCCGGTCTCCTCTTCCCCTTCTTGCCCGGTGACTCCTTGCTGTTCACTACCGGGCTGTTGCACCAGCAACTTCAGCTTGAACTGCCGGTGTTGATTGCGGTTGTGTCGGCTGCTGCCATCGCCGGAGACCAGATCGGCTACATGCTGGGGCGCAAGTTCGGAAGGCGCTGGTTCAAGGACGATGCCCGGGTCTTGAAGACCGCCCACCTGGACAAGGCCGAGGAATTCTTCAAACGCCGCGGTGGACCGGCGATCGTCTTGGCCCGCTTCGTGCCCATTGTGCGGACATTTGCCCCGCTGAGCGCAGGCATCGCCCGGTACGACTACAAGTCCTTCACCCTCTGGAACGTCACTGGCGCCGTCATTTGGGGAACCTCCGTGACGCTTCTGGGTTCCTGGCTGGGACACTATGAATTCATCGCCAACAACATTGACGCCATTGCCGTCATCATGGTCTTGATCTCGGTGGTGCCCTGGGGAATTGAGTTGCTCAAAAAGCGGCGCAAGGTCACGGTGGGCGCCACGAGCGGACACGCAGGGGAAGAATAGACAGCATGACAACAGCTGAGCGGCCGTCCCTCCTCCTGGTCGAAGACGACGCCGCCCTAGGGCCGCTCATCAGCGAACTCCTGGAGCCGGACTTTTCCGTCCGCTTGGCTGTCAATGGGCGCGACGGACTCCACCTCGGCTTGACCCAGAGCTGGGATGCGATGGTCATAGACCGGGGCCTGCCCGTCATGGACGGTCTTGCCTTGATCAAAGCCCTTCGGTCCAAGGGAATTGCCACTCCGATCCTCATCCTGACGGCGCTCGGTGCTACCGATGAGAAGGTCCGGGGCCTCGACGCCGGGGCGAACGATTACATGAGCAAACCGTTCGACGCCATGGAGCTGGCCGCCCGCTTGCGAGCCCTCACCAGGACGTACGCCCCGCCGCCCACGACTCTGGGAATCGGGGACTGGGAGCTCGACGCCGGTGCCCGCTCCATGCGCTCCGTGTACGGTTCCGTGGTCACACTGACGGCGAAGGAAGCCGGGCTCCTCGAAACCTTGGCCAGCGAACCGGAACGCGTCTTCACCCGCGAAGACCTCCTCAACGCCCTGTTCCACCCAACGGACCAGCCGGGCGTGATCGACACCTACGTCCACCACTTGCGCCGCAAGATCTCCAAGACCGTGATCCGGACCGTCCACGGCCTCGGATACCAGATCGGCAATCCCCATGACTGAGAACAATTCCCGTGACTGAGAACTTGGACCAGGCGACACTCCGCAAAGCCTCCCTGAAGATCGCCGCACGGATCAGCGCCGCATGCGCGGTTTTAGTGTTGTGCCTCCTGGCGGCGGCCGCGATCTACCTCTTCAACCAGGCACAGCATCCAACGCTGCCTGGACGGGGCGAAACCGATTCCGTCTACGCGTATCTGGATACAAAGGACCTCCTGAAGGCCATGATCGTTGCCGGCATTGCGGGGATCCTCCTCGCCGGGGCCATCGGGTGGCTCAGCGCGCGGAGTGCCATCAGGCCCCTGGGAGAAGCGCTCGCATTGCAGCGACGGTTCGTGCAGGACGCCAGCCATGAACTGCGCACACCGTTGGCCATCCTGGATGCGCGCGTCCAGCTTGCCCAACGTGATACCGCTCCGGACTCGAAAACAGGGCAGGCACTCGCCCGCATCCGCAACGACACGGCGACCCTCACCGGCATCGTCAACGAATTGCTTGTAGCGGCCACCGGCTCGCCTTCGGACGTCACTGCAGAGCCAATCGATCTCGCCCACGTAGCGGCCGCCGTCGTCGAAAGCTTGCAGCAGCTCGCGGGGGAGAAAGACGTCCGAGTCACCCTCACGGAAAAAGACCGACCCTTCGCGCTCGTAGACGGCAACGGGTTCCGCCGCGCCCTCCTCGCCCTGGCGGACAATGCGCTGGCACACACCCCTCCCGGCGGAAACCTCGGGATCACGACGGCGGTGCTCGGCAACCGGGCCGTTGTCACCGTCTCGGACTCCGGGGCCGGGATCAAGGGTGTGGACCAGACAAGGATGTTTGACCGCTTCGTGAGAACACACAGCACGGAGGGCGCGCCGGGCCAACGCAGCTTCGGAATCGGCTTGGCGTTGGTCCGTGAAATCATCACCGGGGCCCGGGGCACTGTCGAGGTTGAGCGCAGCGGTCCGCGGGGAACGGTCATGAAGATCACCCTGCCGCTTGCCCCGAAAGACGCGACTCAGAGGGACGGGGCTCCGGGAGCCCGTTGAGCTAGGCCACCGGAGCTCCGCGGCAACGAGCTGGCCCGCCAAAGCTCCGCGGCGACGCTCAACGCTCGTCCGTCAATATCGGCAGGCTCGCCCGGAATAGCTTCCCGCCAAATACTGCCGGCACCCGGAATTTCCGTTCACTACTTAGGCGGCCGACAGTACTTAAGCTGCCTGCAGTTTGGCGGGTTGGGCGTATCTGAGCGCTTTGGCTTGGTGCCGTAGCTTGCGTCGGTGGTGCCTGGAGTGCGGTGCCACTGTGTTGGTGTTGGTGGTGTTGGGTAGCCCGGTTCCTGGCGGCGCGGATTTTGACAGCTCGCTACCTGGCGGCCCGGTTCGGGGGAGGGGCGGGGCTGTCGATCGGTACGAATGTCCGGTGGGGGTGCGGATGTCGAGGACATGCCTGCCCCCGGGGTGGGTTTGTGTTGTTCGGGTTTGTGCTGTCCAGTCGTTGAGTTCTTTGGTGTGGTTGCAGGCTTCGCACAGGCCTGCTCCGTTGGCCTGGCTGGTGGGTCCGGCGTGGTGCCAGGGGATGATGTGGTCGAAGTGCCGGATCGGCGCGTCGCAGTAGGGTGTGCGGCAGGTGTCGTCGCGGGCTTGGATGAAGCGCCGCAACCCCGCCGGGAACAGCCGCCTCCGGGAGTCCACGGCCACAAGGTTCCCGGTGCCGGGGGCGGTGTAGAGGCGCCGGAGCCAGACCTTGAGGTCCTGGCTCTGCTGGCCTTGAGCCGATTTTCCTTGCCCGGGCCCGCTGTTTCCGGCTTGGTCCTTGTCCGCGTCGCTGTTGCCGGGGTGGTTGTTCGCGGTGAGCATTGTCCTGGCCCAGGCGGCGGGGACGATGCCGTAGCCAGCGAGGCGCGCCGGTTCGCTGTCGCCCTGGAACAGGGTGCGGTCGGTCATAACGAGCTGAACCTCGACGCCGCTGATCCCCGCAGGGGTGCCGGTGGTGCGTTCGACGAGGGCGTCGGCCATGATCTGGGCCCGGGACCGGGTCTCCTCCCCGGCGTTGCGGAGGGTGTCGGCGTGCCGGGTCAGGGCCGCGTGCACGGCGACGCCCTGGGCGACGGGGAGCAGGGCGGTCAGATATGTCATGGTGTCCGGTGCCGGGCGCAGGCTGACGTGCCGTTCCTCGGCGGCGTGGCTGGCGCGCTGGGTGACGGAGCGCGGGTCCCGCCGGTAGGCCGCGGTCCGGGCCGCGGCGATAATCGCCTTGTCCCCGGCACCGTCGAAGGTCCCGGTGTCGGCGGCGAGTTCCTCGTCCACCGCGGAGCGGTCCTCGGCGCTCAGGCAGGCTGTTTCCTTCACGAGCAGCGTCGCACGCCATTCGTTCAGCCGCCCGGTGTCCAGTGCGGCGAGGGTGTGCGGCATTTCCGTCACGAGTGCCTTCGCGAGCCCGCAGAGCCGGGACCCGCGAGCGGGGGATTCCCGCCGGGCCAAGGCAATCTGCGCTCCGACGCCGCGTCCCTGTTCGTCGGCCGGAACGCCCAGGTCGGACTCGGCGCTGCGCTGGGCGGCATCGAACGCGACGGCGATCCGGGCCTGCAAACCCGCGACCGCGGACTTCAGGTCCTCAAGGGCACGCAACTGGTCGATCAATTCGGCGGGGTCCGGCAATACAGCACTGCCAGCCGACGCCCTGCCGCTGGGTGCGCGTGGCCGAAGCGAGTTCACGGCATGGATCAGGTCCTGCACCCGGGCATCTGCATTCTGCGCCTCCGCCAGCTGAGCATCAGAGGTCACAGCACACACGGCGGCCGAACTCGGAGCGGCATGCAGAGGTGGCTTACCCGCTCCGAGCAGTCGATCTCCCTGAATGCCGTCCATAATCGAAGCATCCCAAAGGGCTAGGACATTATTAGGTGGACAACTAGTCCGGCCCAAAAAATCGACGGAATTAGGTATCTGCTTAGCGGAAGTACGCTGGGGTATGGCCGATTTGCCGCCGCAGATGCCGCGTGGCGGCGTGGACTACCCGAGGACGTTCGGGCAGTTCCAGGACTGGTTCAGCACGGAGGAGGCCTGCTTCGAGTACCCGGCGAGGCTGCGCTGGGTATGAGACGGCGTGGGCGTGGATACACAAGCTCCGCCGCGCCATGATCCGCCCAGAGCGGGAACTGCTCTCCGGGCTTGTCGAGGTCGATGAGAGCTTCATCGGCGGGGCCCACCGCGGCCTGCCCGGCGTCGGCCCGGACAAGATCTCGGTCCTGGCCGCCGCGGAGCACGCGGACCACAACCGGATCGGACGGATCCGTCTCAAGCCCGCCCGACCGACCGCAGGCTGGCGCTGGTGAAGTTCGGCCAACGCGTCGTCGCGCCAGGCCCCACCATCCGCACCGACGGGGCGAGGCAGCTGCGGCGCCTCGCCGACGGCTCCTCCAGAAGCCACGAACACCGACCCCGCGCACCTGAAGGACCTCGACTCGCCCGCCAGTCTTTCCGCTCGGGGGCCTCCCCAGCGCGGCGGCGAGTGACGTAGGTTGAAGTCATGCAGAGCACGACCGCAGAGGTTTACCGCAGCTTCGCCGAGGTCGAGGCACGAGATGGTCAATGAGCAGCCCGAGCCCGAGTAATTTCGATTTCGTGATTAGTGATGGTTACGCGCCAACGGGGGCCGTTTAGTGAGGCAGTCCTGTGATCCGGGCGAAATCGCCCGCGGGCCTCGGCTCGGTCTGGTTCTGTCCACGGTGGTGTTGTTGCTCATCGCCTGTGCCGGGGCCTACTTCGGGATTGGGATCTGCGTTGCATTAACGATTAGCGGTTTCGGGCTTCATGAAGGCCCGAGAGCGGTCGCCTCCTCTGTCGTTTACGTACTCGCGGCCTACGCGGCGCCAACGGTCATCGGTGTCCACTTCTCCCGGACTCGCGGCTGGGGCCTGCTCAGGGCACTGCGGCTCGCCGCCGTCGCATCCATGGCTGTAAATATCGCGCTTTCGCCTGTAGGCATCGCAGCGCTGTCGATGTAGCCGTCACGCACCCGCGAACTTCAGCTAAGCAGAAACACCGACCCGAGCCCAGCTCACGGGTGAGAGCCCATGCGCAGGTGGCCCAGCAGAGTGGCCGGGTGAGCCGAAGCCACGACGGGCAGGCCGAACTTGCCAGCGCGAGCCTCCGGTCGGTCGGGCCCGGCTTTCGGGCGTCAAGAACGCCGCCGAGGTGTTGACCAGTTCGGATGGCGATAGATCGACCTGCGCCGACGGCCTGAAAGATCGACGACTTCGAGTACTGGCCCCGCCAGGAGGGGCCAGGGATGAACGTCTGCACGACGCGTGCGATCGTAAACGATCATCAGTTTGGCGCCATCGAGGTAGACATGGCCTGCCACGCCAGTCCCATCAATTGACGTGCTGGGATCTCCCACGATGATCTCGACCCTGTTGTCGCCGTCGATGAATCGAAGTAGAGCGGCACGCGCCTCCGGCTGCCACGCTTTCGGCCACGAGATTGACTCCACCGCCTCATCATTCCTCGGGCTGGGCAGCTGGAGCGTCACGACACGCGCGGCAGCAGAGGCCACCGCTCCGATCGGCCAATTCCGCATCTGCGGGTCACCTTCAGCTAAGCAGATACCCGATTCGAAAGACCAGCACGACTTCCTAGCGGGCATCGATAGTTTTGGGGATCCAGCCTCGCCTGCCTCCTGATGCTGGGCACCGAAGCTGTTTCGCGGGCGCGCAACTGACCCTCGGCTCTAGCGTGGTCAGCCGAAGGGGACGAGAATGGGCTCGTGCGTACCCCCCGCGCTGGACGGGACGGCGTCTTGATGAACGCCGCCGCCCGAAAGATTCAAAGTGTCTACCTCACGTTGACCCTCGGCAATACCCTTGCGGCCTCGTTCATCTGGGGGATCAACACACTCTTCCTGTTGGATGCCGGGCTCAGCAACCTCGAGGCCTTTGCGGCGAATGCCTTCTTCACGGCCGGAATGGTGGTGTTCGAGGTGCCCACTGGGGTGGTGGCCGACGGTTGGGGCCGTCGCGTCTCGTTCCTGCTTGGCACCGTGACACTGGCGGGGTCTACCTTCCTTTACTATTTGCTTTGGCAGTTTTCCGCCCCGTTCTGGTGGTGGGCGGTGGTATCGGTTTTACTCGGCCTGGGCTTCACTTTCTTCTCGGGTGCGGTGGAAGCGTGGCTCGTCGACGCGTTGCGCTTCACCGGATACGAAGGCGGACTTGAGACGGTGCTTGGACACGGACAGATGGTGTCCGGCGTCGCGATGCTGGTGGGCTCGGTGGCCGGAGGCGTGATCGCGCAGGTCACCAACCTGGGAGTGCCCTTCCTGGTGCGAGTGGGCGTGCTAGTGGCCATGTTCGTCGTGGCCTTCTTGCTCATGCGCGACGTCGGGTTCACCCCTGAACGCTCCACTCATCCCCTTCAGGCGACCCGCGCCGTCCTTGACGCCTCAATCGAGAACGGTTTGAAAAATCCACCCGTACGGTACGTGATGCTCGCAGCGCCGTTCAGTGCCGGCGTCGGGATCTATGTGTTCTACGCCCTGCAGCCGTTCCTGCTTCAGCTCTTCGGAGACCCGCGTGCGTATTCCGTGGCGGGTCTGGCAGCGGCCATCGTGGCCGGAGCCCAGGTGCTCGGTGGGTGGATTGCCCCCCGCATCCGGCGCCTCGTTCGCAAGCGCACCACTGTGTTGATCCTGAGCGGCGTGGTGGGCGCCTTGATCCTGGTGGCGCTCGGAATCACCCAGGTGTTCTGGGCGGCTCTGGTGCTCCTGACGCTCTGGGCAATGGTCGAATCGGCGGGCACCCCGGTGCGGCAGGCCTACCTGAACGACATGATCCCCTCGAAGCAGCGGGCAACAGTGCTCAGCTTCGACTCACTCATGGGATCAAGCGGTGGCGTGGTGGTGCAACCACTGCTCGGCCGGGCCGCCGATGTGTACGGCTACTCCAACTCGTTGGCGATCAGCGGTGTGATCGAGTTGATCGCGGTGCCGTTCCTGTTGGCGAGCCGTCGGCGCGGCTCCCTGGCCGATCAGGCCAACGCCGCGACTGCCACATCTGACGCGGAAACCCAACAGCTGTAGGCCTACGGCAGCCGTGAAGCTCGAAGCACCGTCGGCTGACCGGCCTTTTCGGGTTCGAGCGGCACGGGGCTAATTAGCACAGCTGGGCCACGAAACAGGGTGCCGTCCGAAAGCGGCTGGCAGCGTATGCCGCCCCGCCCACGCATTGCGGCATGAGCCCCTGGAGCCAGCATCTGGTCCATCCAAGCGCAGGGGTGGGCGGGCCGCCCTCCCCGTAGCCGCACAAGACCACCGCGGGATACCAAGGCGAACTCCTCGCCCAGCAGGGGAGCCAAGTGCGCTCCTCTGAGGACCACATTGCGGCGCGGGATGAGCGGGTCGAAGGGTGCCACACCGAGCTCCGTGGCGATGGCTTCGAGGGCCTCAACGGCGATGAGGGTGACTGCGGCATCCATGTGCGCGGCCTTGCCGAAAAACCGGTCGCCGACAATGCCCTTACCATTGACGACTTCGACCTGCTCGGCATCCGTGGTGGGCACTTCAGCGGCACCGTCACGTGCACGTCCGAAGTAGGCGTGTCCCGGTGATACCAGCAGATGAAGGATCTCGACGTCGTATCTGTAGCTAGCCGTCATGACGTAAGGCTATGCCCGTCCCTGGTCAGTGGCACAAGGACGCCTTCTGGGGTATGCGGAGCCCGCCCGCGACGCCACACGCCGCCGACCGTTGCACCCTCATCTGTGGCGGTCCCCTAATCCTCCACAGGGAACGCCACGCCTTCGCCCACCACGCGGAGGCACAGTTCCGTGCCGGGCTTGGTGATCGAAGCGTTCCAGTGCCGGATGGTGATGATTTCGCCGCCTCCCGGGTAGGCCAAGGAGGCGCCGGCCGCCGCAACGCGCGGTGCGAGCTTGATCCGCACCGTAGTCTCGGGTCCGAAGTAGTCGGTATCCACCACCACGCCGCGGATGGGGCCGTCGGGGGCAATCCGGATCTGTTCCGGACGAAGCATCAATTGCACGAGGCCCTGCGCGGGCGGACGGCGTACGGGAATTCCGCCCAGCGAACACGTGGCCAGGGAACCTTCCATCCAAGCGTTCAGGATGACTGCGTCGCCCAGGAACTCGGCCGTGGCGCGGTCGGCGGGACGGGTGTACACCACGAAAGGATTGCCGATCTGCGCCAACTTCCCGCCGCGCATGATGGCCACCTGGTCAGCGAAGGACAGGGCTTCAGCCTGATCGTGGGTCACCAGGATGGTGGTGACTCCAGCCTCGTTCAGCACCTTGGCCACTGCGCGCCGGGTGGCAACGCGGAGGCCGGCGTCGAGGGCGGAGAACGGCTCATCGAGCAACATGAGCTCCGGTTCACGGGCCAGGGCGCGGGCGAGTGCCACCCGCTGCTGCTGACCTCCCGAGAGCTGGTGGGGGCGCCTCTTGGCCATGTCCGCATCGAGGGAAACCATCTCCAGCAGCTCCTGGACCCGCGTCTTCACGGCGCGGCGGCCGCCGTCGAGCGCTGAGCTGTCCAGACCGAACGCGATGTTCTGCTCCACCGTGAGGTGGGGGAAAAGCGCACCGTCCTGGGCAACATAGCCAACGTGGCGCTTGTGTGCAGGCAACCAGACGCCGTTCCCGGCCACCGTGGTGCCATTGAGGCTGATAGAGCCGGTAGCCGGGTGTTCAAAACCGGCGATCAGGCGCAGCAGGGTGGTCTTGCCGGATCCGGAAGGCCCAACGATCGCGGTGGTCCCGCCCTTCGCCACGGACAGGTTCACGCCCTTCAACACGGCCTGGGAACCGAAGTTCTTGGTGACCTCGGCGATGTCCAGGTGCGTGTTGGTGGTGGGCGCCACTGACGCCGCGACGCGGGGTGCCGGAAGCCTTGAGGGGGATTGTTCGGTCACTGTCCGGCTACTTTCTTGGACTGTTGGAAAAGCAAGTACGTCATGGGTGCAGACAACAGGATCATGAGCAGGGCGTAGGGCGCCGCGCCAGAATAGTCGATCTCGCTGCTCTTGCTCCAGAATTCGGTGGCCAAGGTGTGCGTGCCGTTGGGGGATAGCAGCAGCGTTGCCGTCAGCTCGTTGACGATGGCAAGGAAGACCAGTGCTGCTCCGCCTGCGGCCGCGGGAGCGGTGAGCCGCAGGGTCACTTTCAGGAAGGACACGAGGGGTGTCTTGCCGAGCGACTGCGCGGCTTCGTCGAGTTCCTTGGGAGCCTGGGCCAGGCCGGAGCGGATGTTGACCAGGGCGCGCGGCAGGAACAGCAGCACATAGGCAGCAATCAGGACCCCCGAAGTCTGGTAGATTCCCGGGACCATTCGGATGCTCACTGTCACGAACGCGAGGCCCACCACGATGCCGGGCAGGGAGCTGGTGACGTAGTTGGAGAGTTCCAGCATCTTGCTGAACCAACTGGGGTGCCGCACGGCCAGATACGCCATGGGGAAGCCGACGACGATTGTCGCCACGGCGCCGACGGTGCCATAAGCGAGGGTCTGGAGCAGCGCCGGAAGGAACTCGTCGGCAGACCAGACGCGGGCGCCGCCCGCAAACACCCAGCGCAGGACGAACCAGATCGGCAATCCGAAGGCGAGCACCGTGACGGCCAGCAGGGCGAGCTGGGAGGGAATCTGGTAGTGGCGCAGCGGCAACCGGGTCGGCTTGGCTTGGGCCCCGGAACCGACGCGGGCGTAGCGCGCGCTACCGCGGCTCCTGACTTCCACCAGGAGCAGGATGAGGCAGAAGAACACCAGGACGCTTGCCAGCATGTTGCCCGCGGTGCCGTTGAACGTGGACTGGAACTGGGTCATGATCGCCGTGGTGAACGTGTCGAAGCGGATCATCGCGAACGCACCGTATTCGGCCAGCAGGTGCAGGGACACCAAGAGTCCGCCACCAGTCATCGCGATCCGCAATTGCGGCAGGACAACCCGGAAAAAGACGGCCCAGGGGCCCAGGCCAAGGGATGCAGCGGACTGCTCAATGGCTGGATCAAGGCGCCCCAGCGTTGCCGCGGCAGGAATGTAGACAAGGGGGAAGTAGGACAGCGTGGCAATGAGCACGCCGGACCAGATGCCCTGAAGCGATGGGACCGCGGACACCCACGAATAGCTGTTGACGAAGGCCGGAATGGCTAGGGGGGCCGCCAGGGCCACAGCCCACCAGCGATGCCCCCGCAGTTTGGTGCGTTCCACGAGCCACGCGCCGCCGACTCCCAGCACCAGGCAAATGGGCACTGTGAAGACCACCAGCATGACGGTGTTCAGGAGCAGCTCGCCGACGCGCGGCCGGAAGATGAGCCCGACGGCGGTGTTCCAGCCGGTCGCAGCCGTCATGTAAGCGACGTACCCCAGCGGGATGAGGGAAAACAGTGCGATCAGCACCGCTATGAGGGATATTGCGGAAACGCCGAAAGGCGGGCGGGGGCGCTTGCCCCGGCCCGCCGTCGTCGTGCTCTTCGAAGTCTTTGAAACTACGGGAGCCGATAGATCAGTGGTCACAGAATTACAGCAGTCCTGCCTTGGTCATCAGGTCGGTTACCTTCGCGGAGTTCAGCTTGGCGGGGTCCACGGTGGGAGCCTGCAGATCCTTGATGGGAACGACCTTAGCGTTGGAGTCCACCTTGGAAGCAACAGCGTATTCAAAGGAGGTGCCGTTCTTGAGGACTTCCTGGCCCTGCTTGCCGGTGATGAACTTGATGAAGGCCTGCGCAGCTGCAGCGTTCTTGGAGGACTTCAGCACGCCGCCGCCGGAAACGGACAGGAAAGCGCCCGGGTCCTGGTTCTTGAAGAAGTACGGGGTGACGTTCTTGGAGTTCTCGCCGGTCTTGGCCTGGTCGCCATAGTAGTAGTAGTGGTAGATCAGCGCCGCGTCGACCTCGCCGGCGTTGACTGCCTTCATGGCGGTGCTGTTGCCTTTGTACGCCTTGAAGTTGTCCTTCATGCCCTTGAGCCACTCTGTGGTGGCAGCCTCGCCCTTGAGCTCCAGCAGTGCGGAAACGATCGCCTGGAAGTCAGCGCCGGACGGCGAAGCCGCCCACTTGCCCTTCCACTCCGGCTTGGCCAGGTCCAACACGGACTTGGRCAGCTTGTCATCGCCGATCTTGTTCTTGTCGTAAACCAGAACGGTGGAGCGTGCAGCGATGCCGGTCCACTTGTTGGTGGAGGGGCGGTACTCAGCCGGGACCTGGTCCACAGTGGCCTTGTCGATGTCGGTGAAGAGACCGGCGTTCTCAACCTGGGCCATGGCGGGGGAGTTCTCCGTGAGGAAGACGTCGGCCGGGGACGCCGCGCCTTCCTGGACGATCTGGTTGGAGAGCTCGGTGTCGGAACCCTGGCGGACGGTGACCTTGACGCCGGTCTCCTTGGTGAACGCGTCCACCCATTCCTTGGTCAGGGTGTCATGCTGGGCGTTGTAGACGGTGATTTCGCCAGCCACCTTAGCGTCAGCAGAGGCAGAGCCGGTGGCTGCGGAGGAGGCGGTGCCATTGCCACAAGCGGCAAGGCTGAGGGCGGTGGTGGCGGCGAGTGCGATGCCGGCCAGCGCTTTAGCGCGAATCTTCATGAGGGCTACTTTCTGCGAGCAAGTCCTGGGGAGCCCGGGGGAAGGAAATGCGGGCTCACAGGTTGAAACTTTAGGTTAGCCATACCTAAATTTCCATCCAGAATGCCTGATCGTGACGGGAATCACATGTATTACGCAAGGTTTACGTGACCTAATCTCCCGCTACTGGTGCCGGGCCTACTGGACCGTTGGTGTTCCGCGAATCGGGCGCGGACTCTGCATCCACGATCTCGCCTGCGGCCTACTTTTCCGCGAGCTCGGTATAGAGCTTTTGGACCCGGGYCTGGATGTCGTCGCGGACCAGGCGCATGCGATCCATCCCTTCGATGCCGCGACTGGAGGGCTCGTCGATCTCCCAGGTTTCAAAGCGGGCCGTGCCTTGGGGTTCAACTTTGGCCTCGGTACCCAGGACAACAACGACGTCCACGGCCTCGAGTACCTCGTCCATGACGGGTTTGGGGTGCTCGCCCGTGATGTCGATGCCGAGTTCGTTCAAGGACTCCACGGATTCCGGGTTCAAACAGTTTCCGGGCTTGGTTCCGGCGGAGTAGATCGCGACGGCGTCTCCGGCCAGATCCCGCATGAGCCCTGCTGCGAGTTGGGACTTGCCGCCGTTCTTGCTGCAGACGAAAAGGACACTCGGTACCTTGCTGATTTCAGTCATGCCTATGATTCTTCCTTCTGTTTGGACGTGCCAAGGTTTGGATGTGCCCGCTATCAGGTGTGTGGGGTCAGAGTTCGCCGGAGCGTCCATGGGACAGTCCGGTGCGGAACCCGACAAGGACCGGTTCCGGGGCGGCGCAGCAGCCGGTTTCCTCGGTTGCGGTGGCGGGGTCCGTGGCGCGTGCGTCGCAGCTGTTGCCTGCATCGGTGGAGCAGACTCCGGTCTCGGGCAGTTCGAGCTGGACGGTGTCGGCCGCTGCCTGGTCTCCGGCGAGGGCGGCGGCAACGGAGCGGACCTGTTCGTAACCGGTGGCCAGCAGGAAGGTCGGGGCCCGGCCGTAGGACTTCATGCCGACAATGTAGAAGTCCTTCTCCGGATGGGCGAGCAGCTTCACGCCGTGCGGGGGCACGGTGCCGCAGGAATGGAATTCGGGGTCGATGAGCGGACCCAATTCGACCGGTGCTTCGACCGCGGGGTCCAGATTGAGGCGGAGCTCGCGCAGGATGCCCAGGTCGGGGCGGAAGCCGGTACAGGGAACGACGACGTCGGCCTCGAGGGTGCGGCCGTTGACGGCTTCGACGCTCACGTGGGAGTCCAGGGATTTCAGGGCCGCGATGCCGAATCCGGTATGCAATTCGATCCTTCCGGCCTTAACCAGGCGGCGCAGCCTTCCGCCAAGCTGGCCTCGCGCGGGCAGCCCATCAGCGTCCTCGCCGCCATAGACCTTTTCTGCGGACGCGCCGCGCACGGCCCACATGATCCGGGTTCCGGGTTCGTCCTTAGCCAGCTCCGTTAGGTTGATCAGGGTGTTCGCTGCCGAGTGCCCCGCGCCGACCACGAGGACGCGGCGTCCGGCGAAGGAAACACGATTCCGTGCGGTGACGTCGGGCAGGGGCGAGGAGATCCGGTCGACGGCGGTGTTTTCGCCGATGGCGGGCAGTCCGCAGGTGCCCAGTGGGTTGCGGGTGGACCACGTTCCGGAAGCGTCGATGACGGCTGCCACGGTGTGGTCCCGGACCTCTCCGGCTCCGTGGTCGACGCGGACGAGGAAAGGGGTGTTGTCGCGGTCCCGGACGTGCGTCTTGTCCAGGCCGGCACGGGTGACCGCGATGACACGGGCACCTGTCTGAAGGCGGGAGCTGATGGCCGGAAGTGCGGCTAAAGGCGCGAGGTAGCGGTCGATGATCTCCCGGCCATAGGGCAATGCGGTCAGGCGCGGGCTCTCCCAAGCGGAGGCCTCAAGCAGACGGACGGCGGCGGCGTCGAGGTTGAACCGCCAGGGCGAGAACAGGCGGATGTGCCGCCATTGTGCGACGGCGGCACCCGCGGCCGGGCCCGCTTCGAAGATGACAGGTTCCAGGCCGCGTTCGAGCAGGTGCGCGGCGGCGGCCAGGCCGATGGGTCCGGCGCCGATCACGGCAATCGGAAGGATGTTTTGTGCATCCATGCTGTCCTCTGTATCATCCGAGAGTCTTCTAGCGGTCGAGCGCTACTTTGCCGGCGTGAGGGATTCGATCAAGCCCTCAATGCGGGTCTTGATCTCGTCGCGTATGGGGCGCACGGCGTCCACACCCTGGCCGGCAGGATCCTCGAGGACCCAGTCCTCATAGCGCTTGCCCGGGAAGTAGGGGCATTCGTCGCCGCAGCCCATGGTGATCACGACGTCGGATTCCTTCACGGCGTCCGTGGTGAGAATCTTGGGGATCTCAGCGGACATGTCGATRCCCACCTCGGCCATGGCCTCGACGGCGGCCGGGTTGACTTTGTCCGCGGGTTGCGAGCCCGCGGAGCGGACCTCGATCCGGCCCTCGCCAAGGGTCGTGAGGAAGGCGGCGGCCATCTGGGAGCGGCCGGCGTTGTGGACGCAGACGAAGAGGACGGAGGGCTTCTTCACGGTTTCAGCGCTCATGAGAGGACCTTTCGATCGGCCGCAGCTACGGCCGGGGTGGGAGTGGTGGGGTAGAGGGCGCGGATCAGGAAGAACCCGGCGGTGCCGCCCAGCAGTTGGGCGAGGATGAAGGCCGGCGTGCAGGCCGGAGCGATGCCCGCGAAAGTGTCGGTGAGGGTCCGGGCCACGGTCACGGCGGGGTTGGCGAAGCTGGTGGAGCTGGTGAACCAGTACGCGGCCGTGATGTAGCCACCCACTGCGAAGGCCACCCGCTCGGCCCGCTGCGATCGGACGGTCCCGAAAATGACCAGGATCAACCCGATAGTCGCGATGATCTCGCCAAGCCACAGCCCCGTCCCGGCGCGTTCATGCGTGGACAGGGTTACGGCGTCGAGACCGAACATCAGGTTGGCGGTCACGGTCCCGGCCAGGCCGCCGCCGAATTGGGCGGCGATCAGGCCCGCAGCGGTGCGCGTGTCCACCATCCCGAGAGCCCGTTCCACCAAAGTCACCACGGGATTGAAGGATGCCGAGACCGGTTGCAGGGCTAGGATCAGTGCCACCAGTGCGGCGCCGGTGGCGACGCTATTCTGCAGAAGCTGCAGGCCGACGTCGTTCGGCGAAAGACGCGAGGCCATGACGCCGGACCCCACCACGGCCGTGACCAGGAAAGCGGTGCCCGCGAACTCCGCCAACACCTTCCGTCTCAACACACTCACCGGCTCTGACCCCCGATGAGGGCGGCGAGGTTTTCCAGAGCGTCGGTGCGAGCTCGGTAATAGACCCACACGCCGCGCTTTTCACGCTCCAGCAGCCCCGCTTCGTGCAGGACTTTCAGGTGGTGGCTGATGGTCGGCTGGGACAGCTCAAAGGCGTCATTGAGATCGCAGACGCAGGCTTCGCCACCCTCGTGGGACGCCACAAGGGACATCAGCCGCAGTCGCACCGGATCGCCCAGCGCTTTCAGCAACGGAACGATTCCGTCGGCTTCCGATTCAGACAACGGTTCCCGGGAAAGCGGTGAACAACAAGCCACCGCCTGGACGGGCGTTAACTCCAGAGGTATAGACACGCGTATATATTTACACTTATCGATATTGACGGCAAGGCGGGCCGGATTTCTTGCGGCACTCGATAAGCTGGCCCCATGCCCGGACTCGCCGAATTCACGCCGACATTCCTCGGCGTCGGCGTCTTGATGGCAGTCACGTTGGCACTGCTCTTGGCGTTCCGCGCCCCGCATCCCTTCGCACCCGCACTCGCCATTCTCCGCGGAGCCGTCCAACTCGCCGCGATCAGTTTCGTTCTGGGTGGCGTGATTACCAGCCCACTGTGGGTCGCCGTCGCGCTTCTGGTCATGTTCGCGGTGGCCGCGACGAGTGCAACCCGGCGCATCGGATGGAGCCTGCCCCATTTGGGCTTGGTCAGTGGCTCGATGGCCGGGGGCATAGCAATAACTCTCGCCGTCATTTTCGCCACGGGTGCCATCGCGTTCACCCCTCGCTACGCGCTCGCGATTGGCGGGATCGTCATTGGCAACGGAATGACCATCGCCGTCCTGGCCGGCCGGCGCTTCAAGGAATCGGTCTATGAGCATTGGGAGGAGGTGGAAGGCTGGCTCGCACTTGGCGCCACTCCGAGGCAGGCAACCCTGGATCTTGCGCGGCGCACGGTCTACTCGGCCTTGATTCCTTCCACCGATCAAACCAAGACGACGGGACTCGTCACGCTGCCCGGTGCGTTCGTCGGGGCGATCTTTGGCGGGGTCTCGCCGCTCGAAGCGGGGCGCTTCCAGATTGTAGTGCTCGCGGCAATCATGGCGGCCGGTTCCATGACGGCCGTCATGATCATCGGAATTCTCGCGCCGGTACGCGTCCGTCCGGCGACGCTCCGCTGACTCCGGGCTAGCGGGCGGTTTCCGGATTGTCGGTTTGGTGAGCCTGGGAAGCCGCTCGAACGGAAAGATTGACGGATTCAGGACCGGTTCCGCACTCAACGCAGCAGCCGTCGTCGGCTCCGGATCCTTGAACTGCGGGAACGCGCGGCACGGCGCAGCAGATGTCTCCGCGCCACGCGTTGAAGCCCTCCCGGACTGCGATTGCTGCGATCACCAAGGCAGAGCCGGCGTCGGCCCACCACCAGCCCAGCAGACTGTTCAGGACCAAACCTGCGAGCAGGACCGCGGAGAGGTAGGTGCACAGGAGGGTCTGCTTGGAGTCGGCGACGGCGGTCTTGGAGCCAAGCTCCCGGCCGGCCCGCCGCTGAGCCCAAGATAGGACAGGCATGATGAGCAGGCTCAAGGCGGCGATGAAGATCCCAGCCGTGGAGTTCCGGGCTTCACCCGCGCCAGTGAGGGAACGTACCGCCTCGACCGACACAAATGCTGCCAGGGCGAAGAAAGATATGGCGATGATTCTCAGGGTCACGTGTTCGCGCCGTTCCGGATCCGTCGCGGAGAACTGCCAGGAAAGCGCCAGCGCAGAGGCCACCTCGATCACCGAGTCCAACCCAAATCCGATGAGCGCCGAGGAATCGGCGACATCGCCTGCCCAGAGCGCCGCACCGGCTTCAACGACGTTGTAGGTGATGGTGGCCGCTGCGAAAAGCTGGATCCTCCGGCTCAGGACGGCCTTGCGCTCCGGCGTCGGAGCGTGCATGAGAACCGTCACGTGAGGCACCGGCCGTCCGGGGCGCAGCATGACGGGTCGACTGCGAGTACGACGCCGATCAGATCCTTGATCGCGTGGCCCAGGCGTTGATCGGCCAACTCATAGAGGCTGCGCCGCCCGTCCGGGACGGCGACCACGAGGCCGCAGCCCCGCAGGCAGGTCAGGTGATTGGACATACTCTGCCTCGAGACGGCCAAGGACTCGGCGAGATCGGACGGGTAAGCCGGTGCCTGCGCCAAAGCCAGAAGGATGCGCGCCCGGGTCGGATCTGACACCGCGTAACCGAAGCGTGCCAGCACGGGCGCAAGAGTCACAGTCTCCATGTCCTCAAAGTACATTGCTCGATGTATTCACGCAATTCTGTATGAAAATGCTCGGACCGCGGACCGATAAAACGCGGACGCCGTTTGATGACTGGAGCGACGCGGATCGGCGGCAAGCTAACGCGAGCGAGCCTCCGGCCGACAGTAGGAACTGAACCGCCCTCCCCACAGTGCCTTCCTACCTAAAGCAGAAACGGCCCATGATCGTTGTCACCCGCCTGAACGGCACCCGCTTTGCCGTGAATCCGGACATCATTGAACGGATCCACGAAAGTCCGGACACCCATCTGGTGACCCTCGACGGCGCTGCTTACGTTGTGCAGGAGAGCCTCGCCGACGTCGTGGAACTGATTGCGAATTACCGGGCATATATCCTTCGGCGGGCACAGGATCTCCCCACCGTGACGGGCTACCCCTTGAGCCTCGTTCGAACACCGGACCCGGACGGAAGGTAAGCCGTGGATCCCTCAACAATCATTGGCCTGTTCCTGGCCTTCGGCTCCGTGGTCGCCATGGTGACCCTCGAAGACGCCAACCTGATGGCCCTCTTGCTTCCCGCGCCGATGGTCCTGGTTTTCGGTGCCACCTTGGCCGTAGGCCTGGCCGGGAACACTTTCCGCGACACCATCCGGGCATTCAAGGACTTGCCCAAGGCCTTCAAGGGGAAGACGGATAAGCCCCAGGACAGCATCGACCAGCTGATCGGATTTGCCGAGAAGGCCCGCAGCGAGGGACTACTGACCCTTGAAGAGGCAGCTACCCAGGAAAAGGATCCCTTCCTGGCCCGGGCCCTCCAGAACATCGCCGACGGAACGGATGCCGAGGAGTTACGCATCCTCATGGAAGACGAGATCGACACCAAGATGCGCAGCGATCACGTCTCTGCCAAATTCTTCGCCAGCCTGGGCGGCTACGCACCCACCATCGGCATCATTGGCACGGTGGTATCGCTGACCCACGTCCTTGAGAACCTTTCCTCGCCGGACCACTTGGGACCCATGATCGCCTCGGCATTCGTGGCTACCCTGTGGGGTTTGTTGTCGGCCAACTTCATCTGGCTGCCGTTCAGTTCCCGGCTCAAGCGCCTGTCCGAGTTGGAAATCGAACGCATGACGCTCCTGATGGAGGGCATGCTTGCAGTGCAGAACGGGACCCAACCGCTGCTGCTCGCCGAGCGGCTCCGCGCCATGGTCCCTGCTGAGAAGCTCGGCAAGGAGAAGTCCGCAAAGAAGAGCAACGACGACGAAGGCCGTCCCGGCAAATTCGCTTCGTCCAAGGCCGCATGAGGTCCCGGCGCCGCCGTGGCTCACCTCCGGCGGAGGAGCACGTCGACGAACGCTGGATGGCTTCGTATATGGACATGGTCACTGTCCTGATGTGCATGTTCATCGTCCTGTTCGCGATGTCCACGGTGGACCAGGCCAAATTCGACAAACTCCGCAATTCGCTCGCGACCGGCTTCGGGACCGTCGCCAGCCAGAAGGTGGACACGGCCACCGGCACCGTGGTTCCGCCGGAGTTCACCCACGCCGACGCCCAAGGATTCTCTTCCTTGGACCTCGCGCTCAAGGAAGTGGACCGGCTCACCGCTTTGCGTGACGACATGAAGTCAAAGCTCGACGCCGCGGGGCTAGGGGCCAACGTGCAGTTCCAGATCGGCGAACGCGGACTCACCGTGAAACTCGTAGGATCACAGACCTTCTTCGAACCCGACCGGCCGGAGCTCACTGCCCGCGCAAGCCAGGTCCTTGGCACTATTTCCCCCGCCATGGTCAGCGCGGGCCTTGAAGTCATGGTGGAAGGCCACGCCGCCAACGGAATCACCTCCTACCCCTCTACCTGGGAGCTTTCTTCCGCGCGTTCCGTCAACGTCCTCAGGTACCTCGTGGACCACGGAGGCATCCCAGCGGGCCACATTGGAGCGGTCGCATTCGGCTCGGCCCGGCAAGTGAATGACGACTCCACCGAGGCGCTGATGGAACTCAACCGGCGCGTCGACGTCGTCGTACTCTCGGACAAACCCGAAGTGGTCCGCGCGCTGATCCCCGAGGCGCTCAAGGCGAGGGCGGGCCACTAGCGGGCACGTACGCGCGAGCGGCCGGTGCGGGACGGCGTCGGACTCCGTGGTAAAGCCCAGCGCGCCGAGGTACGCTCGTGGCATGACCCCGGAGGATCTTGCCAGGCTCACCTACTTGCGCCGGGCCCGTGACCTGATCGACCGCGAGTACGCCAAGCCCCTCGACGTGCCGACCATGGCCAGCCATGCCTTCATGTCACCGGCACACTTCTCGCGGCAGTTCCGGGCCGCTTATGGCGAGACCCCCTACAACTACCTCATGACCCGTCGGATCGAGCGCGCCATGGCACTCCTGCGCGGCGGAATGAGCGTCACCGACGCCTGCATGGAAGTCGGTTGTACGTCCCTTGGCTCCTTCAGCTCGCGCTTCACCGAACTCGTGGGAGTGACGCCCAGCATTTACCGCACCCGCGAGCACCTCGCAGTGGCGGCCATGCCCGCGTGCGTGGCGAAGATCCGCACCCGCCCCAGCAAACACGAACGGTCCAGCCGGAAAGAAGAGAGCAGGATTCAAGAAGCGCTCGTTATCGCCGCGGACTAACGTCATTGTCATGACCATTTCACTGCAGTACTCACACATCACTGTCAACGACCCCGACGAAGCTCTTACCTTCTACCGGGACGCCCTCGGCCTCGAGGTGCTCAACGACGTCGCGCAGGGCGGCTTCCGTTGGGTCACGCTCGGCAGCTCGGACCAGCCGGGTGTTGAAATCGTGCTTTCCGAACCGCACGCCGGTCGTTCCAGGGCCGACGGCGATTCCCTCCAGGAGTTGCTCACCAAGGGAGTCCTGGGGCCCATCGTCTTCCGCTCCGACGACGTCGACACTCTCTTCGAGAAGGTCAGAGCGTCCGGCGCGGAGGTCATGCAGGAGCCCATCGACCAGCCGTGGGGTCCCCGCGACTGCGCCTTCCGCGATCCCTCGGGCAACATGGTGAGGATCAACCAGGCACCGGCGGCCTAGGCCAGCCATTCATAACTATCGGAGGTCTCGTTTCACATCCGGAGCGGGACCTCCGTCGCGTTTTCGACACCCTGTATTGCCTGCGACGCGGAGACGGACGTAGGACGCGCAAATTCTGGTGTCGCCAGTGATTTTCAATGTCGCCAGCATTTACCCGTGTCGCCAGCGAACATAGGTGACTCGCGTCCGCCAAATTAACCCCTTACGCCCGCCCTTTCCTTGCCGATAGTGGCAACCGTGAGTGAACAGGAAGATCCGTTGGCGGGACGGCAGCGCACCGTGGACGTCTATGACTTCCGCAGGCCCACCACGTTGCCGCGCCAGCACAGCCGCGTCCTGGAGGTCGCTTTCGAGACCTTCGCGCGCCAATGGGGGACACAGCTCACGGCCAAGGTTCGCGTGAAATCCACCGCCACCTTGGAACAGCTCATCATGCAGAGCTATGACGAATACGCGGCTTCCCTGCCTTCCGTCACGTCGATGGTGTTGTGCCGTATTGAGGGCAGCGAGTCTCGGCTCGTCATGCAGTTTCCCGCCACGGCAGCCCTGTCTTGGGTGACCCGCATGTTGGGCGGAGGCACCGAGACGGCTGTCCCGGATCGAAAGTTCACCCAGATCGAGCAGGCCCTCATCAGCCGCATGGTGGAAGACGGGCTGGAAGACCTGAGCTATTCGCTGGGCGCCCTTCTGACTACTCCTGTGCGCATGGACGTCATCCAGTACAACTCCCAGTTCGCCCAGGCAGCGGCTCCGGCGGAACTGATGATCGTGGCATCATTCACCGTCAAAGTGGGTGAAAGCCTTGCCGCAGCTAGTCTCGCGATTCCCGCCGACGTCCTCCTTTCCGGGCTCGGCGACGTAAATCCCACGGTCCACAGCCGCGACGCCGAGGCGTTGGTCCGCGCCCAGGTCACCCAGGTGCCAGTGGATGTCGCCATCCAGTTGAGCCCCACACCGGTGACGCCGGCACAGATCCTGGGCCTCGCCGTCGGGGACGTCATCCCACTGCCGCACCTGGAGAACCGGCCGTTCGACGTCGCCATCAGCGGCACTCGGCTGGCTACCGCCGCCCCCGCCCGCAACGGCTCGCGTGCAGCCGCAGTCATCGTCACAATCGAGGAGAACCAGCGATGAGCATCACCCTGACCCTGCACGAGTCCGCGGCCGAGCGGTTGGCCGCCCAGTTGCCGACTCCTGCCGCGCTGCACGTCGCCGGCATCGTCCCCTCCCAGGGGGCTGCGCCGTACGCACCCCTGGCGATCACGGCCACCTTCGTGGGCGCCCTGACGGCGGACTTCGCACTCATCCTCACGGACCGTTCCTTCCTGGCCGCTGCAGGTGGCGCCCTTCAAGGGGCCCTGCCCGGTGGCGCAGTCTCCGCCGTCGACGTGCTGCGCCCCGCGATGGAACAAGCAGCTGAGGCGTTCGACGCCGGCGTGCTGGGCGAGTTGCGCGAGGAAGACGCCGCGGGGCTGCTCTCCGACCCCGAAACCGCTGTTTTTGAACTTCGCCAGTCCCCGGCAGGCGACGGCGGACAGGCATTCGGCTGGTTCGCCGTCCGGGTCCGAGAACACGGAACCGTGCAGGATACTCCGGCCGCTCGCGCCAGCCAGGCCAGCGCCGTTTCTTCCCGCCTCGGACTGATCAGCAACGTCGAAATGGCCCTCACAGTGGAGATCGGACGCACCCGCATGTCCGTGCGCGACGCCCTCGCCCTGGAACCGGGCAAAGTGATCGAACTGGACCGCTCGGCCGGTGCGCCCGCGGATGTCCTGCTGAATGGCCGATTGATTGCCCACGGCGAAGTTGTTGTGGTGGACCAGGACTACGCGGTGCGCATCACCCGCATCCTCGACGTCGCCGAGGGAATCTACTAGATGGATTCGCTCATCCTCGGGCTGCGTGTGCTCGTAGCCCTGGGTGCGGTGCTGGGCCTCATATGGTTCCTGCAACGCCGCCTTCTCAAGGGCAAAGGCAAAGGCCGGCGCCGGGCCAGTACCACCCTGACGGTGGTCAGCCGGCAGACCGTCGGCCAAAAGGCCTCGGTAGTGGTGGTCGACGCGGGGGACAAGCGATTCCTCTTGGGCGTCACCGAGCACGCGATCAATGTCCTGCACACCAGCGACGTCCCCGTGGAGCTTTCGGAAACCACGACGGCGGAGGCCCGGGTTCCGGGGGCGGCGCGGGTTCCTGCAGAGCGCCGGGAACTGGTGCCGGAGAGCTATCCGGCGCCGGAAGGCTTCGCCGACATCTTCCGCGACGCCAGCAGTACACCGCTGGCGGAAAATTGGCCCGAAGCCACTGAACCCCAAGCCGGTAGGCTCACGCGCCGCAGCGAGATCCACCGCCGCAGCGAGCTGGACAAGCAAGGGCAAGCCTTGCACGGATCCATCCTCGCCGGCTCAACGTGGCGGCAGGCCGCCGAGGCCATCAGGGGACGCCGCAGTTGATCCTGACTTTTGGGACTGTCGATGGCCGCCGCATGGCCAAAGTGGTGCTCGCAGTGCTCTGCGTGCTGCTGCTCACGGCCGTGTTCCTTTGGCTGGGCATGTCCGCTGGACATGCGGCCCCGATCGCCCCGACGCCACCCACCGCTCCCGCGGTGCCGAGCGCGCCGGCCCAGCCGTCCAGCGGCAACGTCAGCATCGACATCAACGGACTGGACGGTAAGCCTTCCACCGCAGTGGTGACCCTGATCGGGATCACGCTGCTCTCCGTCGCTCCTGCCCTGCTGCTGATGATGACCTCGTTCACCAAGATCTTCGTGGTGCTAGCGATGACCCGCAATGCTTTGTCCCTGCCATCCATCCCGCCCAATCAGGTCCTGGCCGGGTTGGCGCTCTTCCTGTCCCTCTTTGTCATGTGGCCCGTGGTTTCGGAGATCAACAACGTCGGAATCCAGCCCTACCTGAACGGGACGTTGGACTTCAACGGCGCCGTTTCTGCCGGATCCGCCCCGCTTCAGCACTTCATGGTGGCCCACACCCGGCAAGAGGACATTGCCCTGATGACCCGCGCGGCCAAACTAGCCAATCCGGCCAACCCGGAATCCGTCCCGCTGCAAACTCTCATCCCGGCGTTCATGATCTCCGAGCTCCGGGCCGCGTTCATCATCGGCTTCGTCATTTTCATCCCGTTCCTCGTGATCGACCTTGTGGTCTCGGCTGCGCTGATGTCCATGGGCATGATGATGCTTCCGCCGGTGATGATCTCGCTGCCCTTCAAAATCCTGCTGTTCATCCTGGTGGACGGTTGGGGCCTGGTGATCACAGCCCTGATCCAGAGCTATTCGAGCGGCTGATGGATACCAACGCAGTCCTGGACATCTGCCTCCAGGCCATGATCGTGGCCGCCAAGCTTGCGGCGCCAGCCCTGGTCACCGCGCTGGTGGTGGGACTGGCCATTTCCCTCTTGCAGTCCATCACCCAGCTACAGGAAGCCACCCTGTCCTTCGTGCCCAAAGCCGTGGCCGTGGCCGTTGCCCTGGTGGTGTGCGGGCACTGGATGATCACGGAGATGGTCTCCTTCACCAACGAGCTCTTCGCCCGGATCCCCGGGCTGATCGGGGGAGCGTGAAGTGGAGCTCCCCATCACCCAATCGGGGCTGGAGGTCCTCCTGCTGGCCTCCATCCGGATGATTGCTTTCCTCATGGTGGCTCCTCCTTTCTCCCACCACGCCATACCAGCGCGCATCAAGGCCATGCTGGGCCTCGGCCTGGGACTGGCCGTGTCGCAGCGGCTCTCGGTGGGTTATACCCCCAAGGACACCGCCGGCTTCATGACGGCCGTTGTCCTGGAGCTCGTGACTGGACTTGTCCTGGGCTTCCTCGTTTCCTTGGTGTTCGCGGCCATCCAATCGGCGGGCAGCCTGCTGGACCTCTTCAGCGGCTTCCAGATGGCCCAGGGCTTCGATCCTCAAATGATGGTCAACGGCGCCCAATTCACCAGGTTGATGCAAATGGCCGCGCTCGCCCTCCTCTTTGCCTCCGACGGCTACCAATTGGTGATCGGCGGCCTGACCGGGAGCTTCACCGCGTTGCCGCTGGCCGGAGGACTGGACCTGGCACAGCCTGTGCAAGCGATGGTCTCCGCTGTCACCGGAATGTTCCTTTCGGCGGTGCAAATCGCAGGGCCGCTTTTGGTGGTCCTGGTGCTCGCCGACATCGGACTAGGACTCCTCACCCGCGTTGCACCCGCTTTGAATGCTTTCGCCCTGGGCTTCCCGCTCAAGATCTTCATTACCCTGGCGCTTGCCGGGTTCCTCTTCCTCGCCCTGCCACGGCTCGTCGCTATGCTCGCCGAACAAACGGCAAACACGCTGATGGGGGTGGGCTGATGTCGGATTCACAGGAAAAAACCGAGCTAGCCACTGACAAACGAATGCGGGAAGTCCGTTCCAAGGGGCAGCTTTCCCGTTCGCAGGACCTCACCGCCTGGCTCGCCGTCGGTTCCGCGGCTGCCATGATTCCTTCGACCATTGAGCGGGCGTCCAACGCGGCGGCGGACCAACTGTTCAGCGTCCGCAGCGTGATTGCCCACCCCGAGCCCGCCAAGGCCGTCGCAGCCCTTGAGGCCGGGTTAGGTTCTTTGGCCCAGGTGCTGGGGCCTTTGTTCGTGGTGGTCATGGTGGTGGTCCTGGCGGGATCCGCGCTGCAGGGCGGCATCCATTTCAAGAAGTTCCGGGCCGAGTTTGAGCACTTCAACCTGGTCAGCGGCATCAAACGGATCTTCGGTGGGCAGGCGCTGTGGGGCGGCCTCAAAGCGCTGCTGAAGACCGCCGTCGTCGGGCTTGTCCTGTACGCGGTGGTGCAGGGCCTTATCCCGGTGCTGCTCACCGCCGGGGGCCTGCCAGTGTCCGGCGTCCTTTCCGCCGCGGCAGGCGGCATCGGTTCGCTGATCCAGTTCGCCGTGCTGGCGGGCTTGGTCCTGGCCGCCGCGGACATCTTTGTGGTCATGCGCCGGAACCGCAAGAAGACGCGTATGTCCAAGAAGGAAATCCAGGACGAAAACAAGAACAGCGACGGCGATCCCCTCATCAAGTCGCAGCGCCGCTCGCGCCAACTGACCATGAGCCGGAACCGCATGATCGGCGCGATCGCGGACGCCGACGTCGTTCTCGTCAACCCGACGCACGTCGCCGTTGCGCTGAAGTACGACGCCGGCAAAGCGGCACCGCGCGTTGTGGCCAAGGGAGCGGGGGTCATCGCTGCCCGCATCCGGGAAGAGGCGGAGGCGAAATCGGTTCCGATGGTGCAGGACATCCCGCTGGCTAGGGCGCTGCACTCGGCCTGTGAGCTGGGCCAGGAAATCCCGGTGGAACTGTACCGGGCCGTGGCGGGAGTCCTGGCGTTCGTGATGTCGCTCAAGGCCAGGGGCGCGGCCCGGGGAATGCATCGTATGCCAGGCGTAGCGGGAATCCCCGCACCAGCCACCGCAGGAGCCCCCGCATGAGCCGTAGCTCGCAGATCGCACCCAGCAGCCCCTCCACCCCGGACAGGACAAAGCAATGAACAACAGATTCGCCAGGCTCACCGTGCCGGTGGGAATCGTGGGCATCGTGCTGCTGCTGGTGGTTCCCGTGCCGGCGCCGCTCCTGGACTTCCTGATCGTCTGCAACATCCTGTTGGCCCTGCTGATCCTGCTCACCAGCATGTTCGTGAAGAAGCCGCTGGACTTCTCGGTGTTCCCGTCCTTGCTGCTGGTGGCCACGCTGTTCCGGCTGGGGCTCAACGTCGCCTCCACCCGGCTGGTGCTGGGGCAGGGCTTCGCCGGACAAGTGATCGACGCCTTCGGTAAGGTCACCGTGGGTGGTTCCATGATCATCGGCGCCGTCGTGTTCCTGATCCTGGTGGTCATCCAGTTCGTGGTGGTCACCAAAGGTGCCGAACGCGTGGCCGAGGTGGGTGCGCGATTCACGTTGGACGCTATGCCGGGCAAGCAGATGGCCATTGACGCGGATCTCAACGCCGGCCTCATCACTGATGCGCAGGCCCGTAAGCGCCGCGCCGAGGTGTCCGCCGAGGCCGACTTCTACGGTGCCATGGACGGCGCCTCGAAGTTCGTCAAGGGCGATGCCATCGCGGGCATCATCATTATCATCATCAACTTCGTGGGCGGCATCGCCATCGGCGTGCTTCAACGCGGCATGAACGTAGGTGACGCGCTGAACTCCTACGGCCTGCTGACCATGGGCGACGGGCTTGTCACCCAGATCCCGGCCCTCCTCATGGCCGTGTCCACGGGCATGATCGTGACCCGGTCCAATGCCGAGGAGGACATGGGCCGCACGGCGTCCTCGCAGCTCATGCAGTCACCCAACGCGATGCTCATCGCAGGACTGGCCGCAGTGGCCATGGCGCTGATCCCCGGTATGCCCATCCTGCCGTTCCTGCTGGTGGGCGCCTTCCTTCTGTTCGCTTCCCGGCGTTTGGCGGCGCAGCAGAAGAAACAGCTCGAGGACCAGGACGCCGAGGAAGCGGCCACCCTGAGCTCCGAAGAAGACCCCAACGAGCGGCTCATGCAGGACATGCGTGTCCACCCCGTGGAAATCCTGTTGGCCCCGGACCTTGTGGACATGGTCTCCGGCGCATCGGACGATCTCCTGGCCCGCGTTCGTTCACTGCGACACAAGATCGCCATGGAGTTGGGGATCGTGATCCCGCCCGTCCGCACGCGCGACAACGTGGAGCTGCCACCGGCGAACTACGCCATCCGCATTGCCGGCGTCGAAGCGGGACGCGGCACGGCGCCGTCGGGCAAGTTGCTCGCCCTCGGCGACTACCTTGACGCGCTCCCCGGCACCTCCACCGTGGAACCGGTCTTCGGGCTGGCGGGAAAATGGATTCCCACGGAAATGCGGCACAGTGCCGAAATGACCGGGGCAACCGTGATCGACCGGGTTTCCGTGCTGGTGACGCATTTGTCATCGATCGTTTCCGCCAACGCCGCAAGGCTCCTTACCCGCGAGGACGTCCGCGTGCTGACGGAAGGTGTGCGCAAGCAGAGCCCTGCCGCCGTCGAGGAACTCATCCCCGGGCTCATGTCCCTTGCCGAAGTGCAGCGCGTGCTGCAAGGCCTTCTCGAAGAGCAGGTTCCCATCAACGATCTTCCGCGCATTTACGAGGCACTCGCCCTGCGCGCCAAGGTTTCCACCGAACCCGAGGCGTTGGTGGAAGCCGCCCGGCAATCCCTGGGACCAGCGCTCGCAGCCAAGTTCTTGGACGGAACGGTGCTCAATGTGATCATGATCGATCCGCTCCTGGAACAGTCCATGCTCGAGGACATGCGCCCGGCCGAAGGAGGCACCCAGATCGTCATGGGCCAAGCGCGCCTGGACTCCGTTCTGGCCTCCGTCCAGTCTTCCGTGGAAGCAGCGGCCGCTGCCGGACGACAGGCCGTTTTGGTCTGCGCCCCGGCGTTGCGGCCGGCCGTGCGGCGGCTTGTGGCGGCTCCCGACGGCGGCGTTCCCGTGCTCTCCTACCGTGAAGTGACGTCGGCCAACATCCAGATCGAAACCGTGGGGGTGGTCCGCCATGCCGAAGCAATACAAGCTTAAGGGCACGTCCCTGGACGTCATCCGGCAGAAAGCCGAGCAGCACTACGGTCCGGGGGCACGGATCGTCTCCGCCGAGAAAGTCACCAATCCGGGGATCGCCGGGCTCTTCGCCGCTAATCGCTACGAGGCCACTATCGAAGTTCCGGCCGTCGTTCCAGCTCCCCTCGTCGTCTCGGACAAGAGCGAAGGGGACACGACGGCGGTGGCCCACCTTGGCGCCGCGGCGCACGCGCTGCAGGGGCCTGCCATCGCCGCGCTGCTTGAGCAGGCCGATGCGGCTGAAGTGGACCTTCACCGACCCGCGGCGGCTGTTTCGACCGACTCGCCGGATTTCGCCGGGCTCTTGGAACAGTTAGGCAGGGAGTTCCGGCCGCCTGCAACTGAACCGAGGCCCCAAGGTGTGCTGACCGCATTGCCGGCCGCCGCCGTCGGGCACGCTGTCCCGCAGACGGCACCCGCGCCAGTGCCGGTACCCGTGCTGCTAGCCGGCAGCGGCAACCTCATCATCCTGCTGGGCCTCGGCGACGACGCCTTGGGTCCGGCGCTGGAGATGTCCATCGCGGAGGGTGGCTCCGACGTCCGGACGGCGGGGGAGTTGACCGCGTTTGGGCACCTCCACGTGGCAGGGCGCCAGGGTGCGACGGCGGCCCGCGCCCAAGCCGTGCTCACCGGCCAAACGGTGCTCGTGGCGTATGGACTCGGGAGGCCAAGCGAAGCCGCGACGCAGGCGGCGCACATCGCCGGCCTCGCCGCAGATCAGCTGTGGCTGGTCGCCGACGCCGGGCGGAAAATGGAAGACACGGAGGCCTGGGTGCGGGCACTCTCCGCCGCGCTGGCCGCCGAGCGTGTCACGCTCGATGCCCTCGCCGTTTTCGGTGCGGCGGAGACCGCGAGTCCGGAGACGGTCAACGGACTCGGCCTTCCCATCGGCTGGGTGGACGGCAAGCCCGCCCGCGTCGCGGTGTTTGGAAAGGTAGATTGAGAGCATGCTGGTACTGACACGCAAGCCGGGCGAACAAATCATGATCGGTGATGACATTGTCATTACCGTCATGGAGGGCCGCGGCGACGGTGTGCGGATCGGGATCGAGGCGCCTCGCGGAGTGTCCATCCAGCGTCGCGAAGTGGTTGAAGCGATCGCCGCTGCCAATCTCGCGGCAGCGAAGGCCGGGCCCGAGGCCGAGGAACTCCTTGCCGGGCTGCGACCGCCTGCATCACGACGAAAGCCTGACTAGCCGGGGTCAGGAAGGCGGTGGGGCTCGACGGCGGGCCGCACCGTAGTCCCCACCCTCGCTCACCATTGTCGGGTTTTCTTCAGACGCTCGCTCACCTTTAAGGCAAAAACCGCCGACCCTCCTGCACATTTACGACGGCGTCGCGGCGGATGTGCAGAAGGGTTCGCCATTCGACCCCCAAAGGTGAAGGAGCGTCGGCCCACGTACTGCTATATGTGCAGGAGCGTCGGTCGAAAAGTTGTCAAAGGTGAGCGAGCGTCCTAGGGCGGCGAGGTGAGAATCGCTAGGCAGGGCCCAGGAATTCCTCAAGGAGTGGCAGCGAACAATCCCTCGTCACGGCCAAGGCGCGCTCGATATTGGCGTTTTCCGCCAGCAGCATCACGTCATCCGCAGTGTTGGCCGTGTCTGTCGGTGCCTCTGTTCCGGATGCAACCGGGGTTCCTGATGCACCCGGGGCCACAACGTCCCCGGGCTTCCCGGACCCAAGGGGCACGTCCCCGCTTGGCCCCTGCAGGAGCGCCTCGATGTTGGCGGCGACGGCAGCGTCTACTTGCTTAAGCAGACGCACCAAGGCGTGGTGGTGTTCCTGAAGCAGTTCCGCCCAGATTCCGGGTGGCGCCACCGAGGCGATCCTAGGCAGGGTTGCGTTCGCCGGAGCATGCCATTCGATGGCCACGGCCGACGACTCGATGTTCCGGGCAAGAGTGTCGAACCGAAGGTTTTCCAGGACCTTTTCCACGTCGGACGCGGTGAATTTCAGCCAATGCCAATTGCCGGCCCGAATGTGCACGAGCTGTGTTTCGAGCCGGAACAACAGCAGTTCCAGCTGCCTCCGCTCGCGCCACAACATCGCCGATAACTCTTCCGCCCCCACGGTTCCCCATTCCCGTTTGGCCCGCGGAACGTGATCCCGCGGCCCGTTTTGCATCTTTTTCACGAGCGTACACGCATTGTTATATGGCAGATGGTATGTTCACTGAATACGTGTCTGTTCCAGGTATTCTTTGGCCTGCTGCCTCGTCTCAGCAGCTCGCCGGAGGATCCCTGGAATCAGGCTTTTGCAACTCAATAATCCGGTCTCATGGGGGGACTAATTTTGAATCGCGAAGAACGCAACGAGTTGGTGCTGCAGCATTTACCGCTCGTTGGCTACTTGGTGTCTGAGCTCTGTGCGAGAGCTTCTCATTTGTCGCGCGACGATTTCGCGTCGGTAGGGTCCGTGGCGTTGATAACGTCCGCCGATTCCTTTGATCCGAATCTCGGAGTTCCCTTCGGAGCATTTGCGCGCCGCCGGATCGTCGGGGCGTTTGCGGACGAGATGCGGGCTAGCGATTGGGCTACCCGCTCTGCGCGAAAACGCATCAAGGAGACCATGTCGGTCCAGGAAACGCTGTCCGGCGTCCTTGGCCGTACACCTACGGTGGCGGAAACGGCGTCAGCCCTCGGCGTCGAGCGCAGCGTGGTGGAGGCCGCCCTCGCGGATGCCGCCCGGACGCTGTCGCCGCTGGACGACGTCGTCGTAGACACGGTCGCCGCGGACACCGTCTCCCCTGAACACTCCGTCCTGGCCGATGAACGCCTCAAGTACCTTCGCGCCGCCGTCGAGGCCCTGCCGGAAAAGATGCGCTACGTCGTCGAAGAGATCTACTTCGCCGGGAGGTCCGTCAAGGAGCTCGCCGAAGAGCTTGGTTCCACCCACGCTGCAGTGTCCCAGCAGCGCGCCGAGGGTATCCGGCTCATGCGCGATGGACTCTCAGCCCATTACGCAGACGACCCCGAGCAAGTCTTCGAGCCACAGTCGCGGATTACTGCCCGACGCCGGCACGACTACCTCTCGACGCTAGCCACGGCGACTTTGGGCGGAATTACCCGGGGGTTCAGTTCGCATGATCCCGCATTGAACCGTGCTGTCTAGTTTGGGGGCCGGGTAACCTCAGCGCCGTCTAACCTCAGCGCGCCGTCGGCGGGACGGAAACCGAGTCGGGAGTGATCCTGCGAAGCTCACGCAGGATCTCCAGCTGTTGTTCGTTAATCTTCAACAGCAGGCCAATGTCCGACCGCGCAGCGACGTCTGTGTCGTAGTCGTGTTGGGCCATAGCGGCCGCGATCGCATCCTGTCGTTTGGCGGCGATCAAGAGGATCGCTCCCTGAAGCCCGGCCAGCATGGACAGGAACAGGTTCAGCAGGATGAAGGGGTAGGGGTCCCAGGCGTGGCCTTGCAGGACCCACGTATTGATGGCCGCCCACACCAGCATGAAGAGGATGAAGCCGCCAACAAATGGCCAGCTGCCCATTCCATTGCGCATGACGTCGGCGGCCCGCTGACCCGAACTCAAGGTCGCCTTGTGTTCGGCGTGCCACGTGGACTTTTGTTCGGCTGTGCTCATGGTGCCCAGCCTAGCGGTGCTTCCCTGTGGAACCTCGTGGTGCCGCCTCACCCGGACCGAGCAAGATGCCTACTTCACGGCGGAGGACCGTTGAAGGCCGCAAAGAGGGCACCGAGGGACTCCTCGATGCCCTCAAAGCCTTCGCTGAAGGCAACCGGCAGCCTACTTTGCGGTCGGCACGCGACGGAGCACGACGGCGGCAAGGACTGCCGCGGCTGCCATCAGTACCAGCCCGATCGCCGCGGTGATGTGGACGCCCGATTCGAAGGCGGCACGTGCCGCGGCGGTCAGGGCCCCCGCCAGCGGCTGCGGAAGTGTCGCGGCGGTGTCCACGGCTCCGGCGAGCGTTTCCCGTGAGCGTTCGGCAGCATGGCCGGACAACTCAACAGGAAGCAGCAGGTGGTGCTGATAGGACGCAGTCAAGATCGAGCCAAGCACGGCAGTGCCCAGTAGCGAACCGAGCTCGTAGCCTGTCTCGGAGATCGCCGAGGCCGCGCCGGCCTTGTCGGCAGGAACGGCCCCCAGGATGAGGTCGTTGGAGATGGTCTCCGCCGATCCAACCCCGATGGCCAGCAGCAAGAGTGCCGTCAAAAGATAACCCGGACCCTGGCTATGGTTGCCCAGTGCCGCCACGAGATACCCCACGGCGCTCAACGTCAGGCCGGATGCCACCACCAGCCCTGGGCGGATCCGCTTGACGAGTGGAACCACCACCAGGCCCGCCACGATGGTGGCGAGCAGTGCCGGAACCATGGCGATTCCTGCCTCCATGGGGGACTGGCCCTCCACGAGCTGCAAGTGCTGCGCGAAGAAATAGATGAAGCCCGTCATGGAAAACAGGGACAGGACGTTGGCAATGATGGCCGTGCTGAACACCTTGTTCCCAAAAAGCCCCACGTCCAACATGGGCGAAGCCAAAGTGCGCTGCCTGCGGACAAAGACGATTCCCATGGCCAGGCCAAACGCGATGAAGGCTGCGGGGGCAGGGCCGAAGCCGTGCACTGCGACTTCCTTGATGCCATAGACCACGGGCGCCATGGTGAGGATGGACAGCACGATGCTCGGGACGTCCGGCTTGCCCGGATTGCGGTCCTTGGACTCAGGAATGAGGAATGGGCCGAAGGCGAGCAGCGGCAGCAACAGGGGCACCGCAACCAGGAACACGGCTCCCCACCAGAAGTGCTCCACGAGCCAGCCGCCGAAGATCGGCCCGAGCGCGGCGCCGCCGGAGAATCCCGCGGCCCACACGGCGACAGCAAGCCGGCGACGGTTGGGGTCCGGGAAGATGTTGCGGATCAGGGACAGCGTGGACGGCATGAGCATGGCTCCGAAGATGCCCATGCCGGCGCGTCCAGCAATCAGCCATTCGGGCGACGGAGCGAAGGCGGTAGCCGCGGAAACGGCGGCGAAGCCCGTGCTGCCGATCAACAGCAAGCGGCGGCGGCCGATCCTGTCTCCCAGGTTTCCCATGGACACCAACAGTGCGGCGAGCACCAGTGCGTAGACGTCTACGATCCACAGCAGCTGAACGCCCCCGACTTCCAGGGTCCGGGCAATTTCCGGCAAGGCAAATGTCAGCGCGGTATTGTCCACAGCCACCAGTAGCACTGGGAACATCAAGAGTGCCAGGGCAGCCCAATCGCGCCACGGTGCGGACTGGGTGGTCGGGATGCGGGGGTACTGGGTTGTGGATGGGCTGAACATGAACATAACTGTACCGTCTGGACGGTATAGTTTCAACTTGCCGTATCGACTTCGATATCGAACCGACGTATCCAACTAAGGGATGATGGACACCATGCCGCGAAAACCTATTGCCCGGGACGCCGTCCTGGATGCCTTTGAAGCCCTGCTGATCGAGGTGGGGGAGCGGGCTGCCACGCTCGACGCCGTCGCCAAACGCGCAGGAGTCTCCAAAGGTGGCTTGCTCTATCACTTCCCCAACAAGGAAGCCATGATCAGCGCCCTGCTCGAACGCATGGACGCCCTCGCGGCACTGGACATCGAGGCCATGAAGGCGGCTCCCGAGGGCGCCTCGGCGTTCTTCATCAAGTCCTCCCTTTGGGCAGATACGCCCATGGACCGGGTGTTCGTGGCCGCCACGAGGCTCGCGGAAGTGGCGCACGAGGAAACCCGCAGGCGCTTTGCGGGGATTCAGCAGCAATGGCTGGATGTGCTCGCGGAGGAAGTGGGCCCGGAGATGGCCAGGGCGGTCCGGTACATGGGCGACGGACTCTATTTCAACGCAATGCTTGAAGGTGGCCCGGGAGCCAATGCGAGCGAGAGGAACGCCGACGTCGGCGCGCTGCTGGCCGCCGTCGAACGCCTCCGTGACTGAGTGGGGCCCAACTAACTCGCAGTTGTTGTCGTTTAGAGGCTCCAAAACGACATCTAGTGCGAGCTAGTTGGGAAAGGCGGGCGGGGTCGGTGACCACATTTGCGGACGCGAGCAGTCCATAGGACAATGGACAATTGTGGCAGCCGTCACCGGCAACCACTGTTGATTCACATAACTGAATACGCCTTTGATCTGCGGCGGGAGAGTCCTGCAAGCATGTGATGCAGGCGCCGTAGGAGCAAAYCCTCCCCAGGAATCTCTCAGGCCCAYGTACCGCCGCGGCAAGGCAACTCTGGAAAGCAGCAAGCTGTCCACGGGTGTCCCTGACACCCGAAGACGCTGTGCTCACCGACGGTGCAAGCGAAGCAGTGCCACAAGCACGGATTCGCGGAAACTCTCAGGTCCAATACAGAGCGGGGAGGAACCCAATTAGCTGTGGCGTACCCTGCGCCGCCTTATTAATGGAGTTCCTTCGTGACGGTTAGTTCAACCTCCACTACGTTCGTAGATCGGCATATTGGCGCCCGTCGCCAGGCCGACATTGACATCATGCTCAAGTCTGTCGGCTACGACAGCGTCGATTCGCTCGTGGACACCGCGGTTCCCAATGACATCCGCCAGGACGTCGCACTGACGCTCCAGAACGCCCTCAGTGAGGTGGAAGTTCTGGCTGAACTTCGCAAGCTGGCGGCCAAGAACAAGACGGCCGTGCAGATGATCGGCCAAGGCTACTACGACACCGTCACGCCGCCGGTGATCCGCCGCAACATCCTCGAATCCCCGGCCTGGTACACGGCCTACACCCCGTACCAGCCGGAAATTTCCCAGGGCCGCCTCGAAGCACTGCTCAACTTCCAGACCATGGTCCAGGACCTCGTGGGCCTGCCCATCGCCAACGCGTCCCTGCTGGACGAAGCCACGGCTGTTGCCGAAGCCGTCCTCATGATGCGCCGCGCCAACAAGAACAAGACGGCCCACGACGGCAAGACCGTCCTTGACGCCGACTGCCTCCCGCAGACCATCGCGATCGTGAAGGGCCGCGCCGAGGCGCTGGGCTTCGAGGTGGAGATCGCCGATCTTTCCCAGGGCCTGCCCGACGGCGACATCAACGGCATCGTGCTGCAGCAGCCGGGCGTTTCCGGCCGGGTATTCGACCACTCCGCCGTGATCGCCGCCGCCAAGGAACGCGGCGCCCTCGTCACCGTCGCCGCGGACCTGCTCGCCCTGACCCTGATCACGCCTCCGGGCGAGCAGGGCGCCGACATCGCCGTCGGCTCCACCCAGCGCTTCGGCGTGCCGCTGTTCTTCGGCGGCCCGCACGCCGCCTACATGGCTGTCCAGAAGGGCCTCGAGCGCTCGATGCCGGGCCGCTTGGTCGGCGTTTCCAAGGACGACGCCGGCACTCCCGCCTACCGCCTCGCCCTCCAGACCCGCGAGCAGCACATCCGCCGCGAAAAGGCCACGTCCAACATCTGCACCGCGCAGGCCCTGTTGGCGATCGTGTCCTCGATGTACGCCGTCTACCACGGCCCCGATGGCCTGAAGGCGATCGCCGAGACTGCGTACAACCACGCCCGTACCCTCGCTGCTTCCCTGAAGGCCGCCGGCCTTGAGGTCCTGCACGGCAGCTTCTTCGACACCGTCACCGTCCGCGTCCCGGGCAAGGCTGCCGAGATCGTTGCAGCTGCCGAGGCCAAGGGCATCAACCTGCGCGGCATCGACGCCGACACCGTAGGCATCTCTGTTGATGAAACGACGACGGCGACCGTCCTCGCCGACGTCGCTGCAGCGTTCGGCGCTTCGATCGCAGACGGGGGCGAGGGCTTTGCCCTGGAGGCCGCCGTCGAGCGTTCTTCCGACTACTTGCAGCACCCGGTGTTCAACACCCACCGTTCCGAAACACAGCTGCTGCGCTACATTCGCAAGCTTTCGGACCGCGACCTGGCGCTGGACCGCACCATGATCCCGCTCGGCTCGTGCACCATGAAGCTGAACGCCACTGCCGAGATGGAAGCGATCTCCTGGCCGGAGTTCGCCTCGATCCACCCGTTCGCCCCGGATTCTCAGACCGAGGGCTGGCGTGAACTGATCGAGGGTTTGGAAGCTGACCTCACCGAGATCACGGGCTACGACCAGGTCTCCATCCAGCCCAACGCCGGTTCCCAGGGCGAGCTCGCTGGCTTGTTGGCGATCCGCGGCTACCACCTTTCCCGCGGCGATGACCAGCGCAACGTGTGCCTCATCCCGGCCTCGGCCCACGGCACCAACGCCGCCTCGGCCGTGTTGGCCGGCATGAAAGTGGTTGTGGTGGCCACGGCGGCCGACGGCACGATCGACCACGCGGACCTGCAGGCCAAGATCGACGCGAACAAGGACGTCCTCTCGGCCATCATGATCACCTACCCGTCCACGCACGGCGTGTACGATGCCGACGTGCGCGAAATCTGCGACTCCGTGCACGCGGCCGGTGGCCAGGTGTACGTAGACGGCGCCAACCTGAACGCGCTGGTGGGCTTGGCCCAGCCAGGCAAGTTCGGCGGCGACGTGTCCCACCTGAACCTGCACAAGACGTTCTGCATCCCGCACGGCGGAGGCGGACCGGGCGTAGGCCCGGTCGCGGCCAAGGCCCACCTCGCACCGTTCATGCCCGGCGACGCCAATAAGGCAGCACACGAAGACGGCGCTTCTTTGCCAGGGACTGGCGTGGCGATTTCCGCGTCGCGTTACGGTTCGGCGGGTGTCCTTCCGATCTCCTGGGCCTACGTGAAGCTCATGGGTGGCGAAGGCCTGACCGAGGCCACCAAGTCCGCGCTGCTGGCCGCGAACTACATCGCTTCCCGCCTCAACGAGTACTTCCCGGTTCTCTACACCGGCGAAGGCGGACTTGTGGCCCACGAGTGCATCCTGGACCTGCGCGAATTGACCGCTCGAACCGGAGTAACGGCGGAGGACGTCGCCAAGCGCCTCATCGACTACGGCTTCCACGCCCCAACCCTGGCGTTCCCCGTCGCGGGCACGCTCATGGTGGAGCCCACGGAGTCCGAGGACCTTGGCGAGATCGACCGCTTCATCGAAGCCATGATCACCATCCGCAAAGAAATCGACCAGGTTGCCAACGGCGACTTCACGGTGGAGAACAGTCCATTGCGCCACGCACCGCACACCGCTGCCGCCGTCGTGAGCTCTGACTGGAACCGTGAATACTCCCGCGAGCAGGCCGTCTTCCCGGTCCACCACCTCAAGCAGGACAAGTACTTCCCGCCCGTAGGCCGCATCGACGGCGCCGCAGGCGACCGCAACCTGGTTTGCTCTTGCCCTCCGATCGAAGCCTTCGAGAACTAGGACCCCACGATGACTGAGAACTACACTGCGCTCTACGAAGAGCACAAGAAGCTCGGCGCTTCCTTCACCGATTTCGGTGGCTGGCAGATGCCCCTGAAGTACTCCTCGGAACTGGCCGAGCACCACGCCGTCCGCCAGTCCGCAGGGCTGTTCGACCTTTCCCACATGGGCGAAGTCTGGGTCACCGGCCCGGACGCCGCCGCTTTCCTCGACTATGCGCTGGTCGGCAAAATCTCCGCGATGTCCGTGGGCAAGGCCAAGTACTCGCTGATCTGCCAGGAAGACGGCGGCATCATCGACGACCTCATCACGTACCGCCGTGGCGATTCCAAGTTCCTCGTGGTTCCGAACGCCGGCAACGCTCCCGTTGTTGCGGCCGCTCTCGCCGAGCGCGCCGCCAACTTCGACGTCGTCGTCCAGGATGCCTCTGCGGCAACTTCGCTGATCGCAGTCCAGGGACCCAAAGCGGAGGAGATCCTCCTCCGCTTGGTCCCTGCCGCCCAGCACTCCCTGGTCACCGAGCTGAAGTACTACGCCGCCGTCGAGGTGCCCTTCACCTTTGCCGGGAACACTGCGGAACTGCTGCTCGCCCGCACGGGTTACACCGGCGAGGACGGCTTCGAGATCTTCGTGGACAACGACGACGCCGCGGCCCTGTGGCAAGCCATCGCAGCCGCTGCCGAGGACGGCGAGCTGATCCCCGCCGGCCTGGCTTCTCGCGACTCCCTTCGGCTGGAGGCCGGCATGCCGCTCTACGGGAACGAGCTTTCCCGCGAAGGCAACCCCTTCGCAGCAGGCCTGGGTCCGGTGGTATCGCTCGCCAAGGAAAGCGACTTCGTGGGCCGCGCCGCCCTGGAAACCCTTAAGGCTGAGGGCGCCGGTTCCACCAGCGGCCGCAAGCTCGTGGGCCTCAAAGGCCTGGGACGCCGTGCCGGGCGCAGCCACTACCCGGTCCTCAAGGACGGCGTGGTGGTCGGCGAGGTCACCTCCGGCCAGCCCAGCCCCACCCTCGGTTACCCTGTCGCCCTGGCCTATGTCGACGTCGAACACGCAGAACTCGGCACGGCCCTGGACGTAGACCTGCGCGGCAAGTCGGAGCCCTTCGAAGTCGTGGCACTGCCGTTCTACAAGCGAGTCAAGTAAGTCGTCTCGCCTTAAGCCCGTCGGATCCGGGGGGCGAGTGGCCGTGGTTGCGTTTGGCCCGTCGGGTCCGTGCAGCTCACCTTCGAATCGGCTCACGGGAACCACGGGTCACCGACTAAAACCGAAAGGGCCAGCGTTCTTTTCCGGAACTGTTGGCCCCGAAAACTGAACACGCCTCTAGCGGTGGGGGAGCGGCATCCGGCAGCGTGCGTCAAACCGACGAAGGAGCAGCACGCCGAGGATGGCGGCCCCCGCCGCGTAACCTGACCACAACTGTTTTTAGACAAACGCAAAGGAAAAAACATGGCAAAAGTTGCACCTGAACTGCAGTACTCCGACGAGCACGAGTGGGTTGCCCGGGAGGCCGGCAACCTCGTGTCTGTCGGTATCTCCGCCGTGRCCACCGACGCCCTCGGCGACATCGTCTACGTTGACTTGCCCGGGGTCGGTTCTGCTGTGACCGCTGGTGAGACGTGCGGCGAGGTTGAATCCACGAAGTCCGTTTCGGACCTGTACTCCCCGGTGACTGGCGAGGTCACGGAAGTGAACTCCGCCGTCGTCGACGATCCTGCCCTGATCAACAACGATCCGTACGGTGCGGGTTGGCTTTTCAAGGTGGCCGCCGAGTCCGACGGCCCGCTGCTTTCTGCTGAGGAATACGCTTCCAAGAACGGCGGCGAGCTGTGAGCGCCGCGAGCGGAACCACCGCTTTCGAGCAGGTTGTGTCGCCGAGCCTGGACACCTTGCTGTCCGAGCTGGATCCGGAGATCGCGGCGAAGATCGACGACGAGCTGAACCGTCAGCGATCGGGCCTGGAAATGATCGCCTCGGAGAACCACACTGCCGTGGCTGTCATGCAGGCGCAGGGCTCGGTCCTGACGAACAAGTATGCCGAGGGTTACCCGGGCAAGCGCTACTACGGTGGCTGCGAGCACGTGGATGTCATCGAGCAGCTCGCGATCGACCGGGTGAAGGCCCTCTTCGGCGCCGAGTACGCGAACGTGCAGCCGCACTCGGGCGCCCAGGCGAACGCTTCGGTCATGCACGCCCTCATCAAGCCGGGCGACACCATCATGGGCCTGAACCTTGCCCACGGCGGGCACCTGACCCACGGCATGCGGATCAACTTCTCCGGCCGCCTGTACAACGTGATCCCGTACCAGGTTCGCGAAGAGGACCACAGGATCGACATGGCTGAGGTGGAGCGCCTCGCGCTCGAGCACAAGCCGGCACTGATCGTTGCTGGCTGGTCCGCCTATGCGCGCCAGCTGGACTTCGCTGAGTTCCGCCGGATCGCCGACCTGGTGGGCGCGTACCTCATGGTGGACATGGCGCACTTCGCCGGCCTGGTGGCCGCGGGGCTGCACCCGTCCCCGGTACCGCACGCACACGTGACGACGTCGACGACGCACAAGACCCTCGCCGGTCCGCGCGGCGGCATCATCCTCACCAACGACGCCGACATCGCCAAGAAGATCAACTCCGCGGTCTTCCCGGGCCAGCAGGGTGGGCCGCTGGAGCACGTGATTGCCGGTAAGGCCGTGGCCTTCAAGATCGCCGCCTCGGAAGAGTTCAAGGAGCGCCAGGAGCGCGTGCTGGCCGGTGCACGGATCTTGGCCGAGCGCCTGGTCCAGCCCGACGTCACGGCCAAGGGGATCTCCGTGATCTCGGGCGGCACCGATGTGCACCTGGTGCTCGTGGATCTGCGCAACTGCGAACTCGATGGGCAGCAAGCCGAGGACAGACTCGCGGCGATCGACATCACCGTCAACCGCAACGCGGTTCCGTTCGACCCGCGCCCGCCGATGGTGACGTCCGGTTTGCGGATCGGCACCCCGGCACTGGCCACGCGTGGTTTCGGTGAAGCGGCGTTCCGTGAAGTTGCGGACATCATCGCCGAGGCCCTGATCGCCGACGCCGACGCCGACCTCTCCGGTCTGCGTCACCGCGTGGAGGCACTCGCCGCCGCGCACCCGCTCTACCCGGGCGTTGCGAACCTCAGCTGACCCTCTCTTTTGGGCTGTTGGTTCCGGCGAACCTGTCGGAACCAACAGCCCGTCGGGGCCGGCATCCTCTGCGGGCTCGGTCGCGAAGACGCCCGCTGGGCGGACGTGACGCTCCCTTAGACGCCCGCTGCCGGATGTCGGTCCCGAAGGGGCCGCGCTGCTCACCTCCCCCACCGTCCCCGACCATATATCTAGTTAGGAACCGACAATGGCTGTTGGCGTCTTCGATCTTTTTTCCATTGGGATTGGTCCTTCGAGTTCGCATACCGTGGGGCCGATGCGTGCCGCGGCAGTGTTCGCGGGTGAACTGAAGGAGTCCGGCGCCTTGGACCGTGTGGCTTCCCTGCGCGTTGATCTGTACGGTTCGTTGGCGGCTACCGGCCGGGGCCACGGCACCATGACCGCGGTGCTGCTCGGCCTGGAGGGTTACCACCCCGAGGTCATCCTTCCCGAGGAAGTGGAGGAACGGCTCGCCTCGATCGCCGGAACCGGCACCCTGAACCTGGCCGGCGCCGTCGATCCCGGCGCCGGCCCCGAGTCCGGGGTGGCCCTGCCGTACGGGGAGTCGGACATGATCCTGCACCCGCTCACGGTCCTGCCCCGRCATACGAACGGTATGAAGTTCTCCGTGTCCKACGCCGACGGCGAGGTGCTCCACGAGGCCACGTTCTTTTCCGTGGGCGGCGGCTTCATCGTCCGCGAAGGCGAAGAGGACGCAGCCCAGAAGGAACTGGAGGAGTCCAAGAAGGAACTCCCACTGCCCTTCCGCACCGCCGCAGAACTGATGGGCCGCTGCGCCTCCAAGGGACTCGGCATTTCGGACATCATGTTCATCAACGAGCGCGCCTCCCGGAGCGAAGAGGAAATCCGCGAAGGCCTGCTGCACATCTGGTCCGTCATGGAGGCCTGCGTCGAAACGTCCCTCAAGCGCGAAGGCGTGCTGCCCGGCGGACTGAAGGTCCGCCGTCGGGCCCCCGACTGGCACGAACGCCTGTTGAAGGAAACGAAAGACCAGGACCCCGACTACCGGGACCCGAAGTACTGGCAGGAATGGGTGAACCTGATCGCCCTGGCCGTGAACGAGGAAAACGCCTCGGGCGGGCGCGTCGTCACAGCCCCCACGAACGGTGCCGCCGGGATCATCCCCGCCGTGCTGTACTACGCCCTGCACTTCGCCCCCGGCATGGACAAGGCCACCCAGGCCGACCGCGACGACGTCGTGGTGAAGTTCCTGCTCGCGGCGGGCGCCGTCGGGGTGCTCTACAAGGAGCAGGCCTCGATCTCCGGCGCGGAGGTCGGCTGCCAGGGCGAGGTCGGTTCCGCCTCCTCGATGGCCGCCGCGGGCCTGGCCGAAGTCATGGGCGGCTCCCCGGGACAGGTGGAGAATGCGGCCGAGATCGCGATGGAACACAACCTTGGCCTGACCTGCGATCCGATCGGCGGGCTCGTGCAGATCCCCTGCATCGAGCGCAACGCGATCGCCGCGGCCAAGGCCATCAACGCCGCGAAAATGGCGCTCTGGGGCGACGGCACGCACCGGGTGTCCCTCGACGAGGTCATCGTGACCATGCGAGAGACCGGCAAGGACATGTCCTCCAAATACAAGGAAACCGCCATGGGAGGCCTCGCCGTGAACGTCGTGGAGTGCTGACGGGCCTCCGTCACCGTTGATCGATCGGGGCAGCAATCGGCCAATCGAGCAATTTCGGAAGAAACGGAAGATTTTGTGGAGAGAGATGACAGCCGGGAACTAGACCATGATCTAGATTTGCAGCATGGTGCCACACGAAGGCCTCACGAAGCCACTTCGGACTGACGCGGAAAGACTCAGGATTCTCCTCTTTGAGTCGCACAATTGGGTTCACCGTCGTGTTGATGCCCTGAGATTGGGAAGCGGAGGGACCACGAGGCGACATGTATCGCTGGATTTTACCCTTGATGCAGAAAACGCCATCGTTGGCTCCAAAGGGACCGTTGTTGTTCCGGTAGCTGTGCTTCAAAAGGTCCCATTGCGAGGGTTTGATATTACGTGCAACGGAAAGCCGCTTTCCGTGTTAGGAACCAGCGACAGCGCCCCTGTCACGTTGGCGATGCTTGAAGGAACAGTACCCGAAGAAATTGGCCTTTCGTTGGAGTCACGTAAGGAATTGTCTGCTTTGATTCGAGAAGCAGTCTATTTTCAACCACTTCGACTTGCTGGCAACGGTGCCGAGGGGCTTCTTCAATATGAGGACGAAGGACAGCCCGGGCATTTAGATCCCGAACCGAGCCGAACGTGGATCGACGGATGGGACGCAGCGGATGTCGTCACCGACCGAATGAAAGAGTGGTTTGCGAAGCAAACGGGCCTTGTGGACGGGCAGACGGACGTGCTTGCCAAACGGATGGCCACAATAGAAAGGTTCATCCGATCCTTCGTGCTTCTCGCCGAGATTGACGAAATTTGTGTCAGTAGGAGGACTGTCGTAAAGTACGCACTGGATCAGGATTTTCCGGAGCGGCGAAGTATCCTTTGGCGCGAAATTCCGTTTATCCAAATAGTCCCGGATTTTGGATTTGCGCGAAGTCAGCACATTGAGTTCGAAGTGCCTGCCGGATTAGTGGTCAATTCACTAGAGTTGGTCCCCTTTGACTCAAACAATCGCAACGCAGGGTTGGTCCAACTGAGCAGAGGGGAACAGTCCAGAGCGGCCCATGTTTATGCCGCTCCGGAAGATCGATTCCAAGATGCGGTATTCCTTGCAGATGTTGCTCCTGCGGCACAAGGCTTGTTGACCTTCGTAACCGGGGCGGTCGCGGTTGTTCTTGCACTTGCCGTCATGAGTGTCCCAATACGAATGGCCGAACCTCCCATTATCGATACGGCGAAACTGCTGCCTTCCCCAGCCGCGTCACTTCTGCTCATTGGCCCAGCACTGCTCTTGTCGTGGATGGCCAAGGAGCCAGAGCATCGCTTGAGTGCGGCTGTCCTCTTCCCCCTGCGTGCCATGTTGATTCTCGATGCAGTGGCTTTGCTGCTGATGGCTGGCCTAGCGGCGGTCCCTACCGTTGCGTGGATCTGGTCGGCGACCTGGTGGGTCATCTACGCTCTCGTCGCTTTATCTACCGTGTGGTTGATACTGTACCGATGGGCCTGGATCGAGATTGCCGCGTCGAGCATTCGACTTGCCGACAAAATGCGCGGGGGATGGGCCCGGTTCTCCTTATGGACGTCAAGGGTGGCCCGTTCCGTCATAGATTTCAAAAGAGTAGATTGAATAGAAGGAGGCTTGCAGATCATGGCAGAAGAGAAGGCAAATACCGGTCTTGAACATGCCCTCATAAGGGTTCGTTTTGATTCCAATCAACCGATCGACAAGAAGATCGTGCGCTACGTAAGCCGGCGCGGGCTACGCAAGGTTCGCGTAATCGAGTCTTCTGGTGCATCGTTGGGCACCAACAAGGGTGTCTTCGTGGAAGTTACGGACTCCCGCGCCTCGCGCAGTGATTCGACTCAGGTCGGGCGTGGCTGACTCCATTACCGACCAGATTTTCTGGTGATGCGACCCTGTTTGTAGCAGTTGCCCAAACGGTTGCGTCCGGGTCTGTACCTCGTCTCAAGTAGCCCGTTGAGGACGTCAGCCGCACCCTTCTGTGAAGTGTCGGACCCCAGTGCCATCATGTATCCATGAGCGGGGGATACAGCAGTGAATTTTTGCGGGCAGGCCTTGAGCTGCCCAGTCCGTCGGAGACGACGATTCTTCTTGATTACACCCACTTTTCGGTGCGGTTCCGTCCGGACCGAAAGCTGGCCGCGATTGTGGCCGTCAACATCGAAGGCAGCCAGCTCGACCCTCTGGCACGCGAAGGAACCTGGCATTTCGATTCCAGGGTTCCCCAAGAACAGCAGGCCGGTCCGGACGTCTATGCGAACAATGCCTTCGACCGTGGGCATCTTGTGCGCCGGTTGGACCCCGTATGGGGGGATCCCGCCACGGCCAAGACCGCCAACCAGGAAACATTCGTCTTCACCAACGCGGCACCGCAGATCGATAAATTCAACCAGGGTAAGCAATTGTGGTCGGGACTCGAGGACCACGTTCTTGGCCATGCCGGTGCCTTTGGCGCCAGGATGAGCGTGTTTACGGGGCCGGTCTTCCGGGATGACGATCCTCCCTACCGCGGTGTGCACGTGCCGCGGAAGTTCTGGAAGATTGCTGCGTGGACCAACGACGCCGAACTCGGTGCCGCTGGCTTCGTCGTGGATCAGACCCCGCTCCTCGATGAGGTGGAAATGGAGAAGGTCACCAAGGAACGCCTTCTCGCGGAAGAACCTCCACCACTGGGGCCATTCCGAACCTTCCAGGTGCCAATCCAGGACATCGAGGACATCACAGGGCTGCCGCTCGAAGTCCTCGTCAAGGCCGATCGCCTCGCACGGGGCCAGAGGGAGCTCGGCGAGAAACCGAAGGCCATCCACTTGGAGGCGTTGGAACAGATCAGGCTGTAGCGCTCCCTGGGGGCCGATAGACTTGAGGCTGAACGCCTGCGCCGCACAGCGGTGCCTGCTGCCTCAAGTACGCAACTGATTGGACACGGCCCCCTTGCGAGAATTTACCGCACGCTTCGCCACCGCCGAGGAAATCGAACACTGGGACAAACACGTCACGGCCAATCCCAACGGCGGCAACCTCCTCCAATCCGAGGCTTTCGCAGACGTGAAACAGCACTTCGGCTGGAAGCCGTTGCATCTCGTCTATGAAACCCCGGACTACAGCAGCTACAACCTTGTCCTGGAGAAGTCCTTCCCGATGCTCGGCAAGCTCTGGTACCTCATCAAAGGCCCGGATGTTGCCGGAGTCGAGGACATCCCGGGGATCATCATGGCGAACGAGGAATTCGTTAAGCGGGGCAAGCTAGGGGTATTCGCCGTCAAGATCGAACCTGACATCGTCCTCAGTGACGAGGCCCGGGACGCGATCGAGGCCACTGGAGTGATCAAGACGCCCAACCTGCAGCCGAACGACTCCACCGCCCTGTTGGATATTTCCCCGGAGGAGAACCAGCTTCTCCGCAACCTCCATTCCCGCGGCCGCAACGCCGTCCGCCGGGCCATCCGCGAAGGCGTCGAAGTCCACACCATGGAACCTACGGAAGAGAACTTCCGTTCCATGTACGCGCTGATGACCAACACCGTCGAAGCGAAATCCCAAGTGCGGGTCCGCGAATTCGGGTACTACCGCCAATTCTGGACCAATTTCATCGAGCGCGGCCAGGGCCGGCTCCTGTTTGTCTTCGAAAACGGTGTTCCTTCGGTGGGGGCTTTCGTCATCAACTACGGCCGAAAAGGCACGTACAAGGACGGTGGATCATTGCAGAAGCGCTCACAGTACGGTGATTCGCACCTGGTCCAGTGGACGGCCATCAACCAAGTCAAGGAACTGGGCTGCACGGAATACGATTTCTGTGGCACTCCGCCTGCGGACCGGCTCAAGGACACCTCGCACCCGTTCCACGGACTCGGCCTATTCAAGACCAGTTTCAGCAAGACCGTGACCGACTTCGTGGGCTGCTACGACCAGGTCATCAGCCCGCTGAAGTACAAGCTCTGGACCGCCGCCGGAGAACGCATCGCACGGCAGCTCTACACCCGCCGCACGGGCCAGCAGTTCTACTAGAATCGCAGCTCTGCGCCGTCTACCGCCGGTGGAAAATACCGTATTTGGAGGAATCCCGCTCTTTGGAGGAATACCCGCGTGACTGACCGCCCCGACAATAGGCCCAGCACGGACGGCTTGCCCAAGACACAGCCGCTCAAGCCATCCCAGGTGCGCCAGAACGTCAATGCCAAACGCATGCTCCGCAGGCTCGTGCAGGGCGAGAATCCTCCTACCGCCCCCTTGAGCATCGTGGACCGCCTAGCCGGGAGCCCCTACGCCAACCCCACCATCCAAGTGGGCGGTGTTGATGCTTCGGCCCGCAAGACCATCGACTTCGCGCTGCACATGGCCGAATCGATGTTCCGTTACGGAGCCGGTGCACTGGAAGTCGAAACCAGCATCATCGCGGTCACGGCTGCTCTCGGCTTGAAGAACATCGAAGTCGACATCACCAACCAGTCGGTCCAGATCAACTATGCGCCCAAGGACCAGACCCCGCTCACCCTGCTCCGGGTAGTCCGCTCCTGGACCAACAACTACGCAGGCCTGGCCCAAGTCCACCAACTCGTCACCGACATTGTGGCCGGCGGGGTGGGCAGGGCGGAAGCCGTGCGCCGGCTGGATGACATCATCCGCAGCAGCAAGCCCTACCCGCGGTGGATGGTCACCATGGCGTTCGGTGTCTTCTCCGCTGTTTTCGTCGGAGTACTCGGCGGGGGACTGGGCGCGTCCGCTCTCGCTTTCGTATCCAACATGCTCATCAACCTCGTGGCCCGGCAACTGGGCAAATGGCGCACGCCGGACTTCTTCGTGACGGCGGCCTGCTCCTTCCTGGTCACCTTCATCGCGCTCATGCTCCGCTGGGCCGGGGCAGACATCCCGCCGTCCATTGTGGTGGCGGGCGGTATCCTCCTGCTGTTGCCGACTGGGCGGCTCGTCTCCTCGGTGCAAGACGCGATCAACGGATTCCCCGTCACTGCGGCAGGACGTTTCCTGTCCACCATCCTGACCTTCGGCGCGATCGTTGCGGGCATCGCCGTCGCGGTGGTCGTGGGTGACCTCATCGGCAGCGTCGCGATCGACGTCACCCAAACATTCCCCGAGGCGTATCCATTGTGGGGCCAGGCGATCCTGATCGCCGTTGCCGTGATTGCGATCGGCATCACGGAGCAGACCCTGCTCAAACTTCTGCTCCCGACGGCGGCAGTCGGTTTGGTGGGTTACTTCGTCTTGTGGGGGGCCTCCAACCTCGGCCTCGGAGACCGGCTCTCGCCAGCGATTTCCGCTGTGGTCATCGGCCTGCTGGCCCGCATGGTGGCACTCAGACTCGGGGCGCCGCAACTGGTGGTCGCCGTCCCCGCGGCCCTCATCCTGCTCCCCGGGTTGAAGATATTCCGTTCCATGTATGTGTTGACGGTGCAGGAAGCGGACATCCTGCTCGGCTCGGGTGGCATGCTCAATGCGGCAGCAATCGTGCTGGGTGTGGCAGCGGGAATTGTGCTGGGCGACAATCTGGCCCGGCCGTTGACCAAGGGGCTGGCCAGCAACGAGCGCCGCCGCGTGCGCAGGCGGTAACGCCGCGTCCGCCGGTGCTAGGCTCTTCAGACGCTAGATCTGCCCGATCGGGAGTTTCTTCTCAGCCTGGAAATCGTCCTCCACGCGCCCCTGGGCCCAGTATCCGGAGAGCGACACTTGGGAACGCTCCAGGCCGCGCTGCTTGAAGAAGATGTCCCTCAGGGCCTTCATGTAGCCGCGTTCGCCGTGTGCAAATACATCGACCCGGCCGGGCAGCCACTCGGCGCTACCCAAGGCATCGAGCAGGATGGAGCTTGAACCCGCAGGCACTCCTGAGCGAAGGAGCCAGCGTAGCTCGACGCCGTCGGGGGCCGCGATGTCAAGGATGTCGGCATCGCTGTCGACTTCAAGGAAAGCCAAGCCCTTGGCATCGGCGGGCAGGGATTCGATCGAGGCGGCAATTGCCGGGAGCGCTGCGTCGTCGCCCGCGAAAAGGTACCAGTCGGCGTCGGACGCTGGGTTGTAGGCGCCGCCCGGACCCGTGAAGACCAGCGCGTCGCCGGGCTGGGCGGCCAGGGCCCACGGACCCGCAAGGCCCTCGTCGCCGTGGACCACAAAGTCGATTGCCAGCTCCTGCGCGGCTTCGCTCACCCAGCGGATGGTGTACGTGCGCGTGTAGGGCCACTGTTCGCGCGGCATGGTCTCGCGGATGGCCCAGAGATCCAGCGGCAACTCGTAGTCGACGCCCGGCTGCGGGAACACGATCTTCACGTAACGGTCCACGAAGTCGTTGTTCGCGTAACCGGCAAACCCTGGTCCGCCTGCAATGATGCGCACCATGTGGGGCGAAAGCTGTTCGGTGCGCAGCACGGTCAGGTTCACCTGGGGGCGGGTATTTCGGGAAGCAGACGACGTGGCGGGCAAGGATGTCATGAAGGCAAGCCTAGGCTAAGTTGCCCTGGCGTTGCTGCGGCCGGTTCGCTACATTACTCCATTTGTTGATCTAATTGAACGGGAACACGCTGCAATAGGGGGAACGTCAGCCATGCCGTCATCGAAGCGAAGCCTTGTCCGGAACGCAAGAGTCCTCAAGGCGTCCGGGTTCTCCGTGGTGGCAAGCCTCCTGGCCGCGTTTGCAGTCTTCCACCCGGGCGTCATGTCGGCCGACGTTGATCTGAACGACGGCGGCGTCTGGGTGACGAACAAGGGCACGTCAATGGTCGCCCGGCTCAACTATCCTTCCAAGTCGCTCGACGGCGGGTTGACCCCGCCCGCGACGAACTTCGACGTCGTCCAGCGCGGCAATGAGGTCTTCGTCGACGACGGCGCCTCGTTGGCCCCCGTTGATCCGGCAGCCATGCGCTTGGGCGCTTCACTCCGGCTTCCGGAAGGGATCAAAGCGTCGACCGGCCAAGGCATCTATGTCCTCACGGACCCTGCCAAAGGCCAGGCATGGCTGGGGAACACGGACAGCGTGAAGGCGTTTACCAGGGAATCTGCGGAGCCGGTGGTGACCGGTGCGCCCAAGCTTCTTGCCGCCGTCGGGACCGATGGGGCGGCTTACATTGCGGATCCCGGCGCGAAGAAAGTCAGGCGCTTCACCGTGGACCGGGCAGGAAACGCGGCGTCCGTGACAGCCATGGATTTTGCCGATTTCTCCTCGGCCACGGATTTGCAGCTGACCACGGTTGGCGATCAGCCGGTGCTTCTCGACGCCGGTGCGGGCAGGGTCTATCTTCCGGGCGGCAGGACCGTTGAGCTACCGGACGGCAGGGACGCACGCGTGCAGCAGGCAAGCGCCGCGAGCGGATTCGTTGCTATCGCCACCACTAGGGGACTCATCAAGCAACCCCTGGGCGGTGGTGACCCCAGCACCCAGATGGTGGCTGGAGGCGGCCCTCCAGCCAGGCCGGTACAGCTTGATGGTTGTGTCCACGCGGCGTGGCACAAGGTCAACCGCTACCTGCGGGACTGCACCGATGATTCCCAGGACAAATCTGCGGACATTCCCAATGCGGACAAGAAGTCGGAGTTCGTCTTCCGGGTTAATCGCCACCTTGTGGTCCTCAACGATGTCGCGGGTGGAAACGTTTGGTTGGTCCAGCAGGAGATGCACTTGGTCAACAACTGGCAGGACCTGCAAGTACCGCCCAACAAATCACAAGAGGAGAAGGACGACGCCGCAGATCAGAACCCCCTCAACCAGCTGCCGGATCGCAGCAAGGAGAACAGGCCACCCAACGCCCAGGATGACGAATTCGGCGTGCGGCCGGGAAGAACTTCCTTGCTCACGCCGCTCGACAACGATTCCGACCCCGACGGCGACCTCCTGACCCTGGGCGTGCTGGGGTCGGGCCCAAGCATTGGCCAGGCCCAGCCGATATACAACGGCTCAGCCATCCAACTCAGCGTTCCCCAGGGAGCATCCGGGACGTCGACTTTCGGGTATCAGGTGGATGATGGCCGCGGGAAGAACGCGCAGGCGAAAATCACTGTCAAGGTCCGCCAGGCGTCCGAGAATGGCTTGCCCGTCCAGAAACGCAAGACCGTCATCCTTCTTGAACAGGGAAAATCGATCGGCCAGAACGTCCTCTCCGACTGGACCGACCCCGACGGCGATGATCTTTTCCTCAAGTCCGCCACGGTGGACAACGGGGTTGATCAAGTCCAGGTCCGCCCGGATGGCCTGCTGCAATTCCAGGACGTCGGTACGTCCCTAGGCCAGAAGACGGTCACCCTTCGCGTCTCCGACGGTCGGGGAGAGGCCGAAGGCAAGATCACTGTGGATGTCCGTGCCCGGGGAAGCTTACCGCCAGTCGCGAATCCCGACCACATGGCGGCGCTTGCTGGACAGGACGTGGTGGTTTCTCCACTGGAGAACGATCTGGACCCTGCCGGCGGATCATTGCGGCTCGCCCGGGTAGAGGGCCCCGCGAATGCCAAGGTGACGCCCCGCTTCGATACAGGAACCTTTGTGTTCAACGCGCCCACGGCAGGCACCTACTACGTGACCTACCAAGTGACCAATGGTCCGTCGAGCCAGCTCGGATTGGTTCGGATCGACGTCGGCAACGGTGGTTCCAACGGCGCCCCGGTGGCAGTGCGGGATGTTGCCCGGCTGCCCCAGGGCGGCGAGGTACTTGTGGATGCCCTCGCCAACGACATTGACCCCGCAGGTGGCGTGTTGGTGATCCAGTCTGTCAACGTGCCTGCAGGTTCGCCGCTATCAGTAGCCATTTTGGACCATAGCGTGCTGCGCGTCAGCGATGCCCGGGGTGCGACCGTCCCGGAAACCTTTAGCTACACGGTCTCCAATGGACAGCAGACCGGCGCGGGCGAAGTGACGGTCCAGCCCGTCCCGGCCCCGGCCAAGTTGCGCCCGCCCAAGGCGTTGCCGGATGAGATCACGGTCCGGGTCAACGACGTCGCCACAATCAACGTGCTCGCCAACGACAGCCACCCGGACGGCGCACCGCTGACCCTCAATCCCCAACTGGCGCAGACAGTTGACCTTGCCGACGGCCTGCTGGGCGTCTCCGGCGATTCGCTTCGCTTCAAGGCCGGCCCCCAGGCCAAGACCGTGCATGCCATCTACGTTGCGGTGGGGCCGGACGGCCAAGAGGCGTCCGCCCAGGTCACCATCAGGATCAAGGGCGGCGGCGCGGACCAGAACTCCCGCCCCGAGCCGCGTAACCTGACGGCGCGCACCATCGCAGGCAGTGCCACTCGGATTCAGATTCCCTTGGAGGGCATAGATCCGGACGGCGATTCCGTCTCCCTCATCGGGCTGGAAAAGGCACCCGCACAAGGGACGGTGAGGGTGGGTGCAAACTATCTGGAGTACACAGCGGCTTCGAAGGCCTCGGGGCAGGACACCTTCACCTACGTTGTCCAGGACACCTTCGGGGCACGGAACACAGCCATCGTTGCGGTGGGGATCGGTGCGGCGACCGGCAGCAACCAGCAGCCTGTTGCCGTTGACGACACGGTGGCCGTGTTGCCCGCACGCACAGTGGCCGTCGATGTCCTCCGCAACGATTCGGATCCCGACGGTGACCCCGTTGCCCTGGTTGCAGGCGGGCTCGACGCCGCTGCCGCACTGAATGCAAGCATCGAGGACGGAAGAGTGAGGTTCACGACGCCGGACTCAGCGGCCGCCGTCGTGCTCCGTTACCAGATCACCGACGGCCGGGGCGGGGTGGCCAGTGCCACGCTCAAGGTCGATGTCCGCCCGGACGCGCCACGAAGGGCGCCGATTGCGCGCGACGACCGCGTCTCGTTTGCCGAGACGCTCGGCAAAACCGCCGTTGATGTTCCGGTGCTTAAGAACGATGAGGATCCGGACGGCGTAACGTCGGACCTCAAGGTTGCGGTTGATCAGGCCCCTTCGGGGGTTTCCGTGCGGGACGGCGGGACCGTGAACGTGACTTTGATGCCGCAGCCGCGCATCATTTCCTACACCGCCACGGACCTGGACGGACTGTCCTCCACTGCTTTCATCCATGTCCCCGGAACTGCGGAACAGCGCCCGGCGCTCAAGGATCCGAGGCCGCTCGAGATTGCCAGCGGCAAGGAACTCACGCTGAAGCTGGGCGACGCGGTCCTGGTCCGCAAGGATCGAAGCCCGCGGTTAACGGTCGATTCCCGGGTATCGGCGGTGGGCGGCAACGGAAGGCCGCTGGTGAAGGATTCGACGACCATCGCTTTCACTTCCGCCGAAGACTACGCCGGTCCCGCATCGTTGACATTCGAGGTTGCCGACGGCCCGGTCGATGCCGCGGATACCCTGACCTCCGTCCTGACTGTCAGTATCAACGTGCTGCCCGATCCCACGAAAAACCATCCGCCGGTATTTTCGTCGACGACCGCGAAAGTGGCCCGGGGTGAAGAGACCGTGGTGGAACTCGGGCAGTCCGTGGGCGATCCGGACGAGGCAGATCAGGGCAAATTGACGCTCTCCATCGGACAGCCACTTCCGCCTGGAGTCAGTGCCAGCGTGGATGGCACTGCGCTCAAGGTCCGCGCGGCCGCCGACGCTCCGGCAAGCGGCGCCATCGCCATGACTGTTTCGGATCCGCGGGGCCTTTCCTCCCGCGGGACGGTGGAACTCCAGGTGATCACGTCACTCCGTCCGCTGCCCGTGGCCAATGATGATGTGGTGTCGGAGGCCGCCGCGGGCGAAAGCAGGGAAGTCGCCGTCCTGGCCAACGACGTGAACCCGTTCCCGGATACACCCCTCAGCATCATCAACGCCGTTGTGGAAACCGGGCAAGGGACGGCATCGGTTTCCGGCGGGAATGTCAGTGTCCGTCCCGACGCGTCCTTTGTGGGGACCATGGTGGTCAGGTACCGGATCCAGGATAAGACCGGCGATCCCGAGCGCCAGACCGACGGAAGAATCAGGCTCACCGTCAAAGCAAAGCCGGACAAGCCCGGAACCCCGATGGCCACGGAAGTGCGGGACAGGACCGTGGTGCTCAGTTGGACGCCCCCATCCGCGAACGGTTCACCGATCAGTGCCTACAAAGTGACCGGAAACAACGGGGCGGCAAAGGTCTGCGCTACGAATACGTGCACCATTGACTCCCTCACCAACGACCTCGAGTACACCTTCACGGTTGTCGCCGTCAACGCAATCGGCGAGTCTCCGGCGTCGGGCCCTTCCGCAGCCGTGCGTCCGGACCAGCGGCCGGAAGCACCGCAGGCGCCTTCCCTCACGTTCGGGGACAAGCTGCTGAACATCACCTGGTCGCCGGCGGTCACCACGGGATCGGCCGTCAGCGACTATGAACTGCAGCTTTCGCCGGCACCACCTGCGGGGGCGTCCCTCCGCCAGGTAGGCTCCGGATTGGGCTACAGCTGGACTGGACTGGCTAACGGCACGTCCTACCGGGTGCAGCTCCGGGCCAAGAACAAAGCCCCGACGCCGTCTGACTGGAGCCCGTTCTCCGCTGCGGAGACGCCGGCGGGAACCCCCGTGGTTCCCGGCAAACCCAGCAGCACGCTCGCCAGCTCCGGATCGGGTAATTCGGTGATCCAAGTCAACTGGAATGCGCCGGATGGCAACGGTGATCCCGTCTCGGAGTACACCGTGACGTCCTCACATGCGGGTTCCGCCCCGGTCACCCAAGTGGTTCCCGCGAGCAGGACGAATGCGCTCTTCACGGTGGGGAATTCGGACACCGGGTACACTTTCACGGTCGCGGCCAAGAACAAAGCAGGCTATTCGGCGGCCAGCCTTCCCTCGGATCCGCGGCGGGCTGTTGGTGCGCCCGGCGCCGTCGCCGGCTTGCGGGCAGACCCACTCGACAACAGTGCGCAACTGAGTTTCAGCCCCCCTGCCACTACGGGCGGGGCAGCATCCGGCGAAACGATCTACGAGTACCGTGTGAATGGCGGAGCGGTATCCACTGTTCCCGCCAACAAAGTGATCCCGGGATTGCCCAATAACGGCACCTACACGATCGGGGTGCGGGCGAGCAACATCGTAGATGGCCAGTCCTACCCCGGACCATTCTCGGATTCGAACCCAGTGGCGCCCTATGGAAAACCCGGCGCACCCACCGCCTCCGGATTCAATGAAGGCTACTCGGTTCACTTCATCCTCCGGGCTCCAGYGGCCAACGGGCGTCCGATCGTCGAGCTCCGGTGGGTGACGTCGGACGGCCAGCGGGGGAGCACGGCCGCCTCGTTCGCCGACGTCAACGTGGGCAACGGTCCCAACCAGAACGTTTGGATAGAAGTCACAGCGGTCGATTCAGTGGGGCAAACCTCCCAGGCCCGGGCCAGCGGGACAACCACGGTCAGCTCAGCAGCGATCTCCCGCGGAACTCCGGCCGGACCGCCCAACGAATACCGGATTCGGATGACACCCATCGGTTTCCCACCAGGAAACTACACGGTCCTCTGCTACAGCAGCTACGCCAACAACGGTTCGGCACCTTTCTGGTCCGGAACCGTGAATTTCCCGACGGCGAACGGGACCGTTGAGCTGCCGTGTGCAGGACACCTTGACTCCGCAAAGGGTGAGTGGCTTTCCGTTGAAGTCAGGGGAGTTGCCAGCGCCCCGAGGATCTACGCCTGGTAGGCAGAAGGGATCGGTGGAAGCTCCCAGATTACGGGACCTGCGCCTTGCATACGGAGCAGGGCGTTGGCCCGGCTGAACGGGCGCGAGCCGAAGAAACCCCGCGATGCGGACAAGGGACTGGGGTGCGCGGAGGTGATCGCAGGGGCACCTTCAAGCAAAGGCTGCACCGCTTCGGCGTCCTTGCCCCACAGGATCGCTACGAGCGGACTCTGCTGCCCGGCAGCTGTGCGGCGACGGGCGACGGCGGTGACTGCCGCCGTCGTGATGGCCTCCCAGCCTTTGCCGCGGTGTGAGCCGGCGGCGCCGGCCGCGACGCTCAGCACCCTGTTCAGCAGGAGTACCCCTTGGTCTGTCCATGCTGAAAGATCGCCGTGCACCCGGGGCGGCACGCCGAGATCGGATTCCATCTCCCGGTAGATGTTTGCAAGGCTGCGGGGGATGGGCCGGGTTTGGCCGGAAACCGCGAAAGAGAGCCCGACGGCGTGTCCCGGCGTCGGGTAGGGGTCCTGCCCCAGGATCAGCACCTTGACGTCGGCAAGCGGCTGCCGGAAGGCGCGGAGGATGTTCGACGCCGCGGGCAGCACGTGGGTGCCGCGGGTAGCCTCGCCCGCCACGAAGTCCAGCACGGAACGCAATTCGCCCTCGACGCCGGAAAGCGCTTCGGCCCAGTCCGGGGCCATCAGATCCTCCAGGGCCTTTCCCGGAAGTGCCTCGAATTCGGGGGAGTGATCCTCGGATTCAAGCTGGAACAACGCTTCTTCGCCTACCACCCAGCCATTGTCCCTGCACTTGGGGTTTGTAGGAAAGCGATCCCGCGGGACGGCTGTGACTCCACGGGAAGGCGGCGAGGCAAATGACATCGATGTTATTCGCCCGTTACCATGGGGGTGGGACAATTTTCAGTCAATGCGTCGAAGGAGTGTGTCGTGGCAGAACCCGCGCGGGAACCCATGGCGTCCGAAGCAACTGGATTGGTGCTGGAAGACCTGTCCACCGGGCTCCGCAGTGATTCGCCTTTGGGCGAGCGTGAGCAGCAGATGCTCGCCTTGGAGAGGCAATGGTGGAAGTACGCCGGGGCCAAGGAACAAGCTGTCAGGGAGCTCTTCGATCTCTCGGCGACCCACTACTACCAGCTCCTCAATGCTCTCATCGATACCGAGGAAGCACTGGCGCACGATCCCATGCTGGTCAAGAGATTGCGTAGACTACGTATGTCACGTCAGAGGGCACGCACGGCGCGCCGCCTTGGTTCTGACGCGTAAAGCACACGCTGATCCCCCAGCAAGCAAGCAGCAAGGACAAGGCCCCACCATGACCAAATTTGCCCGGGATGAATTCGACCGCGTCCCGCAGAGCTCATCGCGGCAGGGTGTCCACCGGCTCGTCGCCTCCGCCTCCCGTCCCGCCCTGTGGCCGGTGCTTCTCCTGGGTGGGATTGCGCTGGCTGTGGGCCTCGTTGCGTTCCTTATCCTGCCCAAGCTGGGGTTCACCTCCTCGACGACGCCGCAAGCTGCCGTCACCGCTGACGCTTCCAAGCAAAGCCCCTCGGCATCCGCTCCGGCACAGTCGGCAAGTGCTTCTGCGAGCAGCCCGGCCGCCGGCCAGCCGAGCCCCAGCGACACTCCTTCCAGCACGCCGACGCCCACCACTGCGCCGTTGGACAAGACTGCCGTAGTAGCGGTCTACAACGGCACCACCACCAGCGGCCTGGCTGCCCGGGTGGCCGGCGTCGTGCAAGGCGGCGGCTGGCCGCTGTCCACCGTCGCAAACTGGGGCGGCATGCCTCAGCAGACATCGTCGGTCTTCTACAAGGGCCCCGCCCAGAAGGGCAACGCTGAAGCTCTCGGCAAGCTGTTGGGCATCGCAAACCTTGTGGACAGTGCCGAATTCCAGCAGCCCGTGGTTGTCATCCTGGGGCCGGGATACAAGTAGAACTCGGTTACGCCTCAATAACATTGCAGCCACCCATACCCCAGGTTGCGCTACTGCAACGTGACTGTGGTTACAGTAGTTGTGAGCTGGCCCGGAGATCCCGGAAGCCGGCCACTGCTAGTTGAAAGTGTGGGGATCATGGCTTTGGGAACCGTCAAATGGTTCAACGCCGAAAAGGGCTACGGATTCATTACCGTGGATGAGTCCGGTGACGAGATCTTTGTGCATTGGTCCGCTATCCAGATGGATGGCTTCCGTGCGCTCGAAGAAGGACAACGGGTCGACTTTGAACTGGGCGAGGGCCAGAAAGGCCCGCAGGCAGAAAGCGTGCGGCTTATCTAGTGGGTGTTGCGGCAACAAGGCTGTCCCGGCCCTTTCGAGCGAAGCCCTTTGAAGCAGAGCCCTTTGAAGCAGAGCCCCTTGAAGGGCGCTGGTTTCGGTTAATTTCGCTGGCGGCGCCACTATTCGCAGGGTGTGCAGCCTTGGCCCTGGGCCTCGCCGGATGCTCCGCCCCCATCGGCAACGCCAGGCTCAGCTCCGTTACCGCGAGCGGCGACGGCGTCCTGCGCATCGGCGTGATCCTGGACAATGCCGGTAGTTCCGCCTTCCTCAACGAGTCCGAGTTGGCAGCCGCCAAGTTGGCTGTCAAACAAATCAACGACGCAGGTGGATACAAGGGCCACCCCGTCGAGTTGCTTCCGGCATCGGCGGTCAGTGAAGGCAGCAGCGCTAGCCAAGGGGCCAGCGCAGCGGCCTTCACTGCCGACACTGCGGCGCAAGCCAAGGCGTTGCTTGCCGCACACGCCGACGTCGTGGTGGGGCCCACCGATTCCAGCCATGCGCCCGCCGCTATCGATGTGATGGCTCCCGCCCGGATTCCGCTTATCTCGCCGGCCAACACCGCCTCCGGACTCAGCAGCTACAGGAGTGGCGGATTCTACTTCCGCACCTCGGCCACCGACGCCGCGCAAGGAAGCGTCCTGGCGAAGCTGGCCCACGATGCCGGCGCCAAAAGGCTTTCGGTCCTGCACGAAGCCGGGGACTACGGCACACGCGTCTCCGGAGCGGTCATGGACGCTGCCCGCAACCTCGGAATGGATGCCGTGTCCAACGTGGAATTCGCGGCCGGCAAAGCAGCTCCGGCTGCGGCGAGCATCAAGTCCGGCACGCCGGACGCCGTCGTCGTGGTTGCCCGTGACGGTGCCCAGGGCGCCCTGGCGGAGCTTCTCAACGCGGGGCTGAGTGGCAAGAAGCTGCTCTTGAGCGACGGTGCCATTCGCCAATACGGAACCGCGCTCGGTGCCGGTGGCCTCGACGGTGCGCGCGGAATTCTTCCAGGAGTCTTCCCGAGTGTGGAGTTCCAGGCCGGGCTGACGGGGATCGACCCCAAACTCAAGGACACGACGTACGCAGCTGAAACGTACGACGCCGTCACTCTCGCGGCGCTTGCCGCTGCGGCCGCGAACGACGACGCCGGAGCCTCGATCGCCGCATGGCTCACCACCGTGTCCGGCGGGATCCGTCCGACGTCGGGTGATACGGCGTCGAAAGAACGCACATCCTGTGCGTCATACAAGGATTGCGTCGAGGTGCTGAAGGGGGCCAAGCTCCCGGACTACGACGGTGAGTCCGGAACCATCGGATTCGACGCCAACGGGGACGTTACCTCGTCCAATTACATGGTCTTCACGTACGGTGCTGACAACACGGCGCGGGTGAGCGGCAAGGAGACCGCCTCTCGGACTCCGTGACGGGCTTGTGCCCGTAGCGAATTCCCTTGGCGTGGAGAGCAGTTTCCGGCTCTTCCTGCTTGCACTCTCCTCGGGTGAGTGCTAATTATTGATTAGCACTCTCAAGCGCTGACTGCTAATTCTTCGCGGCTCCGGCCGTATGGAAATAGTGGCGGTGCCTGGGGAACAAAGAAAACCTTGCTGGGGTGAGGTCCGGAGCACGCGGCGTACAGAGGCCGAATGTGAAGGATCGTCCGTCGCGGGCACCGCAGTGAAGGCACCTTCTTAACGACTGTCCCGAAAGGACTACCGCCGTTATGGCCAAGATCATTGCATTTGATGAAGAGGCACGCCGCGGTCTCGAGCGGGGTCTTAACATCCTCGCCGACGCCGTCAAGGTCACCCTCGGCCCGCGTGGACGCAACGTCGTCCTCGAAAAGAAGTGGGGCGCCCCCACGATCACCAACGATGGTGTTTCCATCGCCAAAGAGATCGAACTGGACGACCCGTTCGAGAAGATCGGCGCCGAGCTGGTCAAGGAAGTTGCCAAGAAGACGGATGACGTCGCTGGCGACGGCACCACCACAGCCACCGTTCTGGCCCAGGCCCTGGTCAAGGAAGGCCTGCGCAACGTAGCTGCCGGCGCCGACCCGCTGTCCCTCAAGCGCGGCATCGAGAAGGCTGTTGAGGCAGTCATCCGCGAGCTGCTCGCCTCCGCCAAGGAAATCGAGACCAAGGAAGAGATCGCGGCCACGGCTTCCATCTCCGCCGGCGACTCCGAAATCGGTAACCTCATTGCTGAAGCCCTGGACAAGGTCGGCAAGGAAGGCGTCATCACGGTCGAGGAGTCCAACACCTTCGGCCTCGAGCTTGAGCTCACCGAAGGCATGCGCTTCGACAAGGGTTACATTTCCGCTTACTTCGTCACCGACGCAGAGCGCCAGGAAACGGTCCTCGAAGACCCGTACATCCTGATCGTCAACTCCAAGATCTCCAACGTGAAGGAACTCGTTGCGGTCCTGGAGAAGGTCATGCAGTCCAACAAGCCGCTGCTGATCATCGCCGAAGACATCGAGGGCGAGGCCCTGGCCACCCTGATCGTCAACAAGATCCGTGGCACCTTCAAGTCCGTTGCCGTCAAGGCTCCGGGCTTCGGTGACCGCCGCAAGGCACAGCTCGCCGACATCGCCATCCTCACCGGCGGCCAGGTCATCTCCTCTGAGGTCGGCCTCAGCCTCGAGAACGCAACCCTCGAACTGCTCGGCAACGCCCGCAAGGTTGTTGTCACCAAGGACGAGACCACCATCGTCGAAGGTGCCGGCGACGCCGACGCCATCGCCGGTCGTGTTGCACAGATCCGTGCCGAGATCGAGAACTCCGACTCCGACTACGACCGCGAGAAGCTGCAGGAACGTCTGGCCAAGCTCGCCGGCGGCGTTGCAGTCATCAAGGCCGGTGCCGCAACCGAAGTTGAGCTCAAGGAACGCAAGCACCGCATTGAGGACGCAGTCCGCAACGCGAAGGCTGCTGTTGAAGAAGGCATTGTCGCCGGTGGTGGCGTTGCCCTCATCCAGGCCGGTGCCAAGGCATTTGCCAACCTGCAGCTTGAAGGCGACGAAGCAACGGGCGCCAACATCGTCCGCGTTGCCATCGACGCTCCGCTCAAGCAGATCGCTTACAACGCTGGCCTCGAGCCGGGCGTTGTCATCGACAAGGTCCGCGGCCTGCCGTCGGGCCACGGCCTGAACGCTGCAACCGGCGTTTACGAGGACCTGCTGGCTGCCGGCGTCAACGACCCCGTAAAGGTCACCCGCTCGGCTCTCCAGAACGCTGCCTCCATCGCTGGTCTGTTCCTGACCACCGAGGCCGTTGTTGCCGACAAGCCGGAGAAGAACGCTCCGGCCATGGGTGGCGGCGACGACATGGGCGGCATGGGCGGCTTCTAAGCCCCCGCGCTAGCTCACTAGCCACACGTACGACGGCGGTTCCCACTTCAGGTGGGGGCCGCCGTCGGCGTTTAACACGCTCGCTCACGTTTGTCGGGTTTGGGGCCGTCGCTCGCTCACGTTTGTCGGGTTTTGGGCCGTCGCTCGCTCACCTCTGGTGCAGGAGGGTTTGGGAATTGGGCGCTAAACCTGCAGGAGGGTTTGGAGTTTCGGGCCCATATGTGAGCGAGCGTCGTGGGGGAGGGGTGTGACTGGGGCGCGGGGGCCTGAGAGCTTTGAGGTCTGGAGTGTCGGGGTGGTCTGGCAGGATGGAAACCATGACGATTATTGCTGCCGCCGATGGTTCTGCCCTCGGCAATCCCGGGCCCGCTGGTTGGGCCTGGTACGTGAACGACTCTTGTTGGAGGGCTGGCGGGTGGCCGCACGGAACCAACAACCAGGGCGAACTCATGGCGGTGCTGGACCTCTTCCGATCCACGGCACACGTTCCCCACGAAGAGCTGAAGATCCTCTGCGACAGTCAGTACGTCATCAACTGCATCACCAAATGGATGCCGGGCTGGAAGCGCAAGGGATGGCGAAAAGCCGACGGAAAGCCCGTCTTGAATGTCGATCTGCTCAAGGAGATCGACCAAGCCATCATCGGCCGCAAGTACACGTTTGAGTGGGTCAAGGGCCATGCGGGCCACGACCTCAACGAGGCTGCCGACGATCGCGCCCGTGCCGTCGCCACGGCATTCCAGCAAGGAACTGCCGCTCCCGGCGGACCAGGTTATCCGGGAGCCGGCGAAGCCGCACGGCCCATGCCCCTTGACGGCTCTGCCCGCCAGACCGGGCCCTCGGCTCGCGCAGTACCCGTGGAAGCGCCCTTCCTTTTTGACACCGCCGACGAAGATGCTAACGCCGACGAAGATGCTGATGCGTCGGACGAAGACCTCACGCTGTTTGGCGGTCAGGACCTTTCCAGCGAGCCCGCGCCAAGTACTGGGCGGGAGGCGTTCACAGAACAAGACACCTTCATCGAGCCCACGCTGTTCGCAGAGTATGAAGAGACTGCAAGCCTTGGACAGAGTGGCGGGCGCTCAGACGAGGACACCGTTGTTCTCCTTGAGAAGGAGCTCCTGAGGCCTGATGTCAGGGGGGATCTTGGACGTACGGGGATGCTGCTTCACCCGGATTTCACGGAGATTGGTAGCTCCGGGCGTGTTTGGTCCCGCGACGAGCTCATGATGGCGTTGGAAGATAACCCAGGGGAAACCGCCGACGTAGAGGTCATTTCCGCGGATCGCATCTCAAGCAACACCATGCTGCTCAGTTATAGGAGCCATGGGCGAACCGGCTCGGCACTGAGGACTTCGATCTGGTTGTTCGACGAGGGCCGGTGGCGCTTGCGGTTCCACCAGTCGACGCCGGAGAAATAGCGCCGGAGCATCGGCGCCGAAGAATCACCCCCAGCACTGGGTGGTTGTCGGTCCGGAATCCGGCAGGGAAGCGCACGCGCCGCCCCACCGGACACCCGCACGGGACCTAGTAGGTGAACCGCTGGGTGTTGCCTTGTTCGGCCTGCAGGTAAGTCGACGCGGCGGAGGACAGCGCCAGGTTGATGGATGCGAGCGAGGCCTCCACCTTGTTCTGGGTCAACGTCCACTCCGAGACGAGGGCCTGGAAATTGTTGGCCGCCGATCCCTTCCACGTGGCCTGGAGCTCGTCCAGGCCACGTTTCATCGCCTGGACGTCGGCGCTGATGCGATCCACGGTGGCCTTGACGTTCGCGGACTTGAGCTGGAGCAGTTCGGTATCGACGGAGATAACGCTCATGGGGCGTTGCCTTTCAACTAAAGGGGGTCCGCAGGCGCGGCTGGCTTTTGTGGTCCACACAGTGAGCCTAGAATCCGCCAAACGGCACTGCCAGAGCCGAACCTGCCTATGTGGATAACTCGCCACGGCAGCCCAGAATCCGCGGCAGCCCACAATGCCCCCACCCTGAATGCTGCGCCCGACGAGCGCTAGTCGGAGATTTCCACCTCAGTAACGCTCGCGTCCTCAGGCACCTCGGACACGTCGTTTTGGAATGGGAGGCTGACAACCAGGGTGGCCCCGCCGCCGTCGGTCTCTTCGACCCGGACCGTACCGCCATGGGAGCCCACGATGGCGGCCACAATGGCGAGCCCGAGGCCGCTGCCGCCGGTCTCCCGAGTGCGCGAGGTATCCGCCCTGTAGAAGCGCTCGAAAATCCGGGGCAGTTCCTCGGCCGGAATGCCACTGCCGTGGTCCCGCACCTCAAGAACAGAGAACAGACCGGTCGGAGTGTTCCGAACTCCGACGGCGAGCTCAATCGGCGTTCCTTCGGGTGTGTATCGCAAGGCATTGCCCACCAGGTTTCCCAGGACCTGCCGAAGCTTGGCCTCGTCGCCCTGGACCGGGGCAGGCGCCGCCGCCCCGCCGTCGAGCCCTGTCAGCGAGATCTTCCGCTCGCCGGACGTCGCAAGGGAGTCGACGACGGCGTCGTTCGCCAACAGCTGCAGGTCCACAGGTTTGAGCTGGAGAGGCCTTTGTTCGTCCAGACGGGCAAGTAGGAGGAGGTCTTCCACCATGGATCCCATGCGCTTCGCTTCGCTCTCGATCCTGCCCATGGCGGTGCCCACATCTTCCGGCGTCGCAAGGGCTCCGTGCCGGTAGAGCTCGGAGAAGCCGCGGATAGTGACCAACGGGGTTCGCAGTTCGTGTGAGGCGTCGGCGGCAAATCGCCGCATCCTGGCCTCGGAAGCTGCCCGTGCCGCGAAGGAGGACTCGATGTGGGCGAGCATGGCGTTGAGGGAGCCACCCAGGCGTCCGACTTCGGTAACCGGGTTTTCGATCTCTACGCGGCGGGAGAGATCACCCGCCGCGATGGCGGCGGCCGTCTTTTCCACGCGGGCGAGGGGACGGAAGGAACGCGCAACGGTCCAAGTGGCAATGAAGAACGCGAGCACCAGGGTCAAGAGTCCGACGCCGACCACCACGAGGGTGGCGTGTTCCATGACCTTATCCACGGGAGACAGGGGCAGCCCCACGATCACCACAGCGTTTTGCCCCGTCCGGTTGTCGACCACATTGACCGCTACGACACGCCAATTGCCGCCGGCCGTGCCGCCCACCTGGAAGGGTGCGTAGTTGCGGTCCTTGGCCTCGACGGGCGTGATATTGGCGATGCTCGGCCGGTCGCTCTTGCTGCCGCCGAACGGATAGGGTGGCTGACCCTGCACGTACAGCGTCAGTGAGTAGTCAGTGGGCACGGCGGGGCTGCCCTCGGACAGGTTGGCGAACGATTGCTGCTGCTGGGCGATCTGGACGGCGGCCTTGAGTTTGTCATCCACTTGCCCTTGGAGGTAGCTCTTGACGAGCGTCAGCGTCCCCGCGCCCGTGGCGGCCAGGGCAAGGAGCAACAGCCCCATGATGATGGCGACCAGCTGCGACCTGAGGGAGGCCGACTTCCAACGGTTAAACAAGGTCAGCGCTTCTCGGCCGTCCGCAGTACGTAACCCACGCCACGCTTGGTCTGGATCAAGGCGGCGGCGTCCGGGTCAATGTCCACCTTGCGGCGGAGATAGGAAATGTAGGACTCCACGATGGAGGCGTCACCGTTGAAGTCGTACTCCCAGACGTGGTCCAGGATTTGTGCCTTGGATAGCACCCGGTTGGGGTTCAGCATGAGGTAGCGCAGCAGCTTGAACTCGGTGGGCGACAGCTCGATGATGGTGCCGCCGCGGCGGACCTCGTGGGCGTCGTCGTCGAGCTCCAGGTCATCGACGCGGATGACCGCGTCGTCGTCTTCCATGGGCTGGGTGCGGCGCAGCACGGCGCGGATACGCGCCACCACTTCATCCAGGCTGAAAGGCTTGGTGACGTAGTCGTCGCCTCCCACGGTCAGGCCTGTGACCTTGTCTTCCGTATCGTCCTTGGCGGTCAGGAACAGGACAGGGAAGTGCTTACCCGCGGCACGGAGGCGGCGGGTGACAGTGAACCCGTCCATGTCGGGGAGCATGACGTCCAGGACCGCGAGGTCCGGGGAGTGGAGATCCGCGGCTGCGAGGGCTTCGCGGCCGTTCGATGCCGCAACGACCTCAAAGCCAGCAAAGCGCAGCGAGGTGGAGAGCAGCTCACGGATGTTGGGTTCGTCGTCGACGACGAGGAGCTTGGCTTCGGGGCCGTTCTTTTTCATGCATTCATGATGCTCCCAGTTTCTGGGAGTTTACTGGATGCTTGTTGTGAGAATTACCGGGGTGTCGTGGTCCCGGCTAGCTGCCGAGAGCCAGCCCGACGCCGAGTCCCACCATGGTGAGGGCGATCCCGCCGTCCAGGATCCGCCATGACGCCGGGCGCGCGAAGAAGCCGCGCAACAGTTTCGCACCGAACCCGAGCGAACAGAACCACAGAATGCTACCCAACATGGCTCCGGCGCCGAACCACCATTGCAAGCCGTCGGCTTGCGCGTTCGCCACGGACCCCAGAAGCAGCACCGTATCCAGATAGACATGGGGATTGAGCCAGGTAAGTGCCAGGACGGTGACCAACGCTGGCGCCAGTCCGCTTCGACCGGCGCCCGAAGGCCCAGGCTCCGCGGAGACGAGCGCTTGTGGCTTGAGGATTCGCCGTGCCGCCATCACGCCGTACGTGACCAGGAATGCCGCACCGACATAGCGGAGAACGACGACGGCGGCAGGCGCCGCGGCGAGCAGGGCACCCGTGCCGAGTACCCCCGCTGCGATGAGCACGGCGTCGGAAATGGCGCACACGGCAACGATTGGCCCAACGTGCTCTCCACGGATTCCTTGCCGGAGGACGAAGGCATTTTGCGCGCCGATGGCGACAATGAGGGCCAGGCCAGTGCCGAGGCCAAGGCCAGCAGCATGAAAGACGTCGGGGAAGTTCATACTTCGAGGCTAGGTTTCGCCGTAGGCATTAGTCCAGCTAAACATTCTTAGGCATCGTAAGATTCTCTTATGTCTAGATTTTCTTCTGAGCAGTTGCACACCTTCGCCGCCGTGCTTACGGAAGGTACGCTCGACGCAGCTGCCCGATTGCTGAACATCACGCCGTCGGCGGTCTCCCAGCGCCTCAAGGCGCTGGAACAAGCATCTGGCAGGGTATTGCTGCAGCGCAGCAATCCGGTCCAGGCCACAGAATCGGGACAAGTGGTGCTCAGGCTGGCGCGACAGCTCGCCCAGCTGGAGGCCGACGCCGAACTCGAGCTAGGCCTGCCAGGCGAATCGCCGATGGTCTCGGTTCCGATTGTGGTCAACGCCGATTCCCTGTCCGTCTGGTTCCTCAAGGCCCTCACCCGGGTCCCTGCAGAGCTGAACGCTGTCTTCGACCTCCACCGGGACGACGAGCAGTATTCCACGTCCATGCTGCGCGCAGGAACGGTGATGGCCGCGGTGACGGCGACCCCCGAGCCGGTACAGGGCTGCCGGGTGGAACCGCTCGGGAGCATGCGATACCGCGCCGTCACCACTCCAGGATTCAGGGCACGGTGGCTTTCCGACGGCGTCGATGTCGCCTCGCTGCGCGCGGCGCCGGCCGTGGACTTCGACCGCAAGGATGAGTACCAGCACCGTTTCCTGGAGCTCTTGGGCGGCGCGGCACGTGGGACGGAACCGGCGGGACCGCGCCACTACGTTCCGTCCAGCCAGGAATTCGCCGAGGCCATTCGCTTGGGGCTCGGATGGGGACTCTTGCCTGAGGCGCAGTGCGGCCCGGACATAGCCAAAGCAGACTTGGTGGAACTCGCGCCGGAGCGGCCGTTGGACGTGCCCTTGTACTGGCAACGGTGGAGGACGCCGTCGCGAATACTCGACGCAGTGACTGAAGCGGTCCGCAGCACCGCCGCGGAAGTGCTGCGCTGAAGCGCGCTTCGGCAACTCGGCCGGCCAAAACCCAACACGCCGCCGGCACAGTCCTAAATTGTCGGAGCCCCGTTTCACACTGGAGCCATGAAGAACGAACAAGCCATGAAGAACGAACAAGCACCGGAACCTCAGCACATCGAATTCCATGTCAGCTATCTGGACGCGGAGTCCGGGCACATCGGGCATGAGGAGTTCGGCGATAGGGCTTCCGCTGAGCGCTTCGCCAACGCGCAGCTCAATGACGAGGAAGCCTGGGCCGTCGTCGACGTCGTTGCGCTGCAACCGGCGCGGCAACAGGAGCGCGCGCAACAGTTGGTTGCCTAGCGCCTAAGTTGCACAGCGCCTAAGTTGCCTAGCGACTAAGCTACGTAACCCCTACCCGGCGGGTACGTCCTTGGCGTCCATGATCCGGTACGCGTAGCCCTGCTCGGCGAGGAAGCGCTGCCGTTTGGCGGCAAAGTCCTGGTCGAGGGTGTCCCTGGCCACCAAGGAATAGAAGCGCGCCGCACGGCCGTCTTGCTTGGGGCGAAGCAGGCGCCCCAACCTCTGCGCCTCTTCCTGCCGGGAACCGAAGGAACCGGATACCTGGATTGCCACGGAGGCCTCAGGTAGGTCGATCGAGAAGTTGGCCACTTTGGACACCACGAGGGTCTTGATGTCACCGGCACGGAAGGCGTCGAACAGCTTCTGCCGCACCTTGACTGTTGTATCGCCTTTGATCACGGGAGCGTCCAAGCGCTCGCCGATCTCATCCAACTGATCGATGTACTGGCCTATCACCAGCAGTTGCTCGCCTTGGTGCAGCGCAACCAGCTGCTCCACCAAGTGGGTCTTGGTCTCCGACGTCGCGCACAATCGGTACTTGTCCGCATCCTCCGCCATCGCGTAGGCCACGCGTTCGTCCCTCGGCAGGTCCACCCGGACCTCCACGCAGTCTGCGGGCGCAATATAGCCCTGGGCCTCAATGTCCTTCCACGGTGCGTCGTAGCGCTTGGGGCCGATCAAGCTGAAGACCTCGCCCTCCCGCCCGTCTTCGCGCACCAAGGTCGCTGTCAGTCCGAGCCGTCGCCGGGCTTGCAGGTCCGCCGTCATCCGGAAGATGGGCGCCGGCAAGAGGTGGACCTCGTCGTAAATGATGAGACCCCAATCGTGCCCGTCCACGAGCTCGAGATGCGGGTAGAGGCCCCCACGCTTGGTGGTCAGCACCTGGTAGGTGGCGATCGTGACTGGCCGGACTTCCTTGACCGCGCCCGAATACTCGCCGATCTCCTCCTCGGTCAACGAGGTCCGCTTGAGGAGTTCGTCTTTCCATTGCCGGGCGGCCACTGTGTTGGTCACCAGGATCAGGGTGGTGGTGGAGCTGGTAGCCATGGCTGCCGCGCCCACCAAGGTCTTGCCCGCACCGCAAGGAAGCACGACGACGCCGCTGCCGCCCGCCCAAAAGTTTTCCGTGGCAAGTTTTTGGTAGGGCCGCAGGTGCCACCCGTCCTCGTTCAAAGCGATCAGGTGCGGAGTGCCGTCCACACAGCCTGCGAGGTCCTCGGCCGGCCACCCGAGCTTGAGCAGCAACTGCTTGAGCTGCCCGCGTTGGGAGGAATGCACCACCACGGTTTCGCCGTCGATCCTCGGCCCCAGCAGTGGTGCGATCTTCTTGGCCCGGATGACTTCCTCAAGCACGGGGTAGTCGGTGGTCCGCATGACCAATCCGTGCTGCGGGTCCTTTTCCAGGCGCAGCCGGCCGTAACGCGACATCGTCTCTTCGATGTCGATCAGCAACGAATGCGGCACCGGGAAACGGGAGTACCGCAGGAGCGTATCGAGGACCTTTTCGGCGTCGAGCCCCGCGGCGCGGGCATTCCACAAACCCAAAGGAGTGAGCCGATAGCTATGGACGTGTTCGGGGGCGCGCTCCAGCTCGGCGAATGCGGCAATCGCATGCCGTGCCTCGGTGGCGAGCTCGTGGTCGACTTCCAGCAGGATGGTTTTGTCGCTCTGTACGATCAGCGGACCGTCGCTCACTATTGCTTCCTCACTTGTGCGGATCCCCCGCAGGTTCCACATCGATGATGCGGTGGATGGACAAGACTCTTTCGGTGTCCCTGGCCGCGTCGAACACCCGGACCCGCCCACCGGACACCGATACGGGAACAACAGTCTCCGTGTTGGAATTCCCCGAGCCGTCCACCACGTTCATGGTGACCGCTTGCTTCAGCCGGATGGCCCTCTGCAGCGTTTCGAGACCCAGTTGCGTTGCCGCTTCGCCGGTCATCCCACCCGAGACCCCGCGATGGCGCCTCAGGACCTCAAGTTGGGCGTCGACGTCGTCGTCCGGCGGGGCAGTGCGGGGCGCCGTGTAAACCGGGCGGGCATTGCCGGCCACCGCCGTCGTCCTCTTATAGCGCACGACGGCGGGCTCGGCCTCCTGCATGGCCGGCGAGAGTCCCAGCTCGCGCAGCACCCTCGCGGTCTCCCGCGGGCTCGCCGCGGAGGTCAGTACCGTGGGTGCGATCTTGACGAGGCAAAGGCTCGCGGCCCCGGGCTCGTGAAGGAGTTCGGCAATGGCGGCCTCGTCGTCGCTTTGGATAAAGCTGGCGCTGCTGGCGACGCGGAGCCGGCCGTGCCGCGAGGCGATGTCCTTGATCAAGTACAGGAGCGGTTGGGGAACGTCAGTGGCGGAGATCGTGCGCAGGAATGCGAGGATGGCCTCCGCGTCTTGGCCGGCGTCGAGCGCACGCCGGATTGAATCTCCGGAGAAGCGGAAGATGGTGGCCGGGCCTTGGCCTTCGGCCTCAGCTATCAGGAGCAGTTTTTCGCTCAGTTCAGGTGCCAGGTATCCCGGGGCGACGGCGGTCAGGTCTGCTTGGAGCAGGACGTGGTTGACCGCGGCAGGCAGGTGTTCGCCGAGGATGCTCAGGGCAAGATCGGGCTGTTCGGTGGCGATGGCGGAGCCTAGCTGGGTGAGGGCGCCTGAACCCATGAGCCCCAGGATTTCCGCCTCGTGCAGGATGCCGCGGACCAGGGAGCTGAACCGACGAGACATGCGGGGCTGGGTCCATTCCGCCCGTTCCATGACAGCCTCCGCGTTGAGCACGGGGGCCTTGCCGTCCGGTGCCTCGACTTCGCGGGTGAGCTCATCAAGGATCTCCAGGATCCGCTTGCGCACCAGCGGGGCGTCAGGGCGTTGGGCTTCGGCCGACAACGCGTTGATGGAAGTTCCCGCAGAACCAGGCCGCGATCCCGTCGTGGCAGGACCGGGGAGCGTCAGGCCCACGAGTGACGGAGCGCGCTCGCTGGCCAGCCAAGCGTTGACCAGCCAGAGCCACTGTTCCTGGCGGGGGAGGGTGAGCCACTCCACCGTGGGCGGCTGGACCCACATGGAACTGTCCACATCGAGGCGCAACAATCCGGACAGGGCGCTGAGCTCAAGGATCAGCGCAGTCTCGGGCAACTCCAATCGGAGGCTATCGGCGAGGCGTCTGAGCTCACGCACGCCCACTCCGCCGCTGCGCAGGGTAACCACCGGCTGCTCCCGGACCGCATGCAGCAGTTCGCCCACCAGACGGAGTACTTCGGCAATGGCACCCATGGCGGCATTCCGGCGCAAGGCGGCACTTGTCTGGCCGAGCTCCGGCACGGGCGGCCTCAAAGTGAAGTGGTCCACGATTGCGCCGCCGCGCAGTGACAAACCCACGCTGTGGGGCAGCTCTACGTGTCCGGCGTCGAGGGGGACAAGCAATCCACGGGCCAAAAGCCAGTCCACCGGACCGACGTCGCGGCCTTCATGGAGCACGGAGGCTTTGCGCTGGGCCTGCGGAACGGCGCCCATGGCCCAGCTACCAAACTTGTTCAAAAGGGGACGGGTCCGTATGGGTGCCTCGGACAAGATGTGCTGCAAATTCTCAGGGGTCGAGGTCCATCGCTGAAGGGCCAACGCCGCGTCCATGGGCGTGGTGGCAGCCAGGACATTGGCGCCGCTCTGGTGAAGTTCGGCAACGAGTTGCACCACGCGCTGGGCGAAGGCCGGTTGCAGCCGTACCAGCTCCGTGTAGCTGCGGCCCAGGCCGGCGGGGTAGATACCGATGACGTCCTTGAGGCTGCCCACCGGCAAGTAGAAGCGCTGCCGGCCGGGGATGTGTACCGTGGCCGGTGGGTCGGCTCGGTGTATGAGAGCCAGTTCTTGGAGCTTGTTCAAGATCGGCTCAAGCGCGGCAAGCGTGGAGCCGTTGATGCATTTTTTCAATCCCGCCGCAGAGACGCTGTGGCCAGTGTCTGCATTGGTGCAGAGATGGAGTGTCTCCAGTACCTGCATTTCGGGCTTGTTGAGACGTTCGAGGGCGCGTTGCACGCTGACGCGTGCGCTCGCCCTCGCGGCCAGTGCCGCGAAGTCCGGGGCGACGGGGGAAATAAGGTCCGGCCGCGCGGCAAACAGGGCCCGCAGCGAATCATCGCTGCGCGCTTCCAGTTCCTTGCTGAGCGCGCGAATAAGGGACATCAGTTCAACGTTACCGCCAGCCGGGCCCGCCGTCGGGCTTTCTGCTGGCTCATTGGCGACGTCGTGCCCATACAGCGTCCACCACCAACGCGGCCATCAAAATGAAGGCGAGCGGCAGGCCATAAAGGGCCATGGATGTCACCCAAACCGGTGCCACGCCCTGGGCAAAAGCAACAGCCATGACGGTGCCTACTGCGGCCAGGGACAGCACGGCGACGACGGCGGCGACAATCATGAGCGGGCGGCGGTAGCCGTGGGGAATCATAGAAGCAACGCTAACAGTCCGCACCGCATGCGCTGTTGCCGGTCTGTGCAGGAACAAAGGCGACGGGAGCTGCTCCGCGTGGTCTCAAAGCGCGAATCCGCGGCCGGGCAGGATAACCTTGAAGCAATAGACCAACACGGACCAGGCAGTTACCCCTATTCCCGCAGTATTCTGCGGATGCGGTGGCGCGCCGGCTGTGTCTCCCAAGCAAGAACGAAGAAGGTTGATTACGTGCCCACCGGCAAGGTCAAGTGGTATGACAAGGACAAAGGCTTCGGATTCCTCGCTGCAGAGGACGGCCAGGAAGTATTTCTGCCCAAATCCGCCCTGCCCGAAGGCGTAGCGGATCTCAAAGCAGGCACCCGGGTTGAATTCGGCGTCGCCGACGGTCGGCGTGGCGCCCAGGCACTGGGCCTCCGCGTGTTGGATAAGTTGCCGTCCATCGCCAAGGCCAAGCGCATGAACGCCCGCGAGCTCGCGCCCGTGGTCCAGGATCTTGTGTCCGTCCTGGACAACCTTTCGGGGACGTTGTCGGCCGGTAAATACCCTGAAGGCGCCAAAGGCAAGGCCATCGCGGCAGCGCTGCGCAAGGTTGCCGACGAGCTGGAAGCCTAAACCAGCCATGACATCGGAATCCGCTGAAGCCAGTCCTGAAGAGAACGGTACCGGTGCCGCTCCAGCAACGGCAGGAACGGCCGATACCGGTGCTGGGCGGAAGCCGGCCACGGCGAAACCTCGCGCCGGCATTCCCGTGTGGCGCGTCGGCAAGCCGGACGCCTTCCTGGCGGCCGCCGTCGACGTCGCCCGCAACGCGGTGGAGACCATTGCCAAGCCGGGCGAAATCGGGCCACATATTGCCGCCCGTTCCGAAGGCGAACGCGTCGTCACGCACCTTTTTGAATCGCGGCTGGCCGGTTACGGCGGATGGCAGTGGTACGCCGTCGTCACCCGCAACTCGCGCTCCAAAATTGTCACGGTCAGCGAGCTCGGCCTGCTGCCGTCCGAGGATTCCATCCTCGCCCCTGAATGGGTGCCTTGGGCAAAGCGCGTCCGTCCGGAGGACGAAGCGGTTCCCGAGGAGCTGGCAGAGGAAGACTTCTCGATCGCGGACAGTTCCGCTGACGAGGACGACGACGCGCCTTCCGACGACGAGGCACCCTCCGAGGAAGACGACGACGAGGCCGACGAAGTCGAGGCTGACTAGCCTTTGGCGGACCCAGCGAGTGAATTGTTTGAAGGTGGAACCTGATGTCCACCTTCAAATCGCTGGGTGTCCTTAACTACCGCATTTGGTTCCTCGGCGCCCTTATTTCCAACATCGGCACATGGATGCAGCGAACCGCCCAGGACTGGCTGGTCTTTGCCCATCTGAGCAACCACGACGCCGGTGCCATGGGCATTACCTTGGCACTCCAACTGGGCCCGCAGCTGTTCCTGGCTCCGTGGGCCGGACTGCTCGCCGACCGCTACAGCCGGCGCAGGCTCCTGGTCATGACGCAATCGGCCATGGCAGTCCTGAGCGCTGGCTTGGGAATCCTGGTGCTGAGTGGCGCAGCGCAGTTGTGGCATGTCTACGTGTTCGCCTTGGTGCTCGGCGTCGTCTCGGCGCTAGACGCCCCGGTTCGCCAGACGTTCGTTTCGGAGCTCGTCAAGGACGACTACCTCTCCAACGCCGTTGCGTTGAACAGCGCCTCGTTCAACGTTGCCCGCATGATCGGTCCAGCCGTGGCCGGCATGTTGACCGTCGCCGTGGGGCCGGGCTGGGTGTTCATGATCAATACGCTGACCTTTGTGGCGATGCTTGGCGCGATCCGCGCGATCCCCCTCTCCTCCCTGCGCGTCCAGCCCCGGGCGGCCGCGGGCAAAGGACGGATCCGTGAAGGGCTCCGCTATGTGCGCAACCGCCCCGACATCATGGTGGTCCTCGTCGCGATCTTCATCATGGGCACGTTCGGCCTGAACTTCGTCCTCTTCATCGCGGCGATGGTTGGCACGGAATTCGGCATGGACGCAGGTGCATTCGGGCTCCTCAACTCGATCATGGCAATCGGCTCAGTCGCGGGAGCGTTGCTGGCCGCCCGGCGCGGCAGGCCACGGATGCGGCTCATCTTCGCCGCGTCCGGCGGGTTCGGCATCGCTAGCGGATTTGCCGCCCTGGCGCCGAACTACACCATGTTTGCCTTGGCCCTGATTCCGTGCGGCCTGTTCGCCTTGACCATGATCACCAGCGCCAACGGCTATGTGCAGTCCACTACCGAACCTGTCATGCGCGGCAGGGTTATGGCGCTGTACATGGCCATTTTCATGGGAGGAACGCCCATCGGGGCACCCTTCGTCGGCTGGGTGTCCAACGTGGCCGGACCCCGCTGGGCCGTTGGCGTGGCAGCGGCTGCCGGTGCCAGCACCGCCGTCGTCGGCATCATCTGGATCATCCGCGCGCGCCAGTTGCGGCTCCGCTTCGACAGTAGCGCCCGCGGATTGCGGTTCTTCCGTATCGAGTCCCAAGGTGCCAGTGGTGTTAACGGGAACGGCGCCGTTAAGAGGGCTGGCGCCGCCCGGGATCCACACCCGGACGACGCCGACAACTCCTGACCGCGGGAACGCCGCGGTGGGCTCCTACTTCTTCAGTTCACCCACTACGAAGTCGATGCTGGCGAGCAGCGCCGAAACATCGTCCGGTTCAATGGCAACGAAGGTAGCGATGCGGAGCTGGTTGCGGCCCAGCTTGCGGTACGGCTCCGTGTCCACGATCCCATTGGCGCGCAGCACCTTCGCAATGGCCGCGGCGTCGATTGAATCATCGAAGTCGATCGTGGCAATGACGTTTGAGCGGTCTTCAGCCTTTGCCACGAACGGGGTGGCGTACTCGGAAGCCTCGGCCCAGTTGTAGATGCGGCCTGCGGAGTCCGCAGTGCGCTTGCTTGCGAAGTCCAAGCCACCGCTCTTGTTGAGCCACTGGACCTGGGCGTCAAGCGTCACCAGGGTCGTCAGCGACGGCGTGTTGTAGGTCTGGTTGAGCTTCGAGTTGTCGATAGCCGTCTGCAGATCAAGGAAATCGGGGATCCAGCGGCCACTTGCCTTGACGCGTGCGGCGCGCTCAAGGGCGGCAGGGGAGAAGAGGCCAAGCCACAGGCCACCGTCGGAGGCAAAGTTCTTCTGCGGTGCGAAGTAGTAGACATCAGCCTCGGCAACGTCCACATCCAGGCCGCCGGCGGCCGAGGTCGCGTCCACCAAGACAAGTGAACCCTCGTCGGCACCCTCAACGCGCTTGACCGGAGCAGCCACACCAGTTGAGGTTTCGTTTTGCGGCCATGCGTAAACGTCCACGCCGGCCTCGGCATGGGAAACCGGGCGCGTGCCGGGCTCGGACTTGATGATGGAGGAGGCTTCCAGGAAAGGCGCTTTGTTGGTGGCCGAGGCGAACTTGGAGCCGAACTCACCAAAGGAGAGGTGCTGTGCCTTCTTCTCCACCAGGCCGAAACTGGCGACGTCCCAGAACGCGGTGGAGCCTCCGACGCCGAGAATCACCTCGTATCCCTCGGGCGCACGGAAGAACTGGCTGAGTCCCTCGCGGACGGATCCCACCAGGTTCTTGACTGGGGCCTGGCGGTGGGAGGTGCCGAGGATTGTTGTTGAGGCAGCGGACAGTGCTTCGATCTGCTCCGGGCGGACCTTGGAGGGCCCGGCGCCGAAGCGGCCGTCCTTGGGCAGCAAATCGGCGGGGATAGTGATGCTGTTGTCGCTCACGGGATGCTCCAATGGTGAAGTAGCGGCCTAGATGGGTCGTGGCAGGTGGCAAGCTGCCCCCTTCGACTCCCCAATTCTGCCTGACTCTGCGGGCGGGGACAGAACTGAACGCTTCATAGTCCGCCACGTGGAAAGCGTTCGTTCCGGTGGGCAGGGGCGGGACGCGAGGGTAGGCCCAAGAATTATCCAGAGTAATTCTAAATAAGCTAAGCTTGGAGCTGGCGCCCGGCCCAGGACGACCGGCGGGTCGACCGCCTGGCCGGCTGCGGTACGGTGGAAAATACGCAAGATACTGCGCTCGAGGAGCTGAGCTGGATGACGGATCTGATCGATACCACTGAGATGTATCTTCGGACCATTTTGGAGCTTGAAGAAGAGAACATTGTGGCTCTTCGCGCACGCATCGCCGAGCGCCTGCGGCACTCTGGTCCCACCGTTTCCCAGACGATCGGGCGGATGGAGCGCGACGGCCTGGTGATTGTTTCCAACGATCGGCACCTTGAGCTGACCGAAACCGGGCGGAAACGTGCCACCGAGGTCATGCGCAAGCACCGTCTCGCCGAGCGGCTCCTGGCCGACGTCATCGGACTGGACTGGGCCTATGTCCACGACGAAGCATGCCGTTGGGAACACGTTATGAGCGAGCGCGTGGAACGGCGGCTCTACGAGCTCCTGGACCATCCCACGGAATCTCCCTATGGCAACCCCATCCCGGGACTCGAAGCATTGGGCGGAGTCGCGTCCCACGCCTTTACGGATGGTGTGGTCAACCTTCTTGAAGCGATGAACGGATACTCACCGGATAACAGGGTCACTGTCAGCCGGTTGGCTGAGCCGATCCAAGTGGAACCGGAGCTGCTGGTGCAGCTGGACGAGGGTGGAATTCGGCCCGGAGCCAGGGTTTCCCTGGAACGGGTGGGGGAGTACATCTCCGTTCGCGTGCCCAATATCGACGGTGCGCTGGAGCTGCCGCCTGAGGTTGCGTCGCACGTGTTCGTCACCGTCGCTTAGCTCGTCTGCCAGGCTCCTGGCCAAGATAACGAAATTATTACTGCGGGGGTTAATCCCCTATAGTTGACTACTGGCGCCGATACCAAAGCGTTACCTGATCCGAAGCCTAGTTCTGCCAACGGATCGGGTGGATTAGTCCATTCATTGGCAGAAGCGGGGGAACCACCAGCGGCGGTCGAAAGACGGCCTTGGGGTGAAGTCCGCAGCGGAAGTGCACAAAGCGCAGAACCCTCTCCGGGGACTCTTCTGTGCTTCGAGGACTTCGTGCGGACCGGGTCCAAGAACTCTCTGACCCGAATCCGACAGCTAACTTCGCAGGCTTGCCAGAGAGGAAAACTTTGACCACGCAGAACACCAGGGGCCGCAGACGCGCGTCCGGTCCTACTGCTGAGCTGCGGACCACGCAAGTCGTTGCGCACGACCGGCCCCGCGATCCGCATCGCGAAGTGCGCCGCCGCAAAGGCCCCTTGCGGCAAATGGCCGATTTCGCCGCCGCGAGCGGTGCGGGACAGAAGGCTGGTGTCGCCCTCGCCGCCACGGGCCTCATCCTGACGGTTGCGATGCCTGGTACGGGCGCATTGACGGCCACTGCGGAATCGAATCAGGCTTCGGCCGCTTTGACGGGGACGCAGCCCGAGATTCCGGCTGCGGCCAGTGCCACGATCGATTTCAGCCGCGCTGCGGTATCCACCACGGCGGATCCTGATAGCAAGCTCAAGCAGCTCTTGAGCGCGCAGTCCGTCGGCAGCATCAAGACGTCGTCCTCCAAAGGGACCCTCGGGGCTCCGTTGGACACTCTGACTACGGCCTCGCCGTTCGGTTACCGCGTGAACCCCATTACGGGAGGCCTGGGGGAGTTCCACCGCGGCCAGGACTTCGTGGCCCAATGTGGCACCCAGGTGCATGCGGCTGCCGCCGGCAAGGTTACTTTCGCGGGCTGGCACCCATATGGCGGTGGAAACCGCATTGTGGTGGACCACGGCAACGGCCTGGAAACCACGTATAACCACTTGTCCTCGTTCAACGTCCAGGTGGGCCAAACGGTCAACCGTGGCGACGTCATCGCATTGAGCGGCACAACTGGCGCCTCGACCGGCTGCCACCTCCATTTTGAAGTCATGGTCAACGGCGATGTCGTTGATCCCTTGGGCTGGCTGTAAGCCAATCCGATGGCCGTCTCTCGCATGCTTGTCACGCTCCGTGACCTGAATGTGACATTCAGCCAAAACTCATGTACCGTCTAACTCGCATCAACTTTTAGAGAGTTGATGCACTCGGGTGGATTGCCTAGCTCTGCCACTGCCCGAGGTTCCGTTCGCAAAACATCGTCTGGCAGAGGCGGGGGACCCACTTTTGGTCATCTTCACCGATGGCCTTGGGGTTAAGTCGCACTTGTTTCCCACGGGAAGCATTGCGGCCGGATGACTCCCATCCGAATCCGACAGCTTACCTCGCGGGCATAGGGAGAGGCCTTTTAACGTGTCTTCACGCTCTACTCTTGCGCGCCACCGCGCCGCGGTCACCAAGACCAACTCGCTTGCCGTCATCGCTAAGACCGTCGGCAGCAATGCCGGTGGCGTGGGCCGTCAGGCAGCAGTTATCGCTGCTGCGTCCGGACTGGTCCTCACTAGCGGTATCGCAGCCAACGCTGCCGAAACCAACGTTCCCCGCGAGTCCACTGCGACCTCCACCCTGGAAGTCCAGTCCATCGCCCAAGCCAGCATTGCGGCCGATTCCTCGGTCGCCATCAAGTACGAGCGCCCGGTGGTTTCCACTGAAGCTGCTCCGGTTGTCGAAGCTCCGGTTGCCGTCCAGGAAGCTGTCGCCGCTCCCAAGGCCGGAACCGCTGCGGGCACCGCAACGCTTTCTGTTTCCGCAGCTGTATCCCCCGCCACGAAGGTTGCCAGCGGCAAGGGCGCGGCAATTGCTGCCGCAGCTTACGCACAGCTCGGCGTTGCCCAGGACTGCACCGCCCTGGCTTCGAACTCCCTGGCTGCCGTTGGCATCAACTTCCACGGCTGGCCGGCAGACTACCTCTCCCTTGGCCGCACGGTCAGCGCTGCTGAAGCGCAGCCGGGTGACTTGGTTTACTACCAGAACGGTGGCATGGGCATGGCTCACATCGCCGTTTACGTCGGGAATGGCATGGCGGTCCACGGCGGCTGGAACGGTGGCACCACTGCCCTGTACAGCGTCAACATCGGCTCCGGCCCGGTCTTCATCCGCGTTGGTGGCTAATAGCTTCGTCTGAATAGTCTTACTGGAACATCCCCGCTGGTCAGCCCGCGGGGATGTTCTGTTTTAACCAGCATGTGCTACCTCACGTCGCCCTACATCACGTCCCCAGGGGTCTGCCGGGGCGAGTCCGGGCGTGCTGTCCTTGGGCGTTTGGAGGTTCCCGCCACATGTCCGGCACATGAACTTTGCCCGACACAGCGCCTGAACCCACCCACGGATTCGTTGATCTGGCCTCTCCGTGTTTACTCTTGTGGTGTCGATCCACAGCCCGTACATGCAGAGGGCAGCCGGCCCTCGCGCCCCTGACGGGTGCGGCCGTGAAGAGGTACGTGCATGCGCACACTCGTTCTGAATGCTGGATATGAACCGCTGGCGGTAGTCACCTTCCGCCGGGCGCTGGTCCTTGTGCTCACCGGAAAAGCGAGCGTAGTGGCCGAAGGCGACGAGCCTGTCGTCGGGCCACAGGAGATTCTCGGACGTCCCTCCGTGATTCTGCTCAATCGCTACATCCGGCCGAGGTACAACACGATCACGGCGGTTACACGTCGCGGCGTCTTGCGCCGCGACGGTCACCGTTGCGCCTACTGCGGGAAAGCAGCCCACACTATTGACCACGTCCACCCCAAATCCAGGGGCGGCGCGGATTCCTGGGAAAACCTGGTGGCGGCGTGCCTACGCTGCAACAACGCCAAGAGTGACCACACACCGGCCGAGATGGGCTGGAAACTGAGGTTCACTCCGGCGGCGCCCACCGGGACTATCTGGCAGATCAAGGAGCTTGAGAAACCTGCGCCCGCATGGGATCCCTTCCTCTTGCCCGAATCGGCGGCCTGAACCGGAACTGAGACTGCTTCCCGGGTAATCTGGGCTGGTGGACTTTGATGCGGTGATCTTGGCGGGTGGCAAGTCCTCCCGCCTCGGTGGCGTGCCAAAAGCCCAGTTGACGTACGACGGCGCTACGCTCCTTGATCGCGCCCTCGCGGCCGCGTACGGGGCCGGGTGTGTCGTCGTCGTCGGGCCGGATCCCGGCGGTTTACCGGAAGGCACATTGACCGCCCGCGAGGACCCGCCGTTCGCCGGACCGGCAGCAGCGATCGAAGCCGGACTCGCCGCGCTAGAGGCGCAAGACCGCCAGAGCCCGTCCACGAAGCACGCGCCCTGGATCCTCGTCATGGCGTGCGATATGCCCCTCGCCGGCGCGGCTGTTCCGGTTCTCCTCCGGGAACTTGCCGGTCGCCAGAACGCGGAAGGAGCCATGGCCGTGTCCGCCGATGGGCGGAAACAGCCGCTGCTCGGAATCTACCGGCTCTCCGCTTTGCAACGGGAAGTGCTGGCCGCGGCAAAACAGGGTGGCCTGGCCAACGCCGCGGTGTTCCGCCTGCTTGCTAGGCTTGATCTGCTGGCCGTACCTGTTCCTGCTGGCTCCACCGATGATGTGGATACCTGGGACGATGCCGCGGCGCTTGGAGTGGACGGCGACCTGCCGTGACAAAAGCTGTACCGGACTGTGGAGGCGGATCGTGAAGACCCAGGAAGAAACGCTTGAGGAGTGGTGCAGGAGCCTGATGCAAGCATTTGAGCTTGAAGGCGTCGAAATCGACATCAATGAGATCCTGTCCTTGGCCGGCGTCGCGGCGCATTCAGTCGTTCGCCCGGCCGCTCCTTTGACCACCTTCATTGCCGGCTTCGCTGCCGGACTTGCAGCGGGTTCGGGCCAAGCGAGCGAAACCGCGTCGATGGATGCGGCGATGGGCCTGGCACGCACACTCGCCAAGGACTATACGAACCCGGGAACCGACGCCGGATGACCGATGCCCCCAAACAGGGCGCCGAGAACCAGGGCGGAGAGGAACTGGGCGCCGAGAACCAGCACCCTCCCTCCGTGACCGAACCGGGCCCGAACGTTGAGCATGTCCCGCACGCTGACCACTTGTGGGCGGAAGCCCGGCAGCTTGCCTTCGACTGTGCCACGCCCATTCCCGCCGCACCCGTTGCCCTGAAAGACGCGGTCGGCAGGACGCTGGCCGAAGATGTCCACGCCCTGCAGGACCTGCCGCACTACGCGTCTTCGGCGATGGATGGCTGGGCTGTCAATGGCGGCGGCCCTTGGATCCTGGCCGAGCCGGGCCACCGGCTGGCCCCACACCAGGCGAGTCCCATCGTCACCGGCGGCCTGATACCGCCGGGGGCCAAGGCCGTGCTCCGCAGCGAGAGCGGGGTCTTGACTACGGACGAAGATGGCTTGCCGGTCCTTGCGCTCGGCGGCAACGCAAAGCCTGGCGAGCCGCGGAATGGGCAACACATCCGGGATGCCGGAGAAGAAGCCGGGGCGGGCGAGCTGCTCATCAAATCCGGCGTTGTCTTGAACCCGGCCCACCTCGCGCTGGCAGCCCTCGCCGGCCGGGATGAACTGGACGTCCTGGGCAAGCCCGTCGTCAAACTGCTCTTGACCGGCTCCGAAGTGGTGACCGCGGGTGTCCCGGCCCCCGGYCGAGTGCGGGATACCTTCGGTCCCCAGCTCGGCGCCGTCGTCGAACTCCTTGGCGGGATCCGCGGCGGACAGCTCAAAGTGGGCGACTCTTACGACGAATGGCTCGCGGGTCTCGAGGAAGGCGAGTTGTCTCCGGACACGCCACCCGCCGACGTCGTCATCACCACCGGGGGAACGGGCCGTTCGGGGACGGACCACTTCCGGCGGGCCATTGCGGAGCTCGGCGGCCGCTTGCTGATTGATGGCATTGCGATGCGGCCGGGACATCCCGCCGTCTTGGCCGAATTGCCGGACGGGCGTTTTGTGCTGGGGCTCCCCGGCAACCCGCTCGCGGCAATGATGGTTCTCTTCACGATCGGCGCTCCGCTGCTCGCGGGGCTGGGGCACGGAAAGCTGCCCGAGGTGGGGGAGGTGCCTTGCGGTGCAATGCTCGACGCCGACCCCGGCCGGACGCGTTTGCTTCCCTTCAGGTTCGTGTACGGATTGGCCTCACCGGCGCAACACGCCGGGCCGGGGATGATGCGTGGCCTCGCGAGTGCGGACGGAGTCATGGTGGTACCGCCCCACGGTGTGCAACTGGGCGAGGCAGTGCCCGCTTTCCCTTTGCCCTGGGGGCCGCCGCTTCCCCAGCCTAAGTCTCCGGAGGACAAAGCCAAGAAGCCTCCTGCCAGGCCAGCGCGCAAAGTTCCGTCTGGACCTGTGGACTGGAGTGCCCTGACCGGTTGAGAATTTCGGGCGCCAAATGGACACGGGTGGAATCGTGAGTCACGCCTTGCAATGATGGGGACATGAACAGGCATGCTCCCGAGCAGGACATCAATGAAGATGACCTTCAGATCCACCCGCCCAAGCGCTCCGCCGCCGGTGTCAAGGCTGTCACCGTGGCATTGGAAAGGGGTTGGGCCCAAGCCGGTGTGAGCCGGACCGTCAAGTCGATGCTGCGCGTCAACCAGCGGGACGGTTTCGACTGTCCAGGTTGCGCCTGGCCGGAGTCCATTACTGGAAAACGCAGCCCCGCCGAGTTCTGTGAAAACGGGGCCAAGGCCATCGCCGAGGAAAGCACAACCCGCGTGGTCGATGCGGCGTTCTGGGCCCAGCACTCCCTGGCCGAGCTTGAAGGCAAGACCGAATACTGGCTAGGCAGCCAAGGCCGCATCGCCGAACCCGTTGTCATCCGCTCCGGCGATACCCACTATTCGCCGATCAGCTGGACGGATGCTTTCAGCCTGATCGGCGAGCACGTCAATGCCACCACGCCGGACCGCTGCGTGTTCTACACCTCGGGGCGCACCGCCAACGAGACCGCGTTCATGTACCAGCTCTTCGCACGGAGCCTCGGCACCAACAACCTCCCTGACTGCTCGAACATGTGCCACGAGTCGTCCGGCAGCGCGCTCAACCCGACCATCGGCATCGGCAAGGGCACTGTCTCCCTGGAGGACATCCACGAAGCCCAACTGGTGCTTGTTGTGGGCCAGAACCCGGGCACGAACCATCCGCGCATGCTCTCCGCCCTGCGCGATTGCAAGAACAATGGCGGCAAGGTTGTCGCAGTCAATCCTTTGCCGGAAGCCGGGCTCCTGAATTTCAAGGATCCCCAGTCGCTCAATGGCGTGGTCGGCGGTGGCACGGACATCGCCGATGAATTCCTGCAGATCAAGGTCGGCGGCGACCTCGCCCTGTTCCAGGCATTGGGCCACCTCCTGCTGGAGGAAGAGAAGCGGCAGCCGGGCACGGTGGTCGATCGCGCTTTCATCGAAGCACAGACCGACGGCTTCGAAGCCTACGCCGAAGCCCGGTCTACGCTGGATTGGGCTGAGACGGAACGCGCCACGGGCCTGAGCCGCATCGAAATCACCAAGGTGGCCGGCATGCTGGCCGCTTCGAAGGGCACCATCATTTGCTGGGCACTGGGCCTGACCCAGCAGCCGCACTCCGTGGACACCTTGCGGGAAATCATCAACCTGCTGCTCCTGCAGGGAAACTTCGGCAAGCGTGGAGCTGGAGCTTGCCCCGTCCGCGGACACTCCAATGTGCAGGGCGACCGCACCATGGGCATCTGGGAGAAGCCCTCGGAGGGATTCCTCGCAGCCTTGGACAAGGAGTTCGGATTCACGATGCCGCGGGAACACGGCTACGACTCCGTGGAAACCCAACACGCCTTGGAGAAGGGTGACGTTGATGTGTTCGTCTCCATGGGCGGCAACTTCGCGGCGGCGGGTTCGGATACCGTCGCTCTAGAGGAAGGGCTCAAGAGGGCCGGGCTGACGGTGCACATCTCCACCAAGCCCAACCGCGCCCACGTGGTGCACGGCAAGACGTCCCTGATCCTGCCTACCCTGGGCCGAACGGACACGGACGACAAACACCCCGGTGGAAAACAGTTCCTCTCCGTGGAAGACTCCATGTCCGTCATCCACTCCACCCAGGGCCGGCTGACCCCGGTCTCGGAGCACTTGCTCAGTGAACCCGTCATCGTCGCACGGATGGCCCAGGCAGTCCTCGGCGATGATCATGCGGTGAACTGGCGGGAGATGGCCGAGGACTACGACGTCATCCGGGACCACATCTCCCGGGTGATCCCCGGCTTCGAGGACTTCAACGCGCGTGTCCGCACCAAGAACGGCTTCGTGCTTCCCAATCCACCGCGCGACACCCGGACATTCGCCACGGATATCGGCAAGGCGCGCTTCACCGTGAGCCCGCTGGAATATCTTGAAGCCCCGGCCGGCCACCTGATCCTCCAGACGGTCCGCAGCCACGACCAGTACAACACCACGTTCTACGGGCTCGACGACCGCTACCGGGGCATTTCCGAAGGCCGCAGGGTCATCCTGGTCCACGAGGACGACCTCGGCGAACTCGGCTTCGAAGACAGGGACATGGTGGACGTGATCTCCACCTTCGGTGGAACCGAACGCCGGGCGGACAAGTTCCGGCTGGTCGCCTACCCCACGGCCAAGGGTTGCGCGGCCGCGTACTTCCCGGAGGCCAACGCCTTGGTGCACCGGGAGCTCGTGGCACGTGAATCCAATACGCCCGGCTACAAGGCCATGACGGTGCGCTTCGTCAAGCACGGGGAAGCCGTCAAGCACGGGGAAGCCGCCGAGACGGTGGGTATCTGAGATGGGACGGGTGACCCAGCGCCGCAAGGTGCACAAGTTTGTCCTGGACGGTTCAGCCCAGGCGTTGGAGCACCCGGTCCGTTACCGCGAGGACTTCCTGGCTGTCGAAGAACCGCTCGAGGTACGCCTAGGGCACATGTCCTTCTCCGTGACCATGAGGACCCCTGGCGACGACTTTGACCTCGTGGCGGGCTTCCTGGTCTCCGAGGGCGTCATCTGGGACCCGGCCCAGCTGATTTCGCTGCGCTTCTGTGCCGGCGAGGACGAGAACGGCGTGCAGACCTTCAATGTGGTGGAGGCCCAGTTGCGGCCCGACGTCGTCCTGCCGGAGACAGGCCGCAACGTCTACACCTCCAGCTCGTGTGGGATCTGTGGCACCGACTCCATCGAGGCAGTGCGCAAGTCCTCGCACTTCAGCCCGGCGGACGATGCCCTGCGCGTGCCGGTGGAGGTTCTCGCCTCGCTGCCTGACCGTCTCCGTGAGGCGCAAGCGGTCTTTGACAAGACCGGGGGAGTCCATGCGGCCGGTCTCTTCAAAATCCACGACGACGGCGAGCCCGAGCTTTTGTGCCTACGCGAAGACGTGGGCAGGCACAATGCCGTGGACAAAGTGGTGGGCTGGGCGTTGCGCGAAGGACTATTGCCGCTGAGCGGCACGGTCCTTCAGGTCTCCGGAAGGGCGTCCTTCGAGCTCGTCCAGAAGGCTGCCCTCGCCGGAATCCCGGTCCTTGCCGCCGTGAGCGCACCCTCCAGCCTCGCCGCGGAACTCGCCCAGGAGACCGGACTGACGCTGGTGGGGTTCAGCCGGGGGACCAGTCTGAACGTGTACACAGGAAGTGGACGGGTGGGCGTTCCAGCAAACATCTAGGGACTTGTACGGATAGTCGTCAATCACTTGGTAATTGCTCCGGAACAACGTAGATTTTATCCATCGAATGGAATCGTTGTTTCCCCGAACAGTAACCTTGCTTAGTAGGCTGCTTGTAACGGTATGGAAGCATCTCAACCCAGCCCAGCGCTAAAGGGGACCTGAATTGCACGACGACCGCCTGATCACTGAGAAGCGGCTCGAACGTTTTGTCCGGGAGCGGATAGCCCCCGCCATTTATGGCCGCGCGTTGCCTTTGGAATTGAGTAGCTGGGATGTGCCGGGGGAACCGGTTCCGGTTTCCGAGGCCCTCCACCAGGTCTTTGAACCCCAGGCGCACGGCGCTGCGTGGGGCAAGGCATGGAGCACCAAGTGGCTACGGCTCCGGGGCGAGGTTCCCGAGGGCTGGGGAGTGGCCGAAGGCACCACGGTGGAGATTGTGGTGGATCTCGGCTTCAGCAACGATGCCCCCGGATTCCAATGCGAAGGCATTGCCTGGCGACCAGACGGCACCATCATCAAGGCAATCTCTCCCCGCAACCAGCACGTCCCGCTGAAGCTCCTCGGTGGTGGCCTCTCGGTGGACTTTTACGTCGAAGCCGCCGCCAATCCTGATCTCACCCAAGGATGGAGTTTCGCGGCAACACCTCTGGGGGACAAGTCCACGTCCGGGGACGAGCCGCGGTATCGGCTGGGACGCATAGCCATAGCCGAACTCAACGAGATGGTCTGGGAGCTCTACCAAGATGTCTGGACCCTCAGCGGACTCATGCACGAACTGCCCTTCGAATTGCCACGGCGGCACGAAATCCTCCGCGCCTTCGAACGCATGCTGGATGTCATGGATCCTGATGACGTTGCGGGTACCGCGGCCGCCGGCAGGGAAGCCCTCGCCGAGGTTTTGAGCCGGCCCGCGTACGCTTCGGCCCACGAACTGCTAGCCACTGGCCACGCCCACATTGATTCAGCCTGGCTGTGGCCGGTCCGTGAAACCATCCGCAAGTGCGCCCGCACCTTCTCCAACGTTGTCGCCCTCATGGATGAGAACCCGGACTTCGTCTTTTCCTGCTCCTCGGCGCAACAACTGGCCTGGATGAAGGAGTTCTATCCTGAGCTGTTCATCCGGATCCGCGAGAAAGTGAAGGCAGGGCAATTCATGCCGGTGGGCGGCATGTGGGTGGAATCGGACACCAACATGCCCGGCGGCGAGGCCATGGCACGCCAGTTCGTCGAGGGCAAGAGCTTCTTCCTCCAGGAGTTCGGCATCGACTGTCAGGAAGCTTGGCTGCCTGACTCCTTCGGATATTCCGGAGCCTTGCCCCAGATCGTCAAATCCGCGGGATCCCGATGGTTCCTGACCCAGAAGATCTCCTGGAACCAGGTCAACAAGATGCCCCACCACACCTTCAACTGGGAGGGCATCGACGGCACGCGGCTTTTCACTCACTTCCCGCCCGTGGACACCTACAACGCCGAGCTTCATGGACGCGAACTCGCGCACGCCCAGCGCAACTATCGGGAGCATGGCCGGGGCACCATTTCCTTGGTCCCGTTCGGCTATGGCGACGGCGGTGGCGGACCCACGCGCGAAATGGTCGCCGCGGCTCACCGCACCGCTGATCTGGAAGGCTCGCCGAAGGTACGCATGGGAACCGCGAAGGAGTTCTTCACACAGGCCGAGGCCGAATACCACAATCTTCCGGTCTGGGTGGGGGAGATGTACCTCGAGCTGCATCGGGGCACCTACACCAGCCAGGCAAACACCAAGCAGGGCAACCGCCGCTCGGAGCACCTGCTGCGGGAAGCAGAGCTTTGGTGCTCGACGGCGGCCGTGCGGACAGCCGGCTCGTTCACCTACCCGGCAGCGGACCTCAAGCGCTTGTGGCGACTTGTGCTTTTGCAGCAGTTCCACGACATCCTGCCGGGCAGCGCCATTGCGTGGGTGCACCAGGACGCCGAGCGGAACTATGCCGCGATCGCCCGGGAACTGGAAGCCATCATCGCGAATGCCGCCGCTGCCCTGCTGGGTAAGGGGGACACTATGTTCCTCCTCAATGCGGCCCCACATGAGCGAAACGGCGTACCCCCACTCGCCGCCGCCGAAGCGGTTCACTCGGATGGCCCCGTCAATGTCACAGAACGGGCCGGCGGCTACGTTTTGGACAATGGCATCATCCGCGCCGTGCTCGACGCCAACGGACTGCTGATTTCCCTGGTGGACTACGCAAGCGGCCGGGAAGCCATCGCTCCCGGTCAGTTCGGCAACCACCTTGAACTCCACCGGGATACGCCCAACGAGTGGGACGCGTGGGACATCGACGAGTTCTACCGCCGGAACGTCGTCTCTGTAGTCGAGGCGCGTTCGGTGACGCTGGAGCGCGCAGGCTGGGACGCCGTCGTCGTGGTGGAGCGGACTGTCGGTTCCTCCACCATCACACAGCGCATTTCCCTCGAAGCGGGCGCGGAGTCCCTCGGAATCTCCACCACTGTGGACTGGCAGGAACGCGAGAAACTGCTGAAGATCGGGTTCCCGCTGGACGTCCGTGCGGACCGTTCCGCTTCCGAGACCCAGTTCGGACACGTTTTCAGGCCCACCCACACCAACACGTCGTGGGAGGCAGCCAAATTCGAATTCTGCGCCCACCGCTGGATCCATGTGGCTGAACCCGGCTACGGTGTGGCCATCACCAACTCATCAAGCTATGGGCATGATGTCACGCGGACCATCCGCGACGACGGCGGAACCACCACCAACGTCCGCTTGTCCTTGCTGCGGGCACCCAAGTTTCCGGACCCGCAGTCCGACCTCGGTGTGCACGTCCTGGAACTGAGCATCCGGCCGGGCGCCAGCATTGGCGATGCCGTGGAAGAGGGATACCGGACCAATCTCAAGCCGAGGCTGCTGGCGGGCGCGAAGCCTGTGGAACCGCTCTTCACCGTGTTCAACCAGGCGTTGGTGGTCGAGGCAGTCAAACTGGCCGAGGATGGCTCCGGAGACGTGATTGTGCGGCTCTACGAATCGCTGGGAGAACGCTCCATAGGCATGATCACGGCCAACTTCGATTCCAGGGCGGTGCACGCCGTGGACCTCCTGGAGCGCCCGGTCGAAGCTCCCGGCGTGACGCCCGGAGCTCGTGCCGCCGAACTCACCCTACGTCCGTTCCAGTTGGTGACCTTGCGCTTCACCTCACCCAACTAACTCGCATTTGTTGTCGTTATGAGGCCCCATAACGACAACAAATGCGAGCTAGTTGGGCCTCAGACGTCGTGCTGCAGTCGCTTGACGAATTGCTTGGTGCGTTCCTGCAGCGGGGCCCTCAAGACCTCCGCGGCGGGCCCGCGTTCCACTACTACGCCGCCGTCCATGAAGATGACTTCGTCGGCCACTTGACGTGCGAAGGCGAGTTCGTGGGTCACGATCACCATGGTCCACCCTTCGTCGGCAAGTTCCTTGATGACATCAAGAACCTCACCTACGAGCTCGGGGTCCAGGGCCGAGGTGGGCTCGTCGAAGAGCAACAACTGGGGTTTGAGGGCGAGGGCCCGTACGATTCCCACCCGTTGTTGTTGCCCGCCTGACAACTCGAAAGGGTAGGCGTCACGTTTGTCCGCGAGCCCTACCCGGACCAGGAGCCGCTCTGCCTCGGCCACCACTTCCGCCCGTGGCCGTTTCTGGACTTGGACAGGTCCCTCGATGATGTTCTTCAGCACCGTCATGTGCGGGAACAGGTTGTAGTGCTGGAACACCATGGCACTGCGGTCCCGGAGGGCAGCGATCTCCCGCTTGCCCACGGTGCCGGCGAAATCGAGGGTCAGTCCCGCCCCGGAGCCGCGGACGGTACCGGCGTCGGCGTCCCCGAAGGTGACGGTCCCGGCGTCGGGCACTTCGAGGCCGTTGAGCGAGCGCAAAACGGTGGTCTTCCCCGAACCGGAAGGCCCGATCAGTGCAACCACCTGGCCGCGCAGGACGTCGATGTCGATGCCGCGCAGCACCACGTTGCTGCCGAATGCTTTGGCTAGGCTGCGGGCGGACAAAACCAGCCCGGTGCCTGCTGGGGAGGCGTAGCTGGGCTCAGTGGGCGACATATCGGTCCAATCTGCGCTCCAGGGCGGACTGGGCCGTGGAGAGGACGAGGCAAATAACCCAGTAGACCAAGGCGGCTTCGAGGTACAGGATCATGAATTCCTGGCTGAACGCCGCGATCTGCTGGGCATTGCGAAAGAGCTCGGTGACCAAGATGAGAGAGGCCAAGGAGGTGTCCTTCACGAGGGAAATGAAGGTGTTGGAGAGCGGGGGCACCGAGACCCTCGCCGCCTGCGGGAGGATGATCCGCACCAGCGTTTGCGGCCGGGACATTCCGATGGTGTGCCCGGCCTCCCATTGGCCCTTGGGCACGGAGAGGATCGCGGCGCGGATGACCTCCGCCGCGTAGCCGCCTACATTGAGGGAAAACGCGATGATGGCGCTGGGCCACGGTTCCAGCTTCACGCCGATGCTCGGAAGGCCATAGAAAATCACGAACAGCTGCACCAGCAGGGGAGTGCCGCGGATCACGGAGACGTAGAAGCGTGCGACGCCGGAGAACACCCGGTTGGGACTCAAGCGCAAGAGTGCAACAAGGAGTGCCAGCGCCAGGCCCAAGGCGAACGACGCCAGGGTCAGGGGGATGGTGCCCGTGACGGCGCCGCCGATGATTGGCCCGAAGGAGCTCCAGACGAGATCCCAGTTGAAGGTCATCTGTGTGGCCGCCGGCTACTTGGTGACGTCTGCGCCGAAGTACTTCTGGGAGATCTTGGCCAGGGTGCCGTCGGCTTGGAGATCCGCCAGGGCCTTGTCCACGGCGGCCTTGAGCTCGGTGGATCCCTTGCGGAAGACCAAGGCGCTTTGGGTCTTGTCGCTTGTCTCCGCCGCGATCTTCAAGCCGGAGTCCGGGGTGGTCTTGGCGTAGTCGAGGTAGGTCAGTTTGTCGTTCACGGTTGCATCCACGCGTCCTTGGCGGACCAGGGTTGCGGCCTGCGCCCAGCCCTCGACGGCCTGGACGTTGGCTCCTGCGCCAACTGCCATCTTGTAGAAGTTGCTGGTGAGCGACTGGGCGGTGGTCTTGCCCTTGAGATCGGCGAAGCTGTTGATGGACGTGTTGTCCGACTTGGTCACCACAACTCCGGTAGACACCGTGTATGGCGCCGAGAAATCGTACTTGGCCGTGCGCTCGGGGTTGATGGAGATCTGGTTGGCGATAGTGTCGAAGCGCTTGGAATCAAGGCCCGCGAAGATGCCATCGAACTGGGTTTCCTGGAAAGTCGCTTTGACTCCGAGCTTCCCGGCCACGGCCTGTGCGATTTCGACGTCGAAGCCCGTGAGCGGACCTGCACCGTTCTCGTGGAAGCTGAATGGACGGTACGTGCCCTCAGTGGCGATAACGATCTCGCCCTTGGACTTGATGGCGGACAGCGAGGTGTCTCCGCCCGACGTCGACGACGGCGATGACCCGCCGCCGCAAGCGGACAGCGCCAGCGCGACGGCGGCAAGGGTTGCGGACAGTGCTGTGCGGCGAGTGGGCAGGCTCTTCATGAAAGCCATCTTAGTCACGGGCCTGGACTTCATGGGTCTCGTCTGCAGGGGCCCCTTCCGGCTCCTGTTCCGAAATGGACGCTTAAAAAGGCTGAGTGGGGGCGGTCCCCAACAGCCCGCCACCACTCATCCCCCCAAATGTGCTCCCGCACGCGCCACGAACCTTGGAAACCCGTTCATTGATTCTAAGGTCAGGCTGCGTCGCCTTCACACATTCATGATTATGTCACGATATAATAGATTTGTGAAAGAGGTTACGCGGTATGTTTTTACTATTGCGTTGACATTACCGCGCGGCTAGCCCGGCGCGCAATGGCTTTGGAAAGCCAGATGCCTCCCAAACCGAGCGCGCTTGCCAACGCAGCCGAGTAGTTGATGAGCGGCCGCAGCCACGCGAACGACGCCGGGATGAGCGGGAAGACCTGCGAGACGATCAGCAATCCGAGGCCCAAGAGCAGTGTGGCCGAGGCGGCCCGCAGCAGGGCAGGGCCGGAGCGCCGCACGGATCGCCACATGCCCGGGACGAGGCATGCGGCAACGTAGCCCGGATAGAACCTGCCCAAGGCCGCATAGATATCAAGGGCGGGTCCCGGGTCCAGATCATTCAGGCCAACAGTGGAGTCCCTCGTGTCCATCGAGAAGAAAAAGGACGCCGTGAGGACCGCGGTGGCTCCCAAAACGGCCAAGCCTACTGGCCCCCTGATGGCGCGTTCGCCGCCGGGCGAAGCAAAGGCCTTGGCCACCTTGATGCCCATGAGAAGGAACGTCCCGTAGAGCAGGAACCGGAGAAGCAGGTTACAGACATTGACATTGCCGAGCCACGCATCGATCAGCAAGTAGGGACCCTCGATGCTGAGCAGGATGTCAAGTGAAATCAGCGCGAACAGGACCAACATCATCCGGTTCTCGCCCCGTATGGCGCTGGGAATGCGGATGGCCGTCAACGCGAGGCAAACGGAGAGCGTGGTCCACTGCAGGCCGGTGATCATCCCAGGTTCTCCCAGATTCTGTTGGTGTGGTCAGCTTCTTGCTCTTGGCGGCGCAAGGTCTTGCCACGGGCCTGTAGCCGCTCGCTGGCCAACAAAGCCAGTTCGCCTTCACTCAGCCGGTCCAGGGCCTCCCGCCGCGCTCCGGGGGGCCAGCCAGCTTCAGACTCCGTGACGAGGCCGCTGGCCACGAGGCCTCCCGCCGGTCCGACGCCGGCGGCGCGCGAGGTTGCCAAGGCCAGTTCCGGGGGCAGCCGGTTAGCCGTCAGATGAGCGGAGAAGTTCTGTGGCGCGATTCCCGTAGCGCCGCTGACCCGGTGACGCAGCTCGCCGCCGTCGATCGCATCCACCCAGTTCCTGACTGACGTCGCGTGCGGTGTGTCTGCCAGGACCAGGGGCGGGCGGCCGTCCCGGGGTTCGGAACGTTCCACGATGGCCCGCAATAGATCCATGGTGGAGACCTGGCTGACGAGTTCCGCGGCAGTGGGCGGAACCGGAGTCCCGCGAAGCGCCGCGTAGGCTTCGAATTGCGCCAAGGCATCGAATGGATTCACGTCGAAGGCCCGGCTGATGCTCACGAGCGATGTCTCCGCCACCTTGCCGCGCACCAGTTGCTGGGCCAAAGTAGTGCGTTTCACTCCCGAGAAACGGCAGACATCGGCCGTGCTGGTGTTCGGGGCGATCCCGTGCAACCAGCGCTGGAATGCCTTGGAAGGGAGGGACATGAACCACTTTCTGATAGACGGTTTTCGGCGGGCAGTTTCTGACAGGAGAGAGGTCGATTTTACGATGCGGGCACATTGAATTATGCTTGATTCTCGAACCCGCTGGTCCGCACACCCCCCAAGTACGGACCAGCGGGTTCTTCCATGCTCCGGCCTTCCTTTCCGCGCTGGCCCTTTCCGCTGAGGGGCGGAGCAGTGAGAGGATAGACCAATGACTGCAACGCTTGTCGCCAAAGAGCTCTCCGGCGGCCACGGTCACCGCACCTTGTTCTCGAAGCTCTCCCTCACAGTCGCGCCCGGAGACGTCGTGGGTGTCGTCGGCGCCAACGGTGCCGGGAAATCCACGCTCTTGCGCATTCTTGCCGGAGCTGACCGTCCCCAAGAGGGCACAGTCAGCCTCGCTCCGGCTGACGCCTTTGTGGGATGGCTGCCTCAGGAACACGAACGCACCCCTGGCGAAACGGTTGCCGGCTACATTGCCCGCCGCACGGGTTGCGCCCAAGCCACGGCGGACATGGAGGCTGGCGCCGAGGGTCTCGCCGCGGGGACCCCGGAGGCCGATGAAGCCTACTCCCTGGCTTTCGACCGCTGGATGGCATCGGGTGCCGCGGACCTGGAGGACCGGATCCCCGGGGTGTTGGCGGAACTGGGCCTGGAATCAGGTCCGGACGCCCCCATGACGGGACTGTCCGGTGGGCAGGCGGCCCGCGTTGCCTTGGCCGCGCTCCTGCTGAGCCGCTTCGATGTGGTGCTTCTCGACGAACCCACCAATGACCTAGACCTTGACGGACTCGCCCGGCTCGAGTCTTTCGTCCAGGGCCTGAGGGGCGGCGCTGTGCTGGTTTCGCATGACCGCGAGTTCCTGGCACGCTGCATCACCAAGGTGCTGGAACTGGACCTGGCCCAGAACAATGTGGCGGTATACGACGGCGGTTACGATTCCTTCCTCGAAGAGCGGGCAGTAGCAAAGCGGCACGCCCGCGAACGGTATGAGGAATTCGCCAACACTAAGGCAGACCTTGTGTCCCGGGCCCGGACCCAGCGCGAATGGAGCTCTCAGGGCGTCCGCAACGCCATGAAGAAGAACCCGGACAACGACAAGATCCGCCGCGCTGCCAGCGTTGAGTCTTCGGAAAAGCAGGCCCAGAAAGTCCGGCAGATGGAGTCGCGTATCGCCCGGCTTGACGAGGTGGAAGAACCGCGGAAGGAATGGCAGCTGCAGTTCAGCATCGGCCAAGCTCCGCGCTCCAGTTCCGTCGTCGCAACCTTGCGCGACGTCGTCGCGCATCTGGGCGATTTCACGCTGGGACCCGTCAATCTCCAGCTCAACGCGGGCGAACGCATCGGCATCACCGGACCCAACGGTGCAGGAAAGTCCACCCTCCTACGGCTCCTGCTGGGGCTTCAACAGCCCGACGCCGGGGACGCCTCCATGGGCGCGTCCGTGGCGATCGGCGAGATCGACCAAGCCCGGGGACTGCTGGCGGGGCACCTCACCCTGGCAGACGCCGTCGAATCCGTCCTGGTCGAATGGAACTCCGCGGATGTCCGTACCCTTCTGGCCAAATTCGGCCTCAAAGCGGACCACACCTCCCGGACCGTGGATTCCTTGTCCCCGGGCGAGCGCACCCGGGCGGCGCTCGCGCTGCTCCAGGCTCGCGGTGTCAACCTGCTGGTCCTGGACGAACCCACCAACCACCTCGATTTGCCGGCCATCGAGCAGCTGGAGGATGCACTGGACAGCTACGACGGCGCACTCCTACTGGTCACGCACGATCGCCGCTTGCTCGAAAACGTCCGGCTCGATTCCCGTTGGCACCTTGACAACGGCACCGTGACTGAACTGCAGCACACTTCCGGAATGGGGAATCACAAGTCATGAGCATGGATGGCGTCGCCTGGCGCTCGCTCTACAACATCACTCGGGCCAAGAGCGGCTCCCAGCCGTTCTCCCGGGAGACCATCAAACGCGTGCTGGCCTTCGCTAAGCCGCACCGCAACAAGTTGATAGCGTTCGTGCTGGCCTCCATTGTGGGCGCAGTCCTTGCGGTGGCCACCCCGGTGCTCGCTGGCCGGGTGGTGGACGCGATCATTGCCCGCTCCGGAGTGGACGTGGTGATAGGGCTGGCCGCGCTCATCGCCGCCGTGGCCGTCGCCGATGCCGGGCTTGGCTTATTGACCCGCTGGTTGTCTTCAGTGATCGGCGAAGGCGTGATCGTGGATCTGCGGACACGTGTGTTCGACCACGTGCAGCGCATGCCTATCGCCTTCTTCACCAGGACCCGCACCGGAGCCCTGGTCAGCCGGCTCAACAACGACGTCATCGGAGCCCAGTCGGCTTTCGCAGGCACCCTCTCCGGAGTGGTCAGCAATATCGTGTCCTTGGCCCTGACGCTCGTGGTCATGCTCAACACGTCCTGGCTGGTCACCGTGCTCGCGATGGTGCTGCTGCCGATCTTCCTCATCCCGGCCCGCCGCATGGGTTCCAAGCTGGCCGACCTGCGCCGCGAAGCCGCGTCACACAACGCCGCCATGGGAACCCAGATGACCGAGCGCTTCTCGGCCCCTGGCGCCACGCTCGTCAAACTGTTCGGCCGCCCGGACGAGGAGTCCGCGGAGTTCGCCCTGCGCGCCGGCCGCGTGCGGGACATCGGCGTCCGCACCGCCATGCTGCAGTTCACGTTCATCACGGCCCTGACACTCGTTTCGGCCCTCGCCCTCGCGCTCGTCTACGGACTGGGCGGCTGGCTCGCGCTGGGCGGTCAGTTGGCAGCCGGCGACGTCGTCGTCCTGGCGCTGTTGCTCACGCGCCTTTATGCGCCGCTCACCGCGCTGTCCAACGCGCGTGTGGAGATCATGAGCGCGCTGGTCAGCTTCGAGCGGGTCTTCGAAATCCTGGACCTGGAGCCGCTCATCCAGGAAAAGCCCGACGCCGTCGCGGTGCCGCCGGGACCTGTTGCGGTGGAGTTCGACGACGTCCGCTTTGCCTACCCTTCGGCGGACAAAGTCTCCCTCGCGTCGCTGGAGGACGTCGCCACGCTGGATACCCGCGGCGGTGAGGAAGTCCTCCACGGAATCAGCTTCCGCGTGGAGCCCGGGCAGACTGTGGCGCTGGTGGGGTCCTCGGGCGCGGGCAAGTCCACGGTGGCCCAGTTGCTGTCCCGCCTTTACGACGTGGACTCCGGCTCCGTGCGGCTGGGCGGGCACGGGCAGGGCACGGGCCTGGACATCCGTGACGCTACCTTTGACTCCCTTCGCGCGACCCTGGGCATGGTCACGCAGGACGGGCACCTGTTCCATGAAAGCATCGCCTCCAATCTGCGACTCGCCAGGCCCGGGGCCTCGGACGAGGAAATGTGGGATGTGCTCAGGCGGGCGCGGCTCGAAGCCATGGTCCGTTCCCTGCCGGATGGCTTGGAAACCGTGGTGGGGGAGCGCGGCTACCGCCTTTCCGGCGGGGAACGCCAGCGGCTCACCATCGCACGCCTGTTGATCGCGCAACCGCGGGTTGTCATCCTGGACGAAGCCACAGCGGCTTTGGACTCCACGAGTGAAGCCGCTGTCCAAGCGGCCCTGGGCGAGGCACTACAGGGACGCACCGCCGTCGTGATCGCTCACAGGCTCTCCACCATCCGGGCCGCTGACGTCATTCTGGTGGTGGAGGACGGGTCCATCGTTGAGCGAGGCACGCATGCAGAGCTTCTCTCGGCGGACGGCCGTTACGCAGAGCTGTACAACACGCAGTTCGCCGAGGCCACGGCCGTGGCCCAGGAGGCTCTTCCGAAGCTCTGAGGCCTCGAAGCTCTAGGCCCGGTGGCGTTGTTTCAGCTTTGGGTGTGTTGACGAACCTCCGGCGCAACTTCCACGCGGTTTCTGCCAGCAGACTTGGCTGCATACAGTGCCATGTCGGCCTCTTTGAGGAGCCGTTCGCTACTGACCCGGTGGTCGGGAACGTAGGCCGAAACCCCAGCGCTCACCGTGAGGGTCCCCGAGGGATTCCCGGAATGCGCAATGCCCAGGCTGTGCACTGCCGCCAGGGCGCGCTCCAGCCTCGTTTCTGCCCCGGACACAGTCTGGTCCGGCAGCAGGAAAAGGAATTCCTCCCCGCCGAACCGGTATATTCCATCACTTTGACGCCCTTGGCCTGCGAGGGAAGCCGCGACGGCTTGCAGCGCCAGGTCCCCCGCTTGGTGGCCGTAGATGTCGTTGTAACTCTTGAAATTGTCCACGTCGCAGATGGCCAGGCTGTAGTCCGTCCCGTAGCGTGCGCATTTGTGGTGCAACTGTTCCAGGTCTTCCGAGAGCTTCAGCCGGTTATGCAGCTTTGTCAGGGGATCGGTCCGGGCTTGCTCGGCGAGCGCAGCGCGGTAGCGGGCCAGATCGCTGTGCAGCGAAGTAACCCTTTGCGCCACCAGAAGGCGGGTATGCAGCGTGAATGGATCAAGTGGCTTGGCGACGTAGTCGTCGGCGCCGGCCTTCATGCCGGCGACGACGTCCTCCCGTGAGTCCTTCGAGGTGACAAGGACAAGGTAGGTGTAGGAATCTTCTTCCGCGGAGCGGATGGCCCGGCAGAGGTCCAGACCGTCGAGTCCGGGCATCATCAGGTCAGTCACGACCACCTGCGGGCGGTGCTTCCTATACAGTTCCCAGGCAGAGCTGCCGTCCGCGGCCACGATGCACTCGTGGCCGGACTGCTCCACTGCTGCCTTGGCTACCAGACGCGAACCGAAGTCGTCGTCCGCGACCAGCACCTTCATGGGGCCACCGACAGGGCGTCGTCCAGTGCTTTGTCAACAAGGAGCAGCTCGGCCTCAAGACTGGCGAGGAGGGCGCGATCAACAGGCGCTCCGTCCGAAGAGCTGTGTTCCATTTCCTCGCACATCCGGGCCGCGCGTGCCGCTCCAATGTTCGCTGCTGAGCCTTTCAATTTATGGGCTACCTGTCTGAAAGCGTCTCCGCCCCCGTTGTCCAAAGCATGGTGGAGTGCTTCCAGGCTTGGTTGAATGTCTTTCCGGAAGGCATGTGCAGCGGCAGGCAGCAACCCCAGCCCGTCCGCCGGGCCGAGGTCGCGCAATGTTTCCAGCCTTGCGGGGTCGAGGGCAGGTTCTGTGCTTTCCTTCGGTGCCTCGGGAATCCACCGCGAGAGAACTTGGTCCAATTTGTCCATATCCACCGGTTTGGTGAGGTAGTCATCCATCCCGGCGGCAAGGCACCGGTCGCGGTCCTCATCCAGGGCCCCGGCGGTCATGGCAATGACGGGGAGCCTGCGGTGGCCATTTTGCCGTTCCCGAATGGCCTTGGTGGCCTCGAATCCGTCCATGACGGGCATATGGCAGTCCATCAGGACTGCCGCGTACTTGCTCGCCGCGGTGGCGGCGACTGCCTCACTCCCGTCAGCAACGACGTCTGCTTCGTACCCTAACTTTGCGACCATGCTCCGGGCCACGAGCTGATTGACCTCATTGTCCTCGACGATCAAAATCAGGCCGCGGGAAGGCCGGCTGATGCTCACGGGGACTGCGGGAGAAACACTCTGAGCGCCAATTGGATGAGTCGCCACGAGGCGCATGAGCCGATCGTAGAGTTCGGAGCTGCGCACGGGCTTCGTGAGCCACTCCTGGACCCCGGCCGCCACGAGTTCGGCTTTGTCCACATTCATGGTGGACGTCAGCATGATGATCCGGGTGGATTCCAACGCGACATCGGTACTCAGTGTGTGGGCCAACTCCAGTCCGTTCATCTGGGGCATGCACATATCGAGTACCGCAATGTCGAAGGGACGTCCGGCGGCGGCCTCCTCGCGGCAACGGGCCAAGCCCTGTTGGGCGTCGCTTACAGCCTCCGGTTTCATCCGCCAGCCCGCCAGTTGCCCCTCGAGTACCAAGCGGTTGGTAGCGTTGTCATCCACCACGAGGACCCGGAGTCCCGTCAGTTGATCGGGAGAGATCGACGGCGGAGTTGCGGCAGGACCTGTCACCCCCAACGGTAGGGTGGCCCAGAAGGTGCTGCCGTTGCCCAGGGAGCTGTCCACCCCGATCTCGCCACCCATCACCTCTGTGAGCCTCCGCGAGATCGCCAGTCCCAGGCCGGTTCCGCCATAGCGCCGGGTGGTGGATGCGTCGGCCTGGGAGAAGGACTCGAAGAGCCTGAGATGATCTGCTGCTTCGATCCCGATCCCGGTGTCACGGACTTCGAAGCGCACCCGAACGTTTGCGGCGTCCTGCTCCACGACCTTCACGCTGATGACCACTTCCCCGGAAGGGGTGAACTTCACGGCGTTTGACGCCAGGTTGAGGAGAATCTGCCGGATGCGACCGGCGTCGCCGACGAGCATCGCGGGAACTTCCGGCCGGCAGTACGCGATCAGTTCCAGGCCTTTGGCCTGGGCGGCTTCGGCCAAGAGGGCCGCGAGCTCCTCCACCAGGGTGCGTGGGCTGAAGGGGGCGGGGTCCAGGTCGACCTTGCCCGCTTCGAGTTTCGAGAAGTCCAGAATGTCGTTGATCAGGGTCAGCAGGGCTTCGCCCGCCCCTTTGACTCCTTCGGCGTATTGCCGCTGGGTTTCCTCCAAAGGGGTGTCCAGCAGCAATCCGGTCAATCCGATCACGCCGTTCATTGGTGTGCGGATTTCGTGGCTCATGGTGGCCAGGAACTCCGACTTCAAGCGGCTGGCTTCCTCAGCGGCTTCCCGGGCGGTCTCCAACTCCGCCTGCGCGATTCTGCGCTCAGTGATGTCCTGGGCTATCACGGCGACTCCGTGGATGCCTCCGGTACCGCGGATCGGGGACATCGTCAGGGAGACGGGAACGATTGAACCGTCACTTCGGATCCGTGTTGTCTCGTAGCTGTGCGTTTCTCCACCGGCTGCGATTGCTGCCAAGAGGGATTCTTCCTCGTTCCGGAGATGTTCCGGAATGAGGAAGGAGAAATGCCGTCCAATGGCCTCGGCCGCGCTGTACCCGTAGATCCGTTCAGCCCCCGGGTTCCAGCTGGTGATGACCCCGTCCACGGTTTTGCCGATGATGGCGTCCGCCGAGGAGTTGACGATCGCCCCCAGGCCTTCGAGTTCCGCCGTGCGCTGGGCGACCTTGGATTCGAGATCCCGCGTCAGGTTGATGTTCTCCAGGATCATGAGAATCTGCCGCGTGATGGCGAGGGCCAGCACGGTAAGGCCTACGGTTTGGAGGAAAGGGTCGCTGGGGCGCCCGACCCGTATGGGCGCCACCATGACCGCTCCGAAAACAGGCACGTAGGGGAGTAGTTCCAACGCCAAGGTGTAGAGGCGCCGGTCCGTCCGGGAACGGGCCGAGTAGGAGACCAGCGGGGCGAGGGCGATCAACAGGAACGCTGCGATCCAGCCCGCGGCCAAGGGCGTTCCGGTCAATCCGGTGACGCCGTCAAAGGTCAGCTTCACGTAAGTGCTGTCAGTGAACGCCAGGATGAGGAGTCCGCCCCCCAGGCAGACCCACCTGAGGCGCTCCCCAGGTGCCCTCCGCATCGTCAGCACGAGGACGATGGAGACCATCACGAAATCGGCAACAGGATAGGCAAGGCCGGTGAGATGGGCGAGGATGTCCTGCCCTTGCGCCTTGTACATGGAACCGAGCACCGTGGCCCAGCTCATGAACAGCACCGCGGAGGCGATCACTGCCGCGTCCAAGACCCCGCGCAGGAAGGCAACCCGGGAAACCCGGGGGCGCGGGAACAGGTAGAGGGCGATTGCGGCAGGGATCGAATAGCTAACGAAAGCGGCGTCGGCTATGGAGGGGTAGGGGTAGTCGTGGTCCAGTGTGAGCCCGTAGAAGGTCCAAATTGATTGACCGATGGTCCAGACGAGTACCGCAAGGGCCATGACCCACCAAGCACGTGCGCTTTCGTCCTTGCGTCGGGCAGCGCGTGCGCAACTGGCTAAAGCGGTCAGCGCGGCCGCCAGGATAGCGAGGTCACCCGCGGATTGTGCAGCCGCTGTCCCCGGGATTGCCCCAAGGACAACAGCCAGGATGACTACTGCCGTGCTGACGGCAATGATCATCCAGGATAGGGCGGGCTTTCGCCTCCCGTGCCCGCTCATGCCGACTCCCGCGTTGCAATGGCGGGAACACCGGCGGGAAAACCGGGAAGCGCATTGTCCGGAGTGTGGAACAGCCAGAGTGCGAGGCCTCGATACGCGGCCCAGTCGCCGTCGCGAACCCGCAGAGAGGCCATGCGGCAGTCCCTTGACGTGGACCAGACCCGAACGATGTCCAGGGCAATCGGTTCGGCCCCCGGCAGCGCCAAATGAACGCGGCCGGCCTCTGGCAGTGCGTCGGCCCCCACCCGGACGGCGGCACCACCCATGGAGATATCAAGCAGTTCTCCTGGAACCCCCTCAAGAGTGACGGGTAGGTTGACGGTGACCCGGTGGGCGCTCCTTCGTGACGTGGCAAATTCGGCGGCACGGATCCGGAGCGTTCCCAGCACCAGGACTACTCCGGCCAACACCAGCCAGACGCCGGCGGCAATCGTGGAGCCGGGACTTGTCCGCCAGGGCACCCACCCCAGGACTCCCGCGGTTGCGTAGAGAATGATCGCGGCAACGATGAAGATCAACACAAGAAGGATTCGCGGGGCCCGCCCGCGGAGTCGAAGTTCCGCGGCGCCTTTGGGAGTGACTTGAAACTCCAAGGTCTTGCGGGAGACGAGCCACCAGAGGCAAGCCATGCCCACGGGGACCCGGAAGATCCTCAGGGCGAACGCCGTCGGCCAATGGATCTGGTGGCGCATGAGTCTTTTGGCGCCCCACAAACGGATCCAGAACATTGCTCCAAAAGCGAGGGTGAACTCCACGGGACCGGCGGTGGAGGTCTGGGCTCCCGAGATCATGACCGCCATCGGAACAAAGAACGCAACCAAGGTGGCAATGCCTTCCAGCCACCATAAAGTTCCGTTGAGGTATTCATGGAAGTTCCGCCAAGTCATCCAGCTCTTGGCGGCCCAAAGGCGCTCGTAAGTCAGGATCTGCATAGCGCCCATACCCCAACGGCGGCGTTGCAGCAGGTACTGATCGGCCGTTGCCGGGGCCAGGCCCACTGCCAGTGTTTGATGGTGGTACACGGTCTTCCACCCGATCCGGATGAGCTTGAGGGTGGTGTGCATGTCCTCGGTGATGGTTTCCGTGGCCACTCCGCCTACCTCACGTAGCGCTTTGACCCGGAGCAGCGAGGTTGACCCGCACCAGAACGGCCCCGCGCCGGGAATGTTGCGTGAGGGCATGAGGACGTTGAAGAACAACCCTTGCTCGCCGGAGATTCCGTCGTCGTCGAAGGCTCCCGAGTTATAGAAAGCCTGTGGCCCCTGGATGAGGGCGATTTCCTCGTCGGCGAACCATCCCAAGGTAGCCGTCAGGAATGTAGGCAGGGGGACATGGTCGCAGTCCAGCACGGCAATGATGTCTATTGGGTCTTTACCGGCGGCTTCCTCCGCAGCCATCAGATCCAGTGCGTGGTTCATGTTGCCCGCCTTGGCATGGTCATGCTCCGCGCGGGTGACAAAGCGCGCGCCGAAAGATGCGCACATCTCGGCAACCCACGGGCGGGATCCGTCATCCAACACCCATGTCTCGTGGCTCGGTTGGAGGGCACAGGCCGYGGCGATGGTGGGGGCAAGAACCTCCACCGGCTCGTTGTAGGTGGGGATCAACACGGCGACCCTCATGCCATTGGGCGGTTCGACTACCGGCTCCGGCGCATGGCAGTCGATGTTCCACAGCGTGATGGACTTCAGGACCAGCCCCACAAGCGGGAGGGCCTCAAACGCCACCAGCGTCCAGGCGATGGCATGATCCCAGCCTCCAAGCGGCATGGTGAACGCTATGCGCCAGGTCAGGTAGAGCAACAAGGCCGCGATCGAAGCTATCCCGCCGGTCCTGGCCATTCTGCGGGAACGCGGAGCCTCGGGCGCGGGCGAACCCAGCTGYGCTGCCCAAGCCGCGATTCCCGCCGTCGAGAAGGTCTTGACCTCCAGCGGAGTGTCACGGAACGGTGTCCGTTCTCCACCGGCCTCTCCGCCGACTTCTCCACCGACGGTTCCCCGGGCGCGTCGGCGTTGTTCAAGAGATTGCATGCGATCCCCCAGCTGGATCTGACAATGCAGCCTGTATCAAGTTAAAACAAACTGTGCGACCACTATAGCCAGTTCCCACCCTATTTTCATGGGAAAACGGTGAAGTTTACGCCCTGCCAGAAGGAGAATTATCGCGGTGCGGAAAAGCCTTGCTTTCGCGAGAGAAAAGGCAGCACATGGTCCGTCAGGAGCGGGGCCAGATCGTCCGGAAGTTCAGCCACAAGGTCTAGCCAACGGATCTCCGCGATTTCGGCCGAGGGGTGGGCCTCCCAGGTGCCCGGAGCGGTGAAGACGGTGGCCTGGATGTCCGTGGCGGCCTCATTGGCGGCGACGGCGAGCCAGCTGCCCAGGGGCTCCAAGTCCGCGGAGCCGATGGTGATTCCCACTTCCTCGGCCAGCTCGCGGGATGCCGCCTCGGCCGCGGTTTCTCCGGGTTCCGGCTTGCCTCCAGGGTGCATGAATTTGTCCGTACCGCGCTTTCGGACCGTCAGCAGCCGCCCGGCGTCGTCGTAGACGCAGACCGCGCTGACCACGATCAGATCCTTGGCCGGGCTGTTTTGGCTCATCGCTCTCTCCTCAACTGCGATTCCAGCAGCAGATCCTTGGCTGGTCCCTGCACGTCCCAGGCGTAGCTAAAGGCATCGGGTCCGCCCCAGAAGTAGTTGACCTTGTAGTCATCGGGATCGCACCAGTGCCGGTCTTCGTTGGCACGGCCGATGAAGCTCATGCGGTGGAAAGGTTTGCCATCCGGGAAGTAGACGTCCATTGCGGCCGGGGAGTCCGAGGGGCGCAGGAGGTATTCGCGGAAGGCGGGGCCAGTGTGGGTAGGCCAGGTCATGGTGCCGTCCTCGCGAAGGAGGAGCCCGCCGTCGGGAGTTTCTGAATAGTGCACGACGCCGGTGAACGTACCGCGGGTGCCGCTCGCCCGGTCCCACAGGGACCGTTCCACGGTCCAGCCGCCCAGCAGGTAGGCCCGCAGGTCCTGCGTCGGAGACGAATTGCGCGGCTGGTCTTTCAAGTGCCCTCGATTGGAATCGAACCAACGACACCGGCTTTAGGAGAGCCGTGCTCTATCCACTGAGCTACGAGGGCCTGTGCACGTCCTGGACGCTCCGGGGAGCCGCTGGCCGGGCACGCATACAAGCATACAAGCTGCGGGGGCAGCCCCCGAACAACGAGCGTCGGCAACACCGACAGCCCGGCACGTCGGTGCTCTACGGCTAGGCTGGCGGGCATGAGAGAGCAGATGACCGTGCCGGCCGCCCCCGGCGACTACCTGCCGGACCTGGCCTCGACCCGCTCGTTCATTGGCGGCTGGGCGCAATTGAGCGTGGTGCAGTATTTCGTGGCCGAATCGGCCGTGATCGAAGCCTGGCACGGGCCCGAGGCCTACGATCGCCGGACCGGTTTCATCAGCGACCTTGGCGCGATCAACTGCGGGAACTACGAGCACCGCGACATCTGTTCGCCGCTCCATCTGCTCATGAACGCGTCCTTCGTGGTGCAGGGCCTCGGAATGCTGTTCGGGGCACTGCTGCTCAGCTCCGCGCTCCTGTGCATTGCGGCCCGTCCCGGCGTCCGGATCCAGCAAGGCGCCGCTTATCGCAAAGCGTGGAACTCCGCCGTCGGGGTCCGCATTCTGACGGGCATTTCCGGGCTGGGAACCGTGGTTGTCGGATTTGTGCCGGAAGACCTCCGGTCTCCCCTGCATCTTGTTGGCGCCCTCATGTTCTTCATCGGCGGGGCATTCGCCCTGTTGCTCCTCGGGCTGCTCTGGCTGCCGCATACGCCGATGAGTTGGTTCATTCTGGTGTGTGGAACGGTGTCCTTGGGAGCCCTCGTGGTAGGTGGACTGACCCGGATGGACGTCCCTGAACCCGGAACCTTGGAACGCCTGATGGCCTATCCGATCACCGTCGGATTTTGCGCCGCGGGGCTGGTGGTGGCGCAGCGCGTCCGTGAAGCACGACGGACGGCGGCGAGGTTTGCAGGACGCTGAGCTTTCAGGGGTACCCTCATGTCTGTGAGCGGGCAGTCTGTGTATCATGAGTGCACTCACCGGAATGGCGCCGGGCTGAGGGTTCCACGCAGTCTTGGCGCCGACTAGATTGATCGACACAGCAGAACATAGGACCCATGACTCATCAGCTTGTTCTGCGTCGTCCGGGACACGCAGGCTTCATATTCCGCATAAAGGCAACGTCCTGCCTCTCGGTTTGTGCCTTTCGGGACGTTCGTGGGCCGATCGCCCGACGGCGGCAGGCCACACAGCGATGAGCGCCCAGACACTGCCCGCCCAGGAATCCCGGCTTCCTGATGACGCGCTGCACGCCGCTGCGGAAGTGGTCTTCGCCGCTGCGGAACGGATCGCCGTCGACTTGTCGGACGACGGCATCGTTGAGGTCATCCTGCCCCCCAACACGGTGGTCCGCTCGCCTGAAGCGCGGGCTGCCGCAGCCGCTGTCCGCGCCTTTGCGGAAGGACGGAGGGTGCCGCTGTTGCTGACAGTGACCGGAGTCCTGTCAGTGACGAACGACGCGCGCCTCGCCTACACGAATTCCACCGTTGTTTCGGCATGTGCCTTGCTGGGGGAGAGCCCCGTGGATCGGGTGATCGCGCATTACCTCCTGCGCGCAAAGTCGGACTCGGTTCCGGCCCGGTTCTTTACCTCCGAGGCAGAAGCCCGCGACTGGTTGAGAGAGCACCACCGTGGATCATGAGCCCCAGGATCCACGACTCCTCGCCCTGGTTGAAGGGGTGGTCCGGATTGCGGACGGCGACCTCAGCACGCGGATTCCGGTCTCTGGCCCGCGAGACGAAGTGGCTGCCGTCATCACCGGGATCAATCTCATGGCGGACGATCTCCAAGCCATCTACCAGGAGCTCGAAGAGCGGGTCGAAAGCCGCACCGCCATGCTGCGCGAGGCCCAAATCGAACTTGAACGGATGGCACTCACCGATCCCCTGACACAGTTGGCCAACCGCACTGCGCTCAACCGGGCCCTGAGCCACGAACTCCTGGAGGCGGAGCGCGGAGAACTTCCCCCCGCGCTGCTCGTCTTGGACCTGAATTCGTTCAAGGGGATCAACGACACCTTGGGACACGGGGCCGGCGATACTGTCCTGCAGGTCACCGCCAAACGCTTGCTTGCCGCAGTCCGCGACGGCGACACGGTGGCCAGGTTGGGCGGGGATGAGTTTGCCGTCATGCTGCCAAAATCCAATGCGGCGCACGCGCGCGGAGTGGCCAAACGGATCCTCCGGGCGGTGGGCGAGAGCATCGAGATCGGTGAAGTTCGAATCATCTGCGGAACCAGCGTCGGGCTCACGGTTGGCGAACCAGGGCAGTCAGTGGACGACCTCGTGATGGAAGCCGATACGGCCATGTATGCGGCAAAAGCCGAACAGCGAAGCACTGTCAGGGTCTTCGAGCCGGCATTGTTGTATGCACGCCGACTCCAAGGCCTCATGATCTCGGAGCTGCGTGAAGCCATCCGGACAGATCAGTTGGTCCTCCACTTCCAGCCTGTTGTCGAATTGAGCTCGGGCAGGATTGAAGGCGCCGAGGCGCTGGTGCGGTGGAACCACCCTGACAGGGGATTGCTGATGCCGGATGCGTTCATTCCGTTGGCCGAGGAAACGGGCATCATCATCGATCTCGGCTATTGGGTTCTTCGCCAAGCGATGCGGCAACTGCGCGAGTGGCAGGATGGCCCGGGCGTAGACGACGACTTCAGCATGCGGGTCAACATTTCGACCACCGAACTTCAAAGCCTGGAATTGATTGAGCATGTGCGGGAAGTGCTCGCCGAAACCGGAGTGGAAGCATCCAAGCTTGTTATCGAACTCACGGAGTCGATGGCGGTGAATGGCAGCGACATCGACAAATACTCGCTGACAGGCCTCCGGCGCCTGGGAATCCGCTTGGAGATCGACGATTTCGGCACAGGCTATTCGTCCATCAGCTATCTACGCAACCTCCCCGTCAACGTGGTCAAGATTGACCGGTCCCTGATCCAAGGACTGGGCTCGGACGACAAAGAACGGGACTTTGTGGCGGCGGTTCTTCAGCTCATCCATGCATGCGGAATGCAGGCGGTCGCGGAAGGCATCGAAACAGCAGAGCAAGCGGCTGAGCTCTCGCGCTTGGGTTGCGCGAGTGGTCAGGGGTACTACTTCGGACGACCCATGGCGCCGGAGAAATTCGCGGAACTGCTGCGCGGCGCTTGAGGCCCCGTTGAGGGATGTGTGAAGGGCACCGGACCTCGGTCCGGTGCCCTTCACGTATTGCTAGTTGGTGGTGGAAGTCGTGGTGGAGTTTGGCCACCAACCGGTGGCTTCAGCCGAACCCTGGGTGGTGGAGTTCGGCCACCAGCCCRTAGCCTGAGCCGCGTCCTGGGCGAAGTTCGGCCACCAGCCGGTAGCCTGAGCCGCGTCCTGGGCGAAGTTCGGCCACCAGCCGGTGGCTACGGACGAATCCTGCGAGGGGCTCTCGCTGTTGGCGGAGACCGCTGCTGAGCTGGAAATTCCGGCAAGCAAAATTGCTGCGGCAGCGAGGAGAGCGGCGATGGTTCTTTTCATGCGAAAGCTCCTGATGGTAGTGACTGATGCGACTGGAGTGAACGAAGTGAAGCAAGGTCATTATAAAGAGCAACGACACGCCGTGTCATCAATGCTTGGACCACATCGCCCCGGACCGTGCTAAACACCTGGCCGCGTCCTCGACACCGTGTCTCGGAGACATAATGGAGCTATGCGAGAAAAGAAGGTTGCGCCGTCGTACGCTGCCGCGGAGTTGCAGGCAAGGGGGCACCGTGCCAGCCATGACTTCACCAAGGCCGCCGATGGTGCACGCTCGGCCGCTGATATTGCCCGTGATGAGGGTGATTCCACGGGGTGGTGGAACATGACTTTCCTTCAGGCGGAGAACCTTCTCGACGCCGGTGATTTCGCTGAGGCCACGGCCCTGGCGAAATCCCTTTCCGAGGCATCGTTGGCTGCGGCTTCACCCCAATACCGGGCTCAGGCACTCATCTTGATGGCGAATTCCCTCCGCGGTGAAGGGCTCCTGGAGATGGCCATCGAGGCCGCGGCATCGGCAGTCGGATTGGTCGATGACGATGCGGACATGGAAATCGACGTCCATGCCCGGCAGGCCCTGATCGCCGCGTTTGCCGAGTCCGGCAAGCTGGAGGAGGCATGGGAGGAGTGCCTGTCCCTCTCGGAAAGAATTTCTGATGAAATGGATGACCAACTCGCTGGCAAAGCCTACTGGGTCATCGGCAATGTGGCGTTCCTTTGCGACAAGGTGGATGAGGGGCTTCACTATCACGAGCTCGCCGCGGAAACCTTCTCCCCTTCCCGGAACCTCGATGTCTGGGCCAAATTCAATAAGGCGTCGGCCGCGATGAGGCTGGCCGCTGAAGTAGCAGATGCCGCCACCCTGCGGTGCATAGAGAGGGCCGAGCTTGCCACGGACGTGGTGGGAGGGAGCGAAGAGGATATCCTCCTGCTTCGGCTCAACCGCGCGCATTGGAATTATCTGGCAGGAGACGCCGGGGCGGCACTTGAACTGCTGGACGAAATCAAGGGCCGGGCTGATCAGTTGCCTCCCCAGATCGCAGGCGAAATATTCCTCTTGATGGCGCGTGCCCAAGCCGATACCGGAAGCAATCAGTCGGCAAAGGAAAGCCTGCTCGAAGCGGCTGACCGCTTCGACAAAGCAGGCGCCCACCAGCGTGCGCTCCAAGCGCGGGAGATGCTCGCTCCGGGAACCCGGCCAGAACCGGAATAGCGTCCCCTGACCGCGGGTCCCTTCGTTGCGGCGCGTCTTCTTTCCCGGCGAGCCTGGGCCTTCCCCCGCCTCAGGAGCGGAAGCTCGTCAGGCGCTCTTTGAACGCCGACGCCCCAAAAACACAGCCGCGCCGCCAACCACAAGGCTCAACAGGAAAAGCACCCAGCCCAAGACGGTGAGCGTGGACGCCAAAGCCACCTGTCCGGCGTCGGGCTCTGCGGCTCCCAACGCGGCGTCGACCGCGACGTTGCCCCACAAACGGACCACTGCGAACAGCAGGGGAGCGGCCCACAGAACCCAGCGCAGTGCCTTGCCCGCAACATTGGTGCCGATCAGCAGGAGCCACGTGAAGCCGAAGATCAGGGGAAACAGGGTTCCGGCGGTCTTGTGGATGTAGCTGAGTTGTCCGCGGGCATCATCAGTCATGGCGCCGTGGAGTAGTTGGACGTAGTCCGTGGAAAATCCGCCAATGAGGGAATCGGGCATGGCCATGCCGCCGGACAACTGGGTCATCTGGTTCAGGGTCAGGAGATGCACGTACCAGAACAGGAAAAGGCTGGCCACAACGCCGGCGATCACCACGAGTTTTGCATTGCTTTGCGCCTTCTCGGGAGATCGCTGGGTGGTGGGATTGACCACTGACGGCAGGTGGTGCTGCGGGACGGCGGCATTCGCGCCGTGCTTCTTGATGCGTTGGGCTGGGGTCTTGGCCATATGAATCATTATCCCGCCACATAAGCTGGACCTATGACCACTGGCAGGCACTCCGCCACAGAACTTGATCCTTCGCTCGACGACTACGAACTGGCTGCCGCCCTGGTCCGGGAGGCCGGGCAACTTGCCCTCCTGATGCGGATGGGTGGGTTGCAGGGGGAACGCAAGACCTCAGTTTCGGACGTGGTGACCGCGGCGGACCACGCGGCGGAGGCCTATGTCCTTGAGCAGCTGCGCCGCTGCCGCCCGGCGGACGGCATCCTTGGCGAAGAAGGAAGCTCGGTGGTAGGAAGCAGCGGGCGTACCTGGGTGATCGACCCCGTGGACGGTACCTACAATTTCCTGCACGGCTCTACATACTGGTGCTCGGCAATCGCCTTGAAGCACGAGCAGCTGGCACCGCACGGCGTCGTCTCCGATCCCGACGTCATCCTCGGCGCCATCTACCAGCCGGAACTGGACAAGCTCTGGATCGGCGGGGAAGGCCACCCCGCGACGCTCAACGATGAACGGATCTCCGGACCATCGGGGGCGGCCCTGAGCGAACTCGGCGCCGCCACCTACATCCACCCCACCTGGCTGGCCGATCCTCGCGCGGCCATGCCCTGGCATGCCGCCGCGGTGTCCGCGGCCTCGCTGCGCATGTTCGGATCCGGCTCCTGCGATCTCGGCAGGGTGGCCGACGGTGAGCTGGGCTGTTGGTTCCAACACAGCTGCCCCGAGTGGGACTGGCTCCCCGGAAAGGCGATTGTCCGCGCGGCGGGCGGGGACACCGGCGTCGTGCGCGTCAACGGACTGGATTGGTTCATTGCGGGAGGCCCGACGGCGGTCCGCGAGTTGCGCGCGGCGCTCACCTCGGTGCCGCAGTTCGCCTGAGCATGCGCTGTCCATGGTGGGAGAGATGGACATAGTGCCGCGGTTTCTCTGAGCATGCGCTCTCCTTGGTGTGAGGGGTGGACATAGTGCCGCGGTTTCTCTGAGCATGCGCTGTCCTTGGTGTGAGGGGTGGACATAGTGCTGATATGTCCAGTGGTTCAAGCGAGGAGGGGGCATGTCCGCTCGGGTGGATTGACCCTATTAGGGAGTACCCCGCGCGGCGCGGCGGACGGCTGCTAATCTCCGGAAGGCAGTGGAGATCGTCCTTCCCCTGCACCGGAATCCAGCAGGCCGGGAGCCTGTCCTGCCTGAAATCGAGGGCGTCCCGAACATCACCATCAGGGAGCCCCCGGCTACGTCCATTTCATTAAGCTCTTGAGCTTGTGCCACGTGGCCCTGACGGACCCGGGCGGGGTCCAGGAGGAGGCGCCGGCCCTCGGAAAACCGGTCCTGGTGATGCGGGATAACACCGAACGCCCTGAGGCCGTGGCGGCAGGCACCGCGCGGCTTATCGGGACGAACGAGCAAACCATCGTAGACGGCGTCATCGCTTTGATGCGTGACGATGTGCTGTATTCGGGCATGGCCATGGGGGGGTAATCCTTACGGCGACGGCGGGGCGGCCGACCGCGCAGTGACGGCCATCGACTCCATGCTGGGGATGGGCCAGCGACGCCCTGACTTCGTGGCTTAACCCATTCGGGTACCTTCCGCGGGCGCTTGCCACGGGCCTTGTTAACTTTCACGTTGGGGGGAAATTGTCCTCCCAGGGTTTCAGTTGCAGCACTCCTCGCGTGCCTGCGACTCTCACAAGGGGGCAATACTTGAATACCAGACACAAAACATGGTCTGCCGCGGTGGGCGTCAGCGCCGTCACAGCGCTGGCTCTCGGCTTGGTGGCGGCACCCGCAGCTACCGCAGCACCGACCGACGTTATTTCCTCAGGCAGTGGACAGATCATCGACGGCAGCGTCCTCGCGATGCCGAACTTTGCCAGCCTGGCATCAAATGGGGCAGCAACGGCCCAGCAGATTGGCACACCGCCGTCCGGCCCGGCGGTCATTGAAAACAGCACACCGCTGGATCTTTCCTCCGTCTTCGGCGTCGTGAACGTCGGTTCGGGCAATGTTCCGCTGTTGCAGAACAACGGCGTCATCACCGTAGGGGCCGTCAGCCAGTACGGCAAGGCCGTCAACGACGGATCCTCGGCGGCGTTCTCCGGCACTGTCTCCGGAGCACCCGGACTCGTCTCCCTGCCTGGCGGCTTGCCGACGTCGGGAACCACCGGAATCCCTGCCGCCGAGGTCAAACTAGGCACCGCTAACATCCTTGGCGGTGCAGACCTCGTCAATGTCGATCTCAAGATCACCACGCTGGCCGCCGCAGCCAAGAAGGACCAGGGCTCGGCCGCCGTCGGCGAATCAGCAATCGCGGGTGTCTCCGCGGATCTGGGCGGAACGGTCATTGGCGGAGTTGCCGGCACGGTTGGTACCGCCATTAGCACTGCCAACCTCGTTCTGACTCCCTTGGGCGTCACCGTCGCGAACCCGCTTGCAGGCGGCACCATCTCCATCACCGAGGCAGACCTCCTGGCTGTTGCGGGTGTGCCGAACCTGAACGCGCTACCCCCTGGAACGGACCTCATTTCGTTCCTGCCGCAGGCTATTGCCAACAAGATCACCAGCCTGGTCAACTCCACGCTGGCTAGTGCGACCACTGCAGTCAACGCTCTTGGACCGATCGCGCAGATTACTGCCGGCCCCGCGCTGGCTGTCCTGACCACCGCCCTGAACGGCGTGGTCTCGGGAGTGTCCGGAACCATCGTCACCCCGCTGTCCAACGCCTTGACCGCCTTGGTCTCGGCAAAGGTCAACATCAAGGAAAGCAACGGAGGCGTCTTCACGCAGCGTGCCCTGCAGGTAGGCGTGGCTGGCGGCAACATCGCCACGGTCAACCTGGCCAACGCCGTCGTCGGTCCGAACCTGGATGCAGCAGCCATCCCGGTGGTCAACAAGGACACCCTGGCCATCAGCGGTGCTGCGGCACTGCTGGCGCTCTTTGCCTGGCTGTTCTTCCGTGCACGCCGTCGGACCGCCGTTGTGGCTGCCTGATTGCATCTGCAGCATCAGCCAAGAACAACGGAAGGGACTTCCCACATGTACGGAAATAGCTTGACGACAGGGGGAGCGGTGGCAGGCGGCGGAACGTTGGCCCTCACCGGTGCACCGGTCCTCGGCTGGGCCATCCTTCTGGGCGTCGCGTTGCTGGTGACCGGTTTCGTGATCCTGCGCAACAGCAGGCTCAAGACCGCACAACGGTCCGCCGGCCGCAAGCACTCCTAGTACGGCAAACGCGGGGCGGCCCCACACCAGGGGCCGCCCCGCTTCACCATTTCTTGAAACGGCCCAAACAGCCGCAAAGCACCATCGGGGAGATATGTCAGTACTCGAGTCCGCGCAAGCTTTGGCGTTCGTGCTGTTGGTGGTGTTCCTCGCCTATATCAGCGTGATCTTGGTTCCGTTCCTGCGCCGCAAGCCGGATCCGGAGGGCGCACCGGGCAGCTTCGCCTGGCACGTGTTCATTCCGTGCCGGGACGAGGAAACGGTCATCGGACACACCCTTGAGAAGCTCAGGGGACAATTTCCGGAGGCCCACGTCTGGGTAGTGGACGACGCGAGCGACGACAACACGGCCCGGATCGTGCAGGATGCATCGGAGGCGGATCCGTTGATCCATCTCGTGCGCCGCTTCCGCCCCATGGCCCGCACCGGCAAAGGCGATGCACTGAACACCGCATATCGGGCCCTCGACTCGTGGCTGCCATCCGAAACCGACCGCGCCTCGGTGATCGTCCTGGTGCTCGACGCCGACGGGCTGATGGCGGGGAATGCGTTCCGGCAGGCGGCGGGACCACTCGCTTTCGGTGATCCTGAAGTGGGAGCCGCGCAGACCGCCGTGTGGATGTCCAACGTGGATGACCCGTCACTGAAGACGGCCACCGGATTGGCTCGCGTGAAGCAGGGATTCGCCCGGTACCTCATCCTCATGCAGGACATGGAGTTCCGCACCACCATCGCCGCTATGCAGTCCCTCCGCCGCCACACCCTGACGGTTGGCCTGGGTGGGAATGGCCAGTTCACGCGGCTTTCGGCCCTCGACACGATTGCCAGGACTTCCGGGCAGCCGTGGCACGGTGCCCTCCTGGAAGATTACGAGCTGGCGATACACGTGATGCTGAGCGGCTACAAAACCGTGTACATGCATGACACGCATGTGGCCCAGGAAGCGCTCCCTGGGCTACGCCGTCTGGTGACGCAGAGGACCCGTTGGTGCCACGGAGGGATGCAGTGCAGCAGCTATCTCGGGCGGATTTTCGATTCTCCATACTTCAGCAACATCGGGGCCATCGAGTCGAGCTATTTCCTGGTCCAACCGTTCATTCAGATGTTGGGCCTGGTCTTGTGGCCCACTCTGTTCGTCAGCATGGTGGCCCAAGGCTCCCTCACGATGGGCGGCTTCCAGGCTTGGCTGGCCGCGTCCTGGTTCATTATCCCGCTCATCGTCGTCACGGGCATTGCGCCTTTCGCCCTGTGGGGTCCCGTCTACCGCCTGCAGGCAGCCCCGGACAGGAACTGGGCAGTGGGAATCCTCTGGGGAGTGGGCTATTGGCTCTACATGTACCAAAACTACGTATCCGTGTTGAGGGCAACATATCGCTTGGTCACCGGACGGCACGGCTGGGCAAAAACCCGCCGCAACAATGAGAACGACGCCCAGTTGCTAGCGAAGGAAGCCTAGTGTCCACGAGTGCCGATTACTCCGCGGGGATCCCGCAGAGACCACGTTCCGCAAGGCTCCAGACGGGCCAGGGCGGTCTTCTCCCGGGCGTGGCGTGTTTGGCGGCGGCCGTCCTGGCCATGTTGCAACAAGAGCACATCCGTAGTTTCGAGGCGTGGGCCATGGCCTGGGTGTTCGACCGGGCGCTCGGCGGCTCGTCCTACAGCGTTCGCGACATCATCTTCCACAACATCGGCGGCGGTCACCCGTTCGCCCTGATGGTGACGGGATTGTGTTCCAGCTCGGTGCTGATAGCTCCCATCCTGGTCTTGTCTGGCGTCTTGTTCCTCATGGGCCGCATCGCGGTGCCACGATTGGCCCGTGCTGCCTTTGCGTCGTTGCTGATTGTGGTTTTCAGCAACGCCTTGAGGTATTTCATGATTGCCGGCGCACAGCAGGCGTGGGGCGAGCAAGGGTTCAGCATCATGCACCATTTCTTCGGTTCGTTTGTGGTGATCATCGGGTTTGTGGCGGCTATCATCGTCCTGGTCCGCGCAGGCAAGACAAGCCGGGGGCGGCGTGCCGCGTAGCTTAGCGGGATGGGGAAGGTTTTCGGTAGCAGCGTTACTGCTTGCCGGGGTCCTCAGCGGATGCAACCAGACCCTGCCCGGAGCATCGACCGGGAACCCCGCGGTGGGCGACTGCCACCTGATTGTGTCCCCGGAACAGTTTGACGCCGTCAGCGAACCCAGCCCGCCTGTTGCCTGTGGGGATGCGCACACGGCCCAGACATTCAAGATCACGCAGGTTCCGGCTCCCTTGGCTGGACGGGGAACACGGCCCGGACAACAAGAGCTTAAGACGGTCACCGCCCGGCTGTGCGATGTTGCCTCGCTCCGGAAGTACTTGGCCGCCGGTGAACGCGACGGTACAACCGGCCTGGTCATCGCCGGGTACGCACCGAGCCGCGACGATTGGGAGCGCGGCGCCCGGGCGGTACGTTGCGACGTACTCTTGGCCGCGAAAGACGGCACCCCGCTCGCCACCACTCTGGATTTGAGGGGCGTTATGGCTGGCCCTGACTCGGCCACATTGCGCCTGTGCTATCGGCAGGAACCCGCGGGCAGTGGACTGAGCGACGACGGCGTCGATGTTCCCTGCACCGAGCCCCACACCGGCGAAGACATCAGTGCGTGGTTCAACCTGGATGGCAGCGTGACCACACCGGCCGCGCGAAACGCGCGTTGCCTGCCGTATGCCTTGCAGTTCCTCGGCGCGGACGTACTCCCTGCCGGAATCGTGCTGCGTCCGGTCGTCCGGACGGTGGGCAACGCGCACACGGTCCGGTGCGCCGTCGCGCCCGTGCAGTCCAGTCCAAGCACCATCACCGGCACGCTCGCGCCGGCAGGAGGGCAGAAACATGGTTGAAGCCAGGCAGGATGATTCAGAGACCCGCGTGCCAACAACGACGTTCGCCCCGGAACCGGTCCGAGGGAAAAGCGGGACTGTTGAAGCGCTTCGCTCCGCTGCTGCCTATCTGGCCAGGATGTTCGGGCCTGGTGAGCTGGGCTCACCCCGCGTTCGCGGGGTTGCCGGGTTGTCCGGCACAGTTGCGGCGCTCGCAATGATCCTCCGCCTGTTCCTTCCCGAACCCGTTGGCATGGCTGACCAAGGATCCAGTCATCAGCTCGTTTGTTCACTGGGCCTTCGGAACGTCAGGCCGTGGGGCTACCAGGACTTCGCCCAGTTCATCCATCCGGGCTGGGTGCCGCAACAGTACTACGGCGAGGGTTGCGGTTTCCCTGGATCCGGAGAACCTGTCTATTCCTCGCAATTGCTGCTCTTGTGGCTCGGCAAGTGGCTCACGCCGGTGCTTGGTTGGGGATCCGGCCTTGATACGCGCGCCGTGGGGATTGTTTGCTGCGTTGTTTTCGGCGCCCTCATTGCGGGGCTCGTGGCGGCGTTGCCGGGGCGGACCCTGTTCCGTGTGCTGATCGCTGCGCTGGTCACTCTGGTCATGGCGGACGGGATCTTCGCGGATTTCTTCGTGTCGCCCTACGGCGAGCCGGCTGCATTCCTCGGAATCCTTGCCCTGTCCGTGGCGCTGCTGCACTACTGGAACGGCCGCGGGCCGCGATGGGCACCGGCGCTGATGGTGGTCTTCGCAGCCGCGTTCACGGTCTGGGCCAAGCCGCAGATGGTGTCTTGGCTGCCGGTGGTTGCCTTCGCGCTCCTTTGGCTGCCTGTGGGCGCCCGGAGGCGCGCGGAAGCCGAACGTGCGCTGCCGGAGGGGCCGCTTCCGGAAGGGCCACTTCGGGAAGGGCCCGACGGCGGTTCGGCAGCCGCCGTCGGGGAGGCACCTGCTGTTGGGCTTGCGCCGCCCGGGCGGGCTCCCCGACGGTGGCGGGCGTTCGTGGTGCCTGCGGCTGCCGTGGTTGCCATCGCGGCGGTTGCCCTGGCGTTCCTCGCGGTGCAGCCCAAACGCGCCACGGAAGTAAACCTCTACAGCACTGTCTTCGCGACGATCCTGCCCAGCAGCCCGGATCCCGCCGAGGATCTGGAGTGGCTGGGACTGGACCGGAGTTTTCTGACGGCCGCAGGCAGCAGCATGGACTCCATCAATTCTGCGGTGTACAACCCCCGCTATCCGCAGTTTGGGGAACAGATCAACCTCGGCAAGGTCGCCGCGTTTTTTGTCACGCACCCAGAACGACTGATCGGCCTGGGAGAGCGGGGGGTCAGCGCTCTGCTCACGCCCGAACTCAGCTATGCGGGATCGTACCTGGCGGATTCGGGCCAAGGACCGGGCGTCAAAGAACGCCGCGTGCCCCTGGTCCTGGGCCTGTACGCGGCCATGAAGGCGGCGCCAGTTGCGTTGGTTGGCCTCCACCTTTTGACCTTGCTGCTGGGGTTCGCCGTGAGTGCTCGACGCAGCTCGGGAATCGGACGCCTTGCCGTGGTGATGGTCCTCGGCTGCTGGGCGCAATTCTGGGTTGTCCTGATGATGGAAGGACAACCGGAAATCCACAGCCAGATGATTGTTGCCGGGTTCATGTCGGCATTGTGCGTTCCGCTCTTGGTTGCCCTGGTGAGCATCCTTGCGTCGACCTCCCGGGCCCAGCCGCAGGTCAGTTAGCCAAGCCAGCCGTCTTTGCGAAGCTGATCCTGGAGGCTGATGATGTTCCCCACGCTGAAGCCTGCGGCGGCATAGCGCTGGCGGACCCGATGCAAGTGGGACTTGACCGTCTGCTCGCTGATCCCCAAATGTTCCGCGACTTCCCTTGTGCCTCGAGGCATGGGTCCAAGGTACAGCTCCACGAGCCGCCGCTCCCTGGCCGACAGCTCCACCCTCGTATGGGCAGTCGACTCAAGCATGTCCTCGACGTTCGGGTGCAAGTATCGGCGGCCGGCTGCCGCGGCGCGGATCGCGGCAGCGGTGTGGCTGGGATCAGCCGACTTAGGCACAATGGCCAGAGCACCGGCGTCGAGGGCTGAACTGATGGCCATCGCAGGCTGCTGGTCCGCCAGCAGGACCACCTGCATTCCAGATTCCCGCAGCGAAGTCACAACATCGGCAATACTGCCGGGCTCGCCCCCGCGCAGTTCACCGACGACGGCGACATCCGCGCTGGCTCCAGCGCCGCCGGGCACCTGGCCTCCAAGTGGCCAGGCAGAGGTCCCGGCCAACACAGTGATCCCGGGAGCGTTCACGATCAACCATTGCGACAAGGAGTCGATCAAGAGCCGATGGGGGTCGATGATGAGAACCCGGATGCCCGGAACCGGGTCGGTTGCTGGGACGGAGCTGGACAGTACCGCAGCCGACTCAATAGTGCTCAACGTCGCCACCCTGCCGTCTCAACCACGATGCTGCAGCCCCCACGGTCATTGCGCGCTTCTGGACGGCCTAGCGAAGCCAGCTCGGTCCACAACAAAGGGGAGAGATGGCTCTTGTGCACTCCGCTGATGCGCCATGTCAGGCGAAAGCCGTCCCGGCCGGACTTCTCGGCGAAGAAATGGATGCGGTGCGCCGCCCTTGGCCGTGGAGCGGTGCCTGGCCGGTACATGCCGCCTAGGCGTGTGCCGCGCAACGTGGCGCCCACAGTCATCAGCATGGTGGCGGCCAGGATGGCCGGGCGTGAGCTCTCCGGCAGCTCTTCCACAATGTCAGCGGGCTGGGCAACAATCGCACTGCCGCCGAGGCCCTCCAGTTCCAATGCTTCTGTGAGCCAATTGTCGGACCATTCCTCCATCAATAACTGGCGCAAATTACCCGCAAGTTCCCGCGCTTCCCGGGCCACTTCCGGGTCCAAGGGCACGGACGGTGCCTGCGCCACTTTGGCAAACAGCTCATCGATCTGCGCCTTGGTGCTGGCCAGCTCAAGCTCGCGCACTGAAGTCGTGGCGTCGATGGCCTCTGTCAAAGCGTCCAGCCGCTCGCTCAGGCAGCCAGGACCCTTCCGTTGGATGGCGTCCCTGCGCAGCAACACGCTCACCGATCCGACGAAACCGGGAAGGAGCGACAGGAAGAGGATGTTCCATGCTGCCCGCGGGTCGGCGCCAGGAGTGACGGTGTAGAGGCCTGTGCTGACAGTTCCAATCGCGACGGTGAGGGCGATGAATCCACGAAGGTTCCAGAGATGGGAGACAAGAAGAACAGAGACCGCGGAGAAGAGCGCGTTCGCTCCGATCAGCGCCAGACCCGTATCCGGCGTGGTAGCCAACATTGCGCACCAACTGGCGCCCAGAATCAGGACCAGCCACGTGGCACGAAGAGTGGTCAGCCGATCCCGCTGGGTGCCGGCATCGGATGCGTGCACGGCAACGAGGAGCCCTAAAAGGTCCAAACCGGAAGCAAAGACGTGCCAAGGGGCAGCGCCGCCTTTGTTGCCGGTTCCTAGTGCGAGATAGAAGTTGAGGATCCACAGCACGAAACAGGCTGTCGTCAAAATCTCCCGGGACACGAAAAGTGGTCCCTCCACGCTGGTCCGCGACATAGCCGGCATCGTCATGCGTTCACCGCTTCCAACAGGATCGTGGTTCCTCGCCCAGGGGCAGAAAAGACCCGCGCGCGGCCCCCGGCATCGCGCATCCGTGCGAGAACGGATTCCTTGACGCCCAACCTGTCGGTGGGGAGCTTCGAAGGATCAAATCCACAACCGGAGTCGCTGACTACCACTGACACGTGGTCCGAAGTCCGGGACAGAAGCACATCCACATGCCCTGCGCCAGCGTGCCTGTCGGCGTTCAGGATGCATTCATCCACGGCCGCCAGCAAGGCAGCCTGGACAGTCGCGGTCAGTGGTCCGGTCATCCCATGGATCTCGACGCTGAAACCGTCCCGTGCCCGCTTCTCGGCGATTAGCCGCAGTCGAGCGGCGAGGTCGCCGGGTTCGGTCACCTTGGGCGGGGACATTGCTGCAAAACTGGCGCCGGCTGTGCCCGGGGAGGGTGAAGCACGCCGCGCCGCGATTTCTGCGGAGGCGCCGCCGTCGAGCATTTCCCGCAGTTCCTTCGAGGAAGCCCCGGCCCCTTGGCGACCGATCACGGTGAGCGTGCGCAAGGCGGTGTCGTGCAGATGCCTCGCGTTCCAGGCTGCGGAACTGCGCCGGTTCTGTGCGACGATGTGGGCCGCCACGGACTCTTGGCGCACGGCGAAATCGCCCCAGTACTGGGCCAAAGCGCGTGGTCCGCCAAGCCGCATTGCCAAGGTGATAACCCACGCCGCTGCCAGAATGAAAGCGCTCGCCGGGCGGACGCCTATCACCAAGGCGGACAGGACGGTGTATCCAAGGACGACCAGGAACGTCATGGCCGTGAACATCACCGAGCGCCAGGTTTTGCGCATCGAAAAGACGAGCACGGAACTTGCCGCGAGGACCAGGCTGTAGGGGAGGAAGGTGGGGTTGAGCTCGTCGCGTTGTTCCGAGGAGCCCAACAGTTCAGCGAGCAGGATCAGGCCGACGAGAATCCCCACGCGCTGGGGCCACGCATCCGAGTGGAGCATCAGTGCAAAGCAAAAGAAGAGCGCGGCCAAGACGAGGTATGCGGCCACGAATTCCCAAGGCTGGAGCCGGTTGGTCGCAGCCATGAACAAACTTGCCACCGTGGCGATGCACAATCCCAGAGTGGTGCCGAATTTCGACACCACCCCGGGCCGGCGCGTACGCCAAATCCCTCGTTTTCTGCGCATGCCGTTCCCCCGGATGTGTCCCTAAGCCTGCGAACTTGTGGCTTCTAAGAAGCATAAGTGGGGGAGGCCACCCGAACCTCGTTATTCCCCGGCAGAGCTGCTATTTGACGGGACATTGCGAAAGATCAGCAGGTCTTGCGTCAATGCCTTCCCCGCCAGGGCACGCTTCAGAAGTTTCGCCCTCGGGAACGGTATCCGGACATCCAGTGTCAGAGCCACCGCCTAGACTGGTAAACACCATGGATATGTTGTTTGACCCGTACGCAGATGGCCCCTTCAAAGCTGCCAGCAGAGCTGCCACCAAGGCCGCTCCAGCCATGCTTTCGCGCGCCGGCGGTGGCCTGCCGGACTTCGAACGAGGCTTGCCCGACGCCGGCGCGCAGCTCGGGCGTCAAGCCGAACCCGGTGCGGCCGGTGGCGGTAGCGGTGCGTCCTGGGGCGGGACTCCCGACGGCGACGCATCCAGTGGTGGGCACGGTCGGGGCCACTCGGGCTTGCCCTCTGCCCAGGCTTTGCTCCAAGGACTGAACCCGCAGCAGGAGGAAGCCGTCAAACATGCCGGCAGCCCTTTGCTGATCGTGGCTGGCGCAGGTTCGGGTAAAACCCGAGTGTTATCAAACCGCATTGCCTACTTGATCGCTACCGGACGGGCCCATCACGGCGAGATCCTGGCCATTACCTTCACCAACAAGGCAGCCGCGGAAATGCGGGAACGCATCGAGGCCTTGGTGGGCGGCCGCGCCAAGTCCATGTGGATCTCCACCTTCCACTCCTCGTGCGTGCGCATCCTGCGCCGCGAGGCTGCCAACGTGGGGCTGAACTCCAACTTCTCCATCTACGACTCCGCGGACTCCCTGCGGCTCATCACGCTCGTGGCCAAGAACCTGGACATCGACCCCAAGCGCTTCGCGCCCAAAGCCATCCAGCACAAGATTTCGGCGCTCAAGAACGAGCTCATTGACGACGACGCGTTTGCCTCCAGCGCCAACTACAACGAACCTTTCGAACAGGCCGTTGCCGAGGTCTTCAAGGGCTACACGCAGCGCTTGCGCCAGGCCAACGCCATGGACTTCGACGACCTCATCGCGCAAACGGTCTATATGTTCCGGGCCTTCCCGGCGCTCGCAGAGTCCTACCGCCGTCGTTTCCGGCATGTCCTCGTGGACGAATACCAGGACACCAACCACGCCCAGTACGCTTTGGTCCGCGAAATCGTCGGTGAAGGTCCCCACGCGAGCGAGCTCACCGTCGTCGGCGATTCAGACCAGTCCATCTACGCCTTCCGTGGTGCGGACATCCGCAACATTGTCGAATTCGAGAATGACTACCCGGACGCCCGCACCATCAAGCTGGAGCAGAACTATCGCTCCACGCAGAACATCCTGAGCGCCGCCAACTCCGTCATTTCGCGCAACCCGAACCGGCCGGACAAGAAACTCTGGACGGCCGAGGGCGACGGCGAGAAGATCATTGGCTACGTGGGCGAGAACGAGCACGACGAAGCCCAGTTCATCGCCAAGGAAATCGACCGGCTCCAGGACGAGGACGGCCTGCGTCCCGGCGATGTCGCCATCTTCTACCGCACCAACGCACAGTCCCGTTCCATTGAAGACGTCCTGGTCCGCGTGGGCCTTCCGTACAAGGTGGTGGGTGGCACCCGCTTCTACGAGCGCAAGGAAATCAAGGACGCCCTCGCGTACCTTCGCGTCCTGGTGAACCCGGACGACGACGTCAATTTGCGTCGCGTCCTCAACGAACCCAAGCGCGGTATCGGCGATCGTGCCGAGGGCGCAGTGGCCACCCTCGCCGAGCGCGAGCGTACGTCGTTCATGTCCGCGGCACGCAAGGCGGACCAGGCTCCCGGCATGGCCACCCGCTCCGTGAACGCGGTTCTGGGCTTCGTGAAGCTCCTGGATGACCTGGCGGAGGTGGCGACCGGCTCAGGTGCTGCGGCCGCCCTTGAGGCTGTCCTCGAACAGACCGGTTACCTTGCCGGGCTTCGGGCCAGCACCGATCCGCAAGACGAATCGCGGGTGGAAAACCTGGCCGAGTTGGTGGCCGTGGTCCGGGAATACGAGCGAGACAACCCCGAAGGCTCGCTGGGCGAGTTCCTGGAGCAAGTCTCGCTCGTGGCCGATGCCGACCAGATCCCCGACGCCCCGGAGGGATCCTCCGAGGACGCAGCCGCCGCGGTGGCAGAGGCCAAGCGGATGGGCGTGGTCACGCTCATGACCCTCCACACGGCCAAGGGCCTGGAATTCCCCGTGGTTTTCCTGACCGGCATGGAACACGGGCTCTTCCCGCATCAGCGCTCCGCTACGGATCCCAAGGAGTTGGCGGAAGAACGCCGCCTGGCCTATGTGGGACTCACCCGTGCAAGGAAGCGCCTGTATGTGACCCGCTCGGAAGTCCGCAGCATGTGGGGCCAGAGTCAATACAACCCCGCCAGCCAATTCCTTGAGGAGATCCCCACCGATCTCGTCGAGTGGAAGCGAGAAGGCATGTCCCGCCAAGGGGGCGGCTGGGGAAACGCGCCCATTGGTTCCAACCGTTACGGCGGGTCCTTCTGGGGCGCTGGCACCTCCCGAGGGGCCGCCGCCAGCGCTACCGCAGGGTTCGACGCCGACGTGCCGGCCGCCGTCGTACGCAGTCGTGTGCAGCCGCAGAAGGAAGTGGTGGCGGTCGTGGTGGGGGACAAGGTGAACCACACCAGTTTCGGCAACGGCACCGTGATCGGCGTCGAGGGCGCCGGTGACAAGACTGTGGCGAAGGTGAAGTTCGACGTCGGCGAGAAACGGCTGCTGTTGCGTTACGCGCCGTTGACCAAACTGGACTCCTAAGGCCAGTTCCGCCCGCAGGGCATAATGGGAGCCATGCGACGGACTGTCTTGGGGATTCTGGCCGCCTGTTTGGTGTTGTTGGCAACGGCTTGCTCCGTGTCCACCAAGGACCCGAACTATGTTCCTCCGGCGCCGTTGCCTCCCTTGGAGCAGCTCCGCCAGGCACCCGTTTCGCAGCCCAGCACGCTGGCGTCCACCGATGGAACGCTGGCGTTTGTCACGGCCGATCACAACGTGGTGTGCGCCATGACGTCGGCCCGCGGCGAGCACCTGGACCTTCCCTACGAGCCCAACTCCTATGCGGACAACGCCAACAATAAGCTCGCGATCGTGCCGGTGGTGCAATGCGAGCTGGCCGTCTACCCCAAGCCGCAGGCGGCGGACATCAAGGATGACTGCGGCGGGACGGGGCTGGGTTACCTTGGCGGAACGGTACTCCTGCGCCCAGACAAAGCCGTATACGGTGCGTGCCGTTCCGGGGTGACCCACATGGAATCCGAATTCGGACCCAAAGGAAGCCGCAATGGGCCCATTTCGCGGCTGCCCGTCCTGGAAGACGGGCAGAACATTGAGCGTAACGGCCTGCGTTGTTCCGCGTACAACGGCGGCGTCGCTTGCGGCAACGTTTCCGCTGGCGTGGCATTCTTCGTCAGCCGAACCGATTACCAGCTGATTTCCGACGGCGGAAAGCCCGCCGGGGGTCCGGGTCCGTCGTCCTCGCCACAGCCGTCCTACACAAGGCCGTCCTAACACAACGCAGGCCCGATGGTCTGGAAAACCGCGTCATATAGCGGTTTTTCTACGGCCGATAGAAGTGTGTGGTTACTCACTTAACGGGTACTGTAGAACCGGCTGGCCTCCCCGGGGGGCTAAAGTTCGAGAGGAACTTGCGCAATGTGACCGGCTGCCTGGCGGCCGTTCGATGCGCACCTATCCGCAGCCGGTTTTCGCGGTCACCGTGGTTTCCGGCTGTACAGAAACTACTTCGACGTAGAAGGACACTAAACCGTGGACCTGTTTGAATATCAGGCGCGCGATATGTTCGAAGCGCACGGTGTACCCGTGCTCGCCGGCATCGTGGCGCACACTCCTGAAGAAGCAAAGGCTGCAGCCGAGAACATCGGCGGCGTGACCGTCGTCAAGGCGCAGGTAAAGGTCGGTGGCCGTGGCAAGGCTGGCGGTGTCAAGGTCGCAAAGTCCGCTGACGAAGCGCTTGAGCACGCCACCAACATCCTTGGCATGGACATCAAGGGCCACACCGTCAACAAGGTCATGATCGCCCAGGGCGCCGACATTGCTGAGGAATACTACTTCTCCGTCCTGCTGGACCGGGCCAACCGCAACTACCTGGCCATGTGCTCGGTTGAAGGCGGCATGGAAATCGAGCAGCTTGCTGTTGAGCGCCCCGAGGCACTCGCCAAGGTTGCCATCGACCCCGCAGTCGGCATCGACCAGGCCAAGGCTGACGAAATCGTTGCCGCGGCCGGTTTCTCCGAGGAACTGCGTGGCAAGGTTGCTTCCGTCATCCTGAAGCTGTGGGACGTCTTCAAGAAGGAAGACGCGACCCTGGTTGAGGTCAACCCCTTGGTCAAGACCGGCGCCGGCGACATCGTTGCCCTTGATGGCAAGGTCTCTCTGGACGAGAACGCCGACTTCCGCCACGTCCACCACTCCGAGCTTGAGGACAAGGACGCAGCTGACCCGCTCGAGGCCAAGGCCAAGGCGCAGGACCTCAACTACGTGAAGCTGGACGGCGAAGTGGGCATCATCGGCAATGGCGCCGGTCTTGTCATGTCCACCCTCGACGTCGTTGCGTACGCAGGCGAAAACCACGGCAACGTGAAGCCGGCCAACTTCCTGGACATCGGCGGTGGAGCTTCCGCTGAGGTCATGGCCGCCGGCTTGGACGTCATCCTTGGCGACGAGCAGGTCAAGAGCGTTTTCGTGAACGTCTTCGGTGGCATCACCGCGTGTGACGCTGTGGCAAAGGGCATCGTCGGCGCACTGGCCGAGCTTGGTTCCAACGCCAACAAGCCGCTGGTCGTCCGTCTCGATGGCAACAACGTCGAAGAGGGCCGCCGCATCCTGGCCGAGGCCAACCACCCGCTGGTTACCCTGGCAGCCACCATGGACGAGGGCGCCGACAAGGCCGCCGAGCTCGCCAACGCAGCGAAGTAAAGGGACCTCACAATGTCTATTTATCTGAACAAGGACTCCAAGGTCATCGTCCAGGGCATCACCGGCGGCGAAGGCACCAAGCACACCGCCCTGATGCTCAAGGCCGGCACCAACATCGTCGGTGGCGTCAACGCCCGCAAGGCAGGCACCACGGTGCTGCACGGCGACAAGGAAATCACCGTCTTCGGCACCGTCAAGGAAGCCATTGCGGAAACCGGCGCCGACGTTTCGATCGTCTTCGTTCCGCCGGCATTCACCAAGTCCGCCGTGGTTGAAGCCATCGAAGCAGGCATCGGCCTGGTTGTTGTCATCACTGAAGGCGTGCCGGTTCAGGACTCCGCCGAGTTCTGGGCGCTCGCCCAGGCCACCGTGGACGCTGACGGCAAGCAGATCACCCGCATCATCGGGCCGAACTGCCCCGGCATCATCACCCCGGGCGAAGCACTGGTTGGCATCACCCCGGCAAACATCACGGGCAAGGGCCCCATCGGCTTGGTGTCCAAGTCCGGTACCTTGACCTACCAGATGATGTACGAACTGCGCGACCTCGGCTTCTCCACGGCCATTGGCATCGGTGGCGACCCCGTCATCGGTACCACCCACATCGACGCCCTGGCTGCGTTCGAAGCTGACCCGGAGACCAAGGCAATCGTCATGATCGGCGAAATCGGTGGCGACGCTGAAGAGCGCGCAGCCGACTTCATCAAGGCCAACGTCACCAAGCCGGTTGTCGGCTACGTTGCGGGCTTCACCGCCCCCGAGGGCAAGACCATGGGCCACGCAGGCGCCATCGTCTCCGGCTCTGCGGGTACGGCACAGGCTAAGAAGGAAGCTCTCGAAGCTGCAGGCGTGAAGGTCGGCAAGACGCCGTCCGAGACCGCCAAGCTGCTCCGCGAGGTCTTCGCAGCCCTCTAGTTCCGGGGTAATCCCCAAAACACGCCCGACGGCGCCTGTCACCTTCCACGTGAAGGTGACAGGCGCCGTCGTCGTTTAAGCACACGCTCGCTCACTTTTGGGGTGTTTCCCGCTGACGCTCGCTCACATCTGGCGGTCGTTTCAACGACGCTCGATCACATCATGTGATCGAGCGTCGATGTTTAAGGCCGGATAAGTGATCCAGCGTCGGTGGTGCCCCGCCCGAGGAGAGAGTGGCGCGACTAACCCTCCCTTGTGAGCTCCTGAGATAGTTTGTTAGTATGTCAGGACAAACTACGCAAGGAGAGCATATGCCCCTCGTTCGCATCGACGTCAACCAAGGCCGCACCCCGGAGCAGCTCGCCGAACTGAGCCGCCGGATCCATGATGCAATCCTCGCCGAGTACGGCATCCCCGAGCGGGACTACTTCCACATCATCACCGAACACCCCCAGGGCCAGATCTTCGCCCAAGATGCCGGGCTCGGCTTCGAACGAAGTTCTGGCGTGATCATGATCCAGATCTTCACCCAGGGCGGTCGTAGTCGCGAAGCAAAGCAGTCCCTCTTCGCCGCCATTGCCGCCGAGCTTGGTGAGATTGGTGTTGCCGGCGAGGACGTCTTCCTGGGTTACGTCGAAAACACCGCTGATGACTGGTCCTTTGGGTTCGGTCGCGCACAGTATGTCACGGGCGAGCTCGCTGTTCCCGCCCGCTAACTCCGGGGTTTGGCGCGGATTCACACCCAAATCAAGACGCAATCCCAGCCATTACGTTTCGTTGTAAATATGTCAGTACAAACCTTTGACAGGACATGAATTCTGGTGCAAAGTAGTGCTTGTGGCCCCGCTCACTGCGGGCCGGCAAAAGCACCGGAGCTCTCACCGTCCCGCAAGAAGAGTTCACTACAGAAAGGTCCGCGATCACCGTGACCCACGAACTGCTCACCATCGGGCGCATCAGCGTTGATATCTACCCGAACGACATCGGTGTGGGACTGGAGGACGTGCAGTCCTTTGGCAAGTATCTTGGCGGCTCGCCGTCCAACGTTGCCGTCGCTGCCGCCCGCCACGGCCGCCGCAGCGGCGTCATCACGCGCACTGGCGATGACCCTTTTGGTATCTACCTGCACCGCGAACTGCGCAAGTTCAAGGTCGACGACGCTTTCGTCACCCCGGTGCCGGGCCTTCAAACGCCGGCCACCTTCTGCGCGATCCAGCCACCGCACGACTTCCCGCTCTACTTCTACGGCCGTTTCCCCACGGCACCGGACCTGCAGATCAAGGCCGAGGAACTGGACCTGGACGCCATCAAGGACGCCGGCATCTTCTGGTCGACCGTGACCGGTCTCTGCCAGGAGCCCAGCCGTTCCGCCCACCTCGCGGCGCACGAAGCCCGGCCGCGCACCGGCCTGAACGAGGGCCAGTACACCATCCTGGACCTGGACTACCGCCCCATGTTCTGGGCTTCCGAGGACGAGGCCCGGGCGGAGGTCGCCAAGATCCTTCCGCACGTCACGGTGGCCATCGGCAATGACAAGGAATGCGCCGTCGCTGTCGGTGAAGGAACCCCGGACGAACAGGCCGACCGCCTTCTGGCCACCGGCGTCGAGATCGCCGTCGTGAAGCTCGGCCCCGAAGGCGTCATGGCCAAGACCCGCACCGAGCGCGTCGTCTCCGCACCGGTCCCTGTGGAGACCGTCAACGGCCTGGGCGCGGGCGACTCCTTCGGCGGAGCCTTCTGCCACGGACTGCTTTCCGGCTGGCCGTTGGCCCAGATCCTGGACTACGCCAACGCCTCCGGCGCGATCGTCGCCTCCCGCGTCTCCTGCGCGGACGCGATGCCGACGCCGGAAGAAGTCACCTCATTGCTCGTCGAACGCGGCCGCCTGACGCCGGCCGGCCCCAATGCCGCGGCTTCGCACGCAGCAGTTTCCGAAGGAGCAACACGTTGAGCTTCAATGATGATCCCCGCCGTTACGAGCACCTGAGCGCCATCCGGCTTGAAGATCCCGACGCCGTTGCCCGCGCCGCCGCCGCGCGCCGCCGCCACCCCGGCCTGAAGTACGGGACCCAGAACTTCATCGTGGCCGCCGACCACCCTGCCCGCGGCGCCCTGAGCGTCGGTTCGGATCCGGTGGCCATGGCCGACCGCCGCGAGCTCCTGGACCGCTTGCAGATCGCTTTGGCGAATCCCGCCGTCGACGGTGTCCTGGCGTCCCCCGACATCATGGATGACCTGCTCCTCCTCGGCGCCCTCGAGGGCAAGCTCGTCTTCGGTTCAATGAACCGTGGCGGCTTGGCTGGCCTGGTCAACGAAATCGATGACCGCTTCACTGGCCACACCGCAGCTGCCCTGGACGCCCTGGGCGCCGATGGCGGCAAGATGCTCACCCGCATCTGCCTCGGGGACCCGGACACGGCGAAGATCCTGGAGGCCACGGCGAAGGCGGTGGACTCCCTCGCGGCGCGCAAGCTGATCGCCATGGTGGAACCGTTCCTGTCGGTCCGCGAGGCAAACGGCAAGGTCCGCAATGACCTTTCCCCGGACGCCGTGATCAAGTCGATCGCGATCGCCGAAGGCCTCGGCTCCACGAGCGCTTACACCTGGATGAAACTGCCGGTTGTGGCCGAGATGGAGCGCGTTATGGCCGCCACCACGCTGCCCACGGTCCTGTTGGGCGGGGATCCAGATGCGGGCCAGGATGAGGTCTTTGCCAGCTGGCAGGCTGCCCTTGCCCTGCCGGGAGTCCAGGGATTGACTGTGGGACGGACCCTTCTGTATCCGGCCGACGGGGACGTTGCCGGGGCCGTAGCCACCGCCGCCTCGCTCTTGAAGACGGCGGAGCTGCTGAAGACACCTGCGAAAGTATCGGAGTAAGAGTAATGTCAACGCGCAGAATGACGGTCGCCCAGGCGGTTGTCGAGTTCCTGTCCAAGCAGTACACGGTTGATACCGTGGGCGGGAACGAGTACCGGGAGCGCCTGATCCCGGGCACCTTTGGGATCTTCGGCCACGGCAATGTTGCTGGTGTGGGCCAGGCGCTCAAGCAGTACCAGGCCGCAGACCCGAGCATCATGCCGTACTACCAAGGCCGCAACGAGCAGGCCCAGGCTCACCAGGCCGTTGGCTACGCCCGGCACACGCGCCGCCGCCAGACGTTCGCCATCAGTACCTCGATCGGTCCCGGCTCGTCGAACCTGCTGACCGGTGCGGCGCTGGCCACCACCAACCGGCTGCCGGTCCTGCTGCTGCCCAGCGACACCTTCGCTACCCGCGCGGCGGACCCGGTGCTGCAGCAGCTCGAGCTGCCCTACGCCTACGACATCACGGTCAACGACGCCTTCCGTCCGCTCTCGAAGTTCTTCGACCGGGTGTCCCGCCCGGAGCAGTTGTTCTCCGCGTTCCACCACGGCCTGCGCGTCCTGACGGACCCGGCCGAGACCGGTGCGGTGACCATTTCGCTGCCGCAGGACGTCCAGGCCGAGGCATTGGACGTACCCGAGGAATTCCTGGCTGAGCGTGAGTGGCGGATCCGCCGCCCCGAAGCCGACGACGACGATATCCGCCGCGCCGCAGAGGCCATCCGTGCAGCTAAACGGCCATTGATCATTGCGGGCGGTGGTGTCCTCTACGCCTTCGCCAACGAGGAACTGGCCAAGTTCGCCGAGCTGACCGGCATCCCGGTGGGCAACACCCAGGCCGGCGTCGGCGTCCTGCCGTGGGACCACCAGTTCTCCCTCGGAGCCATAGGCTCGACGGGCACGACGGCGGCGAACGCGATCGCTGCCGAGGCTGACTTGATCATCGGCATCGGCACCCGTTACGAGGACTTCACGACGGCGTCGCGCACTGCCTTCCAGAACCCCGACGTGACGTTCGTGAACATCAACGTGGCCGCGATCGACGCCTACAAGCACGGCACCGTGCTGCCGATCGTCGCCGACGCCCGCAAGGCCCTGGTCAAGTTGAACCAGGCGCTCGGCGGTTACCGCGTGGGCGCGGACCTGGAGCAGAAGATCGCGGCGGAGAAGAAGCGCTGGAACGCGATCGTTGACGAGGCCTTCGATACCCGCCACACCCCGCTGCCGGCACAGAACGAGATCATCGGCGCCACCAACCGGGCCATGGATGAGCAAGACGTAGTCATCTGCGCCGCGGGGTCCTTGCCGGGTGACCTGCACAAGATGTGGCGCGTCCGGGATCCGTTCGGCTATCACGTCGAATATGCCTACTCCTGCATGGGCTACGAAATCCCCGGTGGCCTGGGCGTCAAGCGCGCCGCGTTGGCCGAGGCCGCCGCGGGCGGCAAGGATCGCGACGTCGTCGTGATGGTGGGGGACGGCTCCTACCTGATGATGCATACCGAACTGGTCACCGCCGTCGCTGAACGCATCAAGCTGATCGTGGTCTTGATCCAGAACCACGGATACGCCTCCATCGGCTCGCTCTCGGAGTCGCTGGGTTCGCAACGCTTCGGGACGCAGTACCGGGTCCTGGACAAGGAACAGCACTCGTTCGACGCCGGCGCGAACCTGCCCATCGACCTTGCCCTCAACGCCGAAAGCCTCGGTGCCAAGGTGATCCGGATCGAGCCGGGCGAGAAGGTCATCGCCGAACTGGAACAGGCAATCCGCGACGCGAAAGCGGCGCCGGAAGACAGCGGGCCGATCGTCATCCACGTCGAATCGGACCCCTTGCTGGACGCCCCGAGCTCCGAATCCTGGTGGGACGTTCCCGTCTCGCAGGTCTCCGAACTCGAATCCACCCAGCAGGCCTACCAGACGTACACAGACCACAAGAACCGCCAGCGCAAGCTGCTCGGCTAACCCCTCAAGCTCCCTTCAAGCTACAGACAAGGAAGTCCGCACATGTCGACGACCACCCTGACCACTATCAAGCATTTCATCAACGGTGTTGAAACTGCCGGCGCAGGCGATCGCAGCCAGCCGGTCTACAACCCGGCCACCGGCGCAGTTTCCGCGGAACTGCGCCTGGCGAACCGGGCCGATTTGGACGCCACCGTCGCCGCAGCCAAGGCCGCCAGCGAAAAGTGGGGCGATTTCTCCCTGGCCAAGCGCACCGCGGTCCTGTTCAAGTTCCGCGAACTCGTCGCCTCGCACGTGGACGAACTCGCAGCCCTGATCACGGCAGAGCACGGCAAGGTCATCTCCGACGCCAAGGGCGAGATCGGGCGCGGCCTGGAGGTCATCGAATTCGCCTGCGGCATCCCGCAACTGCTCAAGGGCGACTACTCGGACCAGGTCTCCACCGGCATCGACGTCTTCTCCTTCCGCGAACCGCTCGGCGTCGTGGCCGGCATCACCCCGTTCAACTTCCCCGTCATGGTGCCGCTGTGGATGGCCCCGATGGCTATCGCCACCGGCAACGCGTTCATCCTCAAGCCCTCCGAACGCGACCCCTCCGCGTCCATGCTGCTCGCGAAGCTGTGGAAGCAGGCCGGCCTTCCCGACGGCGTCTTCCAGGTCCTGCACGGCGACAAGGAAACCGTGGACGGCCTCCTGACCCACCCGGACGTGGACGGCATTTCCTTCGTCGGCTCCACCCCGATCGCCAAGTACGTCCACGAGACCGCGACGGCGCACGGCAAGCGGGTCCAGGCCTTGGGCGGAGCGAAGAACCACGCGATCATCATGCCCGACGCCGACCTGGACAACGCTGCCGACCACCTGGCCGCTGCCGCGTTCGGTTCCGCCGGGGAACGCTGCATGGCCATCTCCGTTGCGGTCGCCGTCGGCGATGCCGCCGATCTGCTCGTCAAGAAGGTCGAAGAGCGCGCCCTGGCCGTGAAGGTCAAGAACGGCACCGAGCCCGACGCCGAGATGGGCCCGGTCATCACCCCGGCCTCCAAGGAACGCATCGTGCGGATCGTCACCGAAGCCGAAGCCGCCGGCGCGGCCATGGTCGTGGACGGCCGCGACCTCGTGGTCCCCGGCCACGAGGAAGGTTTCTGGGTCGGCCCCACCGTGATCGACCACGTCAAAACCGAAATGACCGCCTACACCGAGGAAATCTTCGGACCCGTCCTCGTCGTCGTCCGCGTCGAGGACCTGGACGCGGGCATCAAGCTGATCAACTCCAACCCCTACGGCAATGGGACCGCGATCTTCACGTCCTCTGGCGCGAACGCCCGCAAGTTCCAGCGCGCAGTCACAGTAGGCATGGTGGGCATCAACGTGCCCCTGCCGGTACCGGTGGCCTACCACTCCTTCGGTGGCTGGAAAGCTTCGCTGTTCGGCGACAAGCACATCTACGGACCCGAGGGCGTCTCCTTCTACACACGTGGCAAGGTCATCACCTCCCGCTGGCCCGAGCCCACCCACGCCTCCGGCGCCTCCTACAACTTCCCGTCCAACTAATCCCCACCGCCACCCAACTGACTCGCAATAGTTGTCGTTATGGGCCCTCATAACGACAACAAATGCGAGTCAGTTGGGCCGGAGGAGAGCCGTTCGAACAAGGATTGAGAAATGACAGAGAACAAACTCATCATCGGTACAGCGCCAGACTCCTGGGGCGTCTGGTTCGCGGATGACCCCCAGCAGACTCCGTGGGAGCGCTTCCTCGATGAAGTGGCCGAGTCCGGCTACAAGTGGATCGAACTTGGCCCCTATGGCTACTTGCCGAACGATCCCGCCCGCCTGGCCGAGGAACTCAAGCAGCGCGACCTCAAAGTGACGGCGGGAACGGTCTTCACGGCGTTCCACCGTGGTGCCGCACAATACGAGGAAGCCTGGGAGCCCGCACGCAAGGTTGCCGAGCTGACCGCAGCCATGGGTGGTGAGCACATCGTCGTCATACCGGCCATGTGGCGCGACGACGTCACGGGCGAGGCGGTGGAGAGCGGCGAATTGTCTCAGCAGCAGTGGGATGACCTGTTCGCCGGCCACAACCGCATGGGCAAGGTGCTGCTCGAAGACTTCGGCTTGAAGCAGCAATTCCACTCCCACGCTGATTCCCACGTCGGCGCCCAAGCGGATATCGAGCACCTGCTCGCCGAGACCGATCCCCAGTACTTGAACCTCTGCCTGGACACCGGACACGCCGAATACTGCGGCGCGTCGAGCCTGGAACTGATTAAGAACTACCCGGACCGCATCGGCTACCTGCACCTGAAGCAGATCAACCCGGACGTCCTGAGACAAGTCAACGAGGAGAACATGACGTGGGCCGCAGCCAACCTGGCCGGCGTCATGACCGAACCGCCGAACGGCCTCCCGGATCTCCGAGCAGTCATCGAAGCCGTTGAAGGACTCAACCGACCAATCTTTGGCATTGTGGAACAGGACATGTACCCCGTGGCCTTCGACGTCCCCATGCCTATCGCCAAGCGCACCCGCAACTACCTGCTCTCGTGCGGTTCCCGCACCACCGTGCAGTAGCACAGCAGCCCAGACACCTAAGGACAGAACATTGACTGACATTCTCCGCGTGGCCGTCATCGGCGCAGGCCGCATGGGCGCCGACCACATCAAGCGGCTCAGCACCCGCATCCACGGCGCCGAGGTGGCCGCCGTCGTCGACGTCGACCTCGCCCGCGCGCAGGCCGCCATCGCAGGGATCGACGGCGCGGTGGCCCTCGCCAGCGCTGACGAGGCCCTCAGCAACGGTGACGTCAACGCCGTGCTGATTGCCACCCCCGGATTCCTGCACGAGGAAATCCTCTACAAGTCGCTGGAGAAGGGCTTCCCGATCCTCTGCGAAAAGCCGCTGACTCCGGATGCCGAGAGCGCCTGGAAAGTTGTGCAGGCCGAAACCGCCCTCGGCCATAAGCGCATCCAGGTGGGCTTCATGCGCCGCTTCGACGCCGAATACGCCGCTTTGGGCTCCGTGATCCGCGACCGTGAACTCGGCGAGTTGCTCATGCTGCACCACCAGCACCGCAACCCGAACACCCCCGAGGGCTTCACCAACGAGATGCTCATCAACGACTCCGTGGTCCACGAGTTCGACGCCATCCGTTTCTTCACCGGCGAGGAAATCACCTCCGTGCAGGTCCGCCTGGGCAAGGCAACACGCAACGCACCGAACGGCCAGCACGACCCCCAGCACGTCCTGATCGAGACCGAGTCCGGCGTCCTGGCCGACGTCGAAATCTACGTGAACGCCAAGTTCGGCTATGAAGTCGCCACCCAGGCCTCCTTCGAGGACGGCATCGTGAACATCGGCGGCGATGGCGGTCCTTACGTCCGCAGCGCCGGCCGCTGGGGCGGCAAGGTCACGCCCGGTTTCGAAGAGCGCTTCGGTGCCGCGTACGACGTCGAGGTCCAGGCTTGGGTGGACGCCGCCCGCCGCGGCGAAATCGGCGGTCCTACCGCCTGGGACGGCTACGCCACCGCTGCTTGCTGCGAAGCCGGAGTCGAGGCCCAGAAGTCGGGCGAAAAGGTCGCAGTACAGCTCAATGCCAAGCCTGAGCTGTACAAGTAGGAGTGACCATGAAGATTGCCCTCGACCCCACCCCGTTCCACCACAGCCACAGCCTGCTGGAATTTCCGCGTTTGGCCGCCGATCTCGGCTACAAATACCTCCAGCTGACCCCGCACGCTGACTTCATCCCGTTCTTCAACCACCCCAAGGCCGACGACGAACTGGTGGGCCAGTTGAAGAAGGCCTGCAAGGACGCCGACGTCCAGATCGCCTCGGTGCTTCCTGTGCTGCGTTGGTCCGGGCCCGACGAAGACGCCCGCGAGGCCGCTGTCCGCTACTGGAAGCGGGCCATCCAGATCACGGTCGATCTTGGCGTGCAGACCATGAACACCGAATTCAGCGGGCGCCCGGAAAAGGCCGAGGAGTCCGAGAGGGCCTTTTACCGCTCTATGGAAGAGCTCCTTCCGATCATCGAACGCGAGGGCCTGGACGTCCTCATTGACCCGCACCCGGACGACTTCGTGGAGGATGGACTTGCGGCCCTCCGTGTCATACGTGGCGTGAACTCGCCCAACATCGGCATGGTCTACGTTGCCTCGCACACCTTCCACATGGGCAACAAACCGCTCGACATCATGCGGGCCGCGGGGGACAAGTTGCGCCTGGTCCACGTGTCCGACACCATGGATCACCACGCCTCCCACGGGCTGCGCTACATCACCAACCCGCCCGGCAACGCCGTGCGCGTGCACCAGCACCTCAAGATCGGCGACGGCGACGTCAACTGGGACGAGTTCTTCGGCGGACTCAAGGAAATCGGCTTCCTGGACAAGGACAACACGGTCATGGTGTCCAGCGTCTTCGCCGAGGACGACAACGCCAACGAGGTGTCCCGATACCAGTTGGAGACGATGGGCAAGTACATAGCCAAGGTCCAGTAGAGGGGACACGGAAGGGGGCGGCGATTTTCTCGCCGCCCCCTTCCGTGTTTATGGCCGGATATGTGAGCGAGCGTTGGTGATTAAGGCCGGATATGTGAGCGAGCGTTGCATCGACCGACGCTCGCTCACCTTTGACGCCCTTTTGACCGACGCTCGCTCACGATCTCATGGCAGAATCGCGGTCTTCCGGGACGACGTCGTGTACCAAAACTCGTGGGGGCTCCAACCGAACATCGGATGGAGCCCCCACTGGCGCTGGCTGGTTTCGCTGAGTTGCTAAGCCGTCACGTTCAGCGACTCGGTGAGCGCTGCGTCGGCGTCCCGCAGGACATTGGCGGCGACCTCGAGACCTTCGATTCGGCCGAGTGAGGTGTCTTCGTGCTCGATGTTAACGAGCATGCCGGGATCGACTTCGTGCAGGGAGCGCAGGAACTCGGTCCAGTAGGCGGTGTCGTGGCCGCGACCGAGGGCAACGAAGTCCCACGCGGAGTTCTTGGGCCACTCGTTGGCCCACTCGTCGCCGCCGAGGTTGGTGCGGTTTTCCTCCGGCGAGAGCCGGCGGAAGCTGTTGTCGAGGACACCGTAGAGGGCGGCGTTCTCCGTGTTCACGCGGACGTCTTTCGCGGCTGCCTGGAAAACCAGCGGGCCGAGTTCGCGGACCACCGCGACGGGATCCATCTGCTGCCAGAACAGGTGCGATGCGTCCAGTTCGACGCCCACATGCGTGGCTTCCGTGAGTTCGATGAGCTTGCGGACGTCGGCGGTGTTGAACACGATGTTCTGCGGGTGCAGTTCGAGGGCCACCTTGACGCCGTGCTCCGCGGCCAGGCGGTCGGTCTCGCGCCAGAACTTGGCTGCGACGCCCCACTGGTAGTCAAGGACATCGAGCGCAGCGGAGTTCCACGCGTTCACGATCCAGTTCGTCACGGTCGCGCCAGGCTCACCGCCGGGCAGGCCAGACATGGTCACTACCCGGTTCTGGCCGAGGCGCTCTGCGAGTCGGATGGAGCGGCGGATGTCCTCGGCGTGCTTCTCACCGATCTCGGGCTTGGGGTGCAGCGGGTTGCCGTTGCAGTTGAGGCCCGCGATCGAGACGCCGGTGCCTTCGAAGATGCCGAGGTAGTCATCCCGCGCGGCATCCGAGACGAGGATCTGGTCCATGGTGGGCACGTGGACGGCGGGCAGGAATCCGCCCGTGTTGATCTCGATGCCCGTCAGCCCGAGGTCGGCAATGACTTTGAGGGCCTCGGGAAGCGGCCGGTCGTGCAGGATTGCGTTGTAGACGCCGAGTTTCATAGCGTGATTTTCTTTCCGTTGTTGAGCGCGGATTCGGTGACGGCGCCGAGCAGCTCCATGTTGCGCACGCCCTCGTCGAACGTCGCGCAGCGCGGGAGGGACTCGGCCTCCGGAAGGCCGGCAACCTCTTCGAGGAACGCCCGGGCCTGGTAGCCGAAGGCGTCGTTCTGGCCGAATCCGACCTCGGGAGCGTCCATGGCGAGGCCGCCGGCGATGTAGGGATGGCCCGGGCCAAGGATGACCTGGCGGTAGCCGTTCTCGTTGCCCGAGCCATCGTTGAGGAACAGCTGGATTTCGGAGGGGCGGCGCTGGTCGAACTTGGCGGCGCCGTTCTCGCAGAACACTTCGAAGTTGAGGCTGTTGGCGTGCCCGGCGGCAACGCGGGAGACCTCGAAGCTTCCCGCTCCGCTTTCGAACTCCGCGTTGAAGGCCGCGTAGTCGTCGTTCTCAACAGCCTCAAAGGTGTCGCTCACCGCTGCATGGTCCTGTCCCATGACGGCGCCGAGCGGCAGCGGGCGCTTGCCGATCACGGTGCTGAGGCGGCCACCGGTGATGGACTTGATGTCGCCGCAAAGGAACTCGGAGACGTACGCCAGATGGCTTCCGACGTCGGCCAGCGCACCTGAGCCGGGGCCGCCTTTGTAGCGCCAGCTCATGGGAGCCGAGGGGCTGAATCCGTAGTCCGTCCAGTAGCGGCCGCTGAAGTGCAGGACGTTTCCGAGCACCCCGTTGTGGATGAGGTCGCGGATGTAGGCGATGCCAGGCGTGCGGCGGAAGGTGAAGCCAATGCGCGCGATGCTTGAAGCGTTGCGGGCGGCCTCCGCCATGGCACGGGCGTCCTCGAGGGAGTCGCTCAGTGGCTTCTCGCAGCCGATCGATACGAGGCGCACCGGCGGAAGCGCCGGGCTGTAAAGGGTAGACGCTGTGCGGTACGCCGCCGCGTGTGCCTTGCCGGCCATTCCTGCGCCGATGACGGCGACCCCTAGGCTCTCAGCCATTGATTTCTCCTTCGAAATTCAGCCTGGGTGCCGAACACCCCTCTGGCATTTTGGAGCGCTACAATTTAGCACTGGACTCAAAGCTTAACCATGTGAGTATGTCCTGTCAATGTCCGATGGATAGTCTAGGCAGAAGAGAAGAAAGGTTCCCCGAACATGAGCGCGACACGTCCCAAAACCCGCCGCCCGACCATCTATGACGTTGCCAAACATGCCGGCGTCTCGCCGTCGTTGGTGTCCTTGGTGTTGCAGTCGCCGGAGAGGGTTAGCGACAAGCGCCGTGAAGCCGTCCAGGCGGCAATTTCGGAGCTCGGCTACCGTCCCAGCCGTGCCGCGACTGCATTGGCGAGCAACCGGACGAAGAGTATCGGGCTGTTGATCGACGACTACCGGAACCTGTGGTTCGTGGACCTCCTGAGGGGCATGGAGTCCGTCCTCTCTGACCTGGGCTACCACGTCATGCTGGCCGACTCCCGGCCTGGCGAGAACCGTATCAAGGATGCCACGGACGGCCTCCTCGCTCTGCATGTTGACGCGCTTGTCATTGCCGCGGAGCCGAGCGAGTCCATGCTTGACGGGACGGGGGTTCCTACGGTGGTGGCCGGGTGGCGCAAGGGGGTGCCGATCGGCGCCGACCTGATAACCAACGACGACGACGGCGGGGGCGGCATGGCTGCCAACCATCTGCTGGGGCTGGGCCATACCCGCATCGGCCATCTGTCAGGGGCCGACGGCGCGTCAGCCCACCGGCGCGCCGGTTTCCGGCGGGAGATCCGGGCCGCCGGCGTCGAGCTTCTGATTGCCGAGTCCCAAGGCACTTCCGAGGAAGATGGCTACGCTGGCGCCTCCTGGCTCCTGGAACGCTATCCGGACATTACCGCGATCTTCGCGGCCAACGACACCATGGCCATGGGCGCCTTTGCCGTCCTCAAGGCCCGGGGCCTTCGCGTGCCGAGCGACGTTTCCGTGATCGGCTATGACAACTCGCCGTTGGCCAAGTCGAGGTACCTGGACCTCACCTCAGTGGACAACCGCAGCGACCTTGTCGGGATTGATGTCGCGCACAGGCTGCTCGCCAGAATCGAGGATCCGGCCATTGAGCCCCAGAAGACCTTGATCGAACCCGTTCTGGTGCTGCGAAGTACCACGGCCCGGGTGACCCGCTAGCCCCCATTCGGCGCTGTTCGCGGGAGCTCGCATGACTATCTCACGTAAAAACATCCTAATGTCAGGACAAAGTATTGACATCTGTGAGCCGAGTCACCATGATCTGTGTAGAGGGCTTTGAGCTCCTGCAGAGTGGCAGGGCCGCAACCCCTATCAAAGGAGATAAATCGTGAAGAAGTTTTCCTGGCGGAAGGCGGCACTTGTGGCGGCCGTCGTTCCGATGATGGCTCTTAGTGCTTGTTCCAGCCAAGGCGGGAAGCCGGCTGACAGCGGCAACGCCGCCGGTGGTGGACAGGCCGTGAGCACTCCGCGCATGAAGGTGGCCCTCATCACCCACGCCGCCGCGGGAGACACGTTCTGGGACATCGTCCGCAAAGGCGCAGAGGAAGCATCCGCGAAGGACAATGTTGACCTCCTCTACACAAGCGACCCTGAAGCCGGGCGCCAAGCGCAGCTCGTCCAGCAGGCCATCGACCAGAAGGTTGACGGCATCGCCGTCACCCTCGCCACTCCGGATGCCCTCAAGGACGTCCTCAAGAAGGCCGTCGATGCCGGTATCCCGGTGGTGAGCCTCAACGCCGGTGAGGGCGTCTCCGCGCAGCTCGGGGCCTTCACTCACTTCGGTTCGAATGAGAAGCTCGCTGGCGAGGCAGTGGGTACCAGGCTCGCTTCCCAGGGCTTCAAGCACCCGGTCTGCGTGATCCAGCAGCAGGGCCACGTCGGCCTCGAAGCACGGTGTGCCGGCGTCAAGGAGAAGGTGCCCGGAACGGAGATCCTGTACGTCGACGGCAAGGACATGACCGCGGTCCAGTCCACCGCCACCGCGAAGCTCCAGGCAGCCAAGGATGCAGACGTCATCATCGGTCTGGGCGCGCCGATCACCCTCACTCTCCTCAAGTCGGTCACGGACGCCAGCAGTTCTGCGAAGGTGGCCAGCTTCGACCTGAACGCGGAACTCGCCCAAAAGATCGTGGATGGCGCGGTGATCTTTACTGTGGACCAGCAGCCGTGGCTTCAGGGCTACATGTCGGTTGACTCCCTTTGGCAGGCCAAGCGCGGAGGATTCAAGCTCGGCGGTGGCCAGCCTGTCCTGACCGGTCCCACCATCGTGGACAAGTCCAACGCTTCCGATGTCCTCAAATTCGCCCAGCAGGGCGTCCGCTAGATCCAGGATTCTGGCCGCGCGGCGGGTGACCGCCGCGCGGCCTGACCAACAAGGAGTTCTTCCTATGGCAAACACAGCAACCCTGCCGCCGGCGCCGGCTTCGACGCCCGGCGATGAGCGGATCGGCAGACGCAGCCCGGTCCAGAAGTTTTTGGCGAGGCCCGAAGTCGGTGCCCTGGTAGGGGCGGTTGTCCTGTTCATTTTCTTCGCCTCGGTGTCCCAGACCTTCACGCAGCCGAATGCTTTGGCTACGGTCCTGTATGGTTCCTCGACGATCGGGATCATGGCGGTGGGGGTGTCGCTGTTGATGATCGGCGGAGAGTTTGACCTTTCCACCGGTGTGGCCGTGATCTCGTCCGCACTGACTGCCTCCCTATTCAGCTGGAACTTCTCGCTGAACGCATGGGTCGGCGTTGTGCTGGCGCTTGTGGTCTCCCTCAGTATCGGTTTCATCAACGGCTGGATCCTCGTCAAGACGAAACTTCCCAGCTTCATCGTCACGCTCGCGACCTTCCTCATGCTGACGGGCCTCAACCTGGCCCTGACCCGCCTCATCGGCGGCAGCGTGTCCTCGCCGTCCATCTCCAAGCTCGACGGATTCGATTCCGCGCACGCGGTATTCGCCTCGTCCATCAGCATCGGCGGCGTCGAGGTCAAGATCACGGTGTTCTTCTGGATCATCCTCGTTGCCATTGCGTCTTGGGTCCTGTTGCGCACCAAGGTGGGCAACTGGATCTTCGCCGTCGGTGGTGACGCGAACGCTGCCCGTGCGGTGGGTGTGCCGGTGACCAAGACCAAGATCGGCTTGTTCATGGCGGTGGGTTTCTGTGGCTGGATCTTGGGCATGCACAACCTGTTCGCCTTCGACGCCGTGCAGTCCGGTGAGGGCGTGGGCAACGAGTTCCTCTACATCATCGCGGCGGTCATCGGCGGCTGCCTCCTGACGGGCGGCTACGGTTCGGCGGTGGGCGGTGCGATCGGTGCGTTCATCTTCGGCATGGCCAACAAGGGCATCGTGTACGCGCAGTGGAACCCGGACTGGTTCAAGTTCTTCCTGGGCCTGATGCTGCTGCTGGCCACCATCGTCAACCTCATCGTCAAGCGCCGCGCAGATCTCAAGTAAGGGGCGGACCAATGAATGCCAAACAGATCGACCAACAGACACTGCTCAAGGATGAAAAGGATCCGCTGACCCACACGCCCGTGCACCTGCTGTCCCTGGACAAGATCGGAAAGCACTACGGGAACATCATCGCCTTGCGCGATGTGACCATGGCCGTGGACAACGGCCGGGTCACCTGCGTGCTGGGGGACAACGGTGCGGGCAAGTCCACGCTGATCAAGATCATCGCGGGCCTCCACCAGCATGATGAAGGCGTGCTGCACATCATGGGCGAGGAGCGGAAGTTCAACTCGCCCAGGGACGCCCTCGACGTCGGCATTGCCACCGTGTACCAGGACCTGGCCGTGGTCCCGTTGATGCCGATCTGGCGGAACTTCTTCCTCGG
>NZ_JBFTQF010000007.1:0-185841 GCF_056398865.1 Arthrobacter sp. 01T419
CCCACTGAAGCCGAATGGGAGTACTCCGCCCGCGGCGGGCTCGCCGGGAAACGCTACGCCTGGGGCGATGAGCTCACGCCGGAGGGCGAACACCGCTGCAACATCTGGCAAGGCACCTTCCCCACCCTGAACACGGAAGAGGACGGCCACTTGGGCGCCGCCGCCGTGAAATCATTCCCGCCCAACGGCTACGGACTCTACGAAGTGGCCGGGAACGTGTGGGAATGGTGCGCGGACTGGTTCCTGCCCAAGTACTACCGCAACTCCCCCGCCCACAACCCCCAAGGCCCCACGATCGGCGCTGGCCGGGTCATGCGCGGCGGCTCCTACCTCTGCCACGATTCCTACTGCAACCGCTATCGCGTCGCCGCCAGAACCTCCAACACCCCCGAATCCTCAAGCGGTAACTGCGGCTTCCGCACGGTGGCAACAAGGTGACCGACTGAGCCCCTCGCACGATACTGCGCGCGGAATGGGAGGGGGCTTCTTGGAGAATCCGCCAAGCAGCCGCATCACACACGGCTAGTGCGCTTCGCTCGCCATGACGGGCAGATCTTCAATCCCGAGCGCGATCGCCTGTTGCCGTCGTTTACGCATCGAGGGAGCCGCGAGGGAGCCGATTATCGCGAGGACGGCCACGGCGGCGCAGACCCAGAAGCCGATCGTGAATGCATCGTTCGTCAGCAGGCCTCTCGGTGTGCTGTGCGAAGAGATCAACGCCGCGATGATCGCCGTGCCGACACTGCTTCGAATGGTACGGGCGATGGTATTCGCCCTGATCGCTTCTCCGGTTTGGGTGGCCGGGACGCTTTCGATGATGGCGTTCGAGGTTGCAGCGAGTGCCATGCCGATGCCTGCGCCCGTAAGCATTCCAGAAGCGACGATCTGCCAGAGCTCGCCGTGGGCGATCGCGGGGAGAATAAAAGCCGCAGTGACCCGCTTCGAACGCAGAACTAGCGGTCTGCCGGCTCTCCCCTGCTCGCAACGATCAGGCTTCCCCCTTGACAGAAACCTGAGCTTAGTCATAATTGATTGTGATCATATTAGTCCTTTCAAGTCCAGGGAGTGCCGTACAGACCGCTGCACGCGGAAAGGGCTCCCGAGACATATCGCTGCACCAAGGAACCAACTACTAACGAACACCTCCAGAAGGAGCATCACAGCATGCGGGCATTCGTCGTCACCAAGTACAAGGAGCCGCTGCGCGAAGCGGAGGTTGCTGAGCCGACCGTCGGCGAGAGCGACGTGCTCGTGCAGGTTCAAGCGGCAGGCCTGAACCAGTTGGACGAGAAGATCCGGCTGGGCGAGTTTAAGCAAATCCTCCCCTACAAGCTCCAGCTGATCCTCGGCAATGACGTGGCCGGCACCGTCCTGCAGGTCGGGGCTAAGGTGCGCGGGTTCAAGCCCGGTGATGAGGTTTACGGCCGCCCCGATAAGGACCGCATCGGCACGTTCGCGGAGCGCATCGCCGTCGCCGAGGATGACCTTGCGTTGAAGCCTGCATCGGCCAGCATGGAGGAGGCCGGCTCGCTGCCGCTGGTGGCGCTGACCGCATGGCAGGCCCTCGTTGAGCGGGGCAACGTGCGCCCCGGACAGAAGGTTCTCATTCACGCGGGAGCCGGTGGGGTCGGCTCTATCGCCGTCCAGCTCGCCAAACACCTCGGCGCGACCGTTGCAACCACCGCGAGCGGCTCGAACGCCGGCTTCGTGCGCGACCTCGGAGCCGACATCGTGATCGACTACCGCACCCAGGACTTCGAGCAACTCCTCAGCGGCTACGACCTCGTGCTCGACAGCCTCGGCGGGGAGAACCTTGAGAAGTCACTGCGCATCCTCAAACCCGGTGGCAAGACCATCGGTATCTCCGGACCGCCGGATCCGGCGTTCGCCCGCGAAGCCGGGCTGAATCCTGCGCTTCGCCTGGCAATCACTGTACTCAGCACTAAGATTCGCCGGCATGCCAGGAAGCTCGGCGTCAGCTATGAGTTCCTCTTCATGCGCGCCAGCGGCGACCAACTGCGCCAGATCGCATCGCTGGTCGACGACGGCGTGCTGCGCCCCGTCGTAGGGAAGGTCTTCAGCTTCGACCAGACCCGAGAGGCGCTGCAGTACCTGGCCGAGGGCGGCATCCGCGGCAAAGCAGTGGTCGCCCTGAGCAACTGAACCGCCACCTTTTCCACCTCACGAACCACGCAGGAGAACAACCGTCATGGACAACACCGGCACCCCGCACGACTCTGTCGTTACCTCGTACGCGATAGCACCTACCAAAGCCATCACAGCCGAAGGTGTCACCTACGCCTACCGGGAGCTGGGGCCGAAGGGCGGCATCCCCGTCGTGTTCTTCGTGCACCTAGCCGCCACATTGGATAACTGGGATCCCCGGATCATTGACCCCATCGCGAAGAACCGCCACGTCATCACCTTCGACCAGCCCGGTGTCGGCGCTTCCACCGGGCAAGTTCCCCGCAACATCGAGGCAATGGCCGACGACTCCTACACCTTCATCAAGGCCCTCGGGTTCGACAAAATCGATGTCTTCTCCTTCTCATTGGGGGGCATGATCGCCCAGGACCTGGCCCTCAAACATCCCGACCTTGTCCGCAAGCTCGTGCTCACCGGAACCGGCCCGCGCGGCGGCAAGGATATCGACAAAGTCGTCGGCACCACCTACTGGGACATCCTCCGCGCAATCCTGACAAGGTCCGATCCCAAGGAGTTCCTGTTCTTCAACCGCAACACCACCGGCAAACCCGCAGCGAAAGCGTTCATCAAGCGCCTCCAGGAGCGCAGCGCCGACCGTGACAAGCCGATCAGCACCCACGCATTCCAAACGCAGTTGAAGGCAATCCAGGCCTTCGGCCGCTCCGCCCCGTCAGACCTGTCCACACTCACGCACCCCACCCTCATCGCCAACGGCGACAACGACCGCATGGTGCCATCCGTCCTCTCCGAAGACCTGCACCGGCGCATCCAAGGATCCGAGCTGATCATCTACCCCGACTCCGGCCACGGCGGCATCTTCCAGCACCACGCCACATTCACTCCGGCCGTCGTCGACTTCTTGGCCACCTGACCAGAAATGCCGCTCGCGGAGGACTACACTCCTAACTGAGCCCAGTCAGTTATCTCGAGAAGAGAGAGGAGCCTGCATGCCTGTCGCATCCCAGCCGCTTGGACGGCGTGAGCGGAACAAGCAGCAGAAGCTGGACCGCATCACCGCCGCAGCCAGCGAGCTGTTCGCCAAGCACGGCGTGGAGGATGTCACCACCCAGCAGATCGCCGATAAGGCTGACATCGGCACCGGAACCCTGTTCCTCTACGCCAAGACCAAGGGAGAACTCCTCCTGCTCGTGCAGAACGCCCACTACGCCGAAGCGCTCGAGCGGGGCCGGGCCGATGCTGAAACCATCCCGAATGCACTGGATGCAGTGCTGTCCATCGTGCGGCCGATCGTGGAGTGCAACCGTGTCCAGGTCGATAACGGACGCACTTATCTGCGGGAAATGGTCTTCGGCGACCCGGCCGAGCCGCAACACAGCCATGCTCTCTCCATCGTCGCTCAGACCGAGGAAGCCATCGCCGCCGTCCTGGGCCGCGATGAACTTCTCAATGCCGATGATGCCGCAACAACCGCACGCATCGTCTCGGCGATCATGTTCCTCAGCATGGCAGTGAATGCAAATCCCGCTCTTCGCACCGAGGACATTGTGCAGGACATCAGGACCCAGATCCGCCTGCTCCTGCCCCGCTGACATGAACCTTCAGCTATCGCCGCCAGGCTTGCCGCATGTCAGCCGGAACTACACCCCAACCTGAAGTCAGGCAGGTAGCCGAAAGGCTGTCCGAATAGGGTCCGATTCGGCACTTCTAGCAATGGCTCCAGGGGATTCTCAGATCCCAACCTGACAGTAGTGTCTACTAAGACTTGCGAGGACACCGAGATCGAGCCCCGTTGCGAGACATAACAACGAGACGTTTCATCAGACGGTAGTGATGGGGGCCGCCCATGTCTTGGTTCGACGTCCTTCAACCCTCAGTTTGCCGGACAAACTCCGTACGCCCAAGACCCGCCGCGTGATGCGCCGGCTATCTCCGGTCATCCTCGCCTGCTAGCAAGCCCATGGCCGTTGATGAGCAGGCTTAGGCAGTCACCCAGATAGCCGCGCGTCCAGACTCGGACCGGCCATGACGGATCAACCAAACCAAGACCGCCCGGGAAGAAGGTCCGGATCCCACACACCTGCGCTCTGTCAACGGATCGGACGCCATAACCGCAGATACCTCCTGAGACATTCCCACTGAACCCGAAACGTCCTACGACATCCACGGCCTGGCCGAAAGGTCAAGCCGTCTGCAACAGAGAACTGCAGGAAGCGGCAACGGAAAGGGACCAAAATGAAGGCCCAAAAGCTGCCCGTGCACAAAAGTGTGCACAGTAATGATGAAATTGGTTGTGTTGCGGTGTGGCTCCAAGTGTGCCTGACGCCCGAAATAGCCAGTTCAAAGCATCGACAGCCACTGGCCGCATCTCCCCATTTCACGGCGGCACCGGATTGATCATGAGGGCCACGTCCGGTCTGGAGTTGAGTCATTGACAACTGCGGCCCCGGGGTCCAATATCGGCTCCAAAGATGGGGGGTGCGGATGCCACAAGGATCACTGGGCAAGAGCGGAGCCGCCCAAGACCCGAGTCCGCTGGGCGCCCTAGCGGATCGCATACGGGGCAAATTGCTGACGCCCCGGCACCCGGACTACGACCGCAGCCGCCGCGTATTCAACGCCATGATCGACCGCCGTCCGGCAGCCGTCCTCCGCTGCGCCGGGGCAGCGGACATCATCCAAGGCGTGCGCTTCGCCCGCGCACAACAATTACCGCTCTCGATCCACAGCGGCGGACACAGCGTCTCTGGGGCGTCCGTGTGCGAAGGCGGGCTGATGCTCGACCTCTCCCCCCTGAAAGGCATACGGGTGGACCCTGCCCGCCGAGTAGCCCAAGCACAAACTGGGCTGCTGCTCCGTGAATTCGACCACGAGACCCAGGCATTTGGGTTGGCCACCACTTTGGGCGTCGTCTCGGTCACCGGCATCGCCGGCCTTACCCTCGGTGGGGGTCTGGGCTGGCTGAACGGCAAATACGGTCTCGCCTGCGACAACGTGCTCGCAGCAGATGTCGTAACCGCAGACGGGGACTTCCTCACGGCAAGCCCTACCGAAAACGAAGACCTCTACTGGGCCCTGCGCGGAGGCGGCGGAAACTTCGGCGTCGTCACCTCACTGACATACCAACTCCACCCGGTCAGCACTGTGCTCGCCGGCGCGCTGGTCTTCCCACCCGAGCAGGCCAAGGCAGCGCTGCGCTTCTACTACGAATTTTCCAGCCGCGCGCCTGATGAACTGTCCACCAGCGCCTCCGTGGGCCGGGACCCAGAGGGCCGGCCCCTCGTTTCCATAACAGCGTGCTACTGCGGCCAACTCAGCGAGGGAGAGCACACTCTCCAACCACTACGGGACTTCGGCAACCCCATCAATGGAGAAATTAGCTCACTGCCCTATCTGGCGTTCCAGTGCTCGCGCGACGGCGGCGCTCCCGGCGGGCGCCAGCACTACTGGAAATCAAGCTATCTCAAGGACGTCACCGATAGTGCCATCGAGGTGATGCTGGAGTTCGCAGCAACCAGCCCGTCTCTCTATACGGGCATCGGATTACAGCAGATGACCGGAGTGGCCAGCCGGGTGGACCCGCGGGCAACCGCATTTGCCCACCGAGATCGTCAGTACGACTTCCTGATCCTGTCCCAGTGGGGGGATCCGGCCGACACCGACAGGAATATCGCCTGGACTCGCCGCTGTTTCGAGGCGATGAGCCCCCATCTCAAGGAAGCAGTGTACGTGAACAACCTTGGTGGCATGGAGCAAGAGCGCGTACGGGCCGCCTACGGGGTGAACTACGACCGGCTGACGATCGTGAAAGCCCACTACGACCCCGAGAACGTCTTCCGCCTCAACCACAACATTGCCCCCGCCGCGCCGTGAGGCCGCTGCCCAAACCCGGCACCGCATTTCAACTAAACCACCAGACGGGCCACGACCAGGACCCGCCTAGGCCCAATGCAGTTGCGTGAACGCCTGTCTTCGGTTGAAATGCGCAAACCCTGGCCGGGCAGCGAACCGCTCCCACAAGATCGGGCAGAAGTCATGTAGAACGGTCCTGCCCCCGCCCATGAAGAAGCAAGACCACAGACCACTCCCCCAAACAAGGAGAATGCGGCAGAGGACAACAAAAACGACCCCCCAAGGGCCCACAAAAAAAGCTGATTTGTGCACGCTCAGAGGACCATAGGCCCCTGACCTGCGAAAACACTGTGCCCGAGGTGGGACTCGAAGGCGATTCCTGGCCTTGGAAACACTGGGAAGTGGCGGAAACAAGCGGAATCGGGGCCAGTCCGACGGCAGTACCGGCCAGTCCGGGGTGGAAAGTGTGGACATTGTTCACACTTCTTTTTTGCTCGATCGCCACCGACGAAAAGGGGACCCAAGCTGCTCTGCACAGTCGGAGCGGCACCAGCAAAAGGGGAGCCGCCACACACTGGAGATCGCCTGCTAAGGCTCAGCCTTTTAGCCCGCTTGGAGCCTCCTGCCGGGATGAGGCGGCGGCCCCTGGGGCACGACTCACACCCATCCGTCGAACGAACCAAAATCCGACCACACCCTACCCGGCAGAACGATGAAACATCCAACACGACGGCGGCACCTCCTTCCTTGTTAACATGGCGGAGAAGACCACGAGCATCATGACAAGACCTTCCGACCGACCCGACGACAGAACATCGGTATCGGCCAGCAAGTGGGACGAGTAGAAAGACGGAAGAGAACCCGTCTCGGCATGCTTTTGCGCGTTTTCCCATGTCAGGGGCCCCAAGAAGACTCTGCACCTTCGCAGCACTTCATCGAACACCCACGACCAATCACCTTGGACTCGCAAACATTTTTTCTACCCTGCGTAGAATTGATACGTGCGCAGACACCCTACCCTCCTGGGAGGTCCGCGGCGTCCCGGGAGGAACCCGGCGCCGATGCGCCACTGCTCCGTGCATCAGGGCTATTGGCCGCTGATTACTCACACTCGTTGGAGGAGAGGGGGACGGTCCCACGCACCCGCTGGGGCTAGGCACAACCGTCCGGCCGAGCCAGCCCGATGAGCGTGTGGTCACCCCGGATGGTCAGCAATGCAGCCTTCACAGCTTTAGAAAGGCCACTTCCGGTGCAGTAGACTCTGCCGGGTTTGAACGCGAAAAGAACCATTTGGAGGAATACCTACGGTTCCGAATAGCGGATTCCGACAGGTGTCCGCCCCGATCTGCATCAAGCAAGTATCCCTATCAAGTTCCGGATGTGAGCTCCGGGCAACCCAGGCTTTGGCCTGACGGGAACGAAGTTGGTGTAGCTCGAGGCGGCCTGACGAGGCCACCCCTATGCACCCACTTCAGACGGCTCATCTCGGCCTGCCGTGACATTCCACGGGTGGGCATCAACCGTTTTGGGACGCCGAGGATCTTGAACCGCTATCTCGTTGGGTCCTCGCGCCATCCACGGTTCCGCTGGTCGGCCTTTCGCATTTCGATGGGCAGCCGTAAAAGCCTCTTCCACTCCGCGAAATCGTCCATGGTTTCTCTAGCGTTTGGGCGGACATGACCAGTCAGGTCAGAGTTGGATGCCGGTGTATTTGGTTTCCTGGTAGGCCTCGAGGCCTTCGATTCCCCCTTCGCGCCCGAGGCCTGATTGTTTGGTCCCGCCGAAGGGTGCGGCCGGGTTGCTGATGAGTCCGCGGTTGATTCCTGTCATGCCGGCATCAATCGCGTCGGCGACGCGCAGTGCCCGCCCAAGGTCCTGAGTGAAGATGTAGGAGGCCAGGCCATAAGGGGTGGCGTTCGCTTCGACGATGGCTTCTTCTTCGGTGTCGAAGGTGTAGATGGCTGCGACGGGGCCGAAGATTTCTTCTTCCCTGATGTTGGCGTTGGTTGGAATGTTGGTCAGGACGGTGGGTTGGTAGTAGTAGCCGGGGCCGTCGATGACCTGGCCGCCGGTGAGGCAGGTTGCTCCCTTGGCGACGGCGTCGGTGACGAGGTTGTGGACGGTTGCGCGTTGCTTGTCATCGATCAGTGGTCCTAGGCCGGTGCTGGGTTCGTGGCCGTTGCCTACGTTGACGGCGGCGAGGCGTTCCGTGAAGCGTTTGGTGAACTCGGGCGCGATGCCGGCCTGGACATAGATCCGGTTGGCTGCGACGCAGGACTGGCCGCCATTGCGGAGCTTGGCGAGGTAGGCGCCTTCGATGGCGGTATCGAGGTCGGCGTCGTCGAAAACAATCAATGGCGCGTTCCCGCCGAGTTCCATGGAGGTGTTCATGACGTTCTGCGCGGCTTGGGCCAGGAGTACCCGGCCGACTTCGGTGGAGCCGGTGAAGGAGATCTTTCGGGTCCGTTCGTCGCTCATGATGCCGCCGATCAGATCCCGGGAGTTGCTCGTCGCGACGACGTTCATCACACCGGCGGGCACGCCTGCTTCCTGGAGGACCTGGGCGAGTAGCAGGGACGTCAGTGGGGTCTGGGCGGCAGGCTTGAGGATGGTGGTGCAGCCGGCGGCCAAGGCCGGTGCGATCTTGCGGGCGCCCATGGCAAGGGGGAAGTTCCATGGGGTGATCAGCAGGGAGGGGCCCACCGGGCGTTTGGACACTGCCATGTGGTAGTTGGAGCCCGGTTCGACGCCGAACTGGCCTTCGGTGTGGATCCGTCCGGCGGATTCTGCGAACCAGCGGAAGAAGCCTGCGCCGTAGTCGACTTCGGATTGGGCTTCTGCCCAGGGCTTGCCCATCTCATCCACGATCAGGCGGGCGAATTCGTCGCGGCGGTCGATGATGCCCTGATAGGTGCGGGCAAGGATGTCGGCGCGGTCCCTTGCCGGTGTTGCTGCCCAAGCGTCCTGGGCGGCGCAGGCGGCATCCAGTGCCGCCGCTCCGTCTTGGACGGAGCCGTCGGAAACGTGCGCGATCGCTTCGCCGGTGGCAGGGTTGATGACCGGCAGCGTGGCTCCTGTGCCGGATGGTATCCATTTCCCGCCGATGAACAGCCGGGTTTCGGTGAGGTCCAGTGTGGCTCCAGTACTCATGGGCGTTGCTCCAGTTTCAGGCTTTGTTGGGAAGGGTGCGGGACCCGGCGGTTGACCGGGCCCCGCTGTTTTTGTGGATCATGCGCTGCTAGAAGGCGGTGTATCCGCCGTCTACCGGGAGCGTCGCTCCGGTGATGTAGGACGCTTCCTTGGATGCGAGGAAGAGGATGGCGTCGGCGATTTCCTCGGGGGTGGCGAGGCGTTGGAGCGGGATTTGGCCCTCGCGCTGCCGGCGGTAGGCCTCGGGATCGGGCGTGCGCTGAATTGATGCTTCGATGACTGGCGTGATGGTTAGCCCGGGAGCGACAACGTTGACGCGGATGTTCTGTGGGGCCCACTCGATCGCGGCACCCTTGGCCAGCATGATGAGGCCGCCCTTCGCTGCGGAGTACAGGACTTGATCTGCCATGCCGACCATGCCGAGCCGTGAGCTGACGAGCACGAACGAGCCTCCCGCCGCGGGCATCAGTGGTGCGAAATGCTTCATCACCAGGAAGGCGCTGAGCAGGTTGCTGTTGAGCACGTTCTTCGCGTCCTCGTGCGCCATCTCCGTGAGCGGGCCGGTGACCTGCAAGCCGTGGTTAATAACGACGACGTCGACGGTGCCGAAGGATTCGGCGGCCTGCCGGGCGAGGCTTTCGACGAAGGCCTCGTCGTTAAGGTCTCCCGGGACGTACAGGTCATCTGGCTGGGCCGTATCAAGTTGCTCCCTTCGGCCAGTGAGCAGCAGCCGGGCACCTTCGCGGCGGAAGTGGGCACTCACCGCCTCGCCGATTCCGCTGCTGGCGCCGGTCACCACGGCGGTGGTCTTGTCTAGTCTCAAGTCAGGCACTCCATCGTGAGGTTGATTGTTGGCTGTCGGGTTGGGACGAAAGTCCTCAGGCGGTCAGTTGAGGAATCCGCGGGCGTCCACAGGCCACCGTTCCAGGGTGGTTCCGGTGCTGTCGGTGACGATGTACTCCTCGAAATTGACCACCACCGGGCAGACGTGGTTGGGCACCACGGGAAGCACGGTCCCGACGCGGGGGTGGAATCCGTCCCCGGGCAGGGGAAGGAAGCCGTGGTACTCATTGAGCTTGGACAACACGGCCGTAGTGCCGGCAATGCCGCCGTACCCGATCTCGGGGCTGCCTTCGCGACCGAGGGCTTTGGTGCCGATATCGAGCAGGACCTGCTCCGGGACCCAGCCGCTGACCACTGTGCCGGCGAGGAACAGCGCGATCTGGTCCTCAGTGCAGGCGCCGAGCCTGGTGTTGTTGAGGTCGTTGAAGACGTACTCGCCGGGCCTGATCTCGGTGATGACGCTGTTGGTGGCGAATTCCACAGTGGGTGTGGAGCCGGCGCTGACCACCTCTGCGGTCACGCCAGCTGCGCTGAGGCTCCGTACCGCGGTGATGAGTGCGGCGTCCTGGTCCTCGGCGGCTCGCTTGCGCGCGTCCGGTCCGGCACTGCCATGGCCAGGATAGGTGAAGACGCCCGCCGGGATCAGGCCACGCTTGCGGGCGGCGAGGGCGAGGTCGCCGGCAGCCTCGGGAGCGGCCCCGGAACGGCGCGCACCACAATCGACCTCGATCACCACCTGCAGCAGCTCCGCTTCTGATCCCATCGCATCGGCCAAGGCATCGATCGCCGCCACATTGTCGACTCCGACCCGGAGCCGGGTTGTCTCGGCCAGCTCGCGGATCCGTGGGCCTTTGGTTCCAGCCGGCCAGATCGGGTAGGCGATGAAGACGTTGTCGAACCCGGCCGCGGCGAAGACCTCTGCCTCACCGACGTTGCCTGCAGTGATTCCGACCGCACCCGCTTTGAGCTGGCGCCGGCCGATTTCCACGCATTTGTGGGTTTTGACGTGTGGCCTGACGTCGAGGTTCTGCTGGGTTGCGAAGGCCTGCATCCGGTCGATATTGTCCTGCATCACGTCGGACAGCACGATGGGTGAGGGCGTGTCGATCCGATCGACGAGAGCCTCGAGTGCTTGCTGAATGCGGTTCACGCAGTGCTCCTTATGGTTCATGCCCTCGCCTCCGTGCAGACCATCTGAATCTCGACCGGGCTCCTGCGCGGCAGCCCGGCTACACCGATCGCAGTACGGGCGTGCCGTCCGTTTTCACCCAGTACCCCGATGAGCAAGTCACTGGCTGCATTGGCCACCTGCGACTGCAGACCGAAGTCCGGTGTACTGGCCACAAAAACGAGCATCTGCACGATGCGGACCTTGTCCAGGTCGCCCACCGCTTGGACGGCGGCAGCAAGTGCGTTAAGCGCGGCGTGGCGGGCAAGCTCCTGCGCTGTTTCAAGCTCCACATCGTGGCCGACGATGCCGGTGCCCAGGAGTTCGCCGTCTTTGTACGGCAGTTGGCCTGAGATGTGAATACTGGAGTCCACCGACCGGTGATGCAGGTAGTACGGGTTGTCAGCGAGGCTGGGCAACTTCAAGCCGAGAGCCTGGAGCCGGTGCGATGGCGAGCCGGACACACCGTTGGCGACCAGCCCGACTCGAGAATCAGTGGGGGCAAAGGGAAGGCTCATATCAACGCTTTCACTGGTTGTGGGAAGAGGATTGTCCGGCCGCGGCAGCCTGCATGCTATGGACGCTCATGAACCGTTCCGGACGTACGAAATCCAAGCCATCGAACGTCTGTAATCCGAGCGCTTCGCGGGCGGCGATCTCGCCATATCCGGTGGCCATTTTGAAGCCCCCGCCGGAGAACCCGGTTGCGCAGTAGACCCTGCTACCGGCGTCGAGGCGGCCGAGCAGCGGGTTGCGGTCGGTCGTGAAGAGGTCCGGGAACGCGTCCGAGCGGACGATGTTTGGATACAGGCCGGGGAAGAACTCGCTCACCGTCTCGGTCGTCTCGGCAATCTCTGCCGGAGTAAGTTCCCTCGGAACCGCACTGGGGTTCCCGGTAGGCGTTGGCCGGAAATTCAGGGTTGCCTTGACGGTGACCCCATCAACTGCGGGCGCACCATACATGGACCGGTCTCCGGAGAGCCGCACGAAGACAGGAAACCGCTCTGGGGAGAAGAGCGCGGGATTTTTGGCGACGAACCACGTGAGGAAGACCCTGTTCGGTTGGGTGTGCGCTTGGAGCGACTCCGGCATGAGCTTCTGCGACCAGCCGCCGGAGGCGACGATGACGTTCTCGAACGTCCAGGACTTGTCCCCGGAGGTCACCACTACACCGTCTACGGTTTCCCGGATCCCGTCTACCGGGGTGTTGGTGAGCACTGTCGCACCGTTGGCCTGGGCTGCGGAGACCGCAGCCGTGACGGCCCGATCCGTCCTGAGTGCGCCGCCGTTGGGGTCGAACACACCGATGTCATCGGCACGCAGGTTGTGCTGCGGATACCGCTCGGCCATCTCCGTCCGGGAGAGGATCTGGTGCGCTACGCCGGTCGCCCGCGCCGACTCGAGCAGCTGCGGGATGTACGCCCCGTTCGCCGTACCAATGTAGATTCCGCCGCAGCGCAGGAGGATGTCCTGTCCGGTTTCGTCCTCAAGCTCGGCCCAGAGACGTTGGGAGCTCTGCAGGATGGGATTGAAGCCCGGGTTTAGGTTGAGCATGCGGAACAGGCGGGTGTCTCCGCCAACGGCACTGCGTCCGTGCGCAGGGAGCTGCGCTTCGAATCCGACCACGGAATCGGATAGCCGGGAGGCCTGCCAGAGGGCCATACTGCCAATGGTGCCGAGGCCGATGACGGCCAACTTTCCATCTGTCATTTCAGAGCACTTTCTCGAGGAAGGACTGGGTGCGGGACTCTTGGGGGTTGCGGAGCACTTCGCGGGCGTCGCCGCGTTCGACGACGTAGCCGTCGTCCATGAAGATCAGGGAATCGGCCACTTCGCGGGCGAAGCCCATCTCGTGGGTGACCACCACCATGGTCATGCCCTTCTTGGCGAGCTCCTTCATAACGGTCAGGACTTCACCGACCTTTTCGGGGTCCAGTGCAGATGTCGGCTCGTCGAAGAGCATGATTTCCGGATCCATGGCCAGGGACCTCGCGATCGCGACGCGTTGCTGCTGCCCGCCGGAGAGTTCGGCCGGGTAGCGGTCCCCGAAAGCGCCGAGGCCCACGCTTGTCAACAGTTCCTGGGCGCGTTTGGCTGATTCCTTCTTGTCCGCGCGCTTGACCAGGACCGGTCCGGACATGACGTTCTCCCGGGCGGTCATGTTTGGAAACAGGTTGAAGGACTGGAAGACCATGCCAACCCTGGTGCGCTGCTGGGCCAGTTTCTTCGCAGGCAGGGCGTGGTAGGCCTTGTCGGTTTCGTAGTAGCCGAAGTCCTCGCCGTTGACTTTCAGAATTCCGGAATCCACGGTCTCCAAGCCGTTGATGCAGCGCAGGATGGTGGACTTTCCCGAGCCGCTGGGGCCGATGATGCAGCAGATCTCTCCGCTGGCAATCTCCAGGTCGATGTCCTTCAGGACTGTCTTGGGTCCAAAGGACTTTCGGATTTTCCGGGCAAGGATAGTGCCGTCGGTGCTCATCGCGCGATACCTTCCGGGTCGGTCAGCACAACGGATTTCGACTTCCGCGGAAGCCGGGCTGTTGCGCGGGAGTAGTTCTGTTCGAGCTTGGACTGCGGGTAGCTCAGCAGCAGGGTCATGACCAGGTACCACAGGCTCGCCACGATGAGCAGCGGGATGGTCTCAAAGGTGCGCGCGTAGATCAACTGGGTGCTCTGCAGAAGCTCGGCCACGCCGAGGACGCTAACCAGCGAGGTTTCCTTGAACATTCCGATGAACTGATTGCCGGTCGCCGGGATGATGGACGGCATGGCCTGAGGGATGATGACCTTGCGCATCCTCATGGACGCGCTCATTCCGAGCGAGTCGGCGGCCTCAAGCTGGCCCTTGCCTACTGCGGAGAAGCCGCCGCGGATGATCTCGGCCATGTACGCGGCCTGGTTGAGGGTCAAGCCCACAAGCGCTGCGGTGATCGGGCCCATGATCGTGTTGACGTCGATGGCGGTGCTGATGTCGGTGAACGGGATCCCGATGCTCAGGTTCGGGTAAAGGGCGGAGATGTTGAACCAGAAGATCAGCTGCACCAGCACTGGGGTGCCACGGAACAATGTGATGTAGAGCCCGGCTGTCATGGAGACCGGCTTCACGTGCGAAGCCCGCATGATCGCGAGGGCAAGCCCGAGCAAGGTTCCCAGGGCCATGCTCGCAACCGTGAGGAAGATCGTGAGCATGAGCCCGCGCAGGATCGTCTCAGCGAAGAAGTACTTCCCGACGATCTCCCACTTGAAGTTGGAGTTTGTGAGGACCGAGGTGAGGATCCCGACGCCGACGAGGATGCTAAGGATCCACCCCGCGTATTCCGATCGGGTCCGAAGCCGAAGCCGTGGCTTGAGGGCTGCATCTACGCTTCCCATGGCAACTTTGTTTCCTTTGCTGATAGCCGTTGTCATTCAGGCACCTGCTAGTTCAGCTTGGCGTCGGTAATGGCCCCAAACTCCAGGCCCCAGGTTTTGAGGGACTCCTTGTACTCCGGGTCCGCAAGGATCGACTGGACTGCTGCCTGAATGGCGGGGGTCAGGGGCGACCCCTTCTTCAGCGCAACTGCCGTGATTCCGGTTCCGCCGACGTTCAGCGGAGGGGTGAGCATCTGGAAGGAGCCCGGCTGCTGCGTCTGCGCCCAGGCGAGTGCCGTGGTGTCGTAGAGGATGCCGTCGATGCGCTTGGAGTGCAGCTGGACCAGGGCTTCCTGGATGTTGGGCAGCGTCACGGCATTGATTGCGGGCTGTCCCTTGGAGGTGCAGGTCATCTCGTTCAGGGCTGGAAGGCGCAGCAGCTGACCGGTTGAGCCCTGGGTGACGGCAATGCTCTTCCCACATAGGGTCTCGTTGGTGAGTTTCTGCGGATTTCCGGCGGTCACCCCAATGGAGCTGCCGGCCTTGAAGTAGTCGATCATGTCCACGACCTTGAGCCGGTCCTCGGTCTTGGCCATGGTCGAAACCGTGAAGTCGAAGCGGCCACCGTCAAGGCCCGGAATGATGGTGTCGAACTTCGTGTCCTCGAACTTCACCTTGACGCCAAGCTTCTTGGCAATAAGCCGGGTGATATCCGGGTTGAGGCCGATCGGGGTTTTGTTGTCCTCGGCGAGGAAGACGGTCGGCGGGTAGTGCAGGTCCGCGGCCACCGTGAGCTCACCTTTGTCCTTGTACGACTTCGGCAGGAGGCTCACAGCCTTCGGATCGGGCTGGACACCCTCAGAGATGTCCCTGAGGCCCAGTTCAGTGGGGCTGGCCGAAGGTTCACTACCGGCGGCGCTGCCGCACGCGCTCAAGCCAATGAGGAGGGCCAGTGAGGCCACAGCGGCGTGGACCTTGTTTTGTGTCTTCATGGTGTTTTCCTTGGAATTTATTTTGGTTGGGGATGGTGCGGTTACAGAAAAAGCCGTGTAGTGGTGCCAGATGGATGTAGTTAATGGCTGGGACGGGCCTTGCGTCACCTCACGGGTTCGCCGTCGAGGTCTGGACGGTAAGGAACCGGTCGGGGCTCAGGAGCGGGATCGTGCTGTCACTGGCACCGTGAAGGGCGTAGTCCGCGGCGATTTCGCCGAGCGCCGGCGCAAGCTTGAACCCATGACCGGACAGGCCCGTGAGGACAGTGATGCGGTCCTCGCCGCCAAGCCGCCCAACGATCCCGTGCCCGTCCTGGGTGTAGCCCTCCATGTAGGCGGCCACACGGACAGGATCCGGATAGAGTGCCGGGAAGGAATCGGCCACGAGTTGCCTGAATGCCTTCATTTCGTCGATAGGGACCGTCCGGTCGAGGGCGTCAGGGTCATCGACCAGACGGTTGACGGTGCCGGACAGGCCTAGTTTCAGCCCGTTCCCGTCCATCGCGGGCAGTCCATAAAACTCTTCGGGCGTTGTGCGTATGAAGCATGGGAAGTTGGCCGGATCAAATGCTCCGCGTTCCTTCGTGACGAACCACGCCGATACCGCCTTGCGAACCTGCACGAGTGGCGCGAGTTCGGGAAGCAGCTTGGCAGCCCAGGGGCCGGTGGTGATCACAACGTGGTCGTATCGCTCGCTCCGGCCATGGGCGCTGACCCAGACCCCGCCCTCCTTGACTTCGACCCCTTCAACTGGGCTGTAGGTGCGGAGTTGGGCGCCCAGCGACATGGCCCGGTAGGCGGCCTTCAGCACCGCGAGCTCAGGGCGAAGATAGCCAGCCTCACGGTCCAGGACAACGGCGTCGCCCTCGTGGAACGGATGATGCGGCCAGCGGGTGCGCGCCTCGTCGAGCGGAATGATGGAGGCGTCCACCCCGAACTTGTCGATGGAGTCACTGACGTTGGCCATCTGCGATGATGCCTCCCCCAGCATGAGATTGCCGGCAAGGGTAAGGAGATTGGTGCCTGTCTCGCCCTCGAGCTGTTGCCACAGTGCCTTGGCGGTGCGAAGCAATGGCACGTATTCGGGGTCTTCGAAGTAGGCGGTGCGGAAGATACGGGACTCGCCCGCGTGGGCGCTGCGGTCGTGGGCGATTCCGAACTGCTCGTAACCGACTACCTCCATGCCCCGTGAAGCCAGGCGCCAGGCAGACATGCTGCCTGCCGTTCCGAGACCGATGACGGCCACTCGCTTCTTGGTGGTGCTCACTCTGAAACCTCCTGGGTTAGAACCATAAGGAGTCCGTCTGCGGCGATCGCGGGACTCGTGGTGATGATCATGGGTATTCCGGCGTGCGTTGCCTTGACTTTGTGGATGACGTCGCCGAAGAGGTCACTGACCTGTCCGAGAAGCTCCCCCTTGGAAACAGGCTTGCCAAGTTCGACGCTCGGTTGCCACCAACCGCCCACCGGCGAATGAATCCAGCTCCAGCCTTGGTCGTGCTCCGCCTGGCCAGGGGTCTGCTCAACGTCATAGGGGAGCATTCCCAGGGTCGCCGCCACATTCCGCAGGCCCCTGACATGAATGGCGACAGCCTTGCGATCGATGATGCCGCCGCCTCCTGCCTCAGCGGTGATCGCCGGGACACCGGCATCCGCGGCCGCAGAACTCGTGGTGCCGGTGGTAACCCGTGAGGCGGCAGGCTGCCTGATCACGTGCTGTGTTCCGTACGCCACCGCGATCCGCCGTGCAGCCTCACCCACCGGTGACTCGTCGTAGATAACTACCGGCTCGATAGCTTCCGGTACGTCTCCGGAATGAAGGTCGACGACGAAGTCGGCTTCCCGGATGAAGCGTTCGAACACATGGTGTGCCAGTACGTCCGAAAAGCTGCCGTTCGGGTCGCCAGGAAAGCACCTGTTCAGATTCTTGCCGTCCATTGGAACGATGAAGGGCGTCCGGCTCAGGTAAGCCGGGAGGTTTACCACGGGAACCGCGGTGATGATCCCCCTCAGTTCCGCAGGATTGACCTCTGCAACAAACTCCCGCAGAGCAGCCATGGCCGCATACTCACAGCCATGGACGCCCGCGAGCATCGTCAGCCGCGGCCCGGGCTCCCCGCCATGGATCTCGATGTACGGCAGATCCAAACCGCCGCCAGGGAGAGCAGCGATGTGGAAGTGGCCGCGAACCACGGCCTCTTGGCTTCTGAAGTCATCATGCATTTTGATGTCCTATCCGACCATAGTGTCCGACAATCGTGTCCGACATGATTGTTTGATACTATCGTTTGGTGATCTAGTGTCAAGGCCCACTCCAAAGCGCGGGTGGCTGCCATTAGCCGATAGGGGTGTGAGCGCAATGGAGAGTCAACCTACCTCTGAGCCAGCAAGGACGTCTCTCGCGAGAACGCTTGCGCCTCGGGTTGCGGAGCGAACAACGCTCGTGGATCAAGTGGCGCACCGAATCAGGAGGGAAATCATCCTGGGAACCCTCGATCCGGGTCGGCATCTCGTAGAAAAGAGGCTCGCTGAAGATCTGTCTGTGAGCCGCGGCACAGTCCGCGAGGCCCTGACGCGCCTTGCCGCAACCGGGCTCGTCGAATTCTCGCCGGGTTCAGGTAACCGGGTTCGATACTTCAGCGACGGCGACATCGCCGAGATCGGGGAAGTCTTCGCAGCCCTCGAAGGACGAGCTGCCATGCACGCCGTGCTTCCGCCGTCCGAAAGCGTTGAGAAAGAACTGAGGCGCATCGCCGAACGCATGCGGGGGCTTCGTCTGCCAGAGGACGTAGACGATCTCATGAGGTTGGACCGCGAGTTCCACGGAACGCTGATGAATCAGCAGCCAAAGGCCAAACTGGTGGAGGCATGGCAGAGCCTGGAGTCGCTTCTCGCCGTCATGATGGTGCCGATAATGCGGCGCGGCGTGGGAACCGCCGACAGCCAGGCGGACAGGCATCTGCTGCTGGTCGACGCCGCAATGAGCGGAGAGCCCGAACTGCTCATCAAGGGTCTCGAACAGCACTACTACCAGGAGTAACAGCAGATCGGCCACGCCGTGGCCTCGTATTTCTTTGCGGCACCGAACCAGAATGCTCACCGCTCGAAAGTGGTTGATCGAGACCTGGCCTAAAAGTAGTGGGCTGCTATCTGACGACTCTTTGGATCAGGTAAGGAACCGGTCGGGCGTGGTGCTGCGCACTCGCCCGCGTCACGTTGCCGTCGTTCGCCTCAGCCACGAGGGCACCGGATCCGAACTCGAACCGCAACCTCTGGCGGGCCAAGTCCCCGCCGCGGCTCAGCAATCAAACGGTAGCTCTAGAGACATTTCCCGGGAGCGCCACCAAAAACTGGAGTGAGATTTCGGATCCCTTCCCTAGAATTTCCCACTTTTCTTCCAGGACGAATCACGTCAGAGACAGAATGTCAGGAGTCCCTGACTGCATCGACGAGACGATAACTAGTGAGTTGGAGGCGGATGCGCGTTTCGCTGCCGATGCCATCGCCGCCCGGATCGGAATCACCCGGAGAATGCGCAGCCCGAATCGCATGGTTGGTATGCGTTTCGCCCTCTCCGGGTCCGAGGATCTTTGTGCTCCCCGTCATAATGAGAGCTTGTCTTCTCCGGCGGAAGGTACGGGCGCTGAGTCGGCGGTTACGTCGTTCAGCCACTCCAGCGCTTTGGGCCAATACGAATGATCGGGCTGCAGGACGAACATGTGGTCGCCCCCCTGAACTTCCCGAAGTTCAACATTGTCCCCCACCCCGGCGGCTCTGGAGACGTATGCCTTGCTGTGGCTCAAGGGGACCCGGACATCATCCGAGCCGTGGACGACCAATTGGGGAACACGGATCGGTGCCTGCTCCAAAGGCGAAGCTTCTTCAAAGACTTTCTTGGTAAGACCAGCCTTTTCGAGGAAGACCGGCGTCGCTCCCTCTCCCAGTCCTTCAGCCGCGCAGCGGGCGACATCCGTGATCGGGGCGAGCGCAACGACAGCAGCCAGTCGCGCTGTCTTGGCCGCGAGCAGGGCCAGGTGTCCGCCGGCGGAATGTCCAATGACCGCAATGGATGACGGGTTTACCCGCAGCGGCTCTGAGGTCAGGTGGTGAATGGCTGCCAGGACGTCGTCCAATGTCCCAGGCCAACCGCCGTCGTCGCCATCGATCCTTCGATACTCTACGTTCCAAACCAAATACCCCCTCTGATGCAGATCAGCAGCCAGCTCATCCATCAGATGCAGGTCGTGTTTAGCACGCCACCAGCCACCATGGAGCAGCACGACAGCACTGTCCTGTGACCAGTTCTCGGGAAACCAGGCTTCGACAAACTGAGAAGGATGCTTTCCGTAGTTAATGACTTGCTTTGTCATTGCCACGCCCCATGGAGGACGCTGCGAACCACGGTTTCGGGGTTCTGAACGGTGTGCGCAAACGCCTTGGCACCTTGCGACCAAGGGAACTGGTCAGTGATAACTGATGCCGGATCAACCACGCCCTCCTGGACCAAGCGTACCGCCTCGGAGTACATGCCTGGGCCTCCCTTGATTCCCAGCACCGACAGCTCTTTGAGCAAGATGCTCGCTGGCGACGGGGAATGCGGCCCACGGCCCACGATGGCAACAACGGAACCCGGGGCTGCTATCCGTTCGGCGAGGTCGACGCCCGCGCCGGCCGCGGATGTCTCGATCACCAGTATCGGGCCGCCTTTAAGTGTCTCGATGTCCTCAGCTTCCGCCGGATCGAACATCTTCACGCCAAGGGAGCTGCCCAGGTCCCGGCGTCGCTTCTGGGGCTCGAAGACAACGCAATCCCATCCAAAGTGCTGGGATACCTGTGCCTGCAGGATGCCCAACGGGCCTCCACCAATGATGGCGGCGGCCCCCTGGCCGGGCATTAAGGGCGCCACCCGGCGAAGTGTGTGAAGGGCCACGGCGACGGGCTCCAAGACGGTGGCCGCCAGGTCTGATACCGCGTCCGGCAGCGGAATGAGTTGGGCCGCCGGAAGCTGTACATATTCAGCGGCCAAACCTGGGCCGAGCATGCCGAGGTATCCGCCGTCCGCGCAGAGCTGCACCTTGCCTTGCCGGCACATCGCGCATTTCCCGCATCGGACGACGGGGTCAACGGCAACGCGTTGGCCCTCTTGGAGATCGACTCCAGGCCCTACCGATTGGATGATTCCGGCTCCGTCATGCCCCGTTACCCATGGATACATGGATCCCCGACCGGAGTAGATGTGAAGGTCTGTGCCGCACAGGCCCAGAGCGACCATGCGGACAACGACTTGACCGGGGCCGGGCTGACCTAGGTCAGGGCGTACGACAGTATCCATCTCATAGGGTGCTGTCAGCTCAAGAACACGGCCACCGAGGCTGATGGCTGCAGCACTCATGAGATGCCGTACTTGCCCGGCGCGATGGTTCCCTTGGGATCCAGTGCCGCCTTAATTTGATGCGTGACCTGCTGCAGTACCGGCAGACGGGCCATGGCCCGTTCCTGCCAGTCAGTCGGGGTTCGTCCGATGGGGTAGCCGATCTCGTCGTATGCTTCGACCAAGGCAGCATAGGCGGCGTTCATGCGGGCTACCTCATCAGCGTCCTGACGGTTGAAGATGATGAGGTGCAGGCCGCGTGCTGCCCTGGTGCTGCAAACGAACTCGACGAAGTACTCAAACCCGTGCTCGGCAAGGACGCGGCGTGAGGTTTCGTGCTGAAGCTCAGCAGCTTCGCCGATCATAGGTGTGGCGGGCAGGAACCAGGTCGCGCCACCGCCAGGGCGCCAGTTGAGCATGTCGACTTCACTGTCTGTGGGTTCACCACTGTAGGTGTCGAGATGGATCTTGTAGATGGGGTTATCCAGCATTTCCTTGTGGGAAATGTAGGTGGCCTTACCTGATGCCTCGAAAACGGCGCGGATCCTACCGAGCGTGGGCTGCAGCGCCTCCTCGGAAGGCCCATACAGGGCGCCGGACACGAGCCACGCTCCGGTGCCATGCTTTTCCTGCAGTTCCCGGCGGATGGCATCCGGCAGTGGCACCTGACCGTCGGTGCGGTTATAAGGGTAGGTATCCTCCGTAGCGAAGCCGTAACCGCCGGAGGTCACCTTGATGAGGGTAGGAACCACCGAGTTGAGCTTCAGCGGGCGCACCATTTCAAAGATCTCGGAAAGGTCCTCGTCCTCCGCGAAGGAGAAAGCAAATCCCACAATGACCGGCGGGCGTGGCATCAGCCAGACAGCAGTCTGCGTGACAATGCCGAAGTTGGATTGAGTGAAGATGCCGTCCAGGAGCGGTCCGAACCCCGACTTATTAGTAAAGCGGCTATTGGAATTGGGAAGGGACCCGTCTCCGGTGTTGAAGATTTCCCCGTTGGGCAGAACTACTTCCATCCCGCAGAGCGTGCCGAAGTGATCGAAGTGAGGGGTGTAGCCGGCACCGCGGTCGAGGGCATTGCCGATGATGCTGCCATCGGGCGGACCGGAGGTTCCGCTGATCATGAACTTGTCGCCGAGTTCGGCCATTTTTGCCCGAAGCTGTCGGAAGGTTACTCCCGGTTCGATGACGGCGTAGCCGAGTCGTTCATCAACTTCCAGGATGCGGTTCATCCGTTTGCCCAGGTGCATAACCACCTGGCCTTCCCGGACTGGGGAAAACTCTCCCATGCCCCAGTTATGGCCCGTGCTGGTCGGCCACAAAGACACTCCATGCTCGGCGGCCAGGCGAACAATGGTGGAAACGTCTTCAGTGGAAGAAGGAAAAACAATCCCATCGGTTTGACGGTCTCCGCCAGGGAGCCGGTTGCTGCTGTATGAGGCGCGGCCAGCATCCGAAACGTCAACGGCATCTTGACCAAGGATCTGGGAGACTGCCTCAAAGAACTTTTCTGACATTAGAAGAAACTCCTGTTTGAAGGGTTTTTTGTTTGGCGGCTAAATCGCCGACCAGCCGCCGTCGGAGGCCAGAACCGCGCCGTTTAGGTTGGTGCCGTCGTCGCTGAGCAGGAAAGTGATTGAGGCTGCCAACTGTGCGGCGTTAGCGGGCGTGGGGATATTGGCCTGCATGAGTGGGATGAGCCGTTCGGTGGCCAGTTGGGAGCCGAAGTTTGCCTCGATGCCAGTGAGTGTGGGCCCGGGAGCCACGGTATTGAAGCGAAGACCCTTCGGGCCGTACATCACGGCGGAGTTCTTGGTCAGGCCAACAACGGCATGTTTGGAGGCAGTGTATGCAGCCCCGGCAGCCGAACCGCGGATGCCGGCCTCTGAGGAAACGTTGACTACCGACCCCGCCCCGGCTTCCAGCATCAGCGGTACAACGGCGCGGGTAAGACGCATGAGGGCGGTGACGTTGATCCGGAAAACGCGGTCCCAAAGGTCATCGTCCACCTCATGGATTGGTGCGAAGTTATCCATGATTCCGGCAATGTTCGCCAAGGCGTCGATGCGCCCGCCGGCGGCAGAAACCACAGCGGCAATAGTTTCCTCAGTAGAGATGTCACCGGCCACTGGCACCAGGTCCAGGTTCTTATTCTCTTCAACGAGAGCGTCGAGGCGCTGCTTGCTGATGTCCGCGGCGATAACCTTGCCGCCCTCCTTGGCGATGCGCATGGCAGTCGCCTGCCCTATGCCGGACGCTGCACCCGTTACGACGACGGTTTGTCCCGCAAAGCGGCCATTAGTGATGGTTTCCTGCCACGAGGCTTCGCTGCCCATGATGTCCTTCCAGACGCTGATGATGTCGCAGCCAAGATTACGACACTCAGTGTCATAATGGAAGGGTGAATACTGGTGAGATGCTTTCGAACGATTCAATCACTATCCACCGGTCGCCGGGGCGGCCGGTGAGCATCGACCCTGAAGCGGTTGCCGCCCTTGCCCTCAAAATGTTCGCCGAGCGGGGGTATGAGCAGACCTCGATGGAGGATATTGCGCGGGAGGCCCGCGTTGGGCGGAAGACTTTGTACCGCCATTTCGCCAATAAAGCAGAGTTGGTATGGGGCGGGATGGGACCTGTAATAGAAGCCTCCGCCGCCGCCTTGGAGTCGGCCCCTGCACATCCCCTGTCCCGACAGGCGATTCTGGACGGACTTCGGGAAGCCGTGCTTACGGGTATTGCCGCCCTCCCGGACCTCGCCGTGACCCGCGGGAGACTCCGATTGATCGCCGAACACCCGGAGCTGCTGAGCCGCAGCCAGGAATTCTTAGGGACTCGCAACGACCAGACCCGCTCCTACCTCACCGCCCGTGGCATTCCTGAAGACACTGCCCGGTACCTGTGCGCCGCTCTTGCTGGCGCATTATTCGAAGCCTGGCTGCAATGGGCGGCTAATGATGACACTGACCCTGCCCCCTACCTTCGGCGGGCGCTTGCCGTCCTCCAGCTGGGCTAACCAGGTCTTCGCCCCCATCTTGGACGGATGACGTACGCTCCAGGGTCAAAGTTTGGCCCGGAGGATCAACTGCTTCGCATTTCGATGCTTGAGCTGGTGCGATCCACTGGAGTGGCTCTTCAAGGGCTTTGCTGCAGCCGACACCCATCTGTGCGCCGCGGCCGCTCAATGCACTGCATTCCCAACGGGAAATTTCAGCCCCTATTGACGCGTGTCACCCACGCGTGATTAGATCGGTGACGCGCGTCACCCACGATGTCGCGACTAACCGCGAGAGCGCCTGACTTCACGAATAGTTCACGATCGATCCCCGCAGAGGAGAACGTTCCACGATGACCGAATACCCTGTTCCAACCACCATCAGCCTCGAGGCACAGAATGTATTGGCCATGGCCGCCGGAAGGCCGCCGCAGCCTGATCCCGCCCCTGAGGATGTCGAGGTCTGGCGTGCCCTGGCGGCGGCCGCCGAATCCTCAGACCCTGTCTTCGTCGAAACCATGGCGCGAGCGACAACTGGCGCCGTGACATCAGACGTTGCAGTAGCAGTAGAAGCCGGCGAGGTTCATGGGGCGAAATTCTTTATGGCTGAGCCGTCGGACATCGCAGCTGACGACGAGCGGGTCCTTCTGTACATCCACGGCGGAGGTTTCCTTTGGGGCGGCGGGCCCACTGCGCGCCGCTCCACCGAGCTCATCGCCGGCAACATCGGCGTGCGCACCTGGGGAATGGACTACCGGCAACTCCCGGACAACCCGTTCCCGGCTGGCCTGGATGACTGCATGACGGTATACCGCGAACTGCTGAAGAGCCATAGGCCGGAGACGATCGCCATCGCCGGGCAATCCGGAGGCGGCAATCTCTCAGCAGCCCTTCTCCTTAGGGCCCGAGACGAGGGTCTGCCAATGCCAGCCGCCGCCTGCCTCATTTCTCCTTGTGTCGATTTCACGCTTGCCGGCGACACGTACACCACCCTCGGGTTTGGCCTCAGCGAATGGCACCCGAAGAACATGCTCGAGCTATACCGCGGTGATCAGTCACTCGAGCACCCCTACATCTCACCTCTGTTCGGCACATATACCGCAGACTTCCCGCCTGTCATGCTGACCTCCGGGACGCGCGACTTCCTCCTCTCGGATACCGTGCGGTTGCACCGCAAACTCCTTCAGGCCGGCGTCCGCGCCGAACTTCATGTCTGGGAAGGTGCCCCGCACGGCATGTTCATGGGAGAGGCTCCGGAGGATCGAGAACAGATCGAGCAGGCGCGCCGATTCCTTGAAGCCTCCTGGGCAGCAGCATGAGCTTCATGAGAGACGACGACGCTCAACCGCGGGAATCAACCATCCGTTGACGTGCACCAGCGCGTGGTTAAGCCGTGACGAGTCACTGACAATCGCTATTGATTTTTCTAGGAGTGCTAATGGCCAGGAAACCATTCAACGAAGGATGGGCCGTCCGGACGAGGGTCAGTGCTTTCGCTGAACTGGGCGGAGCAAGTGAACAGTGGGTTGATGTAATGCTTCCGCATGATGCGCTGATCTCGAAGACCAGAAGCGGTGATGCTCCTGCCGGCGCGGCTGGCGGATATTTTCCCAGTGGTGCTTTCGAATACCGCAGGATGCTCGATGTTGATGAGGCAGATCGCGGCAAGGTGTTCGCTCTCGAGTTCGACGGCGTTTACCGGGACGCGATGGTGTACGTCAACGGTGCCCTGGCCGGCCAAGACGCTTATGGCTACTCGCGCTTTACCGTGCGCATTGACCCGTTCCTTCGGTTCGGTGCCGCGAACGAGGTCCGGGTGGTCTGCCGGGCGCATAAGGACAGTCGCTGGTACACCGGTGCCGGGATCTACCGGGACGTGCACCTGATTGTTAAGGAGCCTATCCACATCGGGGTAGATGGTGTCCGTGTCACCACTGCTGACATCGACAGCAATCGCGCGATGGTGGAGGTGACTGCAAGGATCACCAACACCACCGCCGTGACCACCACGGTCAACTTAGCAGCGTCGGTCAATGAAGAAGGCATCGCCGAGGTCGCCAGCGACGAGTCCCCTGTCACACTGCTTCCAGGCACCTCGGCTGTGGTGCGCCATCGGCTGATGGTCGAGAATCCTGCCTTGTGGGGATTCGATTCGCCGTCCTTGTACACGTGCGTCCTGCTGCTGCGAGACGCAGGCGCGGTCATCGACAGGGAATCCGTCACGTTCGGGATCCGTCGGATCCAGGTCGACGCCAAGAGAGGGTTGAGGCTCAATGGTGAGACGGTGAAACTGCGCGGTGCCTGCGTTCATCACGACAATGGACCTTTGGGTGCGGCGACTATTGCCGCGGCCGAGGAGCGCCGGGTCCGGGTCCTGAAGGAAGCCGGTTTCAACGCCATCAGGAGTTCGCACAACCCCGCGAGCTCGGCACTCCTGGATGCCTGTGACCGGCTCGGGATGCTCGTCATCGATGAAGCGTTCGACGTTTGGACCTCGGGTAAATCCGATTACGACTACGCCACTGATTTCGCGCAGTGGTGGGAACGTGATCTTGAGGCCCTTGTGGCCAAGGACATCAATCACCCCAGTGTGATCATGTACTCCATCGGCAATGAGATTCCGGAAACCGGAACTGCTGATGGCGGGGTGTGGAGCCGCCGGCTTGCCGAAAAACTGCGGTCGCTGGACGGGACCCGGCCCATCACCAACGGTATCAACGGTTTTGTATCGAGTCTGGACATTGTCCTGGCCGGCATGAAACAGCACCAGGGCGCAGCTGGCGACACCGGAGCGGGCGTGAACGGGATGATGACCCAGGTCGGAGACATGATGAACCATATCTCGGCCTCCGAAATGGTCAGCGAACGGACCGCCGAATCCTTTTCGGTGCTTGACGTGGCAGGAATGAACTACGGTGACGGACGCTACCTGCTGGATAAGACGCTCTTTCCGAACCGCGTCATTGCCGGCACTGAGACTTTTCCGGGGCAGATCGCCAAAAACTGGGACCTCGTCAAAGCCAACGATCATGTTATTGGCGACTTCGCCTGGACCGGGTGGGACTACCTGGGAGAAGCCGGCTTGGGCTCGGTGGGATACGCCGACGGCGGCCATGGTGCAGCAGCAAGCGTGGCACGTCCCTACCCGTGGCTTACCGCGTGGACAGGCGACATCGACATCACAGGTGAGCGCCGCCCCGCCTCCTACTACCGGGAGATTGTCTTCGGGCTCCGGTCAACGCCATACATCGCGGTCCAGCGCCCGCAGTTTCATGGGCGCACACCGCTCATGACGCCTTGGTCCTGGAGTGATGCGATCAGCAGCTGGACCTGGGAGGGATTCGAGGGACAGCCGATCCAGGTGGAGGTGTACTCGGACGCCGACGACGTCGAACTGCTCCTCAACGGGGTGCCTGTCGGACGATCCAAGGTAGGAGAAAACCTGGCCTTCCGTACCGATTTCGACATCATCTACACCCCCGGTGACTTGACCGCTGTCGCGTATAAGGACGGCCAGGAGCATTCCCGTGTGCAGCTATCCACGGCACGCGACCGATTGCACCTTGACGTGAGCTCCGACGTCGACCTACTCACAGCCGGCACCGGGGACCTCGCCTTCCTGCGAATAGCACTCACGGACGGAAGCGGCGTTCTTCACAACGGCCGGGACCGCGAGGTCGCCGTAACGGTGGACGGACCCGCGGTCCTCCAAGGCCTCGGAAGCGCCAATCCCGCTACAGACGAGCCCTTCACAGCAGGCTCACATACAACCTTTGACGGCCGCGCCCTGGCCATCATCCGCCCAACCGGGCAAGGCCCTGTCACCGTCACCGTGACAGCCTCCGGATGCCAACCGGCCACCGTCACCATCGGTGCCAACGCAACCGAAGCAACGGGAGAACGTCAGCTCGTCTCCTAGCACAAGCACCACCGCTCCAACTGTGTTTACTTCACCTCAATCCCCCAACACCCGTACATCAAGACGACGGAGTCCTGCCGTGAAAAACAACAACAACCTTCCTCCGGCCACCGCCACCATCGGGGGCACACCAGCCGAGGTGGCGGAGGAGCAAATACTTCTTGCTCCTCCTGTCACCGGGCAGGTGGACCTGCCCAAGGTCAGCGCCAAGTACATTTGGCTCCTGCTGCTGGGCATGTTCGGAACCTACATCGCCCTCGTGACACCCATTGCCCTGTCCCTGGCCATCAAGATCAAAGCAATTGCACCGGATCACGAGGAGTACCTGGGGTTCGTCATCGGCGCCGCCGCCGTAGTCTCGCTGGTCTCCGGTCCCATCATCGGGGTGCTCAGTGACCGCACCCGAAGCCGCTTCGGGCGCCGCCGCCCCTGGCTCGTAGCCGGCTCCCTTCTCGGAACCCTGGGCCTGCTCATTATCGCCCTCGCACCGGACGTGCCCATGGTTACCGTGGGGTGGGTTGTCACGACGCTGGGCTGGAACACCGTCATTGGAAACTTGACCAACTCCCAGGCAGATCGCCTGCCGGAGTCCCAGCGCGGAAAAGTCGGCGGCCTGGTCGGCTTCGTCACCATGGCAGCACCGGTGACAGGCGCCATCCTCGCCGGCAGCCTCGCCAAAGACGCCTTGCTGCTCTTTATGATCCCCGCGGTGCTCGGCCTGGTCCTTACCGTTCTGTTCACATTCGTCATCCGTGAGGACGACAGCCGCACCCGCAACTTCGAGGACAGGCTGAACCTTCGCCTGGTCCTGTCCAAATTCGTGTACAACCCCCGCACGCACCCCGACTTTTCGTGGAACTGGCTCGGACGATTCCTTTTCTACTTCGGCCTCACCATGAGCTCAACCTTCACTGCGTTCTACTTCGCACAGCGGCTCGGGGTTCAGATCACCGAAATAGGCACCCTCGTGGCAATCGGCGGGATGCTCGGTATCGTCACGGTGATCATCGGCTCCATCGGAGGCGGCTTCCTTTCCGACAAGCTGCGCAAGCGCAAGCCCTTCGTGCTCAGCGCCGGTTTCATGTTCTCCGCCGGCGCAGTAGTCATGGCTTTCGGTGACAACCTGCCCATGCTTCTCATCGGTTCAGCCATCTCAAACCTGGGCCTTGGCATCTTTTCCGCCGTTGACCAGGCTCTGGTCCTGGACGTACTGCCCGAGCGGGACACCGACGCCGGACGGTTCATAGGCATCAATGGACTCGCTAACTCCCTGGCACAGTCAGCCGCCCCGCTGATCGCACCGCTTTTCCTGGGCATTGGTGTAGCCGCTGGAGRAGACAAAAACTACTCCCTGCTTTACCTGCTGGCCGGAGCCTTCACGATCCTCGGCGGCGTCGTCGTCCTGAAGGTCAAAGCCGTCCGCTGATCCCGCGGTCCGACACGGAATGCAGCAGACAAGCGTGCAACCGGGCCACCCCTACTACAGAGGAATTCCATGCAGAACATCGACGTCAGCCAGCTGACGCTGCAGCAAAAAGCGTCCCTGTTGATCGGAGATACCTTTTGGTCAACCACTGCCATCAAGGACCATCACATTGGTGCCGTGACCATGGCGGACGGACCCCACGGCGTCCGCATGCAGAAGCATGGGACTGACCACCTCGGGCTATACCGCAGTCAGCCCGCAACGTGTTTTCCGCCTGCGGTAGGAATCGGATGCAGCTGGAGCGAGGACGTCGCCGCACGCGTCGGCGCCGCCTTGGCCAAAGAATCACAGGCCCATGGCGTGGACATCCTCCTCGGCCCGGGCGTGAATATCAAACGCTCACCTCTGGGAGGCAGGAACTTCGAGTACTACTCCGAGGACCCGCTGTTGTCCGGCGTACTTGGGAGCGCCTACGTCAAGGCTTTGCAGGAGCACGGTGTGGGAGCATCCGTGAAGCATTTGGCGGCCAATGACCAGGAGACCGAGCGCATGGTCATCAGCTCCGACGTCGACGAACGCACACTCCGCGAAGTGCACCTGTCAGCCTTCGAACGAGTCGTCACCGAAGCGCAACCGGCGACGGTCATGTGCTCATACAACAAGATCAACGGCGTCCACGCCTCAGAAAACCGCTGGCTTCTCACTGATGTACTGCGCGGCGAATGGGGATTCAACGGCGTTGTGGTGTCCGACTGGGGCGCGGTCCGCACACGGCCGGCAGCACTGAACGCCGGCTTGGATCTGGCAATGCCCGGATCAGGGCAGTACGCCACCGAAGCGCTCATCAAGGCCGTCCAAAACGGGAGCGTGAACGAGTCGGCGATCGATCTGGCAGTGGAACGGGTTCTGGACCTTGCCGCCTACAGCGAACCCCGCATCACCGGGACCGCCCCAACTGAGTTCGATTCCGCAGCGCACCATGAACTGGCACGTGAGCTCGCCACCGAGTGCGCTGTCCTGCTCAAAAACCAGGACGGCGTACTGCCCCTGAAACCAGGAACATCCCTTCTGGTTGTCGGAGAATTCGCCACCAACCCCAGGTACCAGGGCGGGGGCAGCTCACACGTCAACGCCACACTCATCGACATACCCCTGGAGGAACTCAAGGCGGGGGCCGCTGTCTCTGATGGCAGCGTCCACTACTCGCAGGGCTTCTCTCTCCAACCCGGCGAGAACGATGCTGAACTCCGTGCCCACGCCGTGGAGGCGGCCCGCACCGTGGACGTCGCTGTCATATTCGCGGGCAACCCCGAAGAGGAGGAATCCGAAGGGTTCGACCGGACGAGGCTGGAACTCGCCGCTGTGCAGGTCGAGCTCATCCGGGCGGTCGCGGCCGCCGCCCCCCGTACCGTCGTTGTCCTGGCGAACGGGGGTGTTGTCTCCCTTGAAGAATGGCATGACCAGGTGGACGGCATCCTGGAAGGTTTCCTCCTCGGCCAGGGCGGCGGTAGAGCGATCGCTGACCTGCTGTTCGGTGTGACGAGTCCCTCCGGACGCTTGGCCGAATCCATTCCTTTCCGGCTGCAGGACACGCCCACTTACCTGTCCTTCCCCGGCGAGCAGGGCCACGTCCGTTACACCGAAGGCGTCATGGTCGGCTACCGCTACTACGAAACGGTGCAGCGGCCCGTCCGGTACCCTTTCGGGCACGGGCTAAGTTACTCCACCTTCGAAACAACGGACCTCCGGGCCGAAGCGCGCGGCCATGACGAAATCGCTGTTACGGCGAATATCACCAACACCGGAAAGATCCCGGCAAAACACGTCATACAGATCTACCTTTCAACCGACGCCGGGCCGGTCCTGCGCCCGGAACGGATCCTCGCCGCCTTCACCAAAGTCCTCCTTCAACCGGGCGAAACCCGGGAGGTCCATTTCCTCCTGGACCGCAGGAACCTTCGGTACTGGGACGTTATCCTTGACCGCTGGGTTGTCGCCCCGGGCTGCTACACCGTGCAAGTATCCGACAATGCCTCACACGTCCTGCTGGAGCAGGACGTGGCACTTGACGGTGACGAACTGCCACGCCTCCTGTCGCTGCAATCCGACGTTGCGGAGTGGCTCGCACACCCCACGGCGGGGCCGGCACTGGCGAACGAACTCAACCCCATCATGGCGGCATCCGGCCAACAGCTGGACGACGACAGCGACGGCACCCGCATGGTGCTCTCCATGCCCATGAACCAGATCCTGAGCATCCTCGGCGGTGCCATTGACGGCGATTGGCTTGTCTCCCTGCTTGAGCAGCCCGCTGAGGCTACTTCCTCCCCCGCCTAGCCCACCGGCCTGAAACCCACGGAAAACACACCCATGACTGAGATTCCCACCCCGCACATGACACCACGCCCCATCGAAAGGACACCAATGACAACGTTTGGCCCGGATTTCCTCTGGGGTGCTTCGACGGCGCCGCACCAGATCGAGGGAAACAACATCAACAGTGACTGGTGGGCCCGGGAAGGGCTCTTCCCTGGTATGGAGCTCAGCGGTGACGCGAACGACAGCTATCACCGTTACCGGGAGGACATGACCCTCCTCGCCGAGGCTGGCTTGAACTCCTACCGGTTCGGAATCGAGTGGGCGCGCATCGAACCCCGGCCCGGAGTGTTCTCCCCTGCACTGCTGGCTCATTACCGTCACATGATTGACACCGCCCTGGAGCTGGGCATCAAACCGGTCATCACCCTCCACCACTTCAGCTCCCCGCGATGGTTCGCAGACGAAGGCGGATGGAGTGCCCCCGCTGCACCCGAACGCTTCTCACGCTACGTGGAGGCCGCTTCGTCCATTCTGGGCGACGTCGGACACGTCATCACCATCAACGAACCCAACATGCTCGCCATGATGCTCAATCTGGAAGCAGCAGCCAGCCGTGGTGAACTGGACTCGTGGCAGAGCCCCACTGTCGAAAACCAGGGTGAGACCGAATATAAGCAGCCTCCGCTGCCGGTTCCGGTGCCAGACGACGGGAAGTACGTCGTCGAAGCCCACCATCTGGCGCGCGAGGCACTGCGCCAGCGCACGGACGCCCAAGTTGGCTGGAGCGTGGCAAACCAGTCCTTCACTGCAGCACCGGGAGGAGAAGAACGCCTCCTGCAGATCCGGTGGAACTTTGAAGACCTTTACCTTGAGGCCGCGAAGGGTGATGACTTCGTCGGTGTTCAGTCCTACACCTCCCAGCAGGTAGACGCCAATGGTCTGGTGCCGCATCCGGCCCATCCGGACAACACCATGATCGGTACCGCATACCGGCCGGACGCGCTTGCTATGGCGGTAAGGCACGCCGCCCAAGTGGCAAACGTGCCCATCCTTGTCACCGAGAACGGTATCGCCACCCCGGATGACACACGGCGCATCGCCTATACCCGCGAGGCCCTGCAGCACCTGGCCGCGGCCATGGAAGATGGTGTCGACGTCCGCGGTTACCTGCACTGGTCACTGTTGGATAACTACGAATGGGGCCATTGGGAACCGAAATTCGGCCTCGTCGCCGTAGACCGGACCACCTTTGAACGTAAACCCAAAGAAAGCCTCGGATGGCTCGGAAACATCGCCCGCTCCGGCGGCGCGAGGCTCAGCGGGTCCTGACAGGCCCGGGGGAACGCCGCCATGGGCAGCCCGCCCTGAAGCCGAAGCTATGATAATTAGACCTCGAACAACGGAAGGCGGGCGGTCGTGATACCCACCAGCCAGGATGTCGCCAACCGTGCCGGGGTGGCTCGTTCCACGGTCAGCATGATCCTTAACGGGAAAAAAGCCTTTTCGCAGGAGACGCGGGACCGTGTTGCCAAAGCTGTGGCTGAGCTAGGCTACGAGCCATCGTCAGCAGGACGTACGCTGGCCCGCGGCGCCAGCGATATCGTGATCGCGCTGATTCCTGACACAACCTTCGGACGCAACCTTCAAGACATCTACGGTCTGCTCACGGATGAACTCGCTGCACGAGGCCTGACACTTGTCCTGCGTCTATCGAGCCGTACTGACGCTGATTTCGACAGGCTCATCGTCGGGCTGAAGCCACGTGCAGTCCTGACGCTGGCTGCCCTTTCCGAGGGACAGCGCGCGCTGCTTGAACGCCGGGGCGTCAAGCTGCTGGAGACCGACGAATCCGGCAGTCACGGCATCAACGCGCAAATCGGAAGACTGCAGGCGCGATACCTCATCGAACGCGGCTATCAACAGCTTGCGTACGCGCACCTGCGGGACGCGCGCAGCGACCCGTTCGGCGGCCCCCGCGAACGCACCTTCAGGGAAGAGTGTCTTAGGCAGGGCCTTGACGAACCCCACGTTCTGCATCTTGATATCACACCCGTGGACGCCCGAAAGGCGCTGGAAGAATTGGGACACCGAGGATTTGCCGTGGCCTGCTACAACGACGACGTCGCCACCGCACTTTTGCACGCTGCCCACGAGAAAAGCTGGAACATCCCCGAAGACATCGCTCTGATCGGAATGGACAACACCCCATTGTCGCAGCTGACCATCCCCCCGCTGACCACGATGGGATACGACCCCACTCAGGTCAGTCAGCTCTCGATGCAGTCGCTGCTTAACCGTTTGGATGAGCAGCAGTCGGACCAACCCCTTCCCGAGCTTCACATCGACATCATCGAGCGGTCGACCGCCTAGGCCACCAGCCCAGGATCATTACCCGCGGGCGGATGAGCCCTGCCCGGTATGCACACCCCTCCGCCCGTGAAAAAAGATCACCCCCGCCCAGGCCTGCGGAGTGTCTAAACAAAAACATCAACGGATAGTGAGGAAGATCATGGACATTAACCGTCAGCAAACAGAAACGCCGGGCATGCTGGAAGTACATGCCAAACATGCTTCCGAAGTAGACGAGGCCCTTACGAAAGCAATCGGCGTCGTCAAGATCGCCGCAATGGAACACAAAACAGGGATTCTTATATCGCGCATCGACGCTGGCATATACATGGTGCGGGCACATCCGGCCGTCCCGTTCGGGCTGGTCCGCCAACAGCACTAACCTCTGGATGGACGGCAGAGTGGTGCAACGGATGATTGATGTAGAGGACACAGTGCAGTCACCTGACGGAGGTTGAGGGAACGTCCGTTGTCGGCGTTTGAGTGGGACGCAGCCGACTCCGTCTTCGTTAGACCCCTGCGCAGGGGTCGTTCGTTCGCTCTTCAGCAGCTAGCAGTCCTGCCAGAGTCAGGAAGACGCTGGAGGTCCACGTGTATGCTCGATCGCGCAGACCGGCGCCGGTGACCGCGTCAAAGTTTTCGGCCATTCCCGAGGCAGAGGCCATTGCGCACAAACTTTCGGCGAGATCCAGGGCCAGTTGTTCTTCCCCGCCATCGATGAGACCGTCAATGATCAAAGCGGTACACGGCGCCCAGATCGGACCTCGCCAGTAGCCATCGGCGATATAGGCCGGGCTATCCGTGGCTTCGGTTGCCAGACCATATTCCGTCCGGAACCGCCCCAGGTCACTGACAAGTGTGTTGAAGACCTCTGATGGTAAACGGGATCCGAGCACTACCGGTAGGAGGTGAAGGAGCGATGCGGACTCGATGACTGTTGAGTCGAGCTTGCGGGCGATGAATCGGCTACCGTCCCACATTTCCTTGAGCAGCGAATTGAGGAGAGAGGATGAAACGGTTGCCCATTTCTTGGCTTCGTCCGGACGCGACAGTCGCGAGGCAATCTCACTGAGCGCTTCTGTCTGCAGGACCAGGAAGGCCGCGAGATCAGGAGACTCTACAGGCACCGTTGTGGCGAAGATCGTGCTGTTGTCCCACCCGGAGTCATTCCCGTGGAAGTAGTGCGGCAGAATGCGTCCGGAGGCGACTCGTTCCGTCAGCCACCATTGCGTCCACCGTTGGAGAGGATCATAGGCACGAAGCAGCCACTCGTCGTTGACCGCGCCCGCCCTAAATAGCGCCATCAGAGCCCATCCGTGAATTGGAGGCTTGGTGAAGGTGTAATCGATGACCTTGTCGTTGACGGAGTCCGGCAGCCGACCGCTTGTCGCTTGGGCGTCAAACGGCACGAAGAACTGGTCTTCAGCGAGCTCGGGAAGCTGTGCTAATGCGATTGCGTTGAAGCAGTTGTCCCAGCTCCAAACGTTGGTCATCGTTCCCTTCGACATGTACATCGCCGGCCGTTGCACTGCTCCGGAGGGCTCTACTATCGAGGACCACATGATGTAGCTGGCGAGCTGTTTCGCCGCCTGATGCTCGGGTTTTACCTCGGGCATAGCGGCGGCGAATACATCGAATGACGGTGGCGACCAGGGTTTCCGAGCGGTCGGCGTCGCATCATTCGTCTCCTCAATGAGCACGACGCTGCCGGGCGCGAACTGGAGTGTAGCCATGGTGTGACGTTCTCCAGCCCACGTCGATTCCTCTATGCCTCTGCCCCTGAGAACGCGGATGGCAATCGTTACCTGTGAGGAGAATCTGAGGTAGCGCCATTCATCTTCGGCCACACGGACCAGCGTGTCGTAGTTGCTTGCCGCCTCCATGATGAGCTCGAAGCCAACGCCTGCGCCGGAAACACTGAGAACGCGGTGTGTGTTGAAGTCGACGCTGACGTGACCTGCCGCTGCGGGAAGCACAAGGTGGTCGATATCGAACGCTGCTTTGCCGTGAAGTCCGTCGCGAGGCGCGATGCGCAGAAGTGCACGCGTTGCCGCCCTGCCCCGGACCGTCCGCAGCTCCACCCATTTCCCGGCGTCTTCAGTGTTCACGGCTGATGTCACGGCGAAGTACGAGCCAGCCGTGGCGAACGGGAGGTGTTCGAGGTCAAAGGGATTCACAGAGTACTCAATTGCAAGGTCGGTTGAGGGGGTGGAAGAGCACTGACTGGACATGGGTCAGACTCCGATGGTCCCGAAAATCGCTGACCCGGACTGAGTCGCGCGGATGACAGCACGGCCGTCCGGGTTTAAGGAAACCTCAACGCCGTCGCCGCTCCAATAGCCTGAATCCACCGGAACTGCCGTCACGTGTTGGATCGATTGCCCGCGGGCAGGGAACAACGACACGATGCCACGACCAGTTTGCGGGAGAATCTTCTCCCGTATCTCTGCGGCTCCCGCACCCAGCCCGATGGTAACCATGCTGGCCCGGGCCGAGTCCATGGCGACTGCCCGGTACCGGTCAAGCGTTGAGCGGATTCCCTCCACGCCGTCCTCAGAGATGGTGAGCAGGTCCCCCCAGATTCCGTGGTGTCCGAGCATGATCGCTGCGAGGCTTTCCTGCTGGTGGCCGTGCGGGTCGTCCGGGAAATAATGGACCAGGGTCAGCACGGACGGGATCCATCGGTCGAAGGCATATGGTTCCCGGCATATCCAACCGCGTGAACGACCCGGGTGGAAGAACATATTGGTGTTCACCCCGTTCAAGTCCGCGGGCAGCTCGTAGTCCGAGTAGTACGGTCCGTTGTTGACGAGGAAGTACTTGCCAGCCGAAAGGAAGCTCAAGCCGAAAGATCGGTGATTCTCGGTCACGTCGAAATCGACAATTGAACCGGGCACCGCGGTCATCAACCGCTCTGCGATCTCCGTCATCCTCTCACTCATCATGAAAGCGAAACGGTCCGCTCGTTCGCTCGGGGTGTTGGTGTCGTCTCCGTGATGGTGTTCCGGGCTGTCGCAGCCGTACTGGCTCACCGCATCAAGTTTGAAGTATGTAATGCCGAGTTCGCGATTGATCCGGATGAGGTGACCCACGAATGTCTCGAACCAGTCACTAACTAAACACATGGGGGCGCTGGGCTCGGTCTCCCACACTTCTCGTGGCCGAAGGGGTTCTCCTTGCCACGTCTTCATGTCACGGGGATGCGCGGCCAGAGCGCGGCTCGAGAATGCCGCCAACGTCGGATCGAACCAGATCCCGAGGCGGAGGCCAAGTTCGCCTGCTCGTTGCCTGACATTCAGCAGGGCGCCAGGGAAACGTTCCGGGTTCACCTCCCAGTCTCCGGTTGCGGTGTACCAGCCGGTGTCGATCACGTAAGTATCGATTCCCATCCGAGCTGCCACTTCCATCTCGGCGAGCACGCGCTCCTCAGTCAGACCATCGATGTAGGTCCTGTCGTGCCAGTAGCGCTCACGCTCCTGGAAGTTCCATGTGTTGTAGAAGATCTGCGGTCGACGGGACTCCGCGTTTTCGGACTGGTACTTCAACAGAAACGTACGGAACGCTGCCGCCACGTCGTCCAGATTGCCTTCGACAGCGGCCGCTAGAAGCCAGGGAGTCCGGAATCCCTGGGCCGTGTCCAGCCGCTGACCGTTAAGGTAGGCACCCTTGACTGAGCCAATTCGAACGCCGCGGGCGCCATCGACCCAGAACCCGCAGAACAGATCCCCGCCAGAGGTTCCATGCTCGTAGGCCAGCAGCCAAGAAGCCCCGTCCTCAACGCCTACCAGAATGGGGCCGATCAAAGGCGACAATGCCTTGGCAGCCGCAGAATCGATGGGGACCTCGTTGGGCATGAAAGAGTGGCCAAGCTCGACGAAATCGGAGATCCTCACTTCAGTGATGGCACTGGTGGGACGGAGCAACTCGACGTATGAAATCCCTTCCTTGCCAGCACTTTTGGTGAGCCGCCGAGGCGTCGAACTGCGCAATTCGTAGCGGAAGCGCACCACTGGGCTTTCCGGTGTCACACGCAGCCGCATCGCGAGCTGGAGCCCGGGCTCGCCGTCGACCTCGCCCTCGAATAGGAATTCCTCAGCGCGGCTGGTCAAGATACGGCGTTTGACTTCGCGATTAAATTCGCGAACTGTGCACGTTACAGCTCGTCCATCGATTTCAAAGACCGGCGCAGCGATAATGAGGCGCATCTGAGTGCTGTTGTTGGTCAGCTCCCAGAGCGGGCTGGTTTCGGTGTGAGATGGCCCAGAGGCGATGATCGACCACGACACGACGGAGGCGGATTTAACATTTGAATCGATGGTCACTGTTTGACAGCTCCAGACAGAAGACCGGCAACGAAATAGCGCTGCAGGAAGATGAATACAAGACATACGGGGATGATGGAGAAGGTTGTTGCCGTGATGAGGGTGCCGTAGTCGGTCAGATTGACATCACGGAAGGAGGCCAGGGCCACCGGCACCGTGTAAGCAGATTCTGCGCGCAGGATCACCAAGGGCCAGACGAATTCGTTCCAGATCGCCAGGAAGAGGAAAATCGCCAGAGCGGCCATTGCCGGGAGGATCGTTGGGAGCACGATCTGGAACAGGATGCGGAACTCGCCCGCGCCATCGATGCGGCCGGCCTGGATCAATTCGTCAGGTACTGATTCCATGGCCTGCCGCATTAGGAATAGTCCAAACGGGTAGGCCAGTCCCGGGAGGATGAGGCCTTGATATGAGTTGAGCCATCCGAGTGTCACCATCGTCTGGAACAGGGGAACCAGGGTTACCTGGCTCGGGATGGCGAGGGTCGCAATAACCACGCCGAAAAGTAGCGTTCGGCCTCGGAACTGAAACTTCGCGAAGGCGTATCCGCCACAGAGGCAGATCAACGCACCAAGAATCACGAAGATGACCGAGACAGCAGCGGAGTTCGCGATTGCACGCCCGAATCCGAGGTCACCGAACAGGACCTGAATGTTTGTCCACAGCTGATCTCCCGGCAATAGATTTGGAGGGTTGGCGAAGATTTCATCTGAGCTGTGCGTTGAGCCGATGACCAGCCAATAGAAGGGTGCCACCATCAAGATGAACCCTAGGAAGATGACTGCCGTGAGCAGTGCGCTCGAAGCTTTGGTGTGCCGGATGCGCGCGGAAGTACGCATTTTCTCTACTGAAGTGCTCAACTTTTCTTCTCCTGAATGAACCGGAACTGGACCAGGCTGACGATGACAACCATTCCGACAAGGACGAAGCCGATAGCTGAGGCATAGCCGAAATCAAAGAACTTGAAGGCGTTCTGGTAGAGATACATGCCGATCGTCATGGTTGCGTTGTCGGGACCGCCGTTGGTCAGGATGTACGGTTCATCGAACAGCTGAAGTGTGCCGATGGTTGAGGTGACGACCGTCAAGAGGATTGCCGGGCGTAACCCCGGGATGGTTACGTTGAAGAACTGTTTGACTGTATCTGCGCCGTCCATGGAGGCCGCTTCGTAGAGGTCCCCGGAGATGCTCTGCCGCTGGGCAAGATAAATGACAGCGTTGATCCCCGTGTAGTGCCACGTCATCGCGATTCCGAGCGAAATTTTCGCCCAGAACGCGTCCTGAAGCCAAGGGATCGCCGGTAGACCAACCGACTGAAGCGCGACGTTCACGATGCCGTTGTCCGTGGCAAGCATCATGCTGAAGACAACACCATAAGAGACGAGACCCATGACGACCGGAACGAAGTAACCGAGACGGAAGACCGCACGGAACTTCAGGAGGGTCGAATGGAGAGCCACAGCCAGCAGGAGCGCCAAAATGAGCATCACCGGTACTTGGATCACCAAGATGATTAAGGTATTGCCCAGAGCGTTGTAGAACAGGGGGTCGCTAAAAATGCGCTCGTAGTTCGCGAACCCAGCGAAGCCCTGCACTCCCCCACGGTTGGTCGTGAAACTTAGCCACGCAGCATAGCCGACGGGGTAGACCTTGAACGCGGCGAAAAGGATGATCACCGGAGAGAGCAGGACATATGGCACCTTGCCCGGAGTAAGCCAGGGCCGCCTGGAAGGGGGTACTCGTCGTGCCACCGGCGGCGATTCAACTTGTGGCGATTGGACGTGCGTATCGGTCATGACCGTGGTGCTCCCTCGGTGGCGCCTGGCTCCGCCACGCCTACCTGGTGGGGCGGGGCCAGACGCTCTATCGGATTTGGTGAAAAGCGGCTTCAGCCGGTGTTTCAGCTGGCGATCTTTCGGCCAGTTTGAGCGGCGAGGAGCTTGGCAGCCTCGTCGAGCGCGGCCTTCGGGTCTGCTCCGGAGAGCATCACTTTTGTCTGGGCATCTGTGTAGATTCTGATTGCGCGAGCGTAGTCGCTTGTGTAGTTCGACACGGCGAGGTCGGGCTGAGTGATCGAGTCGACGAAGACCTTGCTTGGAGAGTCGCCGACCCAGTAGCCGCTATTGTCAGTGAAGCCTGGAGTCTTATACATCGGTACGAAGCCGGGGGTGAAGGGCTGTGCGGTCTGCATCACCCGCTGACCATCCAGTGTGCCCAGGGCAAAGTGAACAAATTTCCACGCCAGGTCCTTGTTGGCGCTATTGCCTGCGATGGAAAGGTAGGTGGATCCCGCCAGGGCAGCAGTTGAGCCTCCTGCGTCTACCACCGGGCGCAGTGCGGTGGCCATTTTTCCTTTGAGCTGAGGTTGCTTGGCCTCGATGTAACCGGGCCACCATGACGCACTCGGGCTTATCGCCACCGACCCGTCTGCGAACCTAAGCCCATTGCTACTTGTAAAGGATGCAGAGTCCGCGAGGACTCCCTTGTCATTCATCTTCTTGAGCAGTGTCAGCGACTTGACCCCTTCCGGGCCATTCAGCGTGATGTCGCCGTCTTTGTTGAAGTAGAACGCGTTCTGCTGCTGCGTAAGTGTCTGCCAAAAGTCGGCTGCGTTCGTATTCGCTGCAGCCTTGTTGAGTTCGAAGAGACTCGCTCCGGTTTTGGCTTTCAGCGTAACACCGGCGTCGATGAGCTCGTCCCAAGTTTTGATGGATGCCATGTCGATGCCTGCGGCATCCAAGAGGTCCTTGCGGTAAGCAAATCCGGCCGTGTTCACCTCAAACGGGATACCCCATACCTGCCCGTCCTTGCCCAGTCCTCCACCCCAGGCGCTAGGTACGAAATCGCCAGCGAGATCCTTGGCCCCCAGGGGGCCCATGTCCGCGAAGCCGTTCGGGAACTTGTCGGTGTAGCCGGGCAGCTGGTCGATGGCGGTGTTCATGATGTCCGGGAGTCCTTGGCCGCCAGCAGCGAGGCCAGTAGTGATTTTGTCCCAGATGGCAGGGTTTCCTACATCGACAATGTCGACTTTGGTTCCCGGGTTGGCTTTCTCAAAAGCGTCCGCGGCCGGTTTGAGAAGCGCACCCGCCGTCGTCCATGTCCAGACGCTGAGAGTCTTGCCGTCGCCGGATGATGACCCGCCCGAGCTGCAGCCCGCGAGTGCCGTTGCGGCGAGGGCGGCGATGCTGAACACGGCAGCAAGCCGTCTGGTGAAGGGTTTTAGCTTCATTGGTAGTTCCTCTTTCATGTGATGCGGGTCCGGTACAACGTTTGGGCTCGATCAGGTGCGCCATTACAGCTGCTGAACGCGTCGTTCTGAGCCTGCCGCGAATACAGCCAGGCATCGTCGACCGGGATACGGAGTGTGACCGGGCACGGAGAATGACCAGGATAAGGAGGGGATAACCGGGTACGGAGGGTCGACCGGGATAGGGAGGACTTAGGAGAGATCGTACCCACAATTTAATGACGTTACAATTCTTTTTTGAGAAAATTTTTGACGTTACAATAAATCCAGCACCCACCGTGGGTGCGTAGTGGCCACGACACCCCTCGCTGCGTTTTCCCCATCCATACTGCCGCTCGTCGCCGAGCCAGCACCCTGGGGACACCGCGTGAGTCAGGTCGGGCTCAACCGGTTCGCTGATTGAGCCCGGCTTGAGGCTGAATGCTCGCGAACTCGAATCCGAGCCGGGGTTAAATGCGTCTCTATAAGCAGGGTTGGGGCCAATCGCGTTCCACTACGAGCTGGCAGGCAGGGAGGGCAAAATGGCAGCCGACTACAACGAACCGGGGGGCGCCCCGCGTCATACCAACATGAACGATGTAGCCTCACACGCGGGCGTTTCGGTGATGACGGTCTCGAATGTCATCAATCGCCCGGATATCGTCTCCGAGAAGACCAAAGCAAAGGTCCTCGCGTCGATGAGAGAGCTCCGTTACCGGAAAAGCACTGCCGCCACGAGCCTGCGCCTGTCCAAGCCGACTCAGATCGGATACGCGCTTCCCTCCACCCAGCGCAGCGGTGACGGGTATATGGATGACTTCCTATACTCGCTCGCGGCCGCGTGCCAGGCAAAGGGCATGCATCTGACCCTCATCGCCGCAGCAGACCCTGAGGATTGGCTCAGTGCATGCGATGCGCTCTACTTCGGAGGCTCAGCCGCAGGCATCATCATGGGCAGTATCGCCCCCCATGATCCCCGCCCTGCGCAGCTGGTATCGCGTTCCATTCCCTTCGCCGGGTACGGCCAGACCTTGGAAGGAAAATCGGCGCCTTGGAGTTGGGTGGAGATCGACGAAGCACGCGGAATTGAGCTGGCAGTCGAGCACGTCGTTGAACGCGGTCACCGGCAGCTCGCCTTCATCGGCCTCGGGGTCGATGCCGTGTGGAGCGCGGCGCGTCTCGAGGGATACGTCGCGGCGTGCCGGAAGCACGGGCTTCAGCGCTCCGTCGTCGCGGACCGCGTTTCCCTCGCGACCGATGAGATCGCCGCAGGGGAAGAAATAGCCATGCAGCTCCTCCAGTCGGAGTCGCCTCCAGACGCCATCATCTGCGCGTCTGATTACCTTGCAGTTGGAGCGATCTTCGCGGTGCGTGCACACGGTCTCGTTCCAGGCGTTGACGTGGCCGTGACCGGGTTCGATGACACATCCTTGACGTCATTGGGCGCCATCGGCATCACGTCAGTACGTCAGCCTTCGACCCGCATCGCCCAGGAACTCGTGAAGATGATCATCGACCCCCCTGACCAAGCGCTCCATCTGCTCCTCGAACCGGGGCTGACGATTCGATCGAGTACGACAGGCAAAGCCCCCACGGCCAGTTTTCGAACACGTATTGGACCAGCCGACCCACTCCCTGACTGAGTCACCGACCTGTTCCGCATGGGCAGCCATGCGGAAATAGCTATCGCAGCGCTCGAAGCCGGTCAATTTCCGGTCCGGTGCAGGAATGGCAGTCGTCGTCGCCGCCATTGCTCTCCGGCCGTAGGAGGCGGTCGGCTGTGGTTTGGCCAGTTCTCATCGGGGTTCTTCATGTTGCGCGTTCCGCTTGGTGAGGTTCTTGGAAATGTACTGACTGAGTAGTGAGGAATTCTTCAATGCCGTGGGCTCCTCGTTCCCGGCCAAACCCTGACATCCGGAAACCTCCAAATGGGGCATCCGGATGGGTGGCCGCCCCATTCACTGAAACGCTTCCGGTCCTGATCTTTGTGGCCACCAAGCCAGCTTCTTCCGGACTTGGCCCCCACACAGCTCCACTTAGGCCATACGGTGAGTTGTTGGCGATGAAGATCGCTTCCTCGACGTCGGCGTATGGGACGACGGCCAGCACTGGACCGAAGACTTCCTCTTGGGCCAGTTCGTCATTGGCGCCGGTGAGAAAAGCTTGAGCCGGGACGTAATAGCCTTCCGGATCCCCTGAAACAGGGCCGGAGGCCAGAACTTCAGCTCCGGATGCACGGGCTGCGGTGGTGAGGTTGAGGACCTTGTCGCGCTGCGCGGCCGTGGCGACCGGTCCCAGGACAGTGGCCGTATCCTGAGGGCTGCCGACGGCAAAAGCAGACACCTGTGATTTCAGTGCCGAGGAGACCTGTTCCAGCGTCTCGGACGGGACCAGAAGCCGCGTGAGGGCTGCGCACGTTTGCCCGGAGTTCTGGAAACTCTTCTCGAGTGTTTTGCCCACCGCGTGCGGGAGGTCGGTACCGGGGAGAATGAGGCTTGCCGATTTTCCTCCGAGTTCCAGCGAGACCTGCTTGATGAGGCCGCCGGCGACGCTGGCGATCCGCCCACCAGCCCGGGTCGATCCGGTGAAGGACACGAAGTCGATTGCGGCGTGGCTGATCAGTGCCTCACCGGTGGTCGGGCCTTCGCCGAACACGACATTGAAGACCCCCGGGGGTAGTCCCGCATCGGCGGCGACATCTGCCAAAATCGCTGCGTTGCTCGGCGCCACCTCGCTGGGCTTGAGCACGATCGTGCAACCGGCCACGAGGGCCGCTGCGACCTTGGATGCAATCTGGTACAGCGGGTAATTCCACGGGGTGATGCACGCTACCACCCCGACTGGAACTTTGTGGATTTGGGTCGAGTCCAACTGTTCGGGAACCAGGACTCCGGGACCGAGCCGGGCCGCGCTGCGGAAGCTGTGCAGGGCTGGAACCACCTGCATGCGCACACATTTGTGCCGCGGCGTGCCCACTTCAGCGGTAATGCCATCGGCCAATTCCTCCGCACTTGCCTCAAGGCCGTCAGCAATCCGGGCGATGATTGCGGCCCGATCCCCTACTGACGTGGTGCTCCACGATGGAAAGGCCTCAAGAGCGGCCAGGCTGGCAAGGTCGACGTCCGTCTGGCTGGCCGCGGCCACCTCTCCGATGAGCTGTCCATTGGCCGGGTTGTACACACCCAGAACATTCGAGCCAGTAGCCGGCCGCCAGTGGTTGCCGACGAAGATCCCCTTCAACACTGCGGTTTCAGCCATTGTCCTTTTCCCCTACCGTGTATAGAATCATATAGGAAAGTCTATAGGAGAACTTAGGATTGGTAAATATGCAGACCACCGCAAATGAAAACGGAGCCGGCCCCAGGATCCGGGCAGCGATCGATGGGCTTCCCCCCTACAGTGCGGGAAGGAGCGTTCGTGATGCCGCTGGGGAAGGCGCCGTACTGGAGCTCCTCGGGTTGGCCGCCAATGAAGGCCCCTACGGCCCGTTCCCGTCCGCCGCGAAGGCCGCACTGGAGCAGGTAGGAAAGGCCAACCTGTACCCAGAGTCCGGTTTCCGCACCCTGCGCGGAGAATTGGCCCGGATGCTAAACGTCGACGTCGCTGAGGTCGCCGTTGGCGCCGGCGGCATCGGACTGATCCACCACTTGTCCGTTGCCCTCCTCGATGAGGGGACTAACATTGTGGTTTCAACCCCCACCTTCCACGCCTACGCCCTCGACGCACGGAAGCAGGGAGCAACCACGCTGAGCACGCCCGTGCGCGAAGATGGCAGCTACGACCTCGAGGCGATGCTGGGCCTGATCACTGAAGACACCCGCATCGTCTACGTCTGCAACCCCAACAACCCCACCGGCGGCATCGTAGGCCGCGAAGAGCTGCTCCGCTTCATCGATACTGTCCCCGAGTACGTCACCATTGTTGTGGACGAAGCCTACTTCGAATACGCCCAGTCCCCTGAATACACCGACACGATTGCTGAACCCGCATTCAACCGCCGCAACCTCGTCACTCTCCGGACGTTCTCCAAGGCCTACGGTTTGGCCGGGCTGCGCGTGGCCTACCTGGTGGGGTCCCGCGAACTCATCGCCGCTGTCCAGAAGGTGCAAAGCAACTACGAAGTTTCCAACGTCGCCCAGGCTGCAGCCCTGGCGAGCCTGCACGAGGAAGCCGAACTCACCCGCCGCGTCGGGCTGAACAAGGACGGCCGTGACGCCCTCACCACCGGCCTGCGCGAGCTCGAATTTGAGCCCCTGGAGTCACATGGGAACTTCGTCTACGTCAAAGTCGGCGACGCCAAGGCATTCACCAAGGCCCTGGAAGGCGAGGGAATCATTGTTCGCCCCGGTAACGCCATGGGGGATCCCGAGAGTGTCAGGATCACCGTTGGAACACCGGAACAGGTGAAGGCAACCATCGCCGCCATGGGCCGCGTCATCCTCAGCACGGCACAGCACAGCACATAAGAGCGGAGATTTTGCGAGTGGATCCCGTCGCAGCCGGACACGATCGCATAGGATTGGCTATACGACCCTTTTGGGTTGTCGTGAGCTGCCCCTGACCGTCGCGGGAAAGGGCATTGCCAATGCCTGAGTTTTCGTCGTTACCGCTCCGAGGGGGAGACATGACAGTTACAACACCAGCCGCTGCTACCCAGTCCAAGGTTGATTTTGCCCATGAAATCCTTCGCAATCGCATAGTTGGCTCACAGTACGCTGCGGGCCAGCGTCTGATCATTGACAATCTTGTCAAGGACATCGGAGTCAGCCAGGCTCCGATCCGCGAGGCGTTGCGCCGGCTCGAGGCTGAAGGTTTGGTCGAGTACGGGGCGAACTCGGGTCCTTCCATCGTGCAGCTGGACAAGACGCACTGGTTCAACCTGATGGAGATGAAGGCCGTCATGGAGGCCTACGCGACCCGGGCGGCGGCGCCGCTGCTCACCGCCGAAGAGATTGCGGCCCTGCGGGAAACCAACGGCCTCCTCATGGGCGCACTGGATGAGTTCGATTTTGAATCCTGGACCAGCCTGAACCGGCGCTTCCACGAGATGATCCATAACCGTTGCCCCAATGCCCTGCTGATCCAGGAACTGCAGCGGCTGTCCCAGTGGACAGACACGGTCAGCAGCCTTGTGTTCGCGCGCGAACGGGGCATCATCATTCAGACCCTTGGGCTTTCTGCGGGCAAGGAAACCATTGGCTTCCACACCCGGATTCTTGATGCCATCGAGAACGGAGAGGCCAACTCCAACCTTGAAGAGATCAGCCGCGAGCACACCCTGGTTCTGGTCCGCCGCGTGCAGGAGAAATTGAGTTCCCGGCCCGCAGCCTAAGTGCCGGAGGCATGCCCGGTAAATCAAAGAAAAAAGAGAGGTGGTAACGGCCGCAGAGCCAGTACCACCTCTCTTTCTGTTGCCATCTTTAAGTCCTGAACCAAGTTGCAGTGCGCTGCATGAGTTCGGTCGAGGACAGCGATGCCACCGAGTGCAGTGATTCACTGACTTCCTGCTCGGTGGCCCATATCCGGTTCGAGCTGACACCCAGTGAGTAGACCGAACCAGTGACCTTCATCAACGCGTCAGGACGGACCAGCAGGACATGCCGGTGGCGCAGGACATGCTGCATGAGACCGGCGTACAGTTCCGGGTCGTACCCGGTGGAGGTAGATCCGGAGATCCCTAACTCTCCGGCAGGAGCCCGAAGCGAGTTGGTCAGTTCATCCAGAAGGTCAGGGGAAGCGTTGTTGCTCTCGTAGGAGCCTTCGCTGGATTCCATGTCCTCAGCCCGCTGGCGTTTGAGCGTGAGCTGCAGCTCCTTGGTAGGAGCTACCACGACAAAAAGTGTCTCTGGCCCGGCCAGGGGTCGTTCTGCCTCATCGCCGGTGATGTGGGACAGCTCAGAGAACCTGCCCCCGATATGAGGAGCTTCCACGATCAGCATTTCTTCGCCGCCGGGGTGTTCTGCGAACCACTTTCCCACCGCCGAACGGACCCAGGTGCCCATGGCGAGCCTGATCCCCGCATGGGTGATCCCGTCAACTTCGGGATAGAGCGCCGACGCCGTGGAATGGGAATCCCAGGACTCCCGTGAGACATCCCATTGCAGGACGGTACTGATTCGCCCGGTCGATTCCACAGCTGCTGCGAGTTCACGCACCAGCAGGCTTTTCCCGGTCCCGGGCAGCCCGACGATGACGACGCAGCGCAGCTCGTCCAGCTTGCCCCAAAGTTCTTCCAGGTACGGCGCCGGCGGCCTTTTCAGCGTCTGGCTCACCGGAACTGATCCACACTGATCATGTTTCCAACCACAACTTCAACTACCGTGGGCTTGCAGGACCGGAAGGCGTCTTCAAGTACCGGCCCCAGTTCCTGCGGGGATGCCGCCCGGCCATAGGAGGCACCAAACGAGGTGACGAACTGTTCAAAGTTCGGGTTGACGAGGTCCGTGGCGATAACCTTGCCGCCGTAGAGATCGCGCTGCATTTGTTGGACGTTGCCGTATTGGGAGTTGTTGAACAGGACCGTTACGAGGCCAATGTTGTGCTGGACTGCTGTCGCCAGTTCCGTAGCAGCGAACATGAATCCGCCGTCTCCGGTAACGGAAAGCACCCGCGTGTCCGGCTTTGCGACTTTCGCACCAAGCGCTGTCGGGAACCCGTATCCAAGTGTGCCCATGTACCCGGTGGAGATGAAGGTGCGGGGTTTGTAGACAGGGAGCAGGATGCGGCTTGCGAAACCAATTTGGGTCAGTTCGTCAACGAAGATCCCGTCCACGCCCAGGGCTTCGCGGATCACTGCGAGGTAAGCTGTCTGCTGGTCCAGGACCGCGCTGCGTTCCTTCCATTCCTTGTGCACCAGTGTCATTTGTTCGGTGATGTCGGCGTTCTGGACACCGCGTTTTTCCAGTCCCTCGATCAGGGCAGGCAGGTGCGATTCGAGGCGTCCGGTGATGGCGGCATCGGGTTGGCCGTAGCGGCCGTGGACCGTCTGGTCGACGTCGATGCGGATGAGTTTACGGTTGCCACGTCCCCAGCCCTGCAGAGCAGACCTGGCACTGCCTCCCAGAGCGATGACGACGTCGGTTTCGGCCCACAGCGGCTTGGCTTCGGGCAGGAAGCAGCTCAGCGGATGGCGGCTGTCAACAATGCCTCGTCCGGTGCGGTAACCGACCACGGGCGCCTGAAGGATTTCGGCGAGCCTGGTGACTTCGGCGGAAACATCCTGGGCGCCGTTGGCGACGAAGATCATGGGGTTCTTTGCGCTGGCCAGGATGCTCAGGGCCTTTTCGATGCCCTCTTCGTCGATGATGTCTTCGGCCGTGTCGGCCACCGGGACGTGGTCCGGGACAGGAGCGCGTTGTTCCAGAACGTCCATGGGGACTTCCAAGGCAGCGGGGCGGGGCCGTCCTGTGTTGAGGGCGCGGATAGCGTCGGCGATTTTGGTACCGGCTTCGGCAGGGTGGGTCACACGGTCGTAATGCTTGGTAAGTGAGCGCAGCAGTCCAGGCTGGTCCGGGACTTCGTGAAGGGTTCCCAGTTCACGGCCGATCAGCTTCTGGGGAATCTGGCCGGTGAGGAACAGCATTTTGGCGTTCAATCCGTAGGCGGTGGCCAGGGCGGCTCCTGCATTCAATGCGCCGGGGCCCGGAACGACGTTGCACACACTGGGCTTTCCGGTAGCCATAGTGTGACCCAGTGCCATGTAGGCGGCGCCTTGCTCGTGCCTGGTGTGGATGATGCGGATGTCATCCCCGGCGTCGTAGAACGCGTTGTACAACCAGTCGTTCTGGACGCCTGGCAGTCCGAAGACAGTGGTCAGACCGTTGGCCTTGAGACTGTTGACGACGGCTTCGCCGCCGGTGTTGTAAGTGGTCATGGAATTAGTTCTCTCCTGGTTATGAAAGTGGTATGCGTAGGAAGTCGCTGCCGACCCGGGTCCTGCCGGTGAATTCGCCGGCCGCCTCGGCGAGGATTTCGTCGTCGGACGCCGGGCCGAACGTGCCTACCGGGCTTAGCAGAAGCTCCCTGGACCCAGCCTCGGCTGCAACATGGGCGGCTCCCCGGGGGTCGCTGTGGACGCTGCGCATGCGGGGAAGCACGCGAGCAGCCCGTTCAGCGCTTAGATAATCAGTGGCGTTGGTCAGGTAGGTCGTCTCATGGATCAAAAGGTCCGCGCCCCGCGCCAGAGAGGTGATCGCTTCGCTGGGACGGGTATCCCCGGAGAAGCACACACTCAGGCCGCCCTGGTCGATCCGGTAGCCGAAGGCGTGTTCAACCGGCGGGTGATCCACCAACACTGCGGTGATTGTGGTGGAGCCGTCATCGATGGTTTCAGGGCCGGTTATTTCCTGCACACGGACAAATTCGCGCAGGTGGGGGCGGCCTTCATCATTCATTCGTGACCGGATATCGAAGTCGAAAGCCTCGTAATGCAGCGCGAACAGACGCGCCAGCGGCGGTGGACCGATGACGTGGACAGGGGCCTTCAGCTGGGACCATGCCAGATGCAACAGCATGGCCACGTCCGCGACGTGGTCAATGTGGTGATGCGAAATCAGGATCCTGCGGAGCCGCCCAAGATCCAAACCGGCGCTGACGAACTGACTGACTGTGCCGTTACCGCAGTCCACGAGGGTGACGTCCTCGTCGATCACCAGTGCATGGGAAACGGGACGCCGACCGGATTTAGGGGTTGGACCGCCCGCTGAGCCGAGCACAACAACTTCGTTGACCTGCGGCGTCAGCCCCGGGTCCTTTGATTCGCTCATGCGTGCCGCTTCCTTCGAGGGATCACTTTGAAAGCACGGGAACGCGCGCGGGGCTCACAGATGCGTCGGTGAGGTTCCTCTTATAGGTCTCCGGCAGCTTCAAGATCGCGATCATCCCGATAGCCCCGATCACGATCAGGTAGAACGCCGGCATGAGTTTCAGTCCTGTGGAAGCTACAAGGAACGCCGCGACATATGGGGCGGTGCCGCCGAACAGGGCGTAGGCGACGTTGTAGCCCAGGGACGCTCCGGAGTACCGGACCTCGGTCGGGAAGAGCTCGGTTTGGGCCACGACCACGGCTACGGAAATGGCTGTTCCCGGGACGATGGCCATGATCTGTCCGACGATGGCCCCGACGAGGCTGCCGGATCCGATGAGCAAAAAGGCCGGGACGGCCAGAACCATGAGTCCAAAGGTGCCGCCGATGAGGAGTGGCTTACGACCGATCCTGTCGCTGAGCATGGCGTAGAAGGGAATCAACGCCGCCGCCAGCAACAAAGTCACCGATGTGGACAGCAGAGCCGCGCTGGAACTCAGACCGATCGTTGAGATGAGGTAAGTGGAGGCATACGTCTTGGCCACGTAGGAGGCGACAGCTTCGACCATGACGATACAGATCAGGAGCAGCAGGGCTTTTTTGTGGTGACCGAGCAGCTGCCTGATCGGCACGGGCCGGTGTTCGGACTCCTCCTTGGCCACGGCTGCCTGGAACGCAGGGGTTTCTTCGACTTTGAATCGGAGATAGAGTCCGATGCCGGCAAGCGGGAGCGACAGCAGGAAGGGAATCCGCCAACCCCAGGCGATCAATGCCTCTTCACCAAGGACGGCCGTCAGGGCCGCTACAAGGGACGCCGCACAGACAAACGCAACGATTCCCACTGCCTGGATGCTGGAAGTCCACAGCGCACGCCGGCCTTCGGGAGCTGATTCGGCAAGGAACGCTGCTGCACCGGATGTCTCACCTCCGGCGGAGAGTCCTTGAAGAAGGCGAAGGGAGATCAGCAGAATGGGCGCGAGGACGCCAATGACCTCGTAGGTGGGCAGCAGGCCGATGGCTGTTGTGGCGGCGCCCATAAGCAAGATCGTGGTGGAAAGGATGGCCCGGCGGCCGAGTTTGTCTCCGAGATTGCCAAAGATCACAGCACCGACGGGGCGGGCCAGGAAGGCTACGCCAAATACCGCCAATGCCGACAGGATCGAGGTTGCCGGATCTGCGCTGGGGAAGAACAGTTTGCCCAGCACCGTCGCCAGGTATCCGTAAACGCCGAATTCGAACCATTCAACGGCGTGACCGAAGCATGCGGCGAGAACGATCCGCGGTTTGGGTCGGGGTAGGTTGTTGGTTTGGGTGGCCACGTGTGGCCTCCTTTCTGTGGTGCAACCCGGGGTCAGGAGCGTGTGACCTGCGGGGCTGTTGCGTGTGTGTGGTCACTTGCCTGGGAGGCGGTTCGGGGTCGGCCCAGGTGTTCTGCCAGTGTGAAGGCCGCTGTGAGGGCCGGGCCAAGGGAAGCTCCTGATCCTGCGTATCCGGGGCCCATTAATGCCGCTGCGCTCTCACCGACGGCGAAGAGTCCTTCGACCGGTACGCCGTCGTGATCCAGGACTCGTGAGAGGTGGTCCGTAGCAAGGCCGCCTTTGGTTCCGTTGGCACCAAGGACGACTGGGACAGCGAAGAATGGCGGCTGCGCGATAGGACCCAGGCAGGGGTTGGGCTTGTGTGTTTCGTCGCCGTTGAACCGGTCGTGGGGGCTGTTCCCCCGGCCGAACTGGATATCAGTGCCGGTTGCAGCCATCTGGTTGGTTTGGGTGACGGTTTGAATCAACGACGTTGCGTCGATACCGGCGCGGTCGGCCAGGGACTCAAGGTCCTCTTCCTGGATAAATTCGTTTGGAAGGCTCGCCGTGGGGGCCACTCCGGCAACCGTTCGGGTGCTGCGGAAGTCGGCGTCGAAGATCAGCCAAGCAGGTTGGTTAGGGAACCGGTGGCTGGCTGGATCAAACGCAAAGAACGCTTTGCCGAGGTCGTTGTAAGAACTTGCTTCATTGACGAACCTCTCCCCTGACGCGTTGACGAGGATGGATCCCGGGTAGGCGAGTTCCCGGACGACGTTGCGATGCAGGGGCGCATTGTCTATGGACTCGCCGCCGATGGATATCGCAGCGGTCCACCACGCTTCGCTCATCCCCCTCAGAGACCCGCCAAGGGAGGTGCCCAGCTTCAGACCATCCCCCAAGGATCCAGGTGCCGCGGTGGGGACGATGTCAACACGGGGCAGGAAGGCGGAGCGAAGGGTCGCATTCCTGGCGAAACCGCCGGCGGCCAATACTACGGTTCCTGCACTGATCTTGCCCTTGGCAGTGTCCAGAACAAACTGTTCGGATGCCCTTGTGATGGCCGTGACCCGCGCATTAATCTGCAGATCGACGCCGCGCCGCAGGGCCGCCTTCACCAGACCCGCAACAAGCCCGGAACCTTGTGTACGCACGTCGGCAGCGGAGCGCTCACGAAGGACAGACTCCTGGACCCCGGTACGTCCTTCAGGGCCGGTAATGGGTCCCCTTATCGGCGATGTCCGGGTGCGATCACGCCAGGGGCCAAGTTCCTCCGTGGAGACCGGCAACGGCTCGAGGGAACGACCGGAGGCGGCGCCCGTCCAGTCTGGGTGGTAGTCCGGACGGTCAATACTGACCACCGGCATGTCCAGTTCGTTCTCAAGGTAGTCAATGAAGCGTGGCGCGTTGGCAACGAAAGACTGCAGGGATGCCTCCGAGGTGGTTCGGAGGGTGGTGCGCCGCAAGTACTGCAGGGCATCGTCAGCGGAGTCTTCGACGCCGGCACGAGTCATGGCCGGAGACCCTGGAATCCACATCTGACCACCAGAGAGCGCTGTTGTCCCGCCAAGCAGACTCGTCGACTCCAGGACGGCGACGGACAAACCGTGGTCGGCCGCGGCGCATGCGGCAACGAGCGCAGCGCCGCCCGAACCGACCACGGCCACGTCGCAAAAGAATCTGCTCATCGCCTGTGTTGCCCCACTTTTGTTGCTTCGCTGGATTGTCTGCTGTCGGTGCTTGTTGCGGGTTTCATCGGCGGTGGTTCTTCCCTCCCGGGCTGCTTAGGGCAAACGGATTGTTCTCTGCGGCACCTACTGCGACGCGAATGATGCTATTGGAAATCCTATAGGAGATCCTTTAATAGTGAAATTGCTTTTGGGAAGATTTTCTGGACGGCGGGGTCCCAGGATTTGATGTGAACCGTACGCTGGTGGACTCAGCCGAGTCGTGGACCTCATGCCCAAAGGACCCGTCGGCCCTACAGCACCAGAATCTTCGAGAGGAAATCCCTGGCACGTTGCGTTGTGGAGTTCTGAAAAAACTCTTCAACGGGCAGGTCTTCAAGGATCCTGCCCTGGTCCATGAAAACCACCCGGTCCGCGGCCCTTTTGGCGAAGCCCATTTCGTGGGTGACACACAGCATTGTCATGCCCTCCTTTGCCAGACCAGTCATGACTGAGAGCACTTCGTTGACCATTTCCGGGTCCAGCGCGGATGTCGGCTCGTCGAAGAGCATGATCTCAGGGTCCATGGCCAGGGTGCGCGCGATGGCCACCCGCTGTTGTTGCCCACCAGAGAGGTTTTGCGGGTATTTGTCCCCGTGCGCTTCCAACCCGACACGGGCCAGTAGTTGTTTCGACCGTTCCATGGCTTTGGCCTTGCTTCGGCGAAGAACCTTGACCTGGGGCAATGCAACATTCTGCAGGGCCGTGAGATGCGGGAAGAGTTCGAAGTGTTGAAAGACCATGCCGACATTGAAGTGGAGTTTGCGTGGCACCTTTTTGCCCGGCTCCAGCTTGAACCCGGCGATGTCAATTCGTCCCGCGTTGATCGGTTCGAGTCCGTTGAGGGTCTTGATGAAAGTGCTCTTGCCGGAGCCGGATGGGCCGCAAATAATGACGACTTCCCCCTTCTCCACCTGCAGGGAACAATCTTTGAGAACCTCCACAGCCCCGTAGGATTTGGAGACGCCCTGAACAGTGATCATGTGATGCGTCCTTTGCTTGCGTAACTGCTGTGGGCTCGACTTGGGGCGAAGCCGGCCGGCGTGTCAGTGGTGAAGTGCACGGAGGAACTCGATGAACCGTGGGTGCGTGGGGTTGTCGATGGTTTCTTTGGCTGGCCCATCCTCGGCAATTTGACCGCTTTCCATGAAAATGACGCGGCTGCCGACCTCCCGCGCGAAGGCAAGTTCGTGGGTGACGACCACCATGGTCATTCCCTCGGATGCGAGCTGCTTCATTTCCTCAAGTATGTCGACCCGCAACTCAGGGTCCAGAGCGGAGGTTGCTTCGTCAAAGAGCATGACGTCAGGCTGCATAGCAAGCGCACGGGCAATGGCAACGCGTTGCTTCTGACCTCCGGAGAGGGAACTGGGGAAGAAGTCTCTCTTCTGTTCCATGCCGACTTTGCGCAGCCCGGCAAGGGCAAGTTTCTCAGCTTCGACACGATCAATGTTCTTAGCCCTGAGCGGACCTATCATGGCGTTCTCAAGCACTGTCTTGTGGGGAAAGAGATTGAAACTCTGGAAAACCATACCCATGGACATCCGCCACTGTGCCATCGCCTGCATTTCTGCCCGGCGACCCCTGAAATCGAAGAAGTCGATCTCACTGTTGGTCCAGGTCTTGCCCTTGAAGGTGATGGATCCCGTGTCTGGGGGCGCAATGAGGTTCATGGACCGCAGCAGTGTGCTCTTGCCGCAGCCGCTGGGGCCGACAAGGACCACTACTTCGCCGGCGTAGACGTCCAGATTAATGCCTTTGAGTACATTGACCTCTTTGGCGGTGCCGGCGTTGTAGGTCTTGGACACTTTGCGAAGTGCAAGAATCGGTACGCGCTGTTCAGTTTCGTCGCGCTGGGGGTCCGCGTCAGGGAGATCTTCAATGTCTCCAACGGCTATATCCTCGTGCGTCATGAGTTCTTCGCCGTTTTCGACTAGCGGATCGTTCATGGCTTGTGGCCCTTTCATACTGTGAGGCCGCCATCAGCCGTGAAGGCAGCGCCGGTGACATACGACGAATCATCGCAGGCAAGGAAAGCAACGAGGTTAGCGATCTCCTCATAGCGCCCCTCCCTCTTAAAGGGAACAATTTCCCGCACTCTGGCCCGCCGCTTTTCCATCATTTCGTCGGAGGAAATGACCTTGCGGTCTGCCATGAAATTTTCCAGAATTCCTGGGCAAACTGCGTTGGCCCTGATGTTGGCATCGGCGAAGTCTCGGGCCGTCACTTTGGTCAGCTGGAGCAACGCTGCCTTGGAGACGCTGTACGCGGCTTCGTTGGTGGAGGCCTTGAACGCGGCGATGGAGGCTGTGTTGACGATGACGCCGCCTCCGGCTTCGATCATCGACGGGATGACGCGTGAAGTCATCATGAACGCTGAGCGGACATTGACTTTCATGGTCAGATCCCAAACGTCCAGCGGGGTGTTCACGACGTTGCCAGTTGGATTGATTCCGGCGTTATTGAACAGCACATCGATGCTCCCGAACGCCTCCAGGCCGGTCGCCACCACCCGGTTCACGACCTCTTCTTCCGAGACGTCGCCGGCCACAGTCACGACCTCCGTCCCGAACCCGGCACGGCACTTGGCCGCCAGAGTCTCGACTTTGTCCTGGTCCAGATCGATCAGGACCAGCGAGGCGCCTTCAGCTGCAAAGCGTCGGGTGCAGGCCTCCCCCAAGCCGCCGGCAGCTCCAGTGATGAGGACTACCTTTGATTGAAAACGCATGGGAGCCTTCCGGTTTGATGTGCACCATATGCCTGGCGTATAAGGGGCGCTGGCTTGAAGATCTGTTGCCCGACGGCCGTGGAAGGCCGCCGGGGAGCATGAGTGGGGGACCAGATCACGGAATCCGCAGCTTTCGCTCGACCCATGAACTGAAGATAGTCATGATGAAAACGACCACCACATACATGAGTCCCACAAGGGTGTAGTACTCGAAGTATTGGAAGGTCTTGGCAGCTGTGTGGCTTGCCCTGTACATGATGTCGGCAACGCCAATAACACCGATGATCGACGAATCCTTGAGGATGATCGTCCACTGACTGACCAACGAAGGGATGGCCACCCGGATGCCTTGCGGCAGGATGATGTCGGTGTAGGTGCGGGTGGCCGACATGCCCAAAACGGCCGCCGCTTCCCGCTGGCCGCTTCCAACGCTGGACAAGGCCGAGCGCAGGATCTCTGCGATATAGGCGCTGTTGAGAATGGTAAGACCGATAATTCCAGCCACGATGGGTGGGATCGGAATGCCGGTGACGGCAGGGAGTGCGAAGTAGATAAAGAGGATGTAAACAAAAGCCGAGAGCGACCGGAAGATCTGCGTCAATGCAAATGCGGTCTTTTCCAGCCACTTGAGGCCGCTCAGACGCATCAGGGTCAGGATGAGCCCACCGATGCAGGCAAGGCCGAAGGATGCGAAGGTCACCGCGAGTGTCACGTAGATGCCCTCGGAGATCGCACCGGTGGAACCCAGAACAGGACCCCACGTGGCCCAAAGCTTTTCGAACCAGTCGCTCATTTGATCCGTAGCCCCCTTTCGGCGAGGTTGAAGGCAAAGGACGCCGCGAAGGCCATCAGGATCAGGATTATTGCCAATCCTGCGTAGGCCTCGAACGGCAGGAACAGGCTTGTCGACATGTCCTGGGCTACGAAAACGGCTTCAGCGACTCCGATGACGGCAGCGTAGGTGGCCCCTTTGAGTTGCATGACGAAGACGTTCCCCAGCTGGGGTAAGGCAATCCGGATTGCTTGGGGAAACAGCACGGAACTGTAAGCCTGCCAGCGTGTCATTCCGAAGGATTTGGCCGCCAACGCCTGTCCCTTGTCGAGGGCAAGGAATGAGGATCGAAAGACCTCGGCCGTGACTCCGGACGTTGCAATGCCTAGCGCGACGATCACGGCAGCCACCGGCGGGATGTTGAAGCCGATGACCTGCGATACGCCGAAATAGACCCAGAGAAGGAGAACGTACAACGGGGCCCCGCGCACGAACTGGACGAGGATGTAGGAAATCGTTCTGAAAAAACCGTTTCCGCGGGACATCGAGGCTAAGCAGAGGCCGACGACGACTGTTAGCACAAAGCTTGCAAGGGCAATGTAAATGTCCACTGCTGCCCCGGCAAGGAAGAGATCATACCGGCTGAGGACTTCGCCCCAATTCATATCAGGCATTATTTCCTAAGTGGCTGTGGGGAGGCTATCCCGGTTAGACCTCAATGAGGGCGCCGCCGGGTCCGACGGTGACGACCGGGAGCTTGAATTCGGTCCGGAGCGCATCTCCGACCCATTTGTTCCACAGTGTCGCGATCGTGCCACGGCCAGCGTGGTGGCGAAGCCAGTTTGAAACCCAGACCTGCGACTTGAAGTCGCCCTGGGGCAGAAGGAAGGTGTTGACGTCTACGTACAGCGGATCGCCGGGCAACACCGTCAGGCCCGGGTTGTTGCGGAGCCCGTTCATGACATTGAAGATCGATGCCAACGTGATGTCCGCACGGCCCGAAGCAACCTCTGCGATAGCCACAGTTGCATCGGCCAAAGCAACGAACGTTGCCCTGGGGTATCGTTGGGCGCCGATAATGGCCTGCGAGGATCCCTGGATCACAGCGATCTTCACGGCTGGATCGTTCAGTTGGGCGTCCTTTTCAAGAGTGCTGCCAGGCCTACGAAGAGCGTAGATGGCTGCATAGTTCGCCGGGATATCCGCGAACATGCCCTCGTTTGCCCGAGTCGGCAGGTTCGTCACCGGTTCGAGCATTTCGACTTTGCCCGACACCAGCGCAGGGACCAGCTGAGCGAAGGGCATCTCGGTGAAGTTGATCTTAATGTCCTTGTCCAGGTCCGCCATCATCATCTTGATCATTTCAACGCTGAACCCGTCCGGCTCCCCTGCGGAGTTGCGGAACTGCATCAAGGGGGTGGAGAACTCCCAGCCCAGGTTGGCTTCCTTTGTACGACGCCACTTGTCCACCAAAGGTTCTTTGTCCGGCGCGCCGGCACCCCCAGAGCTCGCACCGCCGTCGGCGCCCGGAATGAGGCGGGTCAGGCCAAATACGGCAGCACCAGCGGCTGCGCCGGCAATGAGCCCGCGGCGTCCGGGGTGCTCAGTGGCCTTGGTTGCCTGGGCTTCCTGCGTGTCGTTCTCGGTCTTGTCGCTGATGGCCATCTCAAGTCCTTCCTTGTGGGGACGCGGCTCATTCGATCCACGTTGCTGTGATGTAAATCATGCTATCTCATATCGTATAGGAAAACCTACAGGTTCTTGATCGTATTTGAAGTTTCGCCAAATTTGTCTGGGCAGCGTTTGATTGCGGCTTTGACTAGGCCGGTTGTGCCGGCAATTCCCGGGTCATGAATACCCGTGCATGCGCGTCAGGCTGCCGAGTACCGTTCCTCGCTCTGGCAGGCAGTAGTGTTATCTCATCTGCCGTTGCCGTCGTACCACTCGACTTTCCTGGGGAAATCTATGAATGAGAACGCTCTGCATGGATTTGGGGCTCGGCACTGATCGTCATCGCTTTGACGGCTTGCGGAGGCAGCGGCACGTCGAGCGACGCCGTGTCCAAGCCTGCCAGCAAGACAGCCACGCCGACGCCGACTGCGGCGAAAAGGAATTGACACAATGACTGAAATTGCTTGGACCGAGGGAACTTGGACGACCGAACCTGCGAACGTGGAGTTTGCCGAAGACGGCATGCTGGTGACCGCCGTCGAGAAGAGTGACGCCTGGCGCGTCACTTCGTACGGATTCATTCACGACACCGAACACGCCCTCCTCGCCCCTTTCGGGCAGGACACTGCCATGGAGGTGTCTTTCCATCTCGATTTCTCGGCCCAGTTCGACCAGGCCGGGATCTTCGTCCGTGTCGATGACACGACATGGATCAAGACGGGCATCGAGTGGAGCGACGGCGAGGGAAGCCTCGGAGCGGTGGTGACGCGTGGTGTATCTGATTGGTCTTTGTCCCCGGTTCCCGGCTGGGATGGCCGGTACGTCACTGTCCGGGCCAGTAGGTCCGGCAACGCCCTGACCGTCCGGGCCCGAGTTGATGACGACCTATGGCAGCTGGTAAGGGTAGCGCCTCTTGACCCGGAAGCTGTCGTCACCGCAGGGCCCTACTGCTGCGCCCCTTCGCGCCCTAACCTCACCGTGCTCTTCACGTCCTGGCGAACGACAGCCCCGGACGACAGCTTGCACCCCGACGCTTAGGTGCCCATCGAAGGCCGCGCTCCCCCGCCTGCCCTAACTGTCCTGCAGTCTCCCAGCACGGATATCCTCCTCATCCGTGCAAGAAGTCTTGACGGGGTGGGCGAGCCTCGTCTTCGAGATAGAGCCGCACGACCGGACCCGCCGCCGTCGACGATTGGGGCGGCAACGTCACATCAAGCGACTCAGCGGAACGCTGCCAAGCAACGTCGTCGGCAGAACCGAGGACTCGAACCTCCCGGATTCCTCGGGTAAGGAGCCCGGCGCCGCTTCCAAACGATCGGATTCTGGCCTTTCCATCCTGCGGATGTGCAAGCAATGTCGCATAAACGTAGTCGCCGGTGACATCGTTCCGAGTCGTGAAACGAACATCGGCGCCGGTGTAATCAGGCGAGGAAGTGTCGACGAACGAGCCGGCCGTGACCACCGTTGGACCTTCCCCGGGAATGATCCACGGTCGACTGCCGTAGATCGCTTCCCCGTTTCGGGTCAGCCACTCCCCGATGGCTTTGAGGAGCTGTCGTTCCCTTTCCGGGATGGTGCCGTCGGGCTTCGGTCCGACGTTCAGGAGGAGAACGCCGTTTTTTGAGACGGTGTCAACCAGTTCGGCAATTAGCTCGTCGGCGCCTTTGTACACGTGTCCTTCGACCCAGCTCCACGATGTTCGCGACACCGACGTGTCATTCTGCCAAATGTCGTCGCGAATGCCGCCCATCGTCCCGCGTTCGATGTCGTAGACAGCGCTCCCGGGCGCGAATGAATTCCACTTGAAGTTGATGACGACCTCACGGCCCCACTCGGCGGCGCGGTTGTAGTAGTACGCAGCGAAGCGACGCAGATACGGCTCGAACGCAGCCGACTCGATCCACCAATCGAAGTAGAAGATCTGCGGCCGGTATTTGTCGACGATCTCGACACACCTCAGAAGCCAGTCCTCGAGAAAGCGCTCATTCGGAGCGATCTCCTCACGCTGGGCCGGTCCATAGAAGTCCGCGTAAGCGGGATCGCGAACGTCGGAGTCGAACCGGGCACCTCCGTTCATGAAGAACCAATGCTCTGCGCGATGACTCGACGCGCCGAGAACCATCCAGGCACGATCCACTGCGTCGCCGAGCTGCCGGAACACGTCCTGGCGCGGGCCCATCTGCGTCACGCTCCACCGCGAACGGCCGGTGTCGTACAGGGCGAAACCGTCGTGGTGCTCGGCCACCGGCACCACGAACTGCGCCCCGGCCTCCTTGAACAGCGCGGTCCAGTCGTCGGGCTGGAACTTGTCCATGGTGAAACTTGGGATGAAGTCCTTGTACCCGAATGTGCGCTGCGCTCCGTATGTGGCGATGTGATGCTCGAATGACTTCGTACCCTGCAGGTACATGGAGCGGGAGTACCACTCGTCCTCAAACGCAGGGACGGAGAACACTCCCCAATGGAGGAAGATCCCAAACTTGCCGTCGCGATACCACAGCGGTGCCCGGTACCTCTGTAGCGACTCCCAGGTCGAGTCGTAGGGCCCGGCATCGATGACCTGCTTCACGCCCGCCAACGCCGCGGTGTTATCAGAAACATCGACCGGAACGGGGAGGTCGTCAGGGTTGATCAAGGGCAACGTCATTGTGGATCCTTCTCACGAGCGTCATCGAATCGAGGTTTTTGGGCCAAGCCGACCTGTTGGAAGGTTGACAGCATTGGGCGTTCTGCAGGACAGTGTACCTCAACTTGGAGCGCTCCAAGGATATGACTGTTCAAAGGAGAATGGAATGGAAATCCCATGCTGAAAAGTCCGAAACGTCCCCGAGCCATGCTTTCCCTCCTCGCCGCCGTACTCCTCACGGTGGCGGCACAAAGCAACGCCGGGGTGGCAAACGCTGCAGGATCAGACCACTTCGTTGATTGCTCGGCCAGCACGAATGGCCTGGGGACTCAGGCGAGTCCGTGGAATTCGCTGGCACCGGTGAACTCCCTGCAGTTCGGCCCTGGCGAACGAGTCCTGTTCAAGGCGGGAACGACCTGCGTTGGTCAGCTGACACCGTCCGGGTCGGGAGCGGCAGGCAGCCCCGCCGTCATCACAAGCTATGGATCTGGTGCCAGCCCGACCATCGATGGCAACGGCGTGGTGGGTGCGGTGATCAAGCTCCTCAACGTCCAGCAGTGGCAACTCTCGGGTCTCGAGGTCCGTAACGCCGCGGCGTCCCCCGCGTTCAGGAGCGGAGTGCTGGTCGAGAACTCGTCGGGGACGACGCTCTCGGGCATTTCCATTACCAACATGACGGTTCGCAATATCTCCGGATGGTCAGGCGGCTGGTACTCGTCGAACGCGGGAATCGGCGTCCAGACCGACCAGACGGCGTCCGTCTCCACCTGGAACGACATCACGATCGCCAACAACACCTTCGACCACGTCGACCGCATCGCCATTGCTGTCACACCAGACGGCAACGCTCGTGGTACGGGCCAGACGACGAACGTTCGCATCCTGAACAACAACATCCGGTACTCCGGCGGCGACGACATCCTGGTCGTCAACGGCGCTGGAGCGCTGATTGACGGGAATGATGCGGCATACGGCGGGGTCAAAGCGACGACCGGCTGCCCGCCCTCCGGGAACATCTGCAATACGGCCGCAGCTTCAATCTGGGTGGCCGGCAGCAGCGACACGACGATCCAGAACAACACAGTGGCGTGCACGATCAACCAGCAGGACGGCATGGCGTTCGACGTCGACTGGGGCAACCACAATACGACGATCCAGTACAACTACTCGCGCAATAACTCCGGTGGCTTTCTCTTGATGATGCAGCAGATCGGGAGCGAACCCCCAAGCGACGGAACGGTCGTCCGCTACAACGTGAGCGAAGACGATACGAACACGGCCGGTTGCCCGATTACCAGCAACTTCAACCGAGCTCACAACGTGTTTGACTTTCCCGGGGCCATCCCCAACCAGAGCGGCTCAGCCGCGCCCCTTCCGGACATCTACAACAACACGATCTATATCTCATCCGGACGGGCGACATCGGTGATCGGAACGCGAACCGGCAATACGCAGTCAGGTTCCTACAAGCTCCGAAACAACCTGGTGCTGAACTTCGGATCCAAGGGCTACCTGCAGACGACGGGTTCCGTCTTCGCCAACAACCTGCTGTATGGGCCGCGCAATAACAATGAGCCGACGACGGGGACCATCTATCTGTCGCCACAGTTGGTCGGTCCGCTGCAATCCGCGACGCAGGCATCGGGCGGCGCGGCGGCCTATCAGCCGCGCGAGTCCTCGCCCGCCTTGGGCGCTGGCGTCCCCATCGCCTCGAACGGCGGCCGGGATTTCGTCGGCAACCCGGTTGCGGCTGTACCCAGTATCGGTGCCTATGAGACAGCCAGCACGAATCTTGTTCCAAATGGCAGCTTTGATTCGGGAGCCCTCACGCCCTGGACGCTGAGTGGGTCAGGATCGTCAGTGACGACAAGTACGTGGTCGAACGGCCCCTCTGCCCTGCAGACCGGCAATGCGAACAGCGGAGCCGAAAACACTGTCAGCGGGCTCACTCCCTCGACCACGTACCTCCTCTCGGCATGGGTCAAGGTGGGTGTCGTCGGCGAGCAGCTCGCGATAGGAGTCAAGAACTACGGCGGAACGGAGACCTTCAGCAAATCGACCGACACGGCCTGGGCGCTCAATACGGTGGCATTCACGACCGGATCCACCAACACGACCGCGACGATCTACTGCTACAAGAACGCCGGGACCGGCCCGGGCTTCTGTGACGACTTCAGCATCGTCAAGCTCACCAACCCAGGAAGCCTGGTGTCTAACGGAGGGTTCGAGACCGGCTCTCCATCACCCTGGACGCCGTCGTCGTCAGTCCCCGTCAGCCTCAACGCTGGTGCCGCCCACAGCGGGTCGTTCGGGCTCGCGACGGGACCGGCGAACAGTGGGGTTCAGCAAACGATCAACGGGCTCCGGCCCGGCACGACGTACGTTCTCACGGGGTGGCTGCATGCGGTGGCGGGCGAGGAGATTGCTCTCGGCGTCAAGTCATTCGGCGCTGCCGAGTCATTCCACGCGGTGGCCGGGGCGACATACGCTCCCGCGGCAGTGGTGTTCACCACGGGCACTGCCAGCACGCAAGCAACCGTCTATTGCTACAAGAACGCGGGATCGGCGGCCGGGGCATGCGATGACCTCGCGCTGAAAGAGGTGGGCTAGTCACCAACTCAATCTGTGGCTGTGTCGGCAAATCGCCGACACAGCCACATCGCGCTACTGTCTTTCGTACGCTACTGTCTTTGTTACGCTCCAAATCGGCCGCCGGCCGATGGATCTTCAGGCGCGGCGAGTTAATTATCGAAGGACGGGAATGGGCCGGCAAGTAACACTGGAAGACGTCGCCGCCGAGGCGCACGTCTCGAAGAGCAGCGTTTCGAACGTGATCCGAAACCATCCGAATGTTAGGGAATCGATGCGCCAGCGCGTCAACGCGGCCATCGAAAAACTCGGCTACCGCCCCCAGGCCATTGGCCAGAATCTCGTCTCAGGGCGGACGGGTCTCGTGAGTCTTGCGATCCCCAATTTTGCGCAGCCCTACTTCGCCGAGTTGGCGCGGGCCGCGGTTGCCGCAGCCGACGATGCCGGGATGCGCCTGATCGTTCAGCAGACCGATAATCTCCTGGAGCGTGAACGAGAAGCTGCGGACTCGTGGAATCTGGGCTCCGCGGATGGTCTCATCTTCAGCCCATCGGTGATCGAGGACGAAGAGATCGAACTGAGGCGTGGCCGGGCACCGCTCGTGCTGTTGGGTGAGCGATCGAAGTTGTCGTCCGTTGATCGCGTCGGCATTGACTCGGTGGCGATTTCACACACTGCCACCAAGCACCTGTTGGATCAGGGCCGGTCGCGACTGGTGATGATCGGGGACAAGACGTTCGGTGACCCATTCGTGGTGTCGGAGCGTGAAGCCGGTTTTCACCTGGCGCTGGAGGAGGCCGGTCTGCGCGAAGCCGGGCCCGTCACGGCCGTTCGGGATTGGACTCGCGACGACGGAGCCCGCTCAATCGAAGAGCTCGTCGACGCCGGCGTCGAGTTTGACGGGGTTTTCTGCGCGAACGACCTGCTCGCACTGGGCGCGATGTCGGCGCTTCGGCGACGCGGCCTGAAGGTCCCGGAGGACGTCGCGGTGATCGGAATCGACGACATCGAAGACGGCCGGTTTGCTTCACCGACGCTTTCCACGATGTTCATCGACAAAGAGTGGATGGCGCGTGAGGCGATCCGGCTGCTAGCCAAGCAACTCACCGACCCGGACTCGGTCCCCGAACAACTCAGCGTTCCGTTCCACCTCGTCGCGCGCGAATCAACCGCTTAGCCCGCTGACCCCGGGGAAACCACATCAGTTGTCGCCGGCACCTGCGCAGCGACTGCCCCCTGCCCTGCCCAGCAGAACCGCAGAGCCTCCATCACCGGCTCCCCGAAGGGCGGACGCTGCGGCGCCCGCGGGTGCACGGCCCTCAGCCTCCGGTGCTATCCGCACGGCCTTCCGTCCATGGTCCCGATGCAGCCGGTCCTCGCACACAAACTCCTCCGGAACCTGCTTCTCGCTGCCAGATTGAAGCGGGCGTAGCGGGTCGATATCGCCTTCGTGACGTCACTGCGTTCGCTTTTTGAAAGCTCCCCGGTGGAGCGTGCCGTAGCGGCGCGCGCCAGACGGCGCCCGCCGCTACGGGACATTCACAGAGGATTCCTCGAACACCGCTCCCGGGCATCTCTGAGAAGTCGAAAGCGCTGACTTGACAAATCCATGGTGCGAGATCATTCTGTAGATGCGCCCATTTGGAGCGTTACAAATTCTCAATGGAGAGGACACCATGAATCACAGCACCCGACCTGTTCGCAGGGATGTTGCTCCTTCAGACAGCACTAGAGGCCGTCGCGGACGCCTGGTCGTGGGAGCTGTTCTCGCCCTGTCCGCGCTCCTGATGACGGGTTGCTCGTCGACTGGCGCAAGCGGAACCGGCGACAAGACTGTCCTGAAGGTGTATGGCTGGAAAGGCGGCGACGCCGAGCCGGCGAACGTGAAAGAAATCAACGCCGCCTTCGAGAAGGCGAATCCTGATATTTCGCTCAAGTACGAATTCATCCCGTCAGCTGCATATCCCCAGCGTGTGCAGTCCGAACTTCTCGCCGGAAACACCGCCGACGTCATCATGACCGACTCGGCCAAGGTTCAGGACTGGGGATCCTCGGGATACCTCGAGGATCTGTCGTCGCAGCCCTGGGTGGGCGGGGTGCGCAAGGAGATCAAGCCGTTCGTTGAGAACGAGGGTAAGACCTATGCGATGCCGATGGAGGTTATTGGCATTTCGCTGTTCGCCAACAACGCCCTGCTGCAGAAGGCAGGAATCACGTCGACGCCCGCGACGTGGCCCGAGTTCGAGGCGGCCCTTCAGAAGGCGAAGGACGCCGGCATCACTCCAATTTCTTTGCCCAACAAGGGCGGGTGGACGGGAGACGCGGCGATCAACGCCATTGCTGCCACGCTCGTGTACAAAGACAACCCGACGTTCGACGCGGACTTCGTGCAAGGAAAGGCGTCTTTCTCTACGTGGAAGTCGTCGCTGCAGCAACTGATGGATCTGCAGTCGAAGGGGTTTGTTGATTTCAAGAGCGAGCTTGGCGTTGATGAGTGGAGCACTGGGATCTCTGACTTCCAGGCGGGCAAGAGCGCATTCTATGTGCAGGGCGCGTGGAACCAGTCAGCGTTCACGAAGGCCGGGCTGGATGACTCGTTGATCCCGTGGCCGGCGACCAGCAAGGCCGATTCGAACGCGAACCTGTTTGTCGGGACGATGTTCAGCGTCAATGCCAAGTCGAAGGTCAAGTCGGCGGCAGAGAAGTATGTCGAGTTCTGGTCTGAGAGCAAGAACGCCTCTCCTTATCTGGAGGCCGAGAATGCAGTGTCGCCGTTCACCAACGGCGAGAACCCGTCCGGAGCCGCGACAAAGGCCTTCGTTGCGGCGGTGAACGAGGGAAGGTACCGCATCCTTCCTTCCAACACGTGGGCGGATGCCGCGGGCGAGAAGACATTGCAGGAGCAGATACAGGCCCTCTGGCTTGGTCAGCAGAGCATCGATCAGACGGTCAAGAACCTCGACGAGAAGCTCAAGCCCAAGAAGTAGGCAACGGCGGCAGGGGCCGTGTGGCATCCAGCTCGGCCCCTGCCGTTCAGTTCAATTGAAGGAATTTCGATGATCCACCGCAGACCGCTCGTAGCCGTCGCTTTCATGGCCCCCGCCCTGGCGTTGTACTTCGCCATTATTGTGTACCCGCTGGTGCAGGGGCTCGTGTTGAGCGTCACGGACAGCAAGATTGGCAATGCCGGCGACTTCGTCGGAGCGGCGAATTACGCCGCCATGGCAAAGGACGGCGACGTCATACGAGCACTGGGCGTCACGGTGGCGTATGCGGTCGTGGTGGTCATCGCACAGAATGCGATCGGTCTGGTCCTGGCCAGGGCTCTGTTCATGCGCCCGCGCGTCCGCCAGCTGGGCAGCACAATCATTCTCGTTCCCACTCTCATGTCAGCCGTGATGGCCGCGTTCGTCTGGAACTCGCTTCTGGCACCAGACGGAGCTGTCAACTCCCTCCTTAAATCGCTGGGTTTGAACACGCTCACACATGTGTGGCTCGGCGATCCGTCAACGGCACTCTGGGCGATCGCGCTGGTCAACATTTGGATGTTTTCGGGCTATTCAGCTGCCATCTTTTTAGCCGGGTACATGAACCTCCCGGCCGAACTCCTCGACGCATCGAGCGTGGATGGAGCGACAGGCTGGCGCAGATTTGTCTCGGTCGAGTGGCCGCTTCTCGCCCCGGCCACGACCGTAAGCGTCACCCTTTCCCTTCTGGGGTCGCTCAAAGTTTTCGAACTCCCCTTCGTGATGACGAACGGTGGGCCAGCCGGTTCAACCACGACCCTGACCATGCTGATCTTCCAAAAGATCTTCGGAGGACAGGGAAGTTTCGCCTATGGCACGACCATTGCCGTCCTGCTTCTGGTTGTCGTCGTGCTGTTTGCCGGAGCCACCCAATCCCTTCTTCGACGTCGCGAGGAGCGAATCTAACATGGAGAACACAACGATCACCGCAGCTCCAACACCCCCGACAGCATTCCGAGGGGAACGTCGAGCGGAACGTCGAGCCGGGGCACGACGTCGGCGCGGGCCCCTATCGCTGGTCGGCGACGTGATCCTGGCCATGTCCGTCATCCTGATCTTCGTCCCGTTCGCCTACACAGTCGTGACATCCTTGCGCCCGCCTTCCGACGTGATCAACGATCCGCTGGGCTGGCCGACGAGCCTGACGATCGATAACATCACGAACGCCTATTCGAAGATGAACTACACCCAGGGGGTGCTCAGTTCGACCATTGTCTTGGCGGGCGCGTTGATCTTGACCATCATCGTCGGAGCGCTTGCCGCGTACCCGCTTGCACGTATCACCCGTTCGTGGACGACGTGGGTGTACCGCCTCTTCCTTGCGGGCTCGACGGTCCCGATCTTTGTACTAATCGCACCGCTATACCTCTTGCTTCGAGACGTTGGCCTTCTGAACAGCTACGCGGGAATCATTCTCGCCTACACCGCCATCAACCTTCCGGTCGCGATCTTCTTCTACACGTCGTTCTTCCGACAGATTCCGATCGAGCTGGAGGAAGCGGCCGCGATCGATGGATCGGGACCGGTGCGCACGTTCTTCGTTGTGCTGTTCCCTCTCCTCCGACCCGTCACTGCGACCCTTGCCACGTTCCTGACTCTCAGTGTCTGGAATGACCTGCTCATTCCGCTGGTCTTCGTGCAGGATCCATCGTTGAAAACGGTGATGGTGAATGCCTACTCCCTTGTTGGCAGCTACACCCTGGACCCGAGTTTGCTCTTCCCCGCCGCGTTGCTCGGCGTCGCGCCCCTACTCATCGTGTTTGCCTTCTTGCAACGGCAAATCGTAAGCGGACTCACGATGGGTGCCGTGAAGTCCTGACAATGGCGAACAACAACTTACAACAGGCAACCGCTCTCCAAACAACGAACCCACGCCACGCCACGATCGAACGGTCCGAATTGCGCATCCGAGACCCGTACATCGTGGAGTACGAGGACCGCTACCTGCTCTTCGGGACGACGGATCCGAGCCCCTGGCACGGGCCGGGGGCCGGGTTCGACCGTTACGAGAGCGATGACCTCGAGCAGTGGAGTGGACCCTTCCCTGCCTTTCGTCCGGGTCCTGGATTCTGGGGCGAGACCCAATTTTGGGCGCCAGAAGTGCATTACTACAACGGCACATGGTGGATGTTTGCGACCTTCGCCGACCGCGCGGGCCGCCGCGGCACCCAGGTGCTGGCAGCAGCAGCCCCAGATGGGCTGTTCCAACCATGGAGTGACGGACCTGTCACACCGAGTGGATGGATGTGTCTTGATGGCACCCTGTACCAGGATCGCTCCGGTGCGCCATGGCTGGTCTTCTGTCATGAATGGCTTCAGGCAGGGGATGGCGCAATTTATGCGCAGCGTCTCAGTGACGACTTGCGAACCTCGAGAGGGGATCCGATTCTCCTGTTCACGGCCTCCGAGGCGCCCTGGACACGACCCTTTCGCAATGAGGAAACGGGTTACGACGACATCGCGTTCATCACTGATGGTCCCTTCGTGATCCACGATGACGCGGGGCTTGCACTCCTCTGGTCCAGCGGCGGCGAAGGAGGCTATTCAGTCGGAGTGGCCCGCAGCTCCACCGGACTCATCACCGGACCTTGGGTGCACGAATCGCAACCCCTCGTTGGATCTGATGGCGGACACGCAATGCTGCTCACAACACGAAATAGCCGCTTTCTGGTGTTTCACCAGCCCAATGAACTGACCTTTGAGAGGCTTACGATCCGATGCGTGGCCGAAACCAACGGGATCTACCGGGTCCCAGCTCCAAATGACGACTATTCCAACTAAACAAAACAATCGCCTCAGTGGCTTAGCCGGGCGACCTTTCCTTAGTGTCCTTTTTTGAACTGATCGGGAGATCTTGTGAATCAGAGAATTTCCGTTGGCTTCGTAGGACCTCGTGATGCTGAACTACTTGAGGGTCCCGCGCTGTCCAGAGCACAGGTGAATCGCGAATATTTGATGAGTCTCACCGCTGAGAACTTACTTCGCCCCTATCGCATGGAGGCGGGGTTGTGGCGATACTCCGGCTCTGTAGGGACAACTGTCGGAGAAACTGCAGCCGACGGCCCCGAAAACTGGCACTGGGGATGGGAATCGCCCACGAGTGACCTTCGCGGACATATCCTCGGTCACTGGTTGTCGGCCGCAGCCTACCTGTCAACACACGACGAGGAAGTACGAGCGCGAGCCAACCACATTGTCAAAGAGCTGGTCAGATGCCAGGAGGCGAATGGCGGTCAGTGGGTGGCTGGGATTCCGCGCGGATATATGGACCGGGTTGTGCAGGGTCAGGAGGTGTGGGCACCCCAATATACGGTTCACAAGATCCTCATGGGGCTGTGGGACATGTACGCGATCGGAGGCAGCGCCGCAGCGCTGAAGCTGCTCACGAACTTCGCTGATTGGTTCGTGCAGTGGACGGATCATTTGAGCCGCGGGCAGCTTGACGATGTTCTGGATGTGGAGACCGGGGGGATGCTGGAGATTTGGGCGAATCTCTACGGCGAAACGGGCGAGAATAAATACTCAGTGTTGATGAGCCGCTACGACCGCCCACGCTTCTTCGATCGTCTGCTCAGCGGTGAGGACGTGTTGACCAACAGGCACGCCAATACGCAAATCCCTGAAATACTGGGCGCTGCCCGAGCGTGGGAGGTTACGGGAGACCGGCGCTGGCGTGACATCGTCGAAGCGTTTTGGTTTCAGGCCGTTACTTCCCGTGGCACTTACTGTACGGGTGGGTCTACATCGGGAGAGGTCTGGCAACCTTCGAAAATTGTACTTTCGCGTTTGCACCGCGTGCAGGAGCATTGCACTGTTTACAACATGATGCGTTTGGCGCAAACCTTGTATAGCTGGACGGGCGAAAAGAGCTATGCGGACTACTGGGAACGGAACCTCGTAAACGGAATTTTTGCGCAGCAAAATCAGAGGACAGGCATGGTGACCTACTTTCTTCCCCTCGCGCCTGGCAGTGAGAAACAATGGGGTTCGCGCACCAACGACTTCTGGTGCTGCCACGGCACCCTCCTGCAAGCGCACTCTCACCACGCGACGGCTGCCGTGCAGCGGGACGAGGATGGTCTCCGCATCAGCCAATACATACCCTCGGACACACGTTGGGACGATGTCGCCGACACAAGCGTCGCCATTCGGATTCAGCAGGATCCTCTCGACGGTGTGGTGTTCGGACAAACTGAAACCCTGGACGGTCTAAACGCTATCCAACGTCTGGAGCCGGATCTGCCGACCGAACGCCCCGACCGAATGGTCTTCGATATCAAGGTGCGTCCAGACCAAACGACGCGATTCACCTTGCGACTACGAATACCAGATTGGGTCCGTGCCCCACTTCGCGTGTATTGCAACGGGAATGAGCTTGCTTACGTCGAGGAAGAAGGGTGGGTTCTCGTCGATCGCGACTGGTCGGCGGGAGATCTCCTACGCGTCGAATTCCCGACCCGGGTTCGCGCCATCCCGGCTCCCGAGAACCCTGGCGTACTGTCCTTCGAAGACGGACCCTATGTTCTCGCTGGATTGACCTCACGGCGCGTGCCAGTCGAACGCGCACATGGCGGGGACGCCACCACTATTCTCGCGCCGGATGAGACCAGGACGCATCACTGGTGGAATGCAGGCACGTACCGCACCATCCGCACCCCTGACATACAATTCGTACCCCTTTCCGACCTAACTGAAGGCGACTACACCGTCTACTTTCCCGTGGAGTCCGGCGATGACAGAAGTACAAGGAGCTTCAATGAGTAAAAGCACCCCGATCCGGGTCACAGTTTGGAACGAAAACCGGCATGAGCAGGAACACGAGCAGGTGGCAAAACTCTACCCCCGCGGCATTCACGGCGCAGTGAAGGAGGGTATCGAGGAGAACCTGGGTGCCGCCGTCGTCGTCCGCACCGCCACCCTGGACGAGCCGGAGCACGGCCTTACCGAAGAGGTCCTGGCCACCACGGACGTCCTGACCTGGTGGGGGCACATGTCCCACGCCGATGTCGATGACGAGATCGTGGAGCGGGTGCACCGCCACGTGCTCTCGGGAATGGGGCTGATCGTGCTCCACTCAGGCCACTGGTCCAAGATCTTCACCAAGCTCATGGGCACCACGTGCACCCTGCGCTGGCGGAGCGAGCAGGACCGCGAGCTGGTGTGGACCGTGGACCCCACCCACCCCATCGCCAAGGGCGTTCCGCACCCCATCATCATTGATGAGCAGGAAATGTACGGCGAATTCTTCGACATCCCTGGGCCGGAGGAACTGGTCTTCATCAGTTCGTTCAGCGGCGGCGAAGTCTTCCGCTCCGGCTGCACTTTCCGACGCGGCCACGGCAAGATCTTCTACTTCAGCCCCGGCGATCAGGACTTCCCGGTGTATCACCACAAGGACATCCGCCGGGTCATCTCCAACGCCGTCCAGTGGGCATTCACCGACCGGTCGCGCCGGGAACTTCCGGAACTGCTGCAATATGACACCGATGAGTTCTACAAGGGCGCCGACTACAAGGGCGCCACCGCGATCTACGAGGAAACCACGGCATGAGCCGCCCGTTCGCGACAATTGAGGACGATCGGGGTCCGCTAAAAGTGCTGCTGGTCGGCGCCGGAGCCATGGGCCACACCTGGCTGGGGGCGGTGGAGGCCTCGCCGCTCGTGGAGCTCAGCGGCATCGTTGACCTTAACCTGGACGCCGCGCGTGCCAGCGCCGCCTCGATCGGCAAACCTGACCTTCCAGTGGGGAGGGGAACAGCGCAACTGGCGTCCGACGTCGGCGCCCAGGCGGTCATCAACGTCACGGTTCCGGCCGCCCACCACCCCGTATCCGCCGAGGCGCTCTTCGCCGGGCTTCCCGTGCTGGGCGAAAAGCCGGTTGCGTCCACCGTGGCTCAGGGCCTGAGCCTGGTCGCTGCCGCCGAGCTCACCGGCCAGTTGTTCATGGTCAGCCAGTCCCGCCGCTACAACCGCGACCTGTTCGCCGGCAAGGCTCTCGCCGGCGGGCTCGGCCGGCTGGGCACGCTGTCCGCCGATTTCTTCAAGGCACCGCATTTCGGCGGATACCGCGACCAGATGGAGCACCCGCTACTGCTGGACATGGCCATCCACCAGTTCGACATGGCGCGCTTCCTCCTGGACGCGGACCCCGTCTCCGTATTCTGCGAGGAATACAACCCTGCTTGGAGCTGGTATCGAGGGGACGCGGCAGCCGTAGCGTCCTTCGAAATGTCCGGCGGCGAGCGGTTCGTGTTCAACGGAAGCTGGTGCAGCCCCGGGCAGGAAACCTCCTGGAACGCAGCCTGGCGGCTCGGCGGCGAAAACGGGACTGTCGTGTGGGACGGTGATAATCCCCCGACCGTGACCCCATCCTCCCCCGCAGACGCCGCTGCTGACATTGCTGTAGAGGATACTGTTCAGGTGCATGCCCCCGTTCACCCGGGCCGGAGAGTGGTGGAGGAGCCGGGCCCGGACGTCCACGGATCCTTGCACGAGTTCGTTTCAGCGCTCCGAACAGGAACTCCGCCCATGGGTCAGGTTCACGCGAACATCCTCAGCCTGGCCATGGTGGAAGCAGCCATCGAAAGCGCAGCCACCGGCTGGCGGGTGCAGATCGACGCACTACTGGAACGTTCCTATGAAGAGGCTGTCCGGGACGAGAAGCGGCAGGACGTGGCCGCCGTCCTCCACTCCTGGTCCATCGATGGTGCCTTCTCCGCCGCAGCCGCCCTCGGAGCTGCTCCTGGTACGGAAATGCCAAGCCAGATCCAGCCAGCCCCTCCAGAAAACAACAGAATCGGACGCGATGCCACTTTTTGACCTCCCGTTGGCCCAGCTCCGCAGCTATACCTCCGATGTGACGATGCCGGAAGACCTTCGCGAATTCTGGGATGCCACGATCGCGGATGCCAGAGCCTACCCCCTGAACGCCCGGTTTGAGCCCGTCGAGAACTACCTTTCTGTGATCGACACCTTTGACGTGACCTTCGCAGGGTACGGTGGGGAACCCATCAAGGGATGGCTGCACCTCCCTGCCACCAGGGACTCAGGTTCCAGGCTGCCTGTGGTGGTCCACTACGTCGGCTACTCCGGTGGGCGGGGACTGGCGAACCAGGAAACAGGGTGGGCGCAGGCGGGGTACGCGCATTTCATCATGGACACCCGTGGCCAGGGTTACGGTTTTGCTGTGGGTGAGACTGCTGATCCCCATCCGTCGGCTGGCGGCGTGGGTTATGCCGGCTTCATGACCCGGGGCGTCGGCAGCCGCGAAGACTACTACTACCGGCGGGTGTACACGGATGCCTTCCGGGCAGTGGAGGCAGCACAATCCCACCCTGAGGTGGATGCGGCACGAGTCGTCCTCGCCGGCGGAAGTCAGGGCGGCGGCATTGTGGTAGCTGTCTCCGGGCTGGTGGCCGGTCGGCTCGACGGCGTCGTGGCAGCTTTGCCCGACGTCCCGTTCCTGCAGGATTTTCCGCGCGCTATCGACATCGCCCCGCGTGGCCCGTACCCGGAAATCGCCGCCTTCCTTGCCCGTCATCGGGACCGGTATGAGCAAGTACTTGACGTCCTGCGCTATTTCGACGGCGTCAACCTCGGACGATGGGCTACGGCGCCTGCGCTCTACTCGGCAGCGCAAAGTGACGACATCTGCCCGCCCTCTACTGTCTTCGCCAGCTTCAACGCGTACGGCTCGGGCACTTCTGACGCGTCCCGTCCCGGCCCAACGAAGGAGATGGAGGTGTACAGGTTCAACAACCATGAAGGAGGGCAGGAACACCACTGGATAAAGCAGGTTCTGTTTCTCCGCCAGCTCCTAGTCTAACTCCCGGTTCAAATCGGCCGAAAAGACAAACCTGCTACTAGTGGGTTTGTGCATTTTCGACGGCAATCCTCATCAAGAACCTCGCCGCGTGCTGTCAATGCTCCCGGTCTCTGTGTCCCGTGGGTACTTCGACGTTGCCCTCATGTCGGCAACCTTGGCGATCATCGGCTACCGCTGCATCCATAAGTTCTCCCACATCGTAGCGGTCCTCAGCGCCGTCGTGTTCGTGATCCTGCTTGTCCGCATTATCACCGACTCGAACCTGGGCGCGGTCGTCGAAACGAACGTCTTCGATGGTGCCGCATTCGTCCTCGGGGTTTCCCTGTCGGCCGAGTTCCAAGGCGAGTCTGAGAAATCAACGCCCCTGACGGTCCCCTCTTCCTTAGCTTGACGACAGGGCACTTATCGGCAGACTGGCCGCTTCCGCACGCTCGGCCGTCAAGCGCGTGATCCGGCAAACCTCCACAGCCCCTGCCAACGACTAAGAGCCCGCGCCGCCCCCCTTGCATTCGTAGTGCCGCATCGACTAAACGGATAAATCCGGCCTGAATGCCCTCGGTCGGCTCAGCGACGGAACCGCGCACGCAATGAAATTCAAGACCGGCGTCATGTCGTCATTGCACGCGCATGCGATGAGCAGAATGTGGGCCGAAGGAGGACTAGGCAAATGGCTGCGAACAGCTACGAAAAAGCGGATTTAAGTGTGGACAATGTACACACCCCCTTTGGCCTGACAAAGCCGTCCCCAGCTAAGGCTCTCCGCTCCGGCAATGAGCCAGAACTGAAGAACTTTGACGCAGGCTCTCGAAGTCATGTCGCGCTCAGTACCCCTACCCATGAAGAGGTGTAGGCCAACCACGACCTACCGAACGAACCAAGAGAGGAACATATAACCCCAGCTCACAGCACGCGGAGGGCCAACCAGCCACGACCCTGAACCCGCTCCCCCACAACAAAACAGGCGAACCGCGGCGCCAGGCACACCCCGCGGTCAATGTCAGAGGGAACTGACCACCTAATTTGTACACACGTTAAAGCAAATACCCCCTCTGACGAGGGGGTATGCCGTGCCCGAGGTGGGACTCGAACCCACACACCTTTCGATACCGCATTTTGAGTGCGGCGCGTCTGCCAATTCCGCCACTCGGGCGCGGAACACCGAAACAAGACTAACCGACGTCGAAGTCTTCGCAGAACTCAACGCTCCCTGTTGCAGTGCGCGAAACTACTCTACATGCAGATAGGCTGTTTTTCAGAACCGGCTCGGCCGAGCAATAAATCATACGCAAGGACCGGGTGCAACTAAGATGGTTGAGAACCCGCCGTACGTCTTGAAGGAGATCCCGTGTCAGAACAGACGGAGTCCAAGCCCGCATCCCAGCCGGCCCGCCGTGTAGTTGTCGCAGAGGATGAGACCCTCATCCGCCTGGACATCATCGAGATCCTGAAGGGCGAAGGTTACGACGTCGTCGGCGAGGCCGACAATGGTGAGAAAGCAGTCCAGCTGGCCGAGGAGTTGAAGCCGGATCTGGTCCTCATGGACGTCAAGATGCCAGTCATGGACGGCATTTCCGCCGCGGAAAAGATTGTCAAGGCCAGGATCGCCCCCGTGGTCCTCCTGACGGCGTTCAGCCAGAAGGAACTCGTGGAGCGCGCCCGCGACGCCGGGGCCATGGCCTATGTCGTCAAGCCCTTCACTCCGGCGGATCTGATTCCGGCCATCGAGATCGCTTTGTCCCGCCACGAGGAGATCAAGGCCCTCGAGAACGAGGTGTCCGATCTCCAGGAGCAGTTCGCCACGCGCAAGCTCGTAGAGCGCGCCAAGAGCCTCCTGACCACCAAGATGGGCCTTACGGAGCCGGAAGCGTTCCGGTGGATCCAGAAGACCTCCATGGACCGCCGCCTCAGCATGCGTGAGGTCGCCGAGACCATCATCAACCAGGTCAACTAGCACTCCGCCACGAAGGGCGCCTGCTTTCCGATGGGTAGCAGGCGCCCTTCGTCGTCCCGGAACCAGCCGGCGACGCCAACAAAAAAGCCACCAAAAAAGGGAGGCCCCGCCGCGGCGGGGCCTCCCCTAACTCTTCCGAGAAGTTGATCCGGGAAAGATCAGGCCTTGGACTTGGCCTTCTTCTTCTTTTCGGGCCACGGCCCGAGCTTTTCCTTGCGGGCTGCGGCCTCTTCCACGCGGGACGTGTCGGCGAGGTCGCCCACCCTGTGGACCTTGAGCGAGTTCGTTGAACCGGCTTGTCCGGGAGGCGAACCGGCCGCGATGACCACGAGGTCGCCGTTCTCGACGATCTTCATCTCGAGCAGGCTGCGGTCCACCTGGGCCGTCATGGCGTCAGTGTGGCCCACCATGGGGACCAGGACGGGCTGGATGCCCCAGGTCAGCGCCAGCTGGTTCCAGACGTGCTCCACGGGAGTGAAGGCGAACACCGGCTTGACGGGCCGCAGACGGGACAGGCGGCGGGCCGAGTCACCGGACTGCGTGAAGGTACAGATGTACTTTGCGTCCAGCTGGTCGGCGATTTCGACGGCGGCACGCGTGATGGCGCCACCGCGGGTCTTGGGCTTGGTACCCAGCGGCGGGACGCGCTCAAGACCGTGCTCTTCGGTGGACTCGATGATGCGGGCCATGGTCTTGACCGTCTCGATCGGGAACTTGCCCACGCTGGTCTCACCCGAGAGCATGACCGCGTCGGCGCCATCGAGCACTGCGTTGGCGCAGTCCGACGCTTCAGCACGGGTCGGGCGCGGGTTGTCGATCATGGACTCAAGGACCTGGGTGGCCACGATGACCGGCTTGGCCCAGCGGCGGGCCAGTTCAATGGCTCGCTTTTGGACGATCGGCACTTCCTCGAGCGGGAGTTCCACACCGAGGTCGCCACGGGCCACCATGATGGCGTCGAAGGCGTCGATGATTTCGTGGAGCTGGTCCACTGCCTGCGGCTTCTCGATCTTGGCGATCACCGGCACGCGGCGGCCTTCTTCGTCCATGATCTCGTGCACGCGCTTGATGTCGGAGGCATCACGAACGAAGGACAGCGCGACCAAGTCGACGCCGCGCTTCATGGCCCAACGGAGATCGTCCTCGTCCTTTTCGCTCAGCGCGGGGACGTTGACGGCAACGCCAGGCAGGTTGATTCCCTTGTTGTTGGAAACCCAGCCACCGACTGTCACCGTGGCGACTACCTTGACGTCGTCGACCTCGACGGCGCGTAGTGCAACCTTGCCGTCGTCGATCAGCAGTGCATCTCCGACGTTGACGTCTTCTGTCAGGCTCTTGAGCGTGGTGGAGCAGATGTCCTTGGTGCCCGGCACGTCCTCGGTGGTGATGGTGAACGTGTCGCCGACGGCGAGCTCGTGGGGGCCATCGACAAAGCGGCCGAGGCGGATCTTCGGGCCCTGCAAGTCGGCCATGATGGCAACGGGCTTGTGGAGCTGGGCGGAAGCCTTGCGGACGTTCTCGTACGTGTTGTCGTGTACAGAGTAGTCGCCGTGGCTCATGTTCATACGGGCGACGTCGACGCCGGCTTCCAGCACCGCGAGGGTGTTGTCAAAGCTGGAAATTGCCGGTCCGAACGTTGCCACGATTTTTGCGCGTCTCATATACCTACCCTAGTAGTGTGCTGCAGTTGGAGTTGGGAAAGCGTCGTGCGCCGGTCCCTAGAGGACCGATATAGCCCGATCGGTGGGAGCCACCGGCGCGGGGAGAATGGTGCTGCCCATGAGGTACTTGTCGACGGCGGCAGCGCAGGCGCGGCCCTCGGCGATAGCCCAGACAATCAAGGACTGCCCGCGGCCGGCATCGCCTGCCACGAAGACGCCCTCGGTGCTGGTCATGTAGTACCCATCTCGGGCCACGTTGCCGCGGCCGTCGAATTCTGCGCTGACCTGTTCGGTGATACCGGCAGGTTCCGCACCTGTAAAGCCGAGCGACAGGAAGACCAGATCAGCCGGAATGATGCGTTCCGTACCGGCCTTGGGAAGTCGCTTGCCGTCGACGAATTCGGTCTCGGCAACCTTGACCCCTGTGAGCTTGCCGTTTTCGCCGACAAATTCAACGGTGGAGGCAAGGTAGGTGCGTTCGCCACCCTCTTCGTGTGCGCTGGCTACCTCGAAGAGTGTGGGGAACGTTGGCCACGGCTGGTGCGAGGCACGCTCGAGGGGCGGTTGCTTACCGATCGCGAGGGTGGTGACGGACGCTGCGCCGTGCCTGTGGGCCGTGCCAAGGCAGTCGGCGCCAGTGTCGCCGCCGCCGAGGATCACCACATGCTTGCCCTTGGCATCGATTTGGCCTTCCACGGTTTCACCGGCAACCACGCGGTTGGCGGGCACCAGGTAATCCATGGCGTAGTGGATGCCATCAAGCCCGCGGCCAGGGATCGGAAGATCGCGCGGCACGGTAGCGCCCGTGGCGATCACCACGGAGTCGTAGCGACGGCGCAGTTGCTCCCACGTCACGTCGCTTCCGACAGCCACACCGGTGCGGAACCGGGTGCCCTCCGCCTTCATCTGCTCGACCCGGCGGTCGACCTGTTCTTTCTCCATCTTGAAGTCGGGGATGCCGTAACGCAGCAATCCCCCGATCTTGTCGTCGCGCTCGTAGACGGCCACAGTGTGTCCGACGCGTGTCAGCTGCTGAGCAACTGCAAGCCCCGCGGGCCCGGAGCCGACGACGGCGACTGTCTTGCCGGAGAGACGCGTCGGCGGCAGCGGCTGTACCCAGCCATTTTCGAAGGCGTCGTCGATGATGGAAACTTCAACCTGCTTGATGGTCACAGCGGGCTGGTTGATGCCCAAGACGCAGGATGCTTCACACGGCGCAGGGCACAACCGTCCGGTGAACTCCGGGAAGTTGTTGGTCGCGTGCAGGCGCTCGATCGCTTCCTCGCCCTTGCCTCGCCAGGTGAGGTCGTTCCACTCGGGAATGAGGTTACCCAAAGGGCAACCCTGGTGGCAGAACGGGACGCCGCAGTCCATGCAACGGCCGGCCTGGCTCTTGAGCACACCCTTGTCCTGGGCCTCGTAGACTTCCTTCCAGTCCATGATGCGGACGGGAACGGGACGGCGTGGCTGCGTCTCGCGCTGCCGGACTTTCAGAAATCCGCGTGGATCAGCCACCGGTTACCTCCAGGATTCGAGACCATACTTCTTCGCCGTCGGGGTCAAGGCCCTCTTCGATGGCGTCGAGACGGGTTTGCAGGACTGCGGCGTAATCACGCGGCAGAACTTTAGTGATGCGGGCAGCTGTGTCGTCGAAGTTTTCGAGCAAGCGGCCCGCGAGGACGGATTCGGTTTCTTCCACGTGTTTGACCAGGAGGCCATGGACGATGTCCCGGTCCTCGGCGTCAAGCTCGAGCAACTGAAGCTCCCCGGAATCCAAGGCTTGCTTGTTGACCCGGGCAGGCTGGAGGTCCAGCACATAGGCCGTACCACCGGACATGCCGGCGCCGAAGTTTCGGCCGGTTCGGCCGATGATCAGCGTCTGGCCGCCTGTCATGTATTCGCAACCGTGGTCGCCGATGCCTTCGACGACGGCGGTGGCCCCCGAGTTGCGTACCAGGAAGCGTTCGCCCACCTGGCCACGCAGGAACATTTCGCCGCTTGTGGCGCCGTAGCCGATCACGTTGCCGGCGATGACGTTGCGTTCCGCCTGGAAGACATTGGTGCGGTCCGGACGGACGATGATGCGTCCGCCGGAAAGGCCCTTGCCGACGTAGTCGTTGGAGTCGCCGAACATGCGCAGGGTGATGCCTGCAGGAAGGAAGGCGCCCAGCGACTGCCCGGCGGTGCCCTTCAACGTGATGTCGATGGTGTCCGTAGCGAGCACATCGATGCCGAACGTCTTGGTCACGACGTGCCCCAGCATGGTGCCCACGGAACGGTCTGTGTTGATGACGTCGACGGCGATCTTGACCGGGGTGCGGTCACTCAATGCCTCTGCGGCCATGCCGATGAGGCGCTGGTCGAAGTGCTTGTCGAGCTCGTGGTTTTGGCCTGTGAGGTTCCGCAGTGGAACGTCATCGTCGAATTCGAGGCCGTGCAGAATCGGGTCGAGGTCCAGGCCCTCGGCCTTCCAGTGGTCGATTGCTTCGCGGGAGTCCAGGACTTCTGCGTGGCCAATGGCCTCTTGGAGGCTGCGGAAACCGAGTTCGGCGAGCAGTTCACGGACTTCCTCAGCGAGGAACTCGAAGAAGTTGACCACGAACTCGGGCTTGCCGTTGAAGCGCGAACGAAGCTCGGGGTTCTGCGTTGCCACACCGACCGGGCAGGTGTCCAGGTGGCAGACGCGCATCATGATGCAGCCGGACACCACCAGGGGCGCGGTCGCGAAGCCGTATTCCTCAGCACCCAGCAAGGCGGCGATAACAACGTCGCGGCCCGTCTTGAGCTGGCCGTCCACCTGAACCACGACGCGGTCGCGGAGCCCGTTAAGCATGAGCGTCTGCTGGGTTTCGGCGAGGCCGAGCTCCCACGGAACACCCGCATGCTTGAGCGAGTTCAGCGGCGAGGCGCCGGTTCCGCCGTCGTGCCCTGAAACGAGCACGACGTCGGCCTTCGCCTTGGTGACGCCGGACGCCACCGTACCGATCCCGACTTCGGACACGAGCTTCACGTGCACGCGTGCCGAGGGGTTGGCGCGCTTGGCATCGTAGATGAGCTGCGCGAGGTCCTCGATCGAGTAGATATCGTGGTGCGGGGGCGGGGAGATGAGTCCGACGCCGGGGGTCGAGTGGCGCGTCCGGGCTACCCAGGGGTAGACCTTCTGCGCCATCAGCTGGCCACCTTCACCGGGCTTGGCCCCCTGGGCCATCTTGATTTGGATGTCCTCGGCGTTGGTCAGGTACAGGCTGGTCACACCGAAACGACCAGAGGCAATCTGCTTGATGGCGGAGCGGCGCTCCGGGTCCAGCAGGCGGTCGACATCTTCGCCGCCTTCACCGGTGTTGGACTTGGCGCCCAGCCGGTTCATGGCGATCGCAAGAGTTTCGTGGGCTTCCTTGGAGATGGAGCCATAGCTCATCGCCCCGGTCGAGAAGCGCTTCACGATGCTGGAAACCGGCTCGACTTCCTCGAGCGGCACGGCAGGTCGCAGGCTGTCCTTGAACTTCAAGAGCCCACGAAGGGTCATCAAGTTCTCGGACTGATCGTCAATCCCCTTGGTGTAGGACTTGAAGATGTCGTAGCGGCGTTCGCGTGTTGCGTGCTGCAGCCGGAATACGGTCTCCGGGTTGAAAAGGTGCGGTTCGCCGTCGCGGCGCCACTGGTATTCACCGCCGCCGAGCAGCGGACGGTGCGGTTGCTCGATGCCGCCCTCCGGATACGCCATCTGGTGGCGTGCGGAAACTTCGGCGGCGATAACGTCCAAACCGACTCCACCCAGCTGGGAGTGGGTTCCGGAGAAGAATTCGTCCACGAGTTCCTGGGACAGGCCCAGCGCTTCGAAGGTCTGGGCACCGGTGTATGAGGCCACTGTCGAAATGCCCATCTTGGACATGATCTTCAGGACACCCTTGCCGAGCCCCTTGATGAGGTTGTAGACACCGTCCTCCGGCGTCACACCCACTACCTCGCCGGTGCTGATCAGCTGCTCCACGGATTCCATGGCCAGGTACGGGTTCACTGCGGAAGCGCCGAAGCCCACCAGAACTGCCACATGGTGCGTTTCGCGGACGTCGCCGGCCTCGACCACGAGGGCGGTCTTGGTGCGGTTGGCGCTGCGGAGCAAGTGGTGGTGCACGGCGCTGACGAGCAGGAGGGACGGGATGGGCGCCCACTGCGCGTTGGAATCGCGGTCGGACAGCACGATGTACTGCACGCCGCGGTTGATGGCGCCGGAAACCTGCTCGCAGATTTCGGTCAGGCGACTGCGAAGGGCTGCTTCGCCGCCTTCCGGACGGTACAGTCCGCGGACCTTCATGGCGACCTTGTCGCCGTCGGCGTTCTCGATATTGGCGATCTTTGCCAGCTGATCGTTGTTGATCACCGGGAACGGCAAGGAGATCTGCGGCTGGCGAACTTGCCCGACGTCGAGAAGGTTGCCGTTGGGACCGATGGCGCATTTCAGCGAGGTGACGAGCTCTTCACGGATGGCGTCCAGCGGCGGGTTGGTGACCTGGGCGAAAGACTGCACGAAGTAGTCGAACAGCAGGCGCGGCCGCTTGGACAGAACGGCAACCGGAGTGTCGGAACCCATGGCCCCCAGCGGTTCGGCGCCGGTGCGGGCCATCGGTCCGAGCAGGATCTTCAATTCTTCGGTGGTGTAGCCGAAAGTCCGCTGGCGGATGTTGACGGACGCGGCCGTGTGCAGCACGTGCTCGCGCTCAGGGAGATCGTTGAGGTCAATCAGGTTGTCCTTGACCCATTCAGCCCAAGGATTCGCTGCGGCGACCTCGGCCTTGACCTCGGCGTCGTCGATGATGCGACCGGCTTCGGTGTCCACCAGGAACATCTTGCCCGGCGAAACACGGCCCTTCTTGACCACCTTTGAGGCTTCGACGTCGATCACGCCAACTTCGGAGGCGAAGATGATCAGGCCATCTTCGGTGATCCAGTAGCGGCCGGGGCGCAAGCCGTTGCGGTCAAGGGTGGCCCCAACAAGATTGCCGTCGGTGAAGGATACAGCTGCGGGACCGTCCCACGGCTCCATGAGCAGCGAGTGGTACTCGTAGAAGGCGCGGCGTGCCGGATCCATGGTGGCATGGTTTTCCCAGGCCTCCGGGATCATCATCATGATCGAGTGGGTGATGGGGCGGCCGGAAAGCCAGAGCAGCTCGGCAACCTCATCGAAGGACGCGGAGTCCGACGCACCCGGCGTGCAGATGGGGTACAACTCTTCCGGGGAATCGCCCAAAAGGGGGTTCGCGAGCTGGGACTGGCGGGCGCGCATCCAGTTCCGGTTGCCCTTGACGGTGTTGATTTCGCCGTTGTGGGCGATGGTGCGGAAAGGCTGGGCCAGAGGCCACGAAGGGAAGGTATTCGTGGAGAAGCGCGAGTGCACGATGGCCAGCTTGGTCTTGAAGCGCTTGTCCGAGAGATCCGGGTAGAACGGCTCCAGCTGTGCGGTGGTCAGCATGCCCTTGTAAACGATGGTGCGCGAGGACAGTGAGGGGAAGTAGACGCCGAACTTGTTCTGCGCGCGCTTGCGGATACGCCAGGCACGGGAGTCCAGTTCATTGCGGTCCAATACCTCGCCGGTAGCGGAAGCAAAGAAAGGCTGGGAGAAGTACGGCATGCAGGCTCGGGCCATGGCGCCCACGAGATCCCCCACCACGGGCACTTCGCGCCAACCAAGAACCGTCAGGCCCTCGTCCACGGCAAGCGCCTCGATGCCGGCCTTTGCAGTCTCGGCTTCGCGGGTTTCAGCAGGCAGGAAGGCAGTACCAACCACGTATTGGCCTGGTGCTGGGAGCTCGAACACGGTGACGGCCCGGAAGAACTCGTCCGGAACCTGCATGAGGAGGCCGGCACCGTCACCGGTGCCTTCGTCGGCGCCGACGGCGCCGCGGTGTTCAAGGTTGCGCAGGGCAGTCAGGGCAGCTTCCACGATGTCGTAGCCAGGTTCGCCACGCAACGTGGCGATTATGGCCAGGCCGCAAGCGTCCTTCTCCTGCTCGGGGTTGTAGAGACCCTGGGCTTCCGGGAGCGCAGCAAAACGCTTGAAGGGCGACATGGCACCCTGCGGTTCGACTGCTTCGGACCAACTTGGGTTATGAAGATGKGTCATTGAAGACGTCCTTCCTCGAGATCGTGCGAATGGAAGGGACAACGTTGGCCCCACCTTGCCTGCCGTGTGACGGGCATAACAAAGCGCTAATTACTTGAAATTGTAGGCCAGCAGGCAAGACGCAACGAACAGTTACGCTTGACCCTGGCCCAAGCTTGACCGCGGAGCATCTGTGTGCTGCCGGGCGACTGCCAAGGGCGCCACGACGCTGTGGCCGGGGGCCTCTGGGCGGTAGCCCGGTGCCCCTGTGCCGTAGCGCTGGCTACTTGGTGTTGCCAGCTTCCGGCCCGGATCCGGGGGCGCTGCTGGCGGTGGTTCCGGTGGATGCGGAGCCGGTGTCCGACGTGACGCCGGCATGTGACTCCTCAGCCGTTTCCGTAGGCTCAGCAGTATGGCCCAGATCGCTTTGGTTATTCCGGAGATTACCATGTGCACCGGTATCTGAGACAGATCCGTCCGTATCATGGTCCGTCGTATCGGTCACAATTGTGCTGTTGGCCTCATCGTCAACAGCGCTGGAGTCTCCCGTGCTTGAATTATCAGCCGCGGCCGCCACGGCAACAGGTTCGCGCCCGGGAAGGTAGGCCGTATCCGGCTCTGGCTTGCCGCGAAGGCTCAGGACGACGAAGACGATAACTGCTGCGACGAACACGAAGATGCTCGTCCACACGTTGAGCCGTGTGGTGATGCCGAAGAGGCTGATCTGTTCTGCGTCGTCAATCCGCAGGGCTTCGATCCATACGCGGCCTAGCGTGTAGTAAATGGCGTACAGCCAGAAGAGCCTGCCGCGGCGGAAGTGGAAACGGCGGTCCAGGATGAGGAGGATCGCGACGCCGATGAGGTTCCAGAGGGATTCGTAAAGGAATGTCGGGTGGAACAAGGTGCTGCTGGGCATCCCGGCCGGGAAGTTCGGGCTGTTGGGATCGATCTGCAGCCCCCAAGGCAAAGTAGTGGGACCCCCGAAGAGTTCCTGGTTGAACCAATTCCCCCAACGCCCAATCGCTTGCGCGAGGAGAAGACCTGGGGCCGCGGCGTCGAGGAACGCGGTGAGCTTGACGCCGGAGCGGCGGCAGCCCAGCCAGGCACCGAAAACGCCGAGAACCACGGCACCCCAGATGCCCAGGCCACCACGCCAGATCTGCGGTATCAGGGAGAGGTCGCCAGTGCCGTTGAAGCCGGGGCCGAAATACGCATCAGGCGAGGAGAACACGTGGTACAGACGGCCGCCCACAATGCCGAACGGGATCGCCCAGATGGCGACGTCCCACAAGCTGCCTTCGGGCGTGCCGCGACGCTTCCAGCGCACGGCCGTGAGCCAAAGTCCCAAGATGATCCCCAGGAGGATGCACAGGGCGTACGCATGGATGCGGAGAGTCCCCCACGGCAGCGGAATATCAAATCCGGACCATGAGGGGCTCGGAATGCTCATGGGAGCCATTGCCGCGACGTGGAGGAGACTCTGCATTGTCTACGCTTTTCCTTTTCTAGGCCTGCGCTGTTGCCCGGCCGAGGCCGGCGCTGAGGTTCTTGGTGAGTTGCGCGACGGCGTCAACGCCGCCGTCGCGAATGGCCGCGACCAGCGCGGTACCGACAATCACACCGTCGGCGTATGCCGCAATCTCGCGGACGTGATCCGCGGTGGAAACTCCAAGCCCGACACAGACCCGCTCGGCACCAGCCGCATGCGTGTCGGCCACGACCTTCTCCGCGGCGCTGCTGACAGACTGTCGGGCTCCAGTGACACCCATGATCGAGACGGCGTAAACGAAGCCGCGGCTCGCCTCCACCGTCATGACCAGGCGTTCCGGCGTGGACGACGGTGCCACGAGGAACACCCGGTCCAGTCCATACTTGTCCGATGCCGCAAACCATTCTGCGGCTTCGTCCGGAATGAGGTCCGGCGTGATGAGCCCGGCTCCCCCGGCTTCAGCCAGCCTGCGGGAGAACTCGTCAACGCCCATGCGCATCACGGGGTTCCAATAGGTCATGACCAGCACTGCGGCGTCTGTGGCGGCGGTGATGCCTGCCACGACGTCGAAGACGCTAGACACGCGGAATCCGTTGGCGATTGCCTCCGTGGTCGCGGCCTGGATGACAGCGCCGTCCATGACAGGGTCCGAATACGGGATCCCGATTTCGATGAGGTCCGCGCCGTTGCGGGCCATGGCGATGCCTGCGTCGATGGTTGATTGAACGTCCGGGTAGCCTGCGGGCAGGTAGCCGATCAACGCGGCCCGGCCTTGTGCCTTGGCGCGGTCGATCGCGGCCGCGGACTTGCTGGTCATCTGCTCAGTCATCAGTTCTGGTCCTCGCCTGCTTCATCAGTGCTGATCTCAAGATTGCTTCGCTCCGCCGGACCCTTGGGCTTGCGGGTGGAGAGGGTGGTGCCCTTCACGTTGCCGTCTTCATCCAGCATGTCGAACCATGCCGCCGCCGTTTCCACGTCCTTGTCACCGCGCCCGGACAGGTTCACGATGATGATCGTGTCGGCCGGGTTCTCCTTGCCCTGCGTGAGCTGCTTGCCCACCTTGATGGCACCGGCGAGAGCGTGCGAGGACTCGATGGCCGGGATAATGCCTTCGGTACGGCAGAGCAAGCGGAAGGCATCCATAGCCTCGGTGTCCGTGATGGGCTCGTACGTCACGCGACCGATGTCCGCGAGGTAGGAGTGCTCCGGACCGACGCTCGGGTAGTCCAGTCCCGCGGAGATCGAGTGCGATTCGATGGTCTGGCCGTCTTCGTCCTGCATGAGGTAGGACCGGGCGCCGTGCAGCACACCGGGGCGTCCGAGAGTGATGGCGGCTGCGTGACGTCCGGTTTCAACTCCGTCTCCACCAGCCTCAAAGCCGTAGATCTTCACGGAAGCGTCGTCCAGGAAGCTGTGGAAGATGCCGATGGCATTGGAACCGCCCCCGATGCAGGCACAGACGGCGTCGGGCAGTTTGCCGGTCTGCTCCAGGATCTGTGCGCGGGCTTCCTCACCGATGACTTCGTGGAAGAAGCGGACCATCGCCGGGAACGGGTGGGCTCCAGCCGCTGTGCCCAGCAGGTAATGCGTGTTGTCCACGTTGGAGACCCAGTCGCGGAGGGCATCGTTGATGGCGTCCTTGAGCGTTTGTGATCCGTTGGTCACTGGAACCACCGTGGCGCCCAAGAGCTGCATGCGGGCCACGTTGAGTGCCTGGCGGCGGCAATCCTCGGCGCCCATGTAGACGACGCATTCCAGTCCGAGCAGGGCTGCAGCGGTGGCGCTGGCAACGCCGTGCTGGCCAGCGCCGGTCTCGGCGATGACACGAGTCTTGCCCATGCGCTTCGCGAGCAAAGCCTGGCCGAGGACGTTGTTGATCTTGTGCGATCCGGTGTGGTTCAGGTCTTCGCGCTTGAGGAAGATGCGCGCCCCGCCGGCGTGCTGAGAGAAACGCTTGGCTTCCGTGAGCAGCGACGGACGGCCCGAGTAGTTCTTGTTGAGGTCCTTCAGCTGGGCAAGGAACTCAGGATCGGCTTTGGCTTTCTCGAACGTGTCCTCGACTTCGTCAAGGGCGGCGATGAGGGACTCGGGCATCCAGCGTCCGCCATAAGAGCCGAAGTACGGCCCCGGGGCGTTGCGGAGCGAGGCTCCACCCTGTAGGAATGCGTCGACCACATTCTCTTGCGAGTCGGCTGTCGGTGCGTCCACCATCAGTCTCACCGTCCTGTTCAATTGGTAGTTGAGTTTTTCCAGGAGCCACAGGACAGCCACCAGCCGCGTTGTCTGCTGCTGTCCGGTCCACGCCGCGGGTTCGGGCCTGTCTCAGGTCCTGACGGCGATGGCGGCAGCTCCGGCCGCCTTGAATTCACTGATCCGCTCGCGCGGGGTGGAGTCGCTCACGAGGGCTTCGCCCACAAGGATTGCGTGGGCACCGTTCCCCGCATAATGCGCGACGTCGTCGGCGTTCCGCACGCCGGACTCAGCCACGACAACCGCTCCCGCTGGAATGCTTCCGGCGAGCGAGGCAAACAAGGAACGGTCGACGTCGAGCGTCTTGAGGTTGCGGACGTTGACCCCGATGATCCGGGCTTGGGCCGCAGCGGCACGCTCGATTTCCTCGGCTGTGTGGGTTTCCACCAGGACATTCATCCCCAGCTCGTGGCTCAATGCGCTGAATCCCTGCAATTGTGCATCGGAAAGCGCCGCGACGATCAGCAGGATGAGGTCCGCGCCGTGGGCGCGGGCTTCCCAGATCTGGTATTCGTCAACCGTGAAGTCCTTGCGCAGCAGCGGAATGTCGACGGCGGCACGGACGGCGTCCAGGTCCGCGAGGGACCCGTTGAAGCGCCGCTGTTCGGTGAGGACGCTGATCACGGAGGCGCCGCCGTCGGCGTACTGCACTGCAAGTGCCGCCGGGTCGACGATGCTCGCGAGATCGCCCTTGGAGGGGCTGCGGCGCTTGATTTCAGCGATGACCTTTAGATCGTCTCGGTTGGCCGACGGGCCGCCCAAGGCAGCCCACGCGTCCAGGGCGGGCGCAGAGGCCGCGGCACGGTCTTTCAGCTCGTCAAGACCAACGAGGCGGCGGCGGGCCTCCATGTCCTCCCTGACACCGACGATGATGTCATCAAGAACAGTCACAGTCAGTGGCCGGCGTTCTTCAGCTTGCTGCCGTCGACGCCGTAGCCCGCCTTGCGCATGGCCCAGCCCGCAATCAAGCCGGCCACCATCACGACGATCCCGGCGACGAAAATGGGGGTGCTGGCAATAACAAAGGCGATGGAGGACACCAAGGCCCCAACCAGCATGACAATCACGCAGGTCCACGCGGCCGGGCTGTTGCCGTGGCCGATGGCGTCGCTGTGGCTCGCAGCGGTCACAGGGGCCTTGCTCGCGGACACTGTGGTTTTGCTCATGTGAAAATCTCCTCAGGATGAATACTGCTTACATTCTGCCATTTATTGACGGCGCCCGGGACATCGTTCGACGTCCGGACGGTCGAGTCTTACGTGGGGTCTTCTCCGCGCGAGAGGCTGTCCCAGCTGTCGATCTCGTCAACGGGTCCGGAACCTGCGCGAGCTGCCCGGCTGGCGACGTCGTACTTGGTACGGGCCTTCCAGCGCCGGCCTGCCAGCGGCAGCAGGCCGCCACACAAAGCCAACAAACCGGCCGCCACGACGGCGAGGACCGGGAACACGGTGGACGACGCCGCCGCCTGACCACCCGAGATGCCTGTGGTAGCCGCAATCGTTCCTTGCGCAGCACCGAGGGGGTCGGCCAGGACCGTCACCGCGGCAACAATGATGCCTGCCGAGGCAAGCACGATGATCGATGCGATGATCCAGCGCGAAACCTTGCCGGCGATGGATGATGCCAGGCCGCCGGCGAGGGCCACGAGCGCCAGCGCTGTCACGGCGGTCGCCGCCTTGCTCCCCTGAACGTGGAGATCGGCATTCGCCGCGGCAGTGGGATCGAGCCGGACGTTGATCCAGGTCTGCGTCGTCGTCCCGAAAACCGCCAACGCAAGAATTGCCATGGCGAGTACAACATTGGCTTTGCGCGCCCACAGGGGAAGCTTTGTGGTGGGCGTCTGCTGACCTGCAGCGCTCACGGGGTGGGGTTCCCGCGGGCCGCGTCAGCCGAAGCCGCATCGGCAGACACGTCCGGTGAAATGTTGTGGAGCGATCCGGCGGTGTGCACGGCACGCAAAGGGGCAGCCGCCTTGTTGACGCTTTCCAGTGCCTCGGTGGGCTTATCGGAATCGGCCACGATGCCGCCGCCGGCCTGGACATAGGCCCGGCCCTCACGCAGCAAGGCCGAGCGGATGGCGATCGCCATGTCCATATCGCCCGCGAAATCCAGATAACCCACCACGCCGCCATAGATCCCACGACGGTGCGGTTCGAGTTCATCCAGGAGACGCAACGCGCGGGGCTTGGGGGCGCCGGAAAGCGTGCCAGCGGGGAAGGTTGCCTTCAGCACGTCGTATGCCTTCGCACCGGGGGCCAATTCTCCAACCACCGTAGACACCAAGTGCATGATGTGGCTGAAGCGTTCGACCTCCATGAACTGTGTGACGTCGACGGTTCCGGCCACGCAGACCTTGGAGAGATCGTTGCGCGACAAGTCCACAAGCATCAAGTGCTCGGCGCGTTCCTTCTGGTCCGCGAGCAGCTCGGCGGCCAGTGCCTTGTCGGCCTCGACGGTCTTGCCGCGTGGCCGGGAACCGGCAATCGGGTGCGTGATGACTTCGTTGCCCGTCACCGTCACCAAGGCCTCCGGGGAGGATCCGACGATCGTGTATTCGCGGCCGTCGGCGTCTTCGAGGCTGAAGAGGTACATATACGGGCTCGGGTTGGTGTTGCGCAGCACGCGGTAAACATCCAGCGGGTCGGCGGCGCACTCCATCTCGAAGCGGCGCGAGATGACCACCTGGAAGACCTCGCCGTCGACGATCGCTTCCTTGCCGCGATCGATGGCATTCAGGTACTCCTGCTCGTCCCAGCGTTCCTGCACGCTGGACGCGAAGTCGAGGGCTTCGGATTGCAACACGGACACAGGCTGCTTCACAGGCGTGCTGATCTTTTCCAGCAGCCCCTTAACCCGGGCGACGGCGTCGTGCCAGGCTTCGTCGACCCGTTCGGAACTGTTGTCGAAATTGATCGCATTGGCAATCAGCAGGACGGTGCCATCCATGTTGTCGTGGACGGCCATGTCGGTGACCAGGTTCAGGGCCATTTCCGGCAAATGGAGGTCATCCTCCGGCGGGCTTGTCAACTTCTCCCAGTGCCGAACTGTTTCCCATCCGAGGAAACCGACAAGGCCCGAGGTGAACGGAGGAAGATCCGGAAAGCGGTCGGTCTGCAGGGCCGCTACGGTGTCGCGAACGGCGTCGACGGGGCTACCGTCTACCGGCACGCCGACGGGAGGCTCGCCGATCCAGTGAGCCTGGCCGTCCTTGCTGGTCAACGTGGCGCGGGAACGGGCACCGATGAACGAATAGCGGGACCATGCTCCACCGACGGCCGCCGATTCCAGGAGGAAGGTGCCCGGCTGGCCTTGGGCCAGCTTGCGGTAGAGCCCGATGGGAGTCTCGGCGTCGGCCAGGACCCTGAGCCGGACCGGGATGACCCGGCTGTGTGCGGCGAGTTCGCGGAACTCCTCCAGGCCCGGGCTGATGATTCCAAGGTCCTGCATGGTTTGTGTTCTCCGCCTCTTCTTGTGTTGCCTACAGTGGATGGTGGGTGGTGGTCTAGTTCCGCTCGCCTGTCACCGCGGCGAGGCCCCGGCCATCGAAGCATGTGCGCGTACCGGTGTGGCAAGCAGCTCCCACCTGATCGACGCGGACCAGGAGCGCATCGCCGTCGCAGTCCAAGGCCACCGACTTGACGAACTGGACGTGCCCTGAGGTGTCTCCCTTGCGCCAGTATTCCTGGCGGGAGCGGGAGAAGAACGTCACGCGGCCGGTGGTCAGGGTCCGATGCAGCGCTTCGTCGTCCATCCAGCCGAGCATCAACACTTCATCCGTGTCGAACTGTTGGATGATCGCTGCCACAAGGCCGGAAGAATCGCGCTTGAGCGCGGCGGCCAGCTCATGAGGGAGCGGACTTCCGGGCTCGACGACGGACTCCGCGGCGGAAGAGGCCGCGGACGTGGCTGGGGGTGTTGACTGCTCAGACATCAGATCAAGTCTAGTGCCTCATGTGGAGCCGAAATTCAGCGGCGGTTCCACTGCGCAACAGAGCGCGTCTCGTGCTAGTTTCACAAGTGATGCATTTCGTCGATCCCTCCCGCGAAGTACTGGCCGAAACACTCCTGGCGGCCGGACCTGACTCCCCCACGCTCTGCGAAGGGTGGCTGACAAGGGACCTCGCGGCGCACTTGTACCTGCGGGAGCGCAAAGCGGCCGTTGGTATCGGCTTGGTCATCAAGAGCCTCGCCCGGGCCTCGGACAAAGCCACTGCCAAACTGGCCTCCAAGCTCAAAACCACGGAAGATTACGCCGAGCTGGTAAATACCTTCCGCTCAGGGCCGCCCGCCTTGTCTCCCCTCAAGATCAAGGCCCTCGACGAGTCCTCCAACCTCATTGAATATTTCGTGCACACGGAAGACATTCGCCGGGCCGGAGACCGTTGGGCTCCACGGGCCCTGGACGAGGAATACTCGGACGCCTTGTGGGACGAACTGATCAAGCGCGCCGCCATTCTCTACCGCGGTGTGGACCTTGGAATCGTCTTGGTACGCCCCACCGGTCCACGCCATGTTGCCAAGCGTGCTCCGGTCTCGGTCGCCATCGTCGGCGAGCCGGGCGAACTGCTGATGCACGCTCACGGCCGCACACACCACGCCCTCGTCACCTTCGAAGGCCAGCCGGACGCCGTCGCACTGCTCCAGTCAGCCGAAGTCGGCCTCTGACCGGCCATTAAACCCCAACTGACTCGCAGTTGTTGTCGTTATGGGGGCTCAAAACGACGTTAACTGCGAGCTAGTTGGGTTGGAAGCCTTAGCGGACCAGGAAGCCTGCCTCGCGAATCGCGGTCTTGACCTGGGCGATCATGTCATCCGGACCGAAGTGGAACACTGACGCCGCCAGAACGGCGTCGGCACCCGCTTCTACTGCCGGAGGGAAGTGGGCTGGTTCCCCCGCACCGCCGGAAGCGATGATGGGGATGTGCACGGCTGCGCGGACCAGGCGGATGAGCTCAAGGTCGAAGCCGTCCTTGGTGCCGTCGGCGTCAATGGAATTCAGGAGAATCTCCCCCACACCGCGGTCCGCGGCTTCCTTGGCCCAGGCAACGGCGTCGATTCCCGTACCCTGGCGCCCGCCGTGGGTGGTCACCTCGAAACCGGAAGCCGTAGGCACAGAGCCGGGCCTCGTCCGCCGGGCGTCCACCGACAAGACAAGCACCTGCGATCCGAAGTGGCGCGTGATCTCGTCGATGACGTCCGGACGTGCGACCGCCGCCGTGTTGATGGAGGCTTTGTCCGCACCGAAACGCAGGAGCTTGTCCACTTCAGCTACGCCGCGGACGCCACCGCCCACGGTCAGCGGGATGAAGACTTCCTCTGCGGTGCGGCGGACGACGTCGAACGTGGTTTCCCGGTTGCCGGAAGACGCCGTGACATCAAGGAACGTGAGTTCGTCCGCCCCGGCGTTGTCATAGCGGTGCGCCAGTTCGACGGGGTCTCCGGCGTCGCGAAGGCCCTCGAAATTGATGCCCTTCACCACACGGCCGGCATCGACATCTAGGCAAGGGATGACCCGTACTGCTACAGCCATTGCTACTCCTGGAATGGTCTCTTGGATGGCGTCAGATGCGGCAGGCGTGGATGCTGCTGACCAGGATGGCTCGGGCCCCGAGATCGTACAGTTCGTCCATGATCCGGTTGGTTTCCTTTTTCGGGACCATCGAGCGGACGGCAACCCAGTCGGAATCGCGCAGCGGCGACACCGTGGGCGATTCGAGGCCCGGAGTGAGAGTGGCGGCTTCTTCCACAAGATCCTTGCGGATGTCGTAGTCCATGAGGACGTACTGACGGGCGACGAGTACGCCTTGCAAGCGCCGGATGAGGACCTCAATCTCTTTCCCCGTGCCGTTCGCGGCACCACCCTCACCGGTGCGGCGGATCAAGACGGCCTCGGACTTGAGGATCGGCTCACCGAAGATCTCCATCCCGGCAGCCTTGAGGGTGTTGCCGGTTTCGACGACGTCGGCGATTGCGTCGGCGACGCCGAGACGCACGGAAGACTCCACGGCACCGTCGAGACGGACTACCTTGGCCTTCACGCCGCGCTCGGCGAGGTAATCGCGCAGGAGGCCGTCGTAGCTTGTCGCGAGGCGCTTGCCTTCAAGCTGCTCGACTCCGGAGAAGTCACCGACGGGACCGGCGAAACGGAACGTCGAAGCGGCGAAGCCGAGGGGAAGCAATTCTTCTGCTTCTACCTGCGCGTCCAGCAGGAGGTCGCGGCCGGTGATCCCGACGTCGAGGGTTCCTTGGCCGACATACACGGCGATGTCGCGGGGGCGGAGGAAGAAGAACTCAATGTCGTTGTCGGGATCGACCATGACCAGTTCGCGGGTATCGCGACGCTGACGGTATCCCGCCTCGGACAGCATCGCGGAGGCGGCTTCGGACAAGGATCCCTTGTTGGGGACGGCTACTCGCAGCATGAGGGGACTTTCTTGGGAAGTGGAAGGGTATGTTTCAGGCATTGCACCGAAGGCGCATTGTGCTCAAGGCACGGGGGCCACGCTGGGGCTCCGGCAGACCTCTTTGGGGTCCGGACGGAGCGGACGTGGCTAGAGATGCTTGTAAACGTCTTCCAGGCCCAGACCCTTGGCGAGCATCAGGACCTGCAGGTGGTAGAGCAGCTGGGAGATTTCCTCGGCCGCGGCTTCATCGGATTCATACTCTGCAGCCATCCAGACTTCGGCTGCTTCCTCCACGACCTTCTTGCCGATGCCATGGATTCCGGAGTCCAATTCGGCGACGGTGCGGGAGCCTGCCGGACGGGTCGCTGCCTTTTCGCTCAGTTCTGCGAACAGCGTCTCGAAATTCTTCACGCCCTACAGCCTACTTGCTCGGGGCCGGAGACGGCCTGTCGGGGCATTGCATGACGAAAGGGATGTGAGCGAACGCACAAGGTACGTCGGTCCGCCCACATCCCTTTCGTCGATTTGCTACGCGTATTGCTTGAGTGTCAAAGCCGTTGCCAGAGCGGCAGTGACGGCTTCGTGCCCTTTGTCCTCCGACGAGCCTTCCAGTCCGGCGCGGTCCAGTCCTTGCTGTTCGGTGTCGCACGTGAGCACGCCAAAGCCCACCGGCACGCCGGTGCGGACGCTCACTTCGGTGAGTCCCGACGTCGCGGCCTGGCACACGTAGTCAAAGTGCGGCGTACCGCCGCGGATGACGACGCCGAGGGCAACTACCGCGTCAAAATGCGGGGCGAGCCGTGCCGCCGCTACGGGAAGCTCAAAGGATCCCGGAACCCGCAGGACGGTGGGCTCGGCTATGCCGGCTTCCTTCGCCGCGCGAAGTGCTCCGTCGAGGAGCCCGTCCATGATCTGCGTGTGCCAACTGGCAGCCACGATGGCGAGCTTCAGGTGTTGGGTTTCCTCGGGGTCGAGGGTGGTGAGGTCGATGGTGGGGGCGCCGTGTCCGCTCATGGGTGTGTGGTAGTCCGTTCAGTTTTGTTAATGCAGTTCAGTCTGGTCATGTTCAGTTCAGTCTTGGTCGAGTTCAAAAGTGCTTGCAGTTACATGGGTACCCGCTGGCTCGGTGTCGCCAAGGGTCAGCCGGTGGTCCATGCGGTCCTTCTTGGTCTGCAGGTACCGGAGGTTTTCTTCACGGGATGGGACCTCGGTAGGCACCATCTCGACAACCTTCACGCCAGCTTCGGCCAGCCGGTTCTGCTTGTCCGGATTGTTGCTGAGGAGACGGATTTCGTGAAGGCCCATTTCAGCAAGGATCTGGGCTGCGGCCTTGTAGCAGCGTGCATCGACCGGGAGTCCCAGCTGTTCGTTGGCCTCAACCGTGTCGAATCCGGCTTCCTGGAGTGCGTAGGCCTTGATCTTGTTGGCCAGGCCGATGCCGCGGCCTTCCTGGCCTCGCAGGTAGAGCAAGGTGCCGCCCTCTTCGCGAATCAGTTCCAGGGCATAGGCAAGCTGTTCGCCGCAATCGCAGCGGTACGAGCCGAAGACATCCCCAGTGAGGCACTCGGAATGCAGGCGCACCAGTGGCGCCTTGCCTGGTCGTGGTGTGTTCGGAGAACTTACCGCCAGATGCTCCGCCCCGGTCGCATGGTCGGTCCAGGCCTGTGCCACGAACTCGCCGAAGGCAGTGGGTAGCTGGACTATCGGCCCACCGCTCACGGGATGGGGTGCGCGCGCAGCCCTGCCGCCGTCGTGCGTTGTCGATGTGGTCATCGCTGCTCCTCATTTCCTGCTGAGATTGCACCCTGCTGTTCGCCCTCCGACGCAGCCACATAAGCCACGAGGTCCTCTATCGAAATCAACGGGCACCCATGCTCGGCTGCGAACTCCCGGAGGCTATCCAGGCGCATCATTTCACCATCGTCATGAACCAACTCGGCGATCACGCCCACCGGGGCAAGCCCCGCTAGCCGGCAAAGGTCAACTGCAGCCTCCGTATGTCCCGGACGTTCACGCACTCCCCCTTTAACGGCCCGGAGCGGAAAAATATGCCCGGGCCGGGTGATCGAGGATGGGGTGCTGCTGGAATCGGCCAAAATCCGGGCCGTCAGCGCCCTGTCCGTAGCGGAAATGCCGGTGCTCACACCCAAAGCGGCATCGCAGGACACGGTGTAGGCCGTGCCTTTGGCGTCTTCGTTGACCACTACCATCGGCGGAAGCGCCAAGGCATCAGCCCGCGACTCCTCAAGGGGAACGCAGATGACACCCGAGCTATACCGGATAGTCCAGCCCATGAGGGCAGGGGTCGCGTGCTCGGCGGCGAAGATGATGTCGCCTTCGTTTTCGCGGTCCTCATTGTCCACAACTATGACGGGACGGCCGGCTGCCATGGCCTGCACAGCCTTCTCGACGGGGTCCAGTCCTTGGCGCACCACCGTGGCACTGCCGTTGTGTTCCGCGCTCACAGGGCGGCCTCCCCGGCAATTGCGGTGGTACGGAAGGACAGCAGCCGCTCGGTGTATTTAGCGAGAACGTCCACCTCAAGGTTGACTCGCCCACCGGCGGCCTTGGCCCCGAGCCCGGTTTCGTCCAGCGTGGTGGGAATGAGGCCTACCTCAAACCATGGGTCCGCTTCTTCCGCGGGGCTGACGGCGGTGACCGTGAGCGAAACGCCGTCGACGGCGATTGATCCCTTTTCGGCGATGTACCGTGCCAGCGGGGACGGGACGGCGAAGCGGAGACGGTCCCAGTTGCCCAGCGACTCGCGCTCAAGAAGTTGCCCGACGCCGTCGACGTGCCCCTGCACGACGTGGCCGTCCAAGCGGCCGCCGGCTTGGACGCAACGCTCGAGGTTCACGGTGTCGCCCGCGCTCAGTTCGCCAATGGTGGTCCGGATAAGGGTTTCACCCATGACGTCCACGCTGAACTCTTGGCCGTCAATGTCCGTTGCGGTAAGGCACACGCCGTTGACAGCGATGGAGCCGCCCAAAGCGAGCCCTTCGGTGGTGCTGGGGGCCGTCAGGCGCAGCGTGGCACTGGCCTCGCCCTCGTGCTCAACGGACAGGACCGTGCCTTGTTCAGCAACGATTCCGGTAAACATCAGTGTCCTCCTGTTGTGGTGTCCGAGGCGTCTATGCCTGGAAATGGTTCATGGTGTTCGTCGTGGGATTTCCACGCAGGTTTGTTTCCGTCTGTTGGCCCGGACCTCAAATGCAGCCGGAGGTCACGGCCCAAAGCATGGACAGCACCTCCGCCGGCGTCGTCCCAATTCCATTGCTGGGCGTCGGCCAGGGTGGAAATGCCGAGATCCGTCAGGGCAGGCGTACCTGCGCCGAGCAGGGTGGGCGCAAGATAGACGATCAATTCATCAACGAGACCCGCGCCGAGGAAAGCACTCAGGATGCGGGAGCCGCCTTCCACCATGACGTGCCGGACGCCTTGGGCGAACAGCAGGTCCAAGGCCTCGGCCGGGTCGCGCGTTGGCAGCTGGATGAACTTGCCGTCGATCCCCCGCACCGCGGCATCAGCGGGAACGTCGCGCAACCCCATGACTGCTCGAAGTGGCTGGCTTTCCGATTCCTGGCCGTCCGCTTCCCGCGCCGTCAGCCGTGGGTTGTCCACGAGGACGGTTTCGGTGCCTACCAGGATCGCATCGATCAGGCGGCGCAATCCGTGATTGTCGGCCAGCGATTCCGGACTGGAGATCCATTGGCTGGTCCCGTCCGTGGCGGCAATCCTGCTGTCCAAGGTCTGTGCAATGTGAAGCGTGACGAACGGGCGCCTTGCCTCCACCGCATGAAACCATTCGCGGTTCAGCTTCAACGCCTCGGCTGCGGCTAGTCCGGACTGAACGTCCACACCAGCTCCGCGCAGCGTGCCGGCGCCCCCTGCGGCAGGATCGTGGGGGTCGTCGACGGCGTAGACCACCCGCGAAATCCGGGCGTCAATGATGGCCCGCGCACACGGTCCGGTGCGCCCAATGTGGTTGCAAGGTTCCAAGGTCACCACCATGGTTGTTCCGGTGAGGTCCAAGCCCTTTGCCTGCGCCTTGGCAATCGCATCGGCCTCAGCGTGGGGCGTGCCGGCGCCGCGGTGGTAGCCGGTGATGAGCTGCTCCCCGCCGCGTCCAAGTACAACCGCCCCCACCAACGGATTGGCACCTCGGTGTCCCCTGAGAGCCACGTGCAGCGCGATGTCCATGGCTGCGGCCTCAGCGTCCGAGAAATCCTGGTTCATTGCGTCACTCATGAGAGGGCTCCTACAGTTGCGGGCTCGGCCGTTGGCTTGAGTGGATGGCCTTCATGTCGGTCTGCACGCCACCACACAAAGAAACCGGCAAGCGTGAAGAAGCCGTAGAAGAGGTACATGAAAGCGCTGGCGAAGTAGCCTGCGCTGAAAAGCAGCGGCACCCCCACGATGTCCACCGCCACCCAGATCAGCCAGAATTCCGTCCAGCCACGCGCCATGCCGTAGGTCGCGAGGAGTGAACCCATAAAGGTCCATGCATCGGCCCACACGGGCGCGTAAGAACCCATTGAATCGAAAACGGGAGTCAGGGCCGCGGTTCCGGCGAACATTGCAACCACCATGGCGATGCGGGCTTTGGGACTTGCCCAGCCGGGCACAACCGTGCGGCCTTGGGGACCGGATTGAAGGCTTTGGCGCCAGCGGTACCAGCCGTAGGCGGCAACGCTGATGAACATGATCTGGCGCCCGGCCTGGCCCCAGAGCGTTGCCGGCGAAGCGGCACCGAAGAGGTTGCCAAGAAAGACCGTCAGCAGAAGCAGGTTGCCTGCGATGCCGATGGGCCATGCCCAGACTTTGCGGCGCATGCCGCCCAGGGCGCTGGTGAGCCCGAAAATATTACCTAGCACTTCGCGAAGAACAAGGACAGATCCACCTACGGGAATCTGTGCTTCGAAGAGCCATCGCAGAAAGTCCATGTCGTTCCTTCCCTCGAATGCCGCGATGGCTCCGGGGGTGTACGACAGCGCAATGCCGGGCGCACAGAACGCCCAAGGCATGACTGTACGTGCTTCTCCCATCCAGACTTTAACTGTCGGTACCGGAATTCCACCAGTTCAACCGTCCGCCGTCGTGAATCCCGTCAAGGAAACGCGATGGCTCGCGGGTCGCGGACTATAACCGCCGGTTCGGAATTACACCGACCCCGGAGCACGTATGTGTGTTGTTATTCTGTCACAACTGGAGGCCTGGCCGATGTATTCCCGGAGCAATATGCATGCAATTGCGTCATTGTCGTCACATTGCCGCCAAGCCCGCAGCGCGCAGCCGTTCAATGGCGGCAGCAGGATCCTCGTGGCCGTAGACGGCGGACCCGGCGACGAACACATTCGCCCCGGCCTCGGCCGCCCGGACGATGGTCTCCTCGGTGACGCCGCCGTCAATCTGCAGGGCGACGCCGATGCCAGAGCCGTCGATCGCGGCACGCGCCCGCCGGATCTTGGGCAGGGTGACGTCCAGGAAAGACTGTCCACCGAAGCCCGGTTCCACGGTCATGATGAGGAGCATGTCCAATTCGCTGAGCATGTCCAGGTACGGTTCCACCGGAGTGGCCGGACGAAGCGCCATTCCGGCCTTCGATCCACGCGCACGGAGCTCACGGGCGAGCTTGATGGGAGCCATCGCAGCCTCAGCGTGAAAGGTCACGGAAGCCACCCCGGCGTCGGCGTAAGCCGGTGCCCAGCGGTCGGCGTCGGCGATCATCAAATGGGCGTCCAACGGGACCGGGCTCACTGCCTGGATCCGCGCCACAACCGGCAGCCCGAGCGTCAGGTTGGGCACAAAGTGGTTGTCCATCACATCGACGTGGACGGCGTCGGCGTTGCTGATTCTCTTCAGCTCGGCTTCCAGGTTCACGAAGTCCGCGGACAGGATGCTCGGGTTGATACAGCACTCAGTCAAGGCAGTCCCCTCAGGGTTGGTGGCGATCTGGTAGTTTTGGCAATTCCCCAGCTTAGGCATGCCGCGCCTTCGGCCGGGGAAGGGCATGGAAGGTTACGGCTTCTTCCGTATCAGCGCCAGGAACATCGCGTCTGTTTGGTGCACGTGCGGCCAAAGTTGCGCCGTCAACTCGTGCCCTGCGCCCAGGCTTCCCGTCAGGCTGACCGCGTCCAAGGCCGCGCCCGCATCGATTTGCTCCAGGTCTTCCCGCTTGCGCAGGACGTCGCTGACGACCGCAATGGTTTCGGCCGGGTGCGGCGAGCACGTCACGTACGCCACCACTCCTCCCGGTTTGACGGCGTCGATAGCCGAGTTGAGCAATTCACGCTGCAACGGACCAAGATCGGCGAGGTCCTTGGGGGTCCTGCGCCAGCGCGACTCAGGGCGGCGACGCAGCGCGCCAAGGCCGCTGCAGGGGACGTCGACCAACACCCGGTCGAAGGCTTCCGGTTGTTCCCTGCCGACGTCGCGTCCGTCTCCAACCCGGACGGTCCAGGCGTCCGCCGGAACCGCTGAGAGCGCCTGGCCGACCAGCTTTGCCCGGTGCTCCGCGGGCTCGTTGGCCAAGAGTGTTGCGCCTTCTTGATGAGCGAGGGCGGCCAGCAGTGCAGCTTTGCCGCCCGGACCTGCGCAAAGGTCAAGCCATTTCTCGCCGTTGGCGATGTGCCCAAGGTTCACGCCCACGACGGCGCGGGCTACCAATTGGGATCCGACATCCTGGACGCGTGTGGTGCCTTCGCGGATGGAAGACATGCGGCCGAGGTCGCCACCGCTGGACAATGCCGAGTCGATCACGAGCTCGCCGGGAGTGGCGCCACTCTCGAGTGCTTCGTCCAGGCTACCGATGCCGGGCAGCGCGACGAGGTTCACCACGGGGGCTGCGTTGTCGGCTTCGAGGAGTTCGGTGATTTCGCTCGCGGGACGGCCATGCATGACGAGCGATTGGCGCAGCGCCCTGACAATCCATTCCGGGTGCGCATGGCGTACCGAGGCGATCTTGGTTTCGTCTGTCTCGTGTTCCAGCAGGTGGTCGAGCCATTCCGGCAACGTCCTCGCCGTGACCTTTCGGAGCACTGCGTTGATGAGCGACGACGGGCCGGCACCAATGACTGCGCGGGCAAGCCCGACGGTCTGGTCGAGTGCAGCGTGAGCCGGAACGCGCATGGCGAGCAGCTGGTGGGCCCCAAGGCGCAACGCATCAAGGACTGCCGGATCGAGTTGGGCAAGCGGCCGGTCGACGCACTTGGCAAGGACTGCGTCGTACGTTCCCTGGCCGCGCAGTGCCCCGTAGCTTAGCTCGGTGGCGAATCCGGCGTCGCGCTTGTCCAGGTGATGGTGGCGGATCCGAGACGGAAGCACGAGGTTTGCATACGCGTCTTCCGAAGCGACTGCTCGTAAGACTTCGAACGCCACCAATCGTGCCGGATCCGCGCGCCGGGTCCGCTGCGATGGTGCGTTTGCGGAAAAACCGCGCTGCGGACCCCGATTGCGTTCACGGCCTTGGGCGTCGCGGTTGCTTTCGCCGCGGAGACCGCGGTTGTCGCGTCCCCCACCGTCCCTGTTCCCCGTGTTGTTGGGGCCGCGCCGGCCGGACTCACTCATTCGAATTCCACGCTTTCTTGTGTTGCCAAACCACGGGCCCAATCGGCCGACGGCATCATCTTCTTGCCTGCTGGCTGGATCCGCCCGAGCTGCACTGCATGGGATCCGGTCCCAACAAGGACGTTCTTGCCATCAACCCGAATCCGACCCGGCGCAAGATCGCGCGTGTCCGGGCGCATGCCCACCGGATCGAGCTTGACCCTCTGCCCGTCGAGCATGGTCCATGCACCGGGTTCCGGCGTGACGCCCCGGGATCTCCGGTTGATGGCGAGGGCCGGTTGCGTCCAGTCGAGCCGGCCGTCGTCGAGCGTTAGTTTGGGCGCCAGCGAGACTTCGCCTTGCTGGGGTTGAGGTGCCGCTCTTCCGGCGTCGACCGCCGATAGCGTCTGGCTCAGCAAGACCGCGCCGCTGCGCGAGAGCCGCTCCAGCAAGTCGCCTGCGGTGTCATCGGGCCGCACGACTTCCGTCAAGGTCCCGAAAACCGGTCCGGTGTCGAGTCCTTCCTCGAGGAGGAAGGTTGCCGCTCCGGTGATGTCGTCACCGGCGATGACTGAACGCTGCACAGGTGCAGCTCCCCGCCACGCTGGGAGGAGGGAGAAGTGGAGGTTGATCCAGCCATGGCGCGGCACCCCAAGTGCGGCCTTGGGGACAAGGCCCCCGTAGGCAACAATCGCGGCGACGTCCGGCTCATAGGAAGCGATCCGCTCAGTGGTGGCGAAGTCCACCTTGGATGCGTGGATGATATCTATGCCAAGTTCGGCCGCGCGGGCTGCCACGGGCGACGGCGTGAGGATACGCTTGCGGCCGACAGGGGCGTCCGGCCTGGTCAGCACCGCCACGATCTCGAAGCCTCCCTCGATCAGTGCATCGAGGGAAGGAACGGCGACGGCGGGGGTGCCGGCGAAAAGCACCCTCATTCGGCAGCCCCGAAGCTGCCGAAGCTGGAGCCCACTGTATTGGCCCGCTTGGCCGCGGTTTGCTCAGTGACGGAGTGGTAGTTCGCCGCGCGGATGGCTCGGAGGGCGGTTTTGCGATCCTCCCCTTCCAGACGGTCCGTGAAAAGGATGCCGTCCAGATGGTCGGTTTCGTGCTGGAAACAGCGGGCGAGCATGCCCTCTGCCTCAACCGACACGGGGTTGCCGTTGATGTCCACGCCCGTGGCACGGGTGGTTTTGCGGCGGCGAACCGGGAACGCGAGTCCGGGAATGGAGAGGCAGCCTTCTACTTCGTCGGTCTGGAAGTCATCGCTGTTCTCAAGCACGGGGTTGATGATGTGGCCTTCCATGCCCCCGATCCGGTAGGTAAAGACCCGCTGGCTGACGCCGACCTGCGGGGCAGCGAGGCCGGCACCGTCCACGTCTTCCATGGTTTCGGTCATGTCCGACACAAGCTTGGCGAGCTCAGGCCCGAATTCCGTGACTGGATCAGCAACCGTGCGGAGCACGGGATCGCCGATGATACGGATACTCAAAATGGCCATGTACTGTCTTTCCTCACGATCGGCAAAGCTTCGGTCCCGCAAAAGGGGACCTAGTTCAGTTTAGTTGAGCCTGCGGGCGCCGCGGTGGCGGGGTACGACGGCGGAGCAACAGGAAGCAGCGCCGTTCCGGCTGCGGCAACATCAGCGGACATCTCCCACACCCGCTTCAAGGCGCAGAACTTCCACCAGTGGTGCTTGAGAACGTCCGGATTGGCCCGCTGGGGACGCACTTCAGTCTCGCCAATGGCCACGGCAAGCAGAACAGGGTTCTCGCCGTATTTCCACGGTTCCCACTCCCCTGCCACCGGATCCACGAGGCTTTCCTCGGCCTTCATGCCCGCGACCAGTTGCATCACCACTTTGTCATCGAGGGGTTTTACGGTTCCATCACGGGTGGTGCCCTTGGTCTTGTAGTCGATCAGGCAGATCCGGCCGTTGATTTTGGCGACGAGGTCAAGGGTTCCGGCGTAACCGACGCTGGCGTTCCACACAGTGATTTCGGGGGCTATGGGCTCCACGCGGTACAGCTCCCACCATTCGTCGAAGCGGGCTGCGAAGGCTTCCTCGCCGTTTGAGGCGAGCTCACCGAGGGCTTCCTTCACTCGGTGTGGGCGTCCGAGGGCCTGGAGGGCTACTTGTTCGCAGTAGTTATGCACACGGTCGCCGCGGCGTGCGGCGTCGTCCCGGTACACCTCGGCCGCTTTGGCTGCTTTGTTGACGGCCTGCCGCATCTTGGCAGGACTGGAGAGATGCTGCGGAAGTTCCGGGTCTTTCGCAAGGCTGCTCGCACCCATGTAGCCGAACCAACCGTCCAGGGAGTGGGCCTGCTGGCCGATCACCGTGGTGATGGAAGGGACAGAGAAGGACTCGGACGTGGACCGGGCGTACATCCGGCCGTATTCGGTGGCGTGGGCAAGCAGTGGATCTGTCATGGGAAAACTCTTTCACACACCGCTGACAGGAAGACGCGCACGGGGTCGGATCGCCCCTACCCCGTAACGAAAGAGGCACGGATGCACGGCGAACCGGATTCGTTGACCCCCGATGCCATAATTGGTCACGTCCTCGGCTACGGGAGCGAACAATGGTCCTCGATATAACAACCCTGCGGGTGGCCCTTGGCGTGGTCGCCCTTACCCAGCTCCTTCTGTTCTACGCATCGTTTCGGCGCACGCGGTCGTCCTACAACGGATGGTGGTGCATCGCCCTCCTTTTCTTCCTCTCCGGGAACCTAGCATTCCTTCTCAACGGGACACCGCATCAAGTCTGGGCAAATCCGTCGGGGAACGTCCTCCTGGTAGGTGGAGCGTTCAGCGTGTGGACCGGTGCCCGATCCTTGAGGATGCTGCCGCCGCCAAAGTGGCAATTTGCCGCGGCGTGTGGCATCACGGCCCTCGCCTCTGTCTTGGAAAGCCCTGGTTACAACACGTGGTCCGGAGGCTTGGTGTATCTGGGTTTCATGACGCTTGGCATCGCGCTGGCTTCCCGCGATCTGTGGCTACTGGATTCCAGTTACTCCCATGTCCACAAATCGATGGCCCTGGCCGCCGGATTCCTGGCGGCTTACTATTTCTGCCGCCTGTCCGTATATGTCGTCGAAGGACCGACCGGCCCAAATTTCCGCTTATATTTTGGCCCGGCCATGGCCAGCTTGGTGACGCTGATACTGCTGGTTGCCGTGTCATTCAGCATGACCGCCCTCAGCAACGACCAGTTGATCAACCGGCTAAGCGAACGCGCTGCCCGTGACAACCTGACCGGGCTCCTCAACCGTGGCACCTTCCTGGAGTTGGCCACCAAGGAACTGCAGCGCCTACAAACCACAAGTTCGGTGGCTTCCTTGATCCTGGCTGACTTGGACCACTTCAAAACGATCAATGATGAGTACGGCCATGCTGCCGGCGACGCCGCGCTCAAAGCCTTCGCGGTTGCCTGCACGGAATCGGTACGGTCCACCGACTTGGTTGGACGATACGGTGGCGAAGAGTTCATCCTTCTCCTGCCTGGAGCGAGCCAGGAACGGGCTGAGGGCATCGCGGCCGACATCAATCGCGCATTGGCGGAAACCAAACGCCTCGCGGGCATTCACATTCCAACGGCGAGCTACGGCGTTACTGCTAGCTCGCACGACGGCGTCGACCTCTCAGCGATGATCGCTGCCGCAGACGCGGCCCTCTACCAAGCCAAGTCCCTCGGAAGGAACCGGGTGGTCAGGGCAGCCCCTCATTCGTGAGCGCATCAGGGATTTCACGAGCAACGACAAGAGGCCCTGTTCGAAACATGAACCATGTTTCGAACAGGGCCTCCCTTGGTGGGCGATACTGGGTTCGAACCAGTGACCTCTTCGGTGTGAACGAAGCGCGCTACCACTGCGCCAATCGCCCGTGCACAAGAAGACTAACCGACCCCAGCCGGAATTCAAAAATCGGGAAAACGGGAGGAAAAGTCGCTCGGAAACTCACCCGTCGCCAAGACGCATCGGAAGAGACAATCCAGCGCCTCCACGGTTCAACAACTCCCACGAAAGGCGCGAAACGGCCGATGAATCACAGCCATGTAACTCGCAAAACCCGCGCCAATTCAAGGAAGTTGAGGACATTGCTTTCGATTCGGGCCGATCGATTTGGAGTTTCCCGGAACCTCCTATAGAGTTTTTACTCGTCGGAAAGCGACGGAATGCCCCGTGCGGGCAGGCCGCCGAATAAGACTATGCGGACGTAGCTCAGCTGGTAGAGCACCACCTTGCCAAGGTGGATGTCGCGAGTTCGAATCTCGTCGTCCGCTCGCAGGACACTGTCACGGCATTGACTTCTTGGAACCCCAGGAATCGTGCTTACACGGTGGGTTGGCCGAGAGGCGAGGCAGCGGCCTGCAAAGCCGTATACACGGGTTCGAATCCCGTACCCACCTCGGTGAAAACCTTGGTTTCCGGTCCAGGCCGGATAGCATTTGGGCGATTGGCGCAGCGGTAGCGCGCTTCCCTGACACGGAAGAGGTCACTGGTTCGATCCCAGTATCGCCCACCAAGGCAAGGCAACTTGCTTGTTGATGAACGTTCGGCCCAGGCCGGAGTGGTCATCATGTGCGGACGTAGCTCAGCTGGTAGAGCACCACCTTGCCAAGGTGGATGTCGCGAGTTCGAATCTCGTCGTCCGCTCCAACCTACCGGCTTCCGGCAATCGCCAGCCTTCAAAACAGCGCCACCATCCAAGCAGCTCCGCGGAGCTGCTTTTTTTGTGTCCACAGCCGCAGCAGGCACGCCGCCCAACGGAAAGATCGGCAGAACTGATCAATACCACTCAGCAAAAATCACTTTATCCAATGTGATTCGGATCGCATACTTTTCTTCAGACCCAATTCGTCCACGCCAACAGGCAGGAGTACACGGTGAATCAACAAACACTCGTCCGTTCGATCATGAGGAAGAAACCTATTGACGACATCGAGGAGGAAAGCAAGCACAGCGGGCTCTTCAAAAGCCTGGGCCTCTGGCAGCTGACGGCCATCGGCGTTGGCGGCATCATCGGCGTCGGCATCTTCTCCTTGGCCGGCCTGGTCGCCCACGGAAGCAAAGACACCCCCGGCGTTGGCCCTGCGGTGCTGATCTCATTCCTGGTGGCAGGCCTTGCCTCGGCCGCCGCGGCCCTTTCCTACGCAGAATTCGCCGGCATGATTCCCCGCGCCGGTTCGGCCTATACCTATGGCTACGTTGCCCTGGGCGAGGTCATCGGTTGGTTTATCGGCTGGGACCTGCTGCTTGAGTACATCGCGATTGTCGCCGTCGTCGCGATCGGAATTTCCGGCTACTTTGATGCGTTCCTGTCCGGAGTCGGCATCCACATGCCCACCTGGATGACCTCGACCGTGGACGAAGGCAAGGGCGGCGTCATCAACCTGCCCGCCATCCTGGTCTGCCTGCTGGTCACCTGGATCCTTAGCCGCGGAACCAAGGCGTTTGGCCGCTTCGAACTTGTGGCCGTGGCAATCAAAGTGGTGCTCATTCTGTTCATCATCGGCCTGGGCATTTTCTACATCAACACCAACAACTACAACCCGTTCATGCCCAGCGGCTTCGGTCCGGTGCTGGCAGGCTCCGCCACCGTCTTCTTCGCAGTGTTCGGCTACGACGCCATGAGTACTGCGGCCGAGGAAGCCACGGATGGCAAGAAGCACATGCCGAAAGCCATTGTTCTGTCTCTTGTCATCGCCATGCTCCTCTACGTTGCAGCGACCCTGGTGCTCACGGGAATGCAGAACTACAAGGACATCAACCCCACCGCGGGTTTCGCCTCCGCCTTCACCGGCGTCGGCTTGCCCGTCATCGCAACTATCATCTCCGTGTTCGCAGTCCTGTCCATCCTGACCGTGATGCTGACCTTCCTCCTGGGCGTCACCCGCGTCTGGTTCTCCATGAGCCGCGATGGCCTGCTCCCGGGCTGGTTTGCCGGAACCGACAAGCACGGAACCCCGCAGCGCGTCACGTGGATCGCTGGCATCGCTTCGGCCTTGCTCGCAGGAGTCTTCCCGATCAAGGCTGTTGCCGACCTGACCAATATCGGCATCCTCGCCGCGTTTGTGGTGGTGTGCTTGGCGGTGATCGTCTTCCGCTACAAGAAGCCCAACGCTCCTCGCACCTTCAGGCTGCCTCTCATGCCGCTGGTTCCCGCCTTCGGCGTCCTCGCCTCGGCCTTCCTCATGATCCAGTTGCATTGGGAAACCTGGCTGCGCTTTGTGGTGTGGCTGGTCATCGGGCTAGTGATCTACTTCAGCTACGGCCGCAAGCATTCGCTCATGAATCCGGACAGTCCGCGGCACCAGCAGATTTGACCGCCGGGATGGGTCACTGACATCCCCCGTCAAACCAGACCTTGGCACCCCCAAGGTCTCGGGTTAGGATCGAGAACGGAGGAGCGATCTGGCTCCGCGATTGAAGGGAGGTGCCCGTGGGATTACTTGACGATCTGAAGGGCAAGGCTCAGGATCTCATTGGTGGCAATGAAGAAGCCGTCAAGGACGGCATCGAAAAGGCCGGCGATTTCATCGACGACAAGACCGGTGGAAAGTTCACCGATCAAGTAGATGCAGTTCAGAATGCAGCTTCCGATTTCGTGGGCAACCTCGACGGCGACGCTGACAAGGCTCCGGCCTAGGCAGCTCCCTCCGCGGATGAGGCTCCACAACCGGTTTATCCGGCCCGAGCTCCCGATTACAGTTACGTCAACGGGGCACCGGTCCCGCCGCGAGGCGCCGCCGGTGCCCTAGGCGTTTAACCGCCAAGTCCTCTTGGCTAGCGCTTAACCGCCATCCCAGCCGAGTGCCGGCTCCGGTAACGTGGGTGTCTATGCCAGCGTCACCTCTCCAGACCGGACAGCCACGCCCGATTTCCGCCTCCCGGCAGCTCTCCCGCCCTCTTGTGGCCGGAATCGTCACCGCGTTGGTCGGTTTCACTTCCTCCTTCGCCGTGGTCCTCGCAGGCCTGAGGGCCGTTGGGGCCACACAAGAGCAGGCCGCCAGCGGGCTCCTTGCCCTCACCCTGACCTTCGGGGTCGGCGTGCTCTGGCTGTCCTGGCGATCACGATTGCCTGTCACGCTAGCGTGGTCGACGCCGGGCGCCGCCTTGCTCGCTGGGGCTGGAACGCCCGACGGCGGGTGGCCGTCCGCCGTCGGCGCCTTCCTTATCGCCGGTGCGCTCATCACCCTGACCGGATTGATTCCGCCCCTCGGCAGGCTCATCGCGAGGATTCCCACGGCCCTCGCCCAAGCAATGCTCGCCGGGGTGCTCCTGTCCCTCTGCCTTGCCCCGTTCAAAGCCCTGGGCACCGCTCCCCTGTTGGTGGCTCCCGTGATCCTCTGCTGGCTGATCATGATGAAGCTGGCACCCCGTTGGTCCGTCCCAGCGGCACTAATGGTGGCGCTCGCGGTCATGGGGTTCTACATCGTGCTGAACGGCGTGAGTATTCCCGCGAACCGCCTCTTGCCCGAATTGCACTGGACAACCCCCGCTTTCACGCTCAGCGCGGCAGCCGGCATCGCCCTGCCGTTGTTCATTGTCACCATGGCATCCCAGAACATTCCGGGGGTGGCCGTGCTGAAGTCCTTCGGCTACACCGTCCCGTGGCGGCCGTCGATGCTGGTGACCGGGGCAGGGACGGTGCTAGGGGCACCTTTTGGGGGGCACGCGATCAACCTGGCCGCGCTGAGCGCAGCGCTGGCAGCTGGAGAAGAGGCGGGCGAAGACCGGGGCCGGCGCTGGATCGCCGCCTTCACGTCGGGCCTTGCCTACCTCGTCCTTGCGGCCTTTTCCGCAGCCCTCGTGGCCGTCGTGGCGTCCGCACCGCCTGGGCTTTTGGAAGCCGTTGCGGGCTTGGCCCTCCTTGGCACGATGGCCTCCGCCGTCGCTTCGGCGCTTGCCGTCGCAGAAGAGCGCATCGGAGCATCGGTGACGTTCCTGATCGCTGCGTCGGGCCTTAGTTTCGCGGGGATCGGCGCAGCGTTCTGGGCACTGGCCGCCGGAATCCTGGTGCGTTGGGTACTCAAGGACCGGAAGCCCCAAAAGTAGCGTTGGGCAGCTTAGGAGGGTTCGTGGTTCTGGCCCTCACGCGCCAAGGCAGTCAAGCGGGACACAGCGCGGAAGTACTTCTTCATGTACCCGCCGGTCATCATGTCCTCTGTGAAGAGCTTGTCGAACGGCACACCGCTCGCGAGGATCGGGACGTCCTTGTCATACAAACGGTCGGCCAGCACCACGAAGCGAAGGGCAACAGCCTGCTCGGTGATGGTTTCCACGTCCCGCCAAACAACGGCATCGATTCCTGCGATCAGCTTGCGATACCGGCTGGGGTGGACGCCGGCGAGGTGGTCGATCAAGCCGCGGAAGTCGTCGACAGCCACGGTCTGGCCATCGAATTCAGCGTGCATCTGGCGCTTGAGGTCCTCGGTCTTCAGCGGTGCCGGTGCGGCGGGCAAGCCGCGGTGCCGGAAGTCTTCGCCGTCAATCCTGACAACATCGAACTGGTCGGCGAGGACCTGGATCTCCCGTTGGAAGTCGACGGCGGCAAAGCGGCCCTCGCCGAGTGAGCCGGGAAGGGTGTTGGACGTCGCAGCGAGCTTGACGCCGGCGTCGGCCAACTCCCGCATGAGTCGGGACATCAGCACCGTGTCTCCCGGATCGTCGAGCTCAAACTCATCAATGCAGACCAGCTTGTAGCTGCTCAGGGCTTCAACGGTTTTACGGAAGGACAGGGCGCCCACGAGGTTGGTGTATTCGACGAACGTTCCGAAAGCCTTCGGCCCCGGAGCCGAGTGCCAGAGAGACGCCAGCAGGTGGGTCTTGCCGACGCCGAATCCACCGTCAAGGTAGATGCCGGCCCTGTTGTTGACCTTCTTGCTGAAAAGACGCTTGAACAGGCCGTCTCCGTCGCCGGCACCGATCGTTGCCCCGAAGGCCTCCAGGGCCTTGACTGCCGCCGCCTGGCTCGGCTGGTTGGGATCCGGCCGGTAGCTGGTGAAGGACACCTCGCCGAACCGTGGCGAAGGGTAGAAACCCTTGAGAATCTCATCCGCTGAGACCGCCGGCGTGCGCGCGGCGAGCTGTTCGATCTGTACCAAGGCGGTCCGTTCTTTGTGTCGTAAGTCCCCAGCAAGAATACCGGCAATATCATGGGCTCGACGGACACGTGATCAAGGCCATATTTCACCATATGAACGAGGAAGAGCTTTAGTCCCCCGCCCTCGATAATGTGGGATCAATGCCGGGCACGTCCTCATGCCCGGCGCCGCCCGGTGTCAGTGAAAGTGTCAGTGAAAGGCCATACCAATGTCCTACCCCGTTGAACAGAACGAGAAGTTCGCCGCGTACGCCCACCCCGAGCGTCTGGTGTCCACCGAGTGGCTTGCCGCAGCCCTTGAAGGCGGCGCGCTCGGCGACGGCAAGCTGGTGGTTGTCGAATCCGACGAAGACGTCCTCCTGTACGAGACCGGCCATATTCCAGGCGCAGTCAAGATCGACTGGCACACGGACTTGAACGACGAAGTCACCCGGGACTACGTCGATGGCGCGGCTTTCGCAACCCTGGCGGCCGCAAAAGGCATCTCGCGCGACACCACTGTGGTGATCTACGGCGACAAGTCCAACTGGTGGGCCGCGTACGCCCTCTGGGTCTTCACGCTATTCGGCCACGAAGACGTCCGGCTCCTGGACGGTGGACGCGACAAATGGATCGCCGAGGGCCGCGATATCACCACCGACGTCCCCCAGCCGGTTCCGGGCGAGTACCCGGTCATCGAACGGAACGATGCCCCGATCCGCGCCTTCAAGGATGACGTCCTGGCTCACTTTGGAAAGCCACTGATCGATGTCCGCTCCCCCGAGGAATACACGGGCCAGCGCACGCACATGCCGGCCTACCCCGAAGAAGGCGCCCTGCGCGGCGGCCACATTCCCACCGCCGCTTCCATCCCGTGGGCACGCGCTGCGGCCGAGGACGGCACATACCGCAACCGCACGGAACTTGAGGCTCTCTACCTCGGCGAAGCCGGCCTCGCCGAGGGCGACGACGTCGTGGCGTACTGCCGCATCGGCGAGCGTTCCAGCCACACCTGGTTCGCGTTGAAGTACCTGCTCGGCTTCGAAACGGTCCGCAACTACGACGGTTCCTGGACCGAATGGGGCAATGCCGTACGCGTCCCGATCGTCAAGGGCGCGGAGCGGGGCACGGTCCCCGTCCTTGCCGGAAAGTAACCCTGATTCCCTGTGCCTTGCCATATCGGCCTGCCATATTGGCCTGGCCATATTGAAGTAACGGGCGCCGGACCGGCCCTGACTTGCGTAAGCTGGAAGTGATGAGTACCAATACCTTGCCCGCCGCGTTGGCGGAAATTGTCGATGACTTCCAGGCACTGACCGAGCCGGACCGCCTTCAGTTGTTGCTTGAGTTCTCCCGCGGACTCCCGGCCCTGCCGGAACGGCTGCTGGACCACCCGGAGCTCCTGGAGCAAGTGGTGGAGTGCCAGTCGCCGCTGTTCCTGACCATTGAACAGGAAAAGAACGCCGACGGCGTCGCTTACCGTTTGTTCTTCAAGGCACCACCGGAAGCGCCAACCACGCGTGGTTTCGCGGGTGTCCTGCACGAGGGACTGGACGGATTGACGGCCGCGGAGATCCTGGCAGTTCCGGATGACATGCCGGAACTGCTTGGCCTCACGCGGGCCATCACGCCGCTGCGCATGCGTGGCATGACCGCCATGTTGGGGCGCATCAAGCGCAAGGTCGCCGCAGCGGACCGCCTGCTGTCCTGATCCGGGATACCTCCGAGAATGGCCAAGAAACAGGCTTCACAGGGAACGCCGGCCACAGCCGTACTGGCTGCGGCCGGCGTTTCTTTCACCCTCCACCCGTACGCGCATGATCCGTCGGCGGCCAGCTACGGACTTGAGGCGGCCGAGGTCCTGGGAATCGATCCTGACAGGGTGTTCAAGACCTTGATGGTGGACGTCGAGGGCAAGCTTGCAGTGGGCATCGTTCCGGTCAGTGGAACCCTTGACCTCAAGGCAATCGCCGCCGTGCTTGGATCGAAGAAGGCCACCATGGCCGATCCCCAAGCGGCCGAGCGGCGCACCGGATATGTGTTGGGCGGGATTTCGCCCCTTGGCCAACGTCAGTCATCGCCCACTGTGCTTGACGAATCGGCGTTGGCCTTCGGGACTGTCCTTGTTTCCGGTGGACGGCGCGGCCTCGACATTGAACTGGATCCTGCGGACCTGATCCGGCTCACGAACGCCCGGACTGCCCCGATCGGGAGCCACTAACAAACGCTCAGAGGCTCCCGTAGGCGCCTAAGCCCTAGGACTACAGGTCAAACGGACGGCGGCCCGCTCCGCGGCGCGAGCCTCGGCGCCAACCACGCGTGCACCAGCCGCTCCCACTTCTGCGGATCCACGTTCCACTCTTTGGTGTGTCGCGCTCCTTCGAACGCTTCAAACGTGACCATGTCCGGATTCTTTTCGGCGAGACTGGCTGAAGGTCCGTAGGGAACGTACTCATCGTCCACACTGTGGATCACCAGCGTCGGAGTCCGGAGTTCGACGGCACGTGAATCCCAGTCCATCGCTTTCAAGTCAACGGGGGCGGCCAGGCCGGTGAGGCGTCGGCCGAGGGGGTGCGCCAACATCAGCTGCCCGTAGCGGCCCACAGCGTAGGGAATCCTGTTGATTTGGGCGTGGTGTGCAAGGACGTTGACCCAATTGATCACCGGCGCGTCCAGAACCATGGCCCTGATGACATGGCGGTGGTGGGAAAGGTCAGCTGTCTGCAGGCAGATTGCGCCGCCCATTGACCACCCGAACAAGACCACCTCGTGCGCGCCATGGGCGAGCGCGTACTCAATGGCTGCATCGACGTCGCGCCATTCCGTAGACCCCAGGCCGTATCGCCCGTCGGGGGCAGAGGGTGCCAAGCCGTCGTTCCGGTAGGAAATCAGCAGGCTGTCGAGTCCGAGTTTGCGTGCGGCGCGCACCGCGCGCAGGCCTTCGAGGCGCGTAGCACCGCGGCCATGGACCATGATGGCCCACACCTTTGCGGGCTTTCCCGCACCGGAAGGGATCAGCCACGCCGGGGCTTGGCCGCCCTCGACATCGATCTTTACGTCTTTCGAGTCCAAGCCAAGTGCCGCAGGGGAGTTAAAGACGGCGCCGCTCCACCAACCGCGACGGGCTGTAGACAGGTCCCCGCTGTAGACCTCCTCTACTTCGCGCTGCACGGTGCGCTCTGCGGGCGAATAGGACACGATCCGGCCGATCCGCGCAAACCCGGTCCCCTCGGCGAAAAAGAGGCTGAACACTCCATCGATGGTGGTGTCCGGGGTAGCTGCAAGGATGACCTGAAGTCCGTTGTCACTGCGCACCACCGCCAGTACTTCCTGGTCCGCCTCCCGTACCGAGGGGGTGATGATGCGCCGGGCGAAATAGGCTGCGAGCGCCGAAGATCCGGCGCCCAGCAGGCCGGCAATGCCGCTTCCAGCGATGATCCCCGCGACAGCCCATTTAGCGCGGGTGGACATTTTCGCACCGTTCTCGACGGCCGGCTCAGCTAGGGTCTTGGATGCCATGTGACCATTGTCCCGGTTGCGAGGCTGTGCTTTGAACAGCCGTTCTGTCTGTGTGCTGTCGAGGAGGCACAACCACGGCAGCTCCACAGCCGGGACAGAATTGCCGGGCCAAACCATGCCACCCGGAGCGGCTCAGGTCTACGCTGTAGCCATGAGTGATCCAATCGTCATCCTTACCGAAGAGCCTCTCGGCCCGGACGACCGCGTCAATATTGCCAAACTGCTCGACGGCGGGGACTCGCCCCTGGTGGTGCTGGTGCCGGCGAACACCGAACGGCACTTGCTGGTCGACTTCCTCGAAAACCTTTCGATGCTTGAAGTGGCCAAGGCCTTCCGGGACCTCGTCGCAGAGGCACCTGATCCCCAATCGGAGCGGGCGCAGGCCACGGAAGCCTTGTCGGCCTCCCTCGCTACCTTGGAGGGTCTAGGTGGCGGGGTCACAGGTGAAATCGTGGACGGCGGTGCAGTTGCCGGCTTGGTATCCAAGGTCAAGGCCCTTAACGCCGCACAGGCAGTGGTGGTCACCCGCCCGCACGCTATTGCCGATACCTTCCATACAGATTGGGCGAACAAGGCCCAGGACCAGTTGGGACTACCCGTGCTGCATCTATACGCGGGCTCGGGATTTATCGGCGACTCGTGAGCGTTGAGAGAGCATGAGTACTGCAGATAACAGGAAGTACTTCCAAGCCGCGGATCCCTTGGCCGGGGTACCCCTCCAAGAAGTCCCCAAGGACGGGCAATGCGTGGAGAAGACGGACGCTGAGTGGCGCGAAGAACTTACCCCGGAAGAGTTCAGGGTTCTTCGCGAGGCCGGGACGGAACGCCCCTATACGGGTGAATATTGGGACACACATACTGCCGGCGTCTACCAGTGCCGTGCCTGCGGCGCGGAGCTTTTTACCAGCAATGAGAAATTCGATTCGCATTGCGGTTGGCCCTCTTTCTGGGCACCTCTCGCAGAGGGCACCGTCAGGTACATCCATGACCGCACCTTGGGCATGGATCGCGTAGAAGTCCGCTGCGCTAATTGCGATTCTCACTTGGGCCATGTTTTCGAGGGCGAGGGCTATGGTACGCCGACGGACCAGCGGTACTGCATTAATTCCGTTTCGCTCAAGCTCGTCGAGTCCCCGGCCGGGCAGTAATTCCAATCGGCAACCCCAAGTAGCCGGCGGTCCCCGCGGCCAGCCCTCCCCGGGCTGGACCTTGCGGGGGCTGCCGGAAGCACTTGAACAAGAGTTTCTTATGCTCAAGCCACTTTTGAATTAGCGACTCTGGCCGCTTGCTACGCTCACCTCAGAACAACGATTCTTGAGGAAAGGCACCGTCAACGATGACCACCACCGTTACCACCACTCGTCCGCGCATCACCTCGGACAACCGGGACTGGATCTCCCTGAAGGCCGCAGCCACTGCCCTCCAGGCGTTCCAGGGCCAAGATGGTTCCATCCAGGATGCCCTCCACCACGAGGCCGCCCGGGCATACACAGCCACCATCATGGAGGCCATCAAGAGCCTGGCTCCCGCCTTCCCGCACGACGCTGCCTATCTCGAACTCCTCGTCACGGATTTCGGCCGTTGGGCCGACGCCGGGTTCGGAGTCCCGGACTTCCTCGACTCGCTGCTGGCCTTCCAGCCTCAGGAACACCGCGAAGACGGGCTCCAGCACCTCGTGGTGTTCCCCATGTACACCCAGAACGGCAGCACCAGCCGTCTTGTGGAAGCCGTCCTGATCGAGGTGATCTGGCCCGAGTTCATCGGCGCATTGGAGGCCGGCGACTACTCAAACAAGCTGTTCGTGCCCATCCGTTTCCTGGATTTCACCCCGGGCTACGACACCAATTCGGCCGTTCTCTTTCCCGAGACCGTCGCAGTTCGCCAGACGCCTGCCTTCACGTGGGGTGCCATCTTTGCCGACCGCGAGGCCGCACGCTTCCGCCGTGTCCTCAAGGCAGCCGCGACAACAACATCCCTGCAGCTGCCCGCAGATGCCGCCGAGCTCTTGGATGACCAGGAGCTCACGCAGAGGACCTTCGTCATGTGGGACCTGATCCATGACCGCACCCACATGCGCGGGGACCTCCCCTTCGACCCCTTCATGATCAAGCAGCGCATGCCGTTCTTCCTCTATTCGCTCGAAGAACTCCGCTGCGACCTGACGGCCTTCCGTGAATCCGTCCGGATCGAGAAGGATGAGGAAGCCTCGCCCGACGCCCGACGCCACGCCAAGCTCGTCCAGTACGCCGTCATCTTCGACCGTATTTTCCGCTTCGCCATCACGGGCAACCGGGTCCGCAACTACGACGGACTGGGCGGCCAGCTCCTCTTCGCCTGGATGCACCAGCACCACGTCCTGCACTGGACCGACAGCAAGCTCAGCATCGACTGGGACGAAGCCGCCGCCGTCGTCGTCGAGCTCGGCGCGCAGATCGAGGAACTGTACTGGCGCTCCATCGACCGCCCCAAGGCCGCCCACTGGCTCGCTGCATATAAGCTCATTTCCAGTACGGTCACTCCGCACCCGGCCTCGGTCTGGGCGAAGGGCCCAGAGGCACTGCCACTCGACGGGCCGCCCCGCGGCCTTACCGACCAGGTCCTCGACGATGAATTCCCCCTGTCCATGTTCTACGAAGCACTGGAGAAGAAAATGCGTCCCATCATCGAGTCAACCACGGGCATCACCGGCACTACCGGACTGACCGCAGCCTGATGGCCGGCGATCCGTTGACCGTCGTCGTCACAGGCGGCAGCAACTCCTCGGGCATCGCCGTCGCCAGCGCTTTCGCGGCTGCCGGGCATCAGGTATTTACCGTCGGTTCGGACGACGCCCGTATCAAGGCTGCGGCGGCCGAAGCGGGCGATCGCGTTGTCCCTCTCGTCTGCGATCTTTCAAAACTGGCGTCGGTGCGCGAGCTCGCCTCGAAAATCCGCGGAAGCGCAGAACGGATCGACGGCGTCATCCACCTCGTGGGCGGATGGCGCGGTGCCAAGGGAATCGAAGACCAGCCCGACGAGGACTGGGACGCTCTTGAACAAAGCGCCATCACCACGCTGAGGAACGTTTCGCGGGTCTTCTACAAGGATCTTGAGGCCTCCCCTAGGGGACGCTTCGCCATGGTGAGTTCGACGGCGGTCGCCGCGCCCACTGCGGGAGCCGCCACCTACGCGGCGGCCAAGGCTGCCGCGGAGACCTGGACCCTGGCCGTGGCCGACGGGTTCCGTCGCGATCAAGCAGGCAACTCAGGCAACACGGACGAACCCACGGAACAGCACAGCGCCGCCGTCGTCTTTGTGGTCAAGTCACTCCTGGACGCGGCGATGCGGAGGGAACATCCCGAGCGGAAATTCCCCGGATACACGGACGTCGAGGATCTGGCGGCGGCCGCCGTCGAGCTCTTCGACAAGCCGGCAGCGGAACTGAACGGACAGCGCCTCCTCCTGGCCAAATAGACTGAAAGCGTGAATGAACAAGTGACGAGCATTACAAAAGAATTCCCGGCCGGCCTGGACACCGAAGCCGCAGGACGCCTCCATGATCCCTCGGTCCGCGGATTCGCTTCGGACAACTACTCCGGAGTCCACCCTGAAATCCTTGCGGCCCTCGCAGCAGCGAATGGCGGCCATCAGGTCTCCTACGGTGAGGACCAGTACACGGAGCGGCTCCAGGAAGTCATGGAGCAGCACTTCGGCGCCGGCATCGAGTGTTTCCCGGTCTTCAATGGCACTGGGGCCAATGTGTTGTCGCTGCAGTCACTGCTGCCGCGCTGGGGTGCCGTCATCTGCGCCTCGACTGCCCACATCAACATGGACGAAAACGGCGCACCGGAGCGGATCGGCGGCATCAAGCTCCTCCAGGTCCCTACTCCGGATGGCAAGCTGACTCCCGAGCTGATCGACCGTGAGGCTTGGGGCTGGGGCGACGAGCACCGTGCGCAGCCGCTGGCCGTATCCATCACGCAGACTACGGAGCTCGGCACGTGCTACACGCCGGAAGAAATCCGGGCGATCGCCGACCACATCCATGCCAAGGGCATGAAACTGCACATGGACGGCGCCCGGCTCTCCAATGCTGCTGCCCACCTTGGCGTGCCCTTGCGGATGTTCACCCGCGACGCCGGTGTAGACATTTTGTCCTTCGGCGGCACTAAGAACGGGCTGCTGTTCGGCGAGGTAGTGGTGGCGCTAAACCCGGAGGCCGCACATGGGCTGAAGTTCCTCCGCAAGATGAACATGCAGCTGGCCTCCAAGATGCGCTTCATTTCGGCCCAGTTCATCGCGCTCCTGGAGTCCGGGCTGTGGCTTCGCTCGGCAGCACACGCCAACGCCATGGCCGCGCGGCTGCGTGCCGCGGTGGATTCCATCGACGGTGTGGAACCCACGCAGGCCACCGAGTCCAACGGGGTCTTCGCGGTGCTGCCGGCCGGCGTCGCCGACCGCCTTCGCTCGTCTTTCAAGTTCTATGACTGGAACGAAGCGAACCGCGAAGTGCGCTGGATGTGTTCTTTCGACACCACGGAAGAGGACATAGATTCCTTCGTTGCCGCAATCAAGCGTGAGCTGGCCTCGGCATAGGCCGCTGGACGGGGCGGCGTGGCTTCAAGCTTTCGCCGCCTCGGACACATAATCTGCGAAGGTGAACGCACTCGCACAGGTTCCCGCGGATTTCTTGCATGCGTTGGGAACGCTACGAAAAGCACAGTGCCGGAGTGAGCTGCGGCTCGCGGAGATTCCGGCGCCCTCCCGCTTGGCCCCCTATGCCGTGGCCTTGGGGGCGGAGGTTTTCAGCCGCTCGACGCGTCCTGGCCGAACTCCTGTCCATGGCCCGGCGGCCATCGCATTTACCAAAGAAAACACCCCCGGCGCCTCCGGTTCCGCCGGTACGGCGGATGACGAAGACGATGAACTCGCGACAGGCAGGTTCATCCTCCTCCATGATCCGGACGGCTCGGCGGTGTGGGACGGGGAATTCCGGATCGTCACCTACATCAGGGCCCAGCTGGAAGCCGACATGGGCAACGACGCTATGCTCGGTTCCGTGGCCTGGACCTGGCTCGTGGATGCTCTCGAAAGCCATTCCGCCCAGTACCGGGCGGCGGGGGGAACGGCCACACGCATCCTGTCCGAGAGCTTCGGCACCTTGGCCGAAAGGCCGGAGACCATCGACATCGAACTCCGCGCCTCGTGGACACCAGCGTCTTCCGATGCCCAGGCGCACTTGGAGGCGTGGTGCGACATGGTCTGCACGTTCGCAGGCCTCCCTCCCCTGCCTCCCGGCGTCACGCCGCTGCCACATCGGCGGCTCACATGAAAGAGCTGGAAGCTCGCTGGAATCCCGGCCGGACCGGCCCCGAACAGAGTCGGTAAACTGAAGGCACCATGACCCCTGAAAATCTGGAACCCACCACAGCCGGCGCTCCGGCTGCTGATCCCACCCCACACATCACGGTAGACGGCTTTGAGGGCCGGATACCCGAAATCATCGACCTGGATGCACCACGCGAGGGCGTACCCCTTGTCATCGACACCATGTCCGGCCTGGAGCGGTGCGCCGCCGCCATCGCCGCAGGAACCGGCCCCGCGGGGGTCGACGCAGAGCGCGCCTCCGGGTTCCGCTACGGACAACGCGCTTTCCTGGTACAGATCCGGCGTGACGGCGCAGGTACCTGGCTGATCGACCCCGAGCCCTTCGACGACCTGAAGATCGTCAACGAAGCGCTGAGCGGCGTCGAGTGGATCCTGCATGCCGCGACGCAGGATCTTCCGTGCCTGGCCGAACTAGGCATGTGGCCGGACAAGCTCTTCGACACCGAGCTCGCCGCACGGCTTGCAGGGCTGCCCCGGGTCGGCCTCGCAGCCGTCATCGAGCAACTCCTGGGCTTTGGCCTCGCTAAAGAACACTCAGCGGCCGACTGGTCCACCCGCCCCCTTCCCGAACCGTGGCTGCGGTACGCGGCCCTCGACGTCGAGGTCCTCGCCGAGCTACGCGAAGAACTCATCGAACTCCTGGAAGCGGATGGGAAGCTCGAATTTGCCGAGCAGGAATTCGCCGGCATCCTCGCGGCCGGGCTCCCGGCCCCCCGGGTCGATCCGTGGCGCAAGACCTCCGGCCTGCACCAGATCCGTGATCGCCGCCAATTGGCAGCCGTACGCGAGCTGTGGCACGAACGGGACCAGTTGGCACGCAAGCGTGACGTTGCTCCGAGCCGCCTGATTCCCGATTCAGCCTTGGTCGCCGCGGCAAAGGCCATGCCCACCACCGTTCCGCAGCTCCTGGCCACCAAGGGCTTCCACGGTCGGGCCGCACAGCGGGAAGCACCGCGCTGGCTGCGCTGCATCGCCGCTGTAAAGAACACCGAGGACCTTCCTCCGCTGCATCTTCCAACCAATGCTCCCCCGCCACCGCGCGTCTGGACGGACCGGGATCCCGAGGCCGCAGCGCGCCTGGGCACTGCCCGTCCACGGCTCCAGGTGGCGGCCGACGAGCTCAAACTTCCCGTGGAGAACCTGCTCACGCCGGATTACATGCGGCGCGTGCTGTGGCGGCCGCCGTCGGTCATCACGGTCGAGTCCGTGTCGGAAGAGCTGCGCGCCCTCGGCGCCCGGGAATGGCAAATCGCCATCACGGCGCCGATCCTCACCGAGGCGTCACTGAATCCACAGCCGCTGCCGCCGAAGGAACCCAAAGAGCCTCGGAACCCCGCTCCGAAATCCCACGACGAAAGCCAAGGCAACAACCGGGACGAGAAGGACAGTGCACGTTCCTGATCAATTGGCCCGCAGAGAGCGCGGACGGCCTGCCGCCGGACCGAATGGTCCAGAGGCAGGCCTTTGCCGTCCCCCTGTGACGCGCGCTCACATATCGGACCCTCCGGCATGACGCCCGCTCACATATGGGCTTTTTCCAGGTGCACTCCGCGATAGATGTGAGCGAGGATCCCGCAGGAAGGCGATATATGTGAGTGAGCGTCCGAAATGGATCGCCTTGCGCGCTAAGTTACCCACGAGTAACATAGCTGTGAATGACACCGGCTTCCCCTATGAGGACTGTCCGGGATCCATGTCTCAACGAGGAGCCACACATGAGCCATACCGGGAACAGCGCCAAGCCGCGGGCAGTCCGCGACGTCGTCTTCGTGGACGGTGTCCGGACGCCCTTCGGGAAAGCGGGCGAAAAGGGCATCTATGCAGGCACCCGCGCCGACGACCTCGTGGTCAAGTGCATTCGCGAACTGATGCGCCGCAATCCGGCTCTCCCCGCCGAGCGGGTTGACGAAGTCGCCATCGCCGCCACCACTCAGACCGGCGACCAGGGCTTGACCATCGGCCGCACCGCCGCCCTCCTGGCCGGCCTCCCCCGCAGCGTGCCCGGCTTTGCGATCGACCGCATGTGTGCCGGCGCAATGACTGCGGTCACGACGACGGCGAGCGGCATCGGTTTCGGCGCGTACGACGTCGTGATTGCCGGCGGCGTAGAGCACATGGGCAATCACCCCATGGGGTCCGGTGCGGATCCGAACCCACGGTTCATGTCCGAGCGGATCGTGGATCCAGCCGCGCTGAATATGGGAAACACGGCCGAGAACCTCCACGATCGCTTCCCGGCGATCACCAAAGAGCGCACGGACACTTATGCGGCGGCTTCGCAGGCAAAACTTGCGGCGGCCTACGATAAGGACCAGATCCAGCCGGACCTGGTCCCTGTCGCCACGATGAAGCCAGAACAAGGCTGGACAGTCAACACTGCCGACGAGCCGCCACGCCCCGGGACCACCGTGGATGACCTCGCAGAGCTTCGCACGCCTTTCCGGGCCCACGGCCGCGTCACCGCAGGCAATGCCGCCGGTTTGAACGACGGGGCGACGGCGGCGCTCCTTGCCTCCGCCGAGGCTGCCGAAGAACTAGGTCTTTCCGTGAAGATGCGTTTGGTCTCCTATGCCTTCGCCGGCGTCGAACCCGAAGTCATGGGTATCGGGCCGGTTCCGGCCACCGAGAAGGCCCTCAAGAACGCCGGACTCGGCATCGAGGACATCGGCCTGTTCGAGATCAACGAAGCCTTCGCTGTGCAGGTCTTGACCTTCCTGGACTACTTCGGGATCGCCGACGACGATCCGCGCGTCAACCGCTACGGCGGGGCGATCGCCGTCGGGCATCCCCTTGCATCCTCCGGCGTGCGGCTCATGAACCAGTTGGCGCGCCAGTTCGAAGAAGACCCGTCAGTCCGCTTTGGGCTCACCACGATGTGCATCGGCTTGGGCATGGGCGCCACGGTGATCTGGGAGAACCCGCACCACGTTAACTACAACAGCGCAACAGAAACCTCCGCCAACACAGCTACCGAGGGAGCCGCAGCATGAGCGCCGCCGAATTCCAGAAACTGGCCGGACTTTTCCCGGACGAGACAGTGACCCACTCCTACGTCCAAGACATCGAACTCCCCGGCAACGCCGGAACGTTCGCCCTGATCACCCTGGACAACGGGCTTGACCATACCAAGCCCACCACCCTTGGACCCAATACCCTCGTGGAGCTCGGCACGGTGCTTGAAGGCCTCAAGGAGCGCGCCATGCGCGGCGAGATCGTCGGCGTCGGCGTCACGGGCAAGCCATACTTCCTCGTGGCGGGAGCGGATCTTTCCGCGGTCAAACGGCTTGAAGAGCGGGATCACGGCCAGTGGATGGCCCAGCTGGGCCATGACGTTTACGCGACGCTCGCGGATCTGGGAGTCCCCAGCTTTGCCTTCATCAATGGCCTCGCCCTCGGTGGTGGTCTCGAAATCGCCCTCCAGTCCACTTATCGCACGGTCTCCACCGGCGCGGGCGCCCTCGGGTTGCCTGAAGCGTTCATCGGACTTGTCCCGGGATGGGGCGGCGTCTACATCCTTCCCCGCCTCATCGGCCCGGAAAACGCCGTCAAGGTCATGATCGAGAACCCGCTGAGCAACAACCGCACGCTCACCGGCCCACAGGCCTTCCAGCTCGGCATTGCCGACGCGATCTTCGAACCAGCAGATTTCGTGGAGCAGTCCATTGCTTGGGCCGCGAAAGTGATTGCCGGCGAGACGATCCCGGAGCGGAGCAACTCCGTGGATCTGGCGGATCCTGCCGTTGCCGAACGCTGGACGGGCGCCGTGGCAGCAGGCCGCGCGTTCGTGGAAGCCAAGACGTCGAACGCTTCACCGGCTCCGGCCAAGGTGCTGGATATCCTTGAGGCCAACCGCACCATGAGCAAAGTCGAATCCGCGGCCCTGGAATGCGACACGCTCGCAGACTTGATGCAGACGGAAGAGTTCCGCTCCACCGTCTACGCCTTCCTGGACCTCGTACAGAAACGGTCGAAACGGCCCGCAGGTGCGCCGGACCGCAAGCTCGCACGTCCGGTGACGAAGATCGGCGTCGTGGGTGCCGGCCTGATGGCGAGCCAGCTCGCCTTGCTCTTCGCACGCCAGCTCAAGGTGCCTGTTGTCTTGACGGACATCGACCAGGAGCGCGTGGACAAGGGAGTTGCCTACGTCCATGCGGAAGTGGACAAGCTGCTTGGCAAGAAACGGATCAGCTCCGACGCCGCCAACCGGACCAAGGCCCTCGTCAGCGGTTCCGTCTCCAAGGAGGCATTCGCCGACGCCGATTTCGTCATTGAAGCAGTCTTCGAGGAACTCAACGTCAAGAAGCAGGTGTTCGCCGAGGTGGAGGCCATCGTCTCCCCCGAGTGCATCCTCGCGACCAACACGTCCTCGCTGTCCGTGACCGCGATGGCCGAAGATCTGCAATACCCGGAGCGTCTGGTCGGTTTCCACTTCTTCAACCCGGTTGCGGTCATGCCGCTCCTGGAAATCGTGCGTGCCCCGAAGACCGACGACGCCGTGCTGGCCACCGCGTTCGAGCTCGCCAAGGGCTTGAAGAAGACAGCCGTGCTGGTCAAGGACGCAGCCGCTTTCGTCGTCAACCGGATCTTGCTGCGGCTCATGGGCGAAGTCATTGCCGCGTTCGACGAAGGGACACCGGCGGAAGTCGCCGACTCGGCGCTGCGCCCGATGGGCCTGCCAATGAGTCCGTTCACCCTCAGCGCAATGGTGGGCCTTCCAGTGGCCCAGCACGTCCAGGAATCGCTACATGCGGCCTTCGGCGAGCGTTTTGCGGTGTCCCAGAACCTGCAGAAGCTGATTGACAACGGTGTGAAGTCGCTCTGGGCACCTGGTCCTGATGGAACGCCTGTCATCCCGGCAGAGACGCTGGCACTCATGTCCTTCGGCACCACACCGTCAACGGCCGAGGAAGTGCTGCGCCGAACCCAGGACGCCCTCGCCGAGGAAATCGGGCTCATGCTGGCTGAAGGGGTAGTGGCCGGGCCGGAAGACATCGACCTCTGCGTGATCCTCGGTGCCGGCTGGCCGATGTTCATGGGCGGGATCACACCGTATCTGGACCGGGTGGGCGCTTCCGAGCGTGTCAACGGCAAACGCTTCCTGGCACCCGGAATCGCTTCGAAGCCGGCCGCGGGCTAGCTTTCCGGCTGGCCTGCCCGGGGCGATTCACCGTCTCCGGCCGTCCTGGTTTCCCAGCCGACGGGCGAGGCCGCCCAATGAGCGCACCAGTTCGTTGAACGCTTCCTCGGGGTGGTTCTCCGAGACGATGCGCGCGTTGGGCGGCTCGCCCCAGAGTCCGCGAAAATCCGCCACAGTGGTTCCGATAAGCCTAGGAGCTGTTGTCTCCACGTGCACTGTTGCGCTGCGGGTCCGGTATCTGGCGGTCCCGGCGGCGACGGACGCTGCGAAGTAATCGTGGATGTGCGCCACGTAGCCCTGGTCGTAGCGGCGGTGGAACTCGAAGTAGAAGCGCAGCATATCGCTGAGGTGCCTCACGAGCACATTTGAGGCGGTGCTGCGCCGCCCTTCTGACTGATCTGGCATGACAAGTTCCGGCTCGGCGCAGCCGGCCTCAGCGGCCAAGGCGGCCACGTGTTCGGGCTTGAGCTCGATCCGTTCCGTGGTCTCCAGGGCGCACACCACCGGCAGCCGTTCCTCAGGAAGGCCAGAGAAGGCCGCGAACACTTCGGTCGCCGCGTGCGGATCAACGTGCGTGTTCCACTCCGCGGTGGGAGTCGTATTTCCTTGGTAGTAGTAGCTGCCGCCCATGATCACGACGCCGCGCAGCAGCTCCGGCAGGCGCGGTTCAGCCCGCAGGGCGAGGGCGAAGTTAGTGAGCGGCGCTGTCAGCAGGGCGGTCAGCTCCCCCGGCCGTGACCGGGCTGCTTCCACCCAGAGTTCGACGGCGTCGACGTCATACACCTTTCCGTGCGGTTCCAGCAGCTCGGCGTAGCCGATGCCCTGGGGACCGTGCGTTTCCGGCGTCGTGACCAGCGGGATCCGCAGCGGCGCCCGTGCACCGATGGCAACGGGCACGTCGGGGCGGCCACACAGCTCGAGCAGGGACAGGTTGTTGCGTGCCACCTGCTCGGCGGCAACGTTGCCCGGAGTGCTGCTCACGGCCACGAGCTCCACTTGCGGCTGGCTGCATAGATAGGCCAAGGCGAGGGCGTCGTCGATTCCCGTGTCGCAGTCCACCAGCAAGCTCACCGACTCGCGGTGCCCGGCAGTCGGCGTCGGATCCTCGCTCACGGAACGATCCTCAGAAAAGGGCAACCTTGGGCGAACGCGGGAAGATCTCATCCAACTCGGCGCGCTCTTCCGCCGTGGGCACCCAGCGCACCGCTTGCGCGTTTTCGGTGATTTGCCCGGGGCGGGTAGCTCCAGCAATGACGCTGCTCACGGCAGGCTGGGCGGCCAGCCAGGAGAACGCCAGCTGCACTTCACTCAAGTCCCGTTCCTTGGCGAATTGGCTGAACCGGCCCAACTGGACCCAATCGGCGTCGTTGACCATATTGGTCCGCGTATGGCTCAGGCGTGAACCCTCCGGTGCGCTTCCTGGCGCATATTTGCCCGTGAGGAGACCATTGGCCAGAGGGAAATACGGCAGGACACCGAGCCCGAAGGCCTGGGCGGCCGGCAGCACTTCGAGTTCCGCGCGGCGGTCCAGCAGGTTGTAGTGGTTTTGCGTCGAAATGAACCGGGCGCCGCCCTGCATCCGGGCGACGTATTCGGCCTCGGCGATTTGCCAGCCAGCACGGTTGGAGTGGCCGATGTACCGGACTTTACCTGCCGTCACGAGGTCATCGAGGGCCGCGAGGGTCTCGTCCACTGGGGTGAGCGGATCCGGAGTGTGGTACTGGTAGAGGTCAATCCAGTCGGTGCCAAGGCGGCGCAGCGACGCTTCTGCGGCCTGGATAATGTAGCGGCGTGATCCCCGGGCTCCGAAGTCGTTGCCGTTCACGCCGTGCATGTCGAGACCGAATTTGGTGGCCACGATGGCGTCGTCCCGGCGACCCTTCAGCGCGACACCCAGCATGGTTTCGCTGAGGCCGGGCTCCCGGCCGTAGACGTCGGCGACGTCGAAAAGGGTCACCCCGGCATCCAGTGCGGCATGCACCACCGCGTTGGTGCCCTCCTGCGATTCCGTGGCCGTATTGGCCCGGCCAAGATTGTTGCACCCCAAACCGACTACTGAGACGGTCAATCCGGAATGTCCAAGACGGCGGTATTCAGTCATGGTTTCACCCTACAACGCCGCGGTGGCCAATCAGCCGCTCAGGATCCGAAGGCTATCCCTGCCTCTTCCATCGCTTCGTGTAACTGCGCCATGACCTTGGGACCCATGCCATGCAGGGCCGCTACCCGCCGCTCGCCGAACTCGGCGAGCTGTTCCAAGGTTTCCAGTCCTTCATGGGCGAGTGCCCTGCGTGCCGGAGCAGACAAGCCCTTCGGCAGCGGAGTGTGTCCGGGCCAGTTGCTCTTGGGCGCCATGATTGTCCCTTCGAAGCGGTGACGTAGTCCTTAGAGAGTAAAGCCCGCGCCGGTTTTCGGCGAGTGTTTCACTTTGAAGGCGGCAGGTTCGGCATGGGGGGCCGCCGCGATGCTCAGCTTGGTGAAGTCCAGGTCTTCTCCGCGGATGCACACCTTGATGGCGTTAACGGCCTTGTTGACATCCGGGCACAGGCAGTAAATGTTGAGCTTCGCGTCGCCGATTTCGGAACGCTCCACTGTCCCGAGGCCGCGCCAGGCCAGTTCGCTGGTCAGGGCAGCCTTGGCCTTTCGTTCAAGGTAGCGGTCGCGCTCGGTACCATCCTTCGTTTTCAGCGCGATTTGGGCGACCACCCAGAACTGCTCGGCCTCCGGGATTTCGGCGTAACCGTCCTCTTCGCATTGCGCTGCAAAAGCAGCCATGAGTCCTTCGACGGCAGCCTCTTCCTCAACGTCGGTTTCGTCAGTGCTGCTCTGGTGTCCTACGACTCCGTGGTTGATGACGAACTGCTTGAATTCGTCGTCATACCAGGCCTCCCGGAAATGCAGGACAGCTTCGTCGTCGCGCTTGTAGGTGCGGATGATGCCGCTCATGCCCGTCCTTTTCTGAACCATTCGGCACACGTACTGCTGGGTCCCGTGCCGTCGAAGGGTGCCTGTTTGGTGAATACTGCCTGATAAAGCGCGCCGCATTCTTGCCGCATGGATTCGACCACATCGTCGGGGTAGGCCATGGTGACGCGGTGCTCGTCGAATTCGTCCTCGTCGTCGATAAACACGTCCCTGTGCACGGAACGGATGACGTCGAGATCCATGTCAATCATGTGGAATTCGGCTACCCCGGGCTTGATGGGCTTCCACTCGTGGGCCACGGCCAGATCCACGTAGATCCGGAAATCCCCGGGGTAGGTGTCGTCGTAGAACGTGGCCACGTACTCCCCTGAACGCGGCACCAAGAGTACTGCGTCCGAGGCCGTGTAGAAGGCGGCTCCCGGTCGGGAACAGAATTCACCCCGCCCTTGGAAAATCCACCAGCCATGGATGTCCTCGCCGAGATAACGTCCCGGCACAACCCAGTGGGCTGTGCCGTCCCATTTCCGGTTCCGGGCAACCACCAGATCTCCCGGCTGGAGAGCGCCGGGCCGCCGCGATGCGTCCCCGCTCACAGCTTGGGGAGGCTGCCTGTGGTGGGGTGTTCGTGTCCCGGCAGGGGACGCGCGAAAGGCACCTTTGTCCCCAGAACCTGCGCGACGACGTCGTGCGTTATCTGTTGGGCAGTAAGGCCCACCCGTTCAAGCACTTGGCTCCTGGTTCCGTGGTCGAGGAATTCGACCGGAAGTCCCACCTCGTTGAGCGCCGTGTCCACGCCGGCTGCCCGCATCTCCTGGCGGATACGGGATCCGACGCCGCCGGCACGAACGCCGTCTTCGATGCAGACCACCAATCGGTGCCGGGCGGCGAGGGCAATGATGGACTTGCGTACCGGCAGGACCCAGCGCGGATCGACCACTGTGGAACTGATGCCTTGGGAACCGAGCCGGGACGCGACGTCAAGGGCGAGCTCGGACATGGCGCCGACGCTGACAATCAGGACGTCGTTCTCTGTGGAGCCTTCGGGCCGGCGAACCAGCACATCGACGCCGTCGGAAAGCCGTTCGATCGCTTCGATCTCGCTTCCAACGCTGCCCTTCGAGAAGCGCACCACGCTGGGAGCGTCAGCAATCGCGACGGCCTCGCGGAGCTCTTCGCGCAGGCGGCTGGCATCGCGCGGAGCCGCGAGATGGAGCCCCGGAACGATCTGGACCATCGCCATGTCCCACATGCCGTGGTGGCTGGCGCCATCCGGGCCGGTCACGCCGGCGCGGTCCAGGACAACCGTGACTCCAGCCTTGTGGAGGGCCACGTCCATGAGGAGCTGATCGAAAGCGCGGTTGAGGAACGTAGCGTAGACGGCTACTACCGGGTGCAGTCCGCCGAAGGCCATGCCGGCCGCGGAGGTGAGGGCATGTTGTTCGGCGATGCCCACGTCGATCACCCTTTCCGGGTGCCTTTCCGCGAACTTGTGCAGTCCGACCGGAATCAGCATGGCCCCGGTGATGCCCACGATGTCCTTGCGTTCGTCGGCGATATCCGCGATTTCCTCGGCGAATATGGACGTCCAGGAGCGGGCTCCACCGGCCTGGGTTGGTTCGCCGGTCTCGGGATCGATGATTCCGACGGCGTGGAACTGGTCTGCCTCGTTGGCGAGGGCAGGCGCGTAACCGTGTCCCTTTTCCGTCATGGCATGGACGATCACGGGGCCGCCGTAGTTGCGGGCCGTGGTGAGCGCGTGTTCGAGGGCGCGCATGTTGTGGCCGTCGACAGGGCCGATGTACTTCATGCCGAGGTCTTCAAACATGCCTTGCGGAGCCCACCAGTCCTTGATGCCCTTCTTCATGGCATGCAGGCTCTTGTAGGTGAACTGGCCGATGGGACCGCCGTTTTGCAGCTTCTTCTTCCACCAATCCAGCACAACCTCGTAGGTGGGGGCAGCGCGGAACGAGTCGATTGTGGGGCGCAGTGAAGCGAGATAGTCTGCCAGGCCGCCGACCGTGGGGGCGTAGGAACGGCCGTTGTCGTTGACGACGATCACCACGCGACGGCGCTTGTCCGCGGCAATGTTGTTGATCGCTTCCCAAGCCATTCCGCCCGTCAGGGCGCCGTCACCGACGACGGCGACGACGCAGCGATCGCCTTCTCCGGTCAATTGCCGGGCGCGGGAGATACCGTCGGCCCAGGACAGGGAGGATGATGCGTGGGAGCTCTCGACGATGTCGTGTTCGGATTCGCCACGATCAGGGTACCCGGACATGCCGCCTTGCTGCCGGAGGGTGCTGAAGTCCTGCCGTCCCGTCAGCAATTTGTGGACGTAGGACTGGTGACCGGTGTCAAAGACGATGCTGTCTCGCGGCGAATCGAAGACCTTGTGGATGGCCATGGTGAGTTCCACCACGCCAAGGTTCGGTCCGAGGTGTCCACCCGTTTGAGCGACGTTGGTGATGAGGAAAGTCCTGATCTCGCCGGCAAGCTGCTCCAGCTGCTGGCTGGTGAGCTTGCTCAGGTCCTGCGGGTTCCGGATTGTCTCCAAAAGTCCCAACGGCCCCTCCTTAGGGTGATTGACGTGCTATATAACTCTAACGCCTTGGCCGCCGCGTAGCCGCCGGAAAGGCGACAGCCCCGGTTGGTCAACGACCATCCGGGGCTGTAGCTGTTGCCTATTGGCTCAGGCGCAGTCTGCGCAAATTGCCGCTAGTGTGCGGAGATTTGGCGCAGGACGTACTGCAGGATTCCACCGTTGCGGTAGTAGTCCGCTTCGCCCGGGGTGTCGATGCGCAGCACGGCATCGAAGGACTTGGAGCTGCCGTCCTCGGCCGTTGCAGTGACCTTGAGCGTCCGCGGCGTGGTGCCGTTGTTCAGCTCGATGACGCCCTCGACGGAGAACGTTTCCGTACCGACCAGGCCCAGGGACGCGGCGGACTCGCCGGCCGGGTACTGCAGCGGGAGGACGCCCATGCCGATGAGGTTGGAGCGGTGGATACGCTCGTAGCTTTCGGCGATGACAGCCTTCACACCCAGCAGCGCGGTGCCCTTGGCAGCCCAGTCACGGGATGAGCCGGAGCCGTACTCCTTGCCAGCCAGGACCACCAGCGGAGTGCCCGCGGCCTGGTAGTTCTGGGCGGCGTCGTAGACGTAGGCCTGCGGGCCGTCCGCCTGTGTGAAGTCGCGGGTGAAGCCACCCTCGACGCCCGCACCGTCGTTGAAGTCAGCGAGCAGCTGGTTCTTGATGCGGATGTTCGCGAAGGTTCCGCGGATCATGACTTCGTGGTTGCCACGGCGTGAACCGTAGGAGTTGAAGTCCTTGCGCTCCACACCGTTGGCCAGAAGGTACTGGCCAGCCGGGGTGTCCGACTTGAACGAACCGGCCGGGGAGATGTGGTCGGTGGTGACGGAGTCGCCGAGCTTCAGAAGGACCCGGGCGCCGGTGATGTCCGTTACCGGATCCGGCTGTGCCTTCATACCCTCGAAATACGGGGGCTTCCGAACGTAAGTCGACTTGGCGTCCCAGGCGAAGGTGTCGCCTGCCGGGGTGTCGAGTGCCTTCCAACGGTCGTCGCCGTCGAAGACGCCCTCGTAGCCGCGGGCGAACATTTCCTTGTCGATCGAGGAATCGATGACCTTCTGGACCTCGACGGGGTTCGGCCAGATGTCCTTCAAGAAGACATCGTTGCCGTCTTGGTCCTGGCCCAGGGCGTCCGCCTCGAAGTCGAAGTCCATGGTTCCGGCCAGGGCGTAGGCGATGACCAACGGCGGCGAGGCCAGGTAGTTCATCTTGACGTCCGGGTTGATGCGGCCTTCGAAGTTGCGGTTGCCGGAGAGGACAGCGGTGACGGAAAGGTCGTTGGCTTGGATGGCCTCGGAGATTTCGGCGTCGAGCGGTCCGGAGTTGCCGATGCAAGTAGCGCAGCCGTAGCCGACAATGTAGAAGCCGAGCTTCTCCAGGTAGGGGGTCAGGCCGGACTTCTCGTAGTAGTCGGTGACAACCTTGGAGCCGGGGGCGACCGACGTCTTGACCCAGGGCTTGGAGGTGAGGCCCTTGTCCACGGCGTTGCGGGCGAGCAAGGCGGCGGCCAGCATGACGGAGGGGTTGGACGTGTTGGTGCAAGACGTGATCGAAGCGATCGAAACGGCTCCGTGGTCCAGTTCGAATTCGCGACCGTCCGCCGTCACGACGCCCACCTTGTTCGACGGGCGGCCATTCGACTTGGGACCGTGAGCGTGCGGTGCTACATCGGCCAAGTGGGTCGCGGTAGCGGTAAACGACGGCGAGTCCGAGGCCGGGAAGCTCTCGTCAATGGCTTCGTCCAGGCTTCCGTCGGCCAGGTCTTCCTTGACGTAGTTACGCAGGTCCTCGCGGAATTGTGCCTTCGACTCCGTGAGGATGATGCGGTCCTGGGGACGCTTCGGGCCGGAGATGGAGGGAACAACCGTGGACAGGTCCAGCTCAAGGTACTCGGAGAACTTGATCTCGTGGGACGGATCGTGCCAGAGGCCCTGTTCTTTCGCGTAGGCCTCAACCAAGGCGACGTTCTGCTCGGAGCGGCCAGTGAGGCGCAGGTAGTCGAGCGTGACGTCGTCGATCGGGAACATGGCTGCCGTGGAGCCGAACTCCGGGCTCATGTTACCGATGGTTGCGCGGTTGGCCAGCGGCACCGCCGCAACGCCTTCGCCGTAGAACTCCACGAACTTGCCGACAACACCGTGTTTGCGCAGCTGCTCGGTGATGGTCAAGACGACGTCGGTGGCCGTGGCGCCCGCCGGAATGGAGCCGGTGAGCTTGAAGCCGACAACACGCGGGATCAGCATGGAGACGGGCTGGCCGAGCATCGCAGCCTCGGCTTCGATGCCGCCAACGCCCCAGCCCAGCACGCCCAGGCCGTTGACCATGGTGGTGTGGGAGTCGGTACCGACGCAGGTGTCGGGGTAGGCGCGGAGAACGCCCTCAACTTCGCGGGTCATAACGGTACGCGCCAGGTATTCGATGTTGACCTGGTGGACGATGCCGGTTCCCGGGGGAACAACCTTGAAGTCGTCAAAAGCGGTCTGGCCCCAGCGCAGGAACTGGTAACGCTCGCCGTTGCGCTGGTATTCGATCTCCATATTGCGCTCGAGGGCGCCGGAATTGCCGAAGGCGTCGATCTGCACGGAATGGTCGATGACCATTTCGGCCGGAGCCAGCGGGTTGACGCGCTTGGGGTCGCCGCCGAGATCCTTGACGGCTTCACGCATGGTGGCCAAGTCGACGACACAAGGAACACCGGTGAAGTCCTGCATGATGACTCGAGCCGGGGTGAACTGGATCTCGGTGTCTGGCTGGGCATTCGGGTCCCAACCGGCCAAGGCGCGGACGTGGTCGGCCGTGATATTGGCGCCATCTTCCGTCCGCAGGAGATTTTCAAGCAATACCTTAAGGCTGAACGGAAGGCTGTCTGCGCCCTCAACGGAGTTCAACCGGAAAATTTCATAATCGGTGCCGGCTACATTCAGTACGCCTTTGGAACCGAAGCTGTCCACAGTGCTCATGGCAGGACTCCTCTCGCAACAGCTTTCATCTTTGTCGCGCGGTTGACCGCTAGCTAGTTAGGCAAGCCTAATCTGAGCATCATGCCGTCGGTCGGTGGAGAAGTGAAGCGCGACGTCGAACTTCTCCACCATCGTAGTGGCGGCTACGCCGCGGGCACCAGCAACGCGACGGTCTCCAGATGGTGAGTGTGTGGATAGAGATCAAAGGCACGGAGTGAATCAAGCCGCCAGCCGCCATTCCGGAAGTACCCGAGATCACGCGCGAAAGAGGCTGGATCACACGACACATAGGCGATGGCCCGCGGTCCGGACTCGATGAGCTGGCTGACTACGGCTTTGCCCGCACCGACGCGCGGCGGGTCGATCACCAACGAATCGAAGCTGCGGGACCGTTGCCGCAGGACGCGTTCCACCTTGCCCTGGACGATCTCCACATGGGGCTCTCCATGCAGGTTCTTGCGGGCGTCCCGGCTGGTTCCGGGCGATCCTTCAACGGATAGCACCGAACCAGTGATCCCCACCGCGTCCGCCAGGGGCGCCGTAAACAACCCGGCTCCTGCGTAAAGATCGGCCACGGCTGATCCGGGAAGGAGGTAGCCACCATCGTGCAAGAATCCCGTCACCGCCCCCACCAAGGTGTCCGGAGCGTCTTTGTGGATCTGCCAGAAGCCCTCTCCCGTGACCCGGTATTCATGGCCGGCAGCGGATTCCTGGACCCAGGTCCTGCCGCGCAACTGCAGCACTTCGCCGCGGGCCGGGTCGAAGCTGGCTACGGAAACTTCGTGTGGGAGCTGGCCCAGGATGCGGTTGAGTCGGCGCGCGTCGGTACCTTCTTCCGGGGCGAGAAGGACCAGGGGACGTGAACCGTTAGCTGGTGCCGCAATTTCCACCCTTGAAATGCCGTGTAAGTCGAGCTCCCACAGCCGCAAGTCATTAATGCCCGGAAGTGCGAGCGGCATCTCGTGAACCGGAATGACTACGTCGGAGCGGTGGGCGTGCATCCCCAGGCGGCCGCCCGGGGTGACGGCAAAGCTGGCGCGCGTTCGCCAGCCGAGGCCTGAATCGACGTCGGGGCCTGCACCGCCGTTGGAAGCTGGATCATGACCGGAGACGGGCTCCACATCGATATTCAGTTCGACGCCGGCGAGCCGCTTCAGTTGCTCGGCGAGGACCTCGGACTTCAGCCGGCGCTGCCGTTCGAGTGTCACGTGCCCGAGTTCGGCACCTCCCACGGGCGGACCGCCCTTGCGCCAGGCGGCAAGGGAATCGGCGAGTGCCCAGAAATGGCGTGTCCGGTCGTCTGATGCTTCCAGGACGTCGACGACGTCGGCACGCCAGAATCGGGAAGACTCGCCCGAGTCGGTGAGCCGGATCCGGACCTTCTCCCCCGGGATGCCGTGCCGGACAAAGATGACCCGGCCCTCGTGCCGGGCGACAAAATGGCCTCCGTGGGCGATGGGGCCGACGTCCACCACCAGCTCCTTGGCAGCTCCGTCCTGGGCCGTGGGCTTGCTGGAATCGGTGTAGCTGGGGTGGGTCATTAGGTATCCTGCAGTGCCTTTGCTTCTTCGGAGGATTTCAGTTGCCAAGGAACGCTTGCCACCATCACCCCGGGTTCAAAGTGAAGCCGGGCCTTGATGCGCAGTGCGGTCTGATTGTGGACAAGCTGTTCCCACCACTTGCCGACGACGTACTCCGGGATGTACACGACGATCAGGTCGCGTGGGGAATCCCGGCGCATGTTCTTGACGTAGTCCAAGATGGGCGTGACGGTCTCCCGGTATGGACTCGCCAATACGGTCAACGGGATAGGGATGTCCAACTTGTCCCAGGCTTCCACAGTGTGGGCGGTTTCCTCGTGGTCGATGTCCACAATAATGGCGTCCAGCCTGGACGGCCGCGATGCCCGCGCGTAGGCGAGTGCGCGCAGCACCGGTTTGCGGACGTGGGACACCAGCAGCACGGCGTGAACCCTCGTGGGCAACGCACGCGGAGACGAGTCCTCGTCAACGGCCAGTTCCTTGGCCACGTTGTCGTAGTGGGCCCGGATGCTCCACATGATGAGGAACAGCACGAACATGGCCAGGAGGGCGATCCAGGCACCTTGTTCGAACTTGGTGATGAGAACGATGGTCAGCACCAAGGCCGTCATGCAGAAGCCGAGCATGTTGATGGTGCGGGACTTCAGCATTCTCCGACGGACAGCTTTGTCCCGGGCAAGCTTGAGTTCCCTACCCCAGTGCCGCACCATCCCCAGCTGGCTCATCGTGAAGGAAATAAAGACACCCACGATGTAGAGCTGGATCAGCTTGGTGACGTCGGCGTTGAAGGAAATGATCAGGACGAGGGCACCTGCCGCAAGCGCAAGAACCCCGTTGCTGAAGGCCAATCGGTCTCCGCGCGTGCGCAGCTGACGGGGAAGGTATCCATCCTGGGCGAGGATGGAACCCAGAACCGGGAATCCGTTGAAGGCTGTGTTGGAGGCGAAGACGAGGATCACGCCCGTGGCTGCGACGACAATATAGAACGGGATGGACCCTGGCCCGAAAATGGTCTGTGCAATCTGGCTAATGGCCGGGTTCTGGATGTAGTCGTCCGGCAGCGGCTTGCCATCGAGGAGGAATTCCTTGGCCGGGTCCAGCACGATGTGGACCTTGGTGGCGTTGGCGAGGTAGATGATGCCCGCGAGCATGGCCGAAGCGATGACCCCCAACATGAGGAGGGTCGTGGCGGCGTTCTTGCTCTTGGGCTTCTTGAAGTTCGGCACACCGTTGCTGATGGCCTCCACACCGGTCAGGGCGGCCGCGCCCGAGGAGAAGGCCCGAAGGAGCAGGAACGCTCCTGCCAGACCGACTAGCCCCTGGTCGAATCCCTCTTGCGGGACGATCGAGAAAGCGGCCGACGGCGCTTCGCCCAGTTGGCCCGTGACCGCCTGGAAGATGCCCACAGCCGTCATTCCCAGAATGGAGAACATGAAGATGTACGTGGGAACCGCAAAGACACTCCCGGCTTCTTTGATGCCGCGAAGGTTCACCAGGGCCAAGATGACGACGCCGACTGTGGCGATGACTGCCTGCTGCCCGTGCAATGAGGGGATCGCCGTGGTCAGGTACGCCGCTGCAGAGGACATCGACACGGCGACTGTGAGGACGTAGTCCACCAACAAAGCGGCCGCGACGGTCAGGCCGGCGAACTTCCCCAGGTTGACGTTGGCGATTTCGTAGTCGCCGCCCCCGGAAGGATAGGCGTGGACGTTTTGCCGATACGAGGCAACCACCGTGAGAAGCACCACCATGACGGCGAGGCCGACCAGCGGTGAAATGGCCACGGCACTCACACCGGCGAGGGCCAGTGTCAGCAGGATTTCGTCAGGGGCGTACGCCACTGAGGACAGGGCGTCCGAAGCGAAAATCGGCAGCGCGATGCGCTTGGGAAGCAGGGTGTGGGCCAAACGGTCGTTCCGGAAAGGGCGCCCCACCAACACCCGCTTCGCGGCGTTGAGAATTGTCAGCACTCCGCAAAGCTACTCTGAATCGAACGCGATGTCATGACGGCGGACTGGCTTCCGCGACTTACCCCGGTAGAGTCTTACCGAGCGGCAGGCATAAGAGTGAAGGAGAGACCGTGGCTCACTTTGTGATCATGGGTTGCGGACGAGTAGGCGCAACGTTGGCGCACACCTTGGAAGACGCCGGCCATTCAGTGGCAATCATCGACCAGGACGACCGCGCTTTCCGTCGCCTGCGCAGCGGATTCACTGGCCGGAAAGTCACCGGCGTCGGCTTTGATCGGGACACGCTGAAGCAGGCCGGTTGCGAAGAAGCGTATGCTTTCGCCGCTGTCTCCAGTGGTGACAATTCCAACATCCTGGCCACCCGGGTGGCCCGTGAGACTTTCCATGTTTCGCATGTTGTTGCCCGTATCTACGATCCCGGCCGCGCCGAAATCTACCAGCGCCTGGGCATTCCCACGGTAGCCGCCGTGCGCTGGAGCGCGGACCAGGTCCTGCGCCGCATCCTGCCCGAGCAGCACCTTGCGGGCGATTACCGCGAGCCTTCCGGCCGATTGGTCTTGTCTGAAGTTGACCTGAACGAAGGCTGGATCGGGCACCCGCTGACTGCCATCGAAGCAGCTTCCGGGATCCGCATCGCTTTCCTCACACGTTTCGGCGAGGGCGTCCTGCCCCAGGCCGGAACGGCGTACCAGGAAGGTGACACTGTGCATGCCATGTTGAATCTGGACCGCAGCGCCGAGGTGGCACGCGTCCTCGCCAGCGCACCCGCCAAGGAGTCTGAGTGAAAGTCGTTATTGTCGGCGCGGGCAGCGTCGGTTCGTCGATCGCGCGGGAATTGCTCGCCCACAACCACGAGATCATGCTGATCGACCTCAAACCGGAGGTCATCGGGCGCAGCGGCCTCCGTGGTGCCCGATGGCTGGTGGGCGATGCTTGCGAATTGAGCACGCTCCAGGAAGCGAAACTGGAAGGGGCCGACGTCGTCGTGTCCGCGACCGGTGACGACAAGGTGAACCTAGTGGTGTCCTTGCTGGCCAAGACCGAGTTCGGGGTGGGCCGGACGGTGGGCCGCGTGAACAACCCCAAGAACGACTGGATGTTCAACGACTCCTGGGGAGTCGACGTCGCCGTCAACACCCCGCAGCTCATGACGGCGCTCGTGGAAGAAGCCGTGGAAATCGGTGACCTCGTCCGCCTGCTGACCTTGCAGACGGGAGTGTCCTCGCTCGTGGAGTTCACCGTCCCCCACGACTCGCACATTATCGGCAGCACTGTGGGCGGCATCGAATGGCCGGAAGACGCCACCCTGGTGGCGATCCTCCGCGACCACGCGCCCATCACGCCCAGCCGTGATGACGTGATCGACGGCGGCGACGAGCTGTTTTTCGTCACGACCATTGCGGCCGAAGACGGGCTCAGGGCATTGTTGTCCCCGTCCGCAGCGGACCACGGGTCAGTTGAGATCGAGGAAGAATTTTCGGATCAGTCCGACGACGACGGCTTCGACGGCTGAGGATCCTTGGCCGGCTTCTGGCCTGGCGCCGGCCGGGTCAGGAGCCAAGCGATCCAAAGACCAAGGATGTACAGCGGAGCACCCATGATCAGCCTCATGGTAGCGAGAGCGGCCAGGCCGGCCTCGCCCATGAAGTACAAGGGAACCTGGACCACAAGCCGTAGTGCCAGGACAGCGATGACCACCCATGTGCCTATGGTGTATGCCCGCAAGCGCTCCGGGTTCTTCCGCCAATCGAAGCCTTCGTTGCGTACAAAGCCGAAGAGCAGGCCGGCAATGGGCCATTTGAGCACAATGGACAGCACCATTCCCACGATGTAGGCAATGTTTGTGTAGAAGCCCAGGACGTAGAAGTCCTCGGCTTTGCCCGTGGTGTTGGCGAGCCAAGCGGAAATTGCGACGCCTGCGATCCCTGCAAGGGCCTGGGTCAACGGACGTCGCTGGACAAGCCGGACCACGGTAAAGACAGCGGCCGACGCGAGGGATGCAATCAGGGACGCCGGAAGGTCGCGGGTGACCATGAAGGCGATCAGGAACACGAGGCCCGGCACGATGCTCTCGGCTATCCCTTGGACACCCCCGGCCGATTTGAGGATATCCACGTGGCCGTGGCTGTTGCGTTGGAGTCCGGCCTTTTCTGCGTAGCCCGCCGCGATGTCCGCGATACTTGGTCCCTGCGTCTCCTGACTCGATCCTTCTGCCGGGCCGAGTTTTTCCTGCGCTGGCTTATCGTGGGGACCGGGTCCGTTGGCGACGGTCATTGCTGCTCCTGCCGGGAGAGGATTTCATAGCGCGGATTAAACATGGTGGGCATTCCGTCCCGCAGAGTGACCATTCCTTCGAGGCGAAGGACAGTCCCGGGTTCGATCCCGGGCACCTTGCGGCGCCCGAGCCAGATGACGCGCAAGCGGGCCAATGGACCGGTTTCTCCCCTGTGCGCGATCCGGTCAACGACTATTGCCGAGAAATGCGCTTGCTCGTTGGCGGGTTGGTAGGTCACCGACTCGATGAAACCCGTGCAGTTGACTCTGCCACGCACAGGGAGATCCGTGAGGGACAGGGGTGCCGGGCTGCCAGTGGCTGCAGCGGCGCGAGCCGCCTTGTCAGCCAATCTGGGTGATCTCCGGGCCGCGTTCAGGCCGCTGAAGCTCCGGCGCTTCCTGCGGAGCGCCATGGTGTCCCGAGGCTGCGGCGTCCTTGGGCAATCTCAACTGGAGCAGTTCACGGGGTGGCATCGGGTTGTCTCCGCGAATGACTACGACCTTGCGGAAGAGATTCTCCAAGCCTTCGGCAGCGTCCCTGTCCAGGGCCGCCTGACCACCGATGACACCGCGGAGGAACCAACGAGGTCCATCCACGCCCATGAACCTGGCCGCTCGGAAACCGCGTCCGCCGTCGGCAGATTCGGTAGGAAGCTTTGCGACGAGTTCCGTCCCGAAGGTGCCGGCGATCTCCTCGACTTCGCCTCCTTGGCTGGACACGGACTGGCCGATCTGTTCGCGGATTTCGTCCCACAGTCCTTCGGAACGGGGAGCGGCGAACGCTTGGAGCTGAAGGCTCGAGCCATCCAAGTCCATGGTGACGGCCACTACCCGCTGGGTCGCCTCTTCCACCTCGAGGCGCAATTGAAGGCCCTCGGAAGGCTCGATAAGCAACGCGCCAAGGTCCACGTAGCCCTCTTGGCTCTCAATTTCGCTGGCATCGAATGGCCCCTTGGACAGACGGAAGTCGCCCTTCKCGGTTCCACTGGCTACCGTGCCGGCATCCCCCCGCGACGTCGCGGCATTGGCCTGCTCGGTATCCTTGTCTTCCGGCTGCTCAGCCTTGGACTTCTTTCCGCGCCCAAAAAGCATCGGGTTGTCTCCTTAGTAGTGGTCTATCCCCAGTAAACCGCAGACTGCCCGTCAACTCGCGGGCAGCATGGCAATCAGCTCCGTGTGGCGTCGATTGTCGAGGGTTGTTGCTAGCTCACGGCCGGCGCGAAGCCTCCGGTGGATCCAAAGCCGCCGGTGCCGCGCGCTGTGTCGGACAACTCGTCCACCGTCACGAACTGCGCATACTCGACGCGCTGGATCACCATTTGAGCAATTCTATCGCCGCGCTTGAGTTCGATTGCCTGGTTTTGGTCCGTATTCAAAAGCGTCACGGAAATTTCACCTCGGTAGCCGGCATCGACCGTGCCCGGAGCGTTGACTACGGTGAGCCCGTGCTTGGTGGCCAGCCCCGACCGCGGGTGAATGAGTGCGACAAAGCCGTTTGGCAGCGCGATTGAGACCCCTGTGGGAACGAGCTTCCGCTCCCCCGGGGCGAGAGACACGTCCGCGCGGGCGCGCAAGTCGGCACCGGCGTCACCAGGGTGGGCGTACGACGGTGCTTCCAGGCCGTCGTCGAGCATTTTCAGCTGGATCTGAAGGGTCGGCGCGCCATATTCGGCGGAAGTGTCTGCTGGGTTGGCTACTGCTGTCTCATGGCTCACAGTCAGATATTCTATCGTCCGCTGGATCCTGCCGCGGTTGCCGGTGCAGGGTCCAGGCGGGTTAATTACTCGGGTCGCTGTCCCGATAAGCTGGTTGCATGCCTGAATCGACTGCATCCGTGCCCACGCCGAACCACTCCACAAGTGGAACGGGCGTCCTGTTTGCGGAAAAGCTCTGGCCGTCCCCTTGGATTTGGATCGTCGTGGTCGGCTTGTCCGCCGCGGGCATCCTGATGTTTGCGCCGATCAGTATCACCGCGGGCATCATCGCCGCACTGGTTCTCTTCGGGATCATGACCACGATGCTGTTGTTGTCCACGCCGGCGATTGTGGTGGACCGAGATACCGTCCAGGTGGGTCGCGCCAGTATCCAGCGCGAATTTGTCGGCGCAGTCGCGGCGTTCCGCAAGGACGAAGCCACGGCAGAGCGCGGTACCCGACTTAATGGGCTCGCGTTCCTGTGCCTCCGTGGCTGGATCGACCCCGTGGTGCGTATTGAAATCACCGACCCTGCGGACCGTACGCCGTACTGGCTGACGTCCACCCGCCGCCCGGAAGAGCTGCTGGCTGCGCTTTCAAAGTAGGCCGTTCCGTTCCCCGGATCAGCTCTCGCATTCCTTGCAGTAAAGATGACCGTCTTTTTCCCGTGCAATCTGGGAGCGGTGCTTGACCAGGAAACAGTTGAAACAGGTAAATTCGTCTGCCTGCGGAGGTAGGACGCGGACCAGCAGCTCTTCGCCGGACAAGTCCGCCCCGGGGAGCTCGTAGGCGTCGGCCAGGTCAGTCTCGTCAATGTCAACCGCCGATGACTGCTTCTCGGTGCGATGCGACTTGAGTTCCTCGATCGAGTCCTCGGTGTCTTCTTCAGTCTTCCGAGGGGCATCGTAGTCCGTTGCCATGGTCCCTTCTTCGTTCTCCCTTGTGCTTCACGCAGGGCTCGCGCTCCTGTCAACCGGAACCTGCTCCGGTCTAAGGATGTAACGCAGCAGGCCCCGTTTTTGTGCCCGATATCGGGCAGATTGTCCTCCCAGCGGAACCAAATGTCCATAGCTCCACGGGGACCGTTCCGCGGGGAAAGTGCCGGAAATGGCGGAATATCGCGGCGCGCCCTTTGTCCTAGTAGGAAAAGGCCCCACCGGGTGGCAGAGTTTCGAATGTCAGATAGGCCATGGTGGAGGATTTTATGCGGGATCTACGGCTGGTTGGCGTCCACGACGACGGCGGACATCTCCTGTTGAGCGGTACCGGCGGCGAGATGTTCCAGCTTCCGATTGACGAGGCGTTGCGTGTTGCCGCGAGCCGGACACCTGCCCAGGTGGCCGCGCGTGCTTCGATCACGCCCGTCGCCATGTCCCCGCGTGACATTCAGTCGCGTATCCGTAGCGGTGCTACGGCCGCGGAAGTGGCAGAGCTGTCAGGATTGCCGCTCGCCAATGTGCAGCGCTATGAAGGCCCCGTGCTGGCCGAGCGGGAATACATCGCGCAGCAAGCCCGCAAAGTGGAAGTCGCTGCCCCGGCACCCGGCCACGATACTTACCGCGCAGCGTTCGGCGACGAACCTGCAAGCCTCGGCGAGATGGTCGCGCACCGGCTCACGGCCCACGGCATCGACTCCTCCGCGGTGGAGTGGGACTCTTGGCGCCGGAGCGATGGGGCTTGGACCGTCGTCGCGCGCTTTGAAACCAAGCCAGGCACCTTGGAGACCATTGGCGAAGAGCCGCCGGCGATGTGGACGTTCAATCCCGCCCGGAAATCGCTCCAGAACGCCAACCGCTGGGCCCAGCAGCTCAGCGAACTGGAACCGCTTGATGGCCCCGTACCGGCACGGCGTCTCGCCGCCGTTTCCGACCGGCCTTTTGATTTCGAGGCCGACGCGGGTGCCGCGGCCCGTGCCGCCGCCGCTGCGGCCACCAAGGAAGCCGATGGGCTCCTGGACATGCTGCGCTCACGACGCGGACAACGGCTTGGCCTCGACGAAGACAGCGACGACGCCTTGGCGCTCCTTCTGAGCAGCGGAGTTCCTGCTGCCCATCCCAGGCCCAGCGACGTCGAAGACGGGCTTTCGGACAAAGAATCAACGGACACAGACACGGACGAACCGGCAGAAGCCGATCCCGCCGCGACCCGTCGCGACGCACGTGCCTCCATGCTGTCGCGGCTGAGCCTGGCTCCGCAGCAAGACGACAATGAAGACGATTCCCTCCGGCTGCACGACGGGGTCAGTACGGACACACGGGAAATCACCGTGATTCCGAGCCCTATGCGCCCCGTGACCCTTCTGCGCGGCAGGACTGACAACGATGCGCAGGCCGCCCAAGAGGAGCCGCGATCCCAGGAAACGGCATCACCGCGGGCAGGCCTGGACGAATTGCTCGGCGGCGCTCCCCGGCGGGAACGCGAAGAGCCGAAGCCCACCCGCGCTGGGCTGAAGGATTCCTGGTACAAAGCCACACCTTCAACCCCGTCGGAGGGTGTGGCTTCGGAGTCCGACAACCCGCCCCACGGTGACGAATCTTCCGACGCGGCGCCTGCCGAGCGCCAGCCCTCACGGCCCAAGCGCTCCAGTATCCCCAGCTGGGATGAAATCGTCTTCGGTACGCGCGGAGACTAGCCGCCTAAGTTCGCGGGAGGCTTCAGTTCGCGCCGCGCCAAAGGCAAGCGCTGCCCTCGCCAGTGGGCACTTCTTCAATGCAACGGTCGTCGATGCGCTCAAGTGTGGGAATTGCCGCAGTCCATGGTTCCGGAAAAGAAGATGAGCTCAGCCACGGCGGCTTCTGGGGCCTCCGGCCTTGAAACATAGCAACGGAACCTCACGCTCCGCCTTGGTCAGCGAACCATGCTGCCCGACAACTTCCATGGCGGTAGGGCGAACCCGACGGACGTCATAAAGCGCCAGAGCATCCCGGGCGGCGATCATGATGTCTCCGATCCGAGGGGAAACCTCCGGACGCAACCCACCGAAGAGACCGGCCGCAACGGCTTGCTCCCGGGTGAAGGCCCAGATCCGATCACTGAAGCGGGCACGCCAAGCGTCCAGCAAGGCCTGGCGTTGCCGTTCTCCTGAATCGGGCTCAAGGTACAGGTGGACCATGCGGGGTTCGCCTGCTGTATGCCGGACACCGGCGATGAGGGCGGCATCGGCGGAGTAGTCGATGCGCTGTGACTCCGGAACGTCAAGCATTCCGTGGTCTCCGGTGAGCAGGATGGTGGTATCTGCCGGAAGGGTTGCGGAGAGCCTCTTGACGGTTGAATCTATTTCTTCAAGCTGGTGTTCCCAGCGATCGGACTGGCAGCCGTAGCGGTGGCCGGCCTTGTCCAACTCGTTGACGTAGAAGTACATGAGCGAACGGTTTCCTGCGACCATAGCCTCCCCCGCAGCTGCCGTTCGGGCATGCAGGGAGCTACCTCCCACGAAGCGGCTTCCGCGGAGCGCCGCCAGGGTCATCGGTGACGCACCGAACTGCGGCAAGCTCACTGTCACCACGTCAGCCTCAGCAGCCACGCGTTCGAAGATTGTCGGGAACGGTTGCCAGCGCAGGGGGTCGACACCGGCGTCCCAGTTGCCGAGCAGGTTGACCACCTTGTCCTGGGTGGGATCCAGGACGTCATAGCCCACCATGCCGTGTTCGCCGGGCGTACGGCCGGTGCCCAGACTTGCCAAGGAGGATGCCGTGGTGGAGGGGAAGGCTGAATCGAGCCAGACAGGAACGGCGCCCTGCCCCGAATTCGCAATAGATCTCAGGAACGGCGTATGCGCGGATTTCTGCTTGAGCAGATTGCGGCCCAGGCCATCGGCAAGCACCACGCAGACGCGTTGCGATGCGGGCAATTGCAGCTTGTTCTCAAAGCCGGGCAGGCCCATGCTCGCCGCGGCGCTGGTGAAGACCTCGGCAATCGACTTGCTGCCATACAACGGCGCTCCGGGAAGCTCGGGGACAGTGCTGGCAACGGGGGCGGTTTCCTGGGCGAGGTGTTCCGAGGTCACCATCAGCGCTGGTGTCCGCGGCTCAGCCGGTTTCCGAAGACGCCCGAGCGGAGTCGCGGTGCGGGGATGGAACCCGAATGTGCTGAAGGCCCGGGACCCCCCGTGTTCACCGCCCGCAACGCGCGGGCGAAGATCTTCGCGTCCTGCACGGCCCGGGGTCCGTCGGCCTCCGAGCTGATCCGAAGAACGATGTCCTCCTGGGAAATAGTGCCGGTATACCCATGATCGGCTTCGCATTGCGGGTCCCCGCAACTGGCAGGTCCCACATCCAGGCGTTGGCCACCAGACCAAGCAATCGAAAGGGTCAGCTCTCTGACGGGGTCGCTCGGAGTGTAGTTCTGCGGCTGCGCATACATGTAGCTGAGGACCACGGAGCGGATTTGCGCCACAGGCACGGATTCCGTGGAAATCTGTGCGACGATCTGTTCGCCGGCTTCATCAAGCTGCTGATCGTCAACGTGGGTGATCACCAGCATGTCCTCAGTGAGGACCAGGACCGTGATGTGTCGCCGGACCTCGGCACGGTCGAAATGCGTTTCCAAATGCACCAGGTGTGCAAGGCAGTCTCGCCCGTCCAAGGCGTCGGCCACAACATCGGCAACGAGGACCGGATAGAAGCCCGCCCGCTGAAGTGCCTGGTCCAGGCTCTGCCCCTGCGAGCTGTGGTTGTGTGCTGCGTGGTGCCCGGTGGTAGCCGGACCGGACGGAGGCGTCGGGGACTTCGAGCTCATTCCCCCATTTTCACAGATTGGCTGGGGACTTCATAACCACCGGGCCCCCACCCGGTCAGCTGAGCATCGCGCGGCGGGCGCTGTCCGTACGTTGTGCGGCGTTCCCGATCCATACCTCGGCGGCAAGGATCTTCGCGCCCCGCGCCCCGGCCAGGACAGGGTTGAATTCCACGAGGGCAATCTCGGGGTGCTCATCCTTGAGCCGGACCAGCCGTGCGCCGAGGTCTTCGAGGGCAGTCACGTCGACCGCCGGCAGTCCCTGGTAGCCGAAGAGTTTCAACGAAGCCCGGGGTGCCCGGATGAAGTCGTGGAGATCCGCGGCGGACAGAGGAGGAACCCGGTGCGCCCAATCATCCAGGAGGTTCACTGCGTCGCCCGCCAATCCGAAGGACACCACCGGCCCCAGAAGCGGATCTTCGATGGCCCGGAACGTGCAGGCCTGCCCCACGGAAACCATGGCCTGCACTTCTATGGCCGATGAACCGTAGGGCTCGAGGGCGCGACGCATCTGCGCGATGTTGCGCCGCAGCGAGTCCGCGTCCTCGATGTCCAGCCGCACACCTCCCAGGTCCAGGCGATGCCGGAGGGCAGGATCCGTGGTCTTGAGCACCACGGGCCAACCGAGCCGCTCGGCGGCGGCCACCGCTTCGTCGTCGCTCTCGAAGACGGCTGACGGCACCACCGGGATACCGTACCGGGAGAGCAATGCGGCACCTTCGGCGTCGTCCAGCCGGACGAGTTGCTCCCCCGGGACGGAAGACAGGAGCCGTTCGATGTGCTCCCGCGTTCCTTCCCGGTCGCAACCCGCCGGTTCCACGAACATGCCTTGGTCCCGGTCAAGCCACTTCGCGTAACGGACCACCGCCGCCAAGGCCGCCACTGCGCTACCGGGGCTCGAATAGCAAGGAACAGGGCGCCCCGTTTCTCCGCCGGGAGCCAGCAATCCATCCAGCTGCACAGAGCTGTCAAGAATTCCCGTGAAAGCCGCCACGACGGGCTTGCCCGCCTCCGCCGCGCATTCTCCGAGGACTCCCGCGATCGCGTCCATTGTGAGGCTGCGGGAGGGCACCATGGCTGCGACCACTGCGTGCACGGCGTCGTCGGCAAGATTCTGGCGGAGGCTGCGCCGCAGTCCCTCCAAAGCCACGGACATCCCCGCGTCCAGATCGACGTCGGTGACGATCCGATCGACGACGAGTCCTTGGGGGGCCGCGTTGTCCGCTACCACCTTCCCGAAGGCCGCGGAGTTGCTGTAGACGGCGAGCGCCGGGCCCTTGGGCAAGGGCTGGCAGGAGACGATCTGCGCCACGTCCATGAGCTGCTCGATGGTTTCGACGGCGATGACCCCCGCTTGGCGCATCATGGCGTCAAGGGCCGCCGCCGGCGCCAGCGTGGTCCTGACCACATGGCCCGGCGGAAGGCGCAGCCCCGTGACATCGGATTTTGCAACGATGACCGGCTTGCTGCGCGAGAGGCGGCGAGCCAGGCGGGAGAACTTACGTGGGTTGCCGATCGACTCCAAGTAGAGCCCGACCGCGACGGTATCCGGATCGTCTTCCCAGAACTGCATGACGTCGTTCCCGGAGACATCGGCACGGTTGCCGGCAGACAGGAACGAGGACAATCCCAGGCCCCGGCGGCTCGCGGCGGCGTAGACGGAAACACCGATGGCGGCAGATTGCGAAAACAGTCCCAGTCCCCCGCGCCGGGGCAGGCTCGGGGCCATGGACGCGTTGAGGGAGACGTCCGGATTCGTGTTCACGATCCCCAGCGATTCGGGGCCGATCACGCGCATCCCGTAGGACCTGGCCCGGCGCACCAGGTCCCTCTGCCTCTGTAGCCCCCGCTCGCCGTCGTCGGCGTATCCGGCGGTCGCAACCACCAGGCCTTTGACGCCGGCCGCACCGCACTCGTCCACGACTTTCGGTACTTCTTCGTACGGCACTGCGATGATGGCAATCTGCACAGGCCCGGGAACGTCGGCGATCCGGGCGAAGGACTTCATCCCGGCCACCTCGAATGCTTCGGGGTTGACCGCATAGACCGCACCGGTGAAGCCTCCTTCGAGGATGTGCTCCAGCAGTTGGTGCCCGACGGTCCCCCACCGGCGGCTGGCGCCGACCACCGCGATCGACGACGGCGCCAGCAAGTCCCGTACGCTGCGCGCCTCGGCGCGGTGTTCCCGCGATTCCATGACGGCCAGGGATTTTTCGGTCGGGTCGATGTTGAATTCAACGCTGACGACGCCGTCATCGAATTTGCGCGCGAGCTCATAACCAGCGTCGGCGAAGACCCGCAGCATTTTGCGGTTCTCGGGCAGGACCTCGGCGGTGAAGCGGCGGATGCCGTTTTCGCGGGCTGCGGCCGCCAAGTGCTCCAGCAGGATCGAACCGATGCCACGGCCTTGCTGGACGTCGGAAATATTGAAAGCAACTTCGGCCTCGGTGGGGTCATCAAGCCGGTCGTACCTGCCGACGCCCACGATTTCTCCGCCGATCGTTATGACGAACGCCACCCGGTCCTTGTGGTCCACTTCGGTGAAGCGGCGCAGTTCCTTGCTGGAGAGCCGCGATTTGAACGAGAAGAACCTCATGTAGATGGACGTCTCGGACTGCGCAGTGTGGAAAGCCTGGAGGGCATCCGCGTCCTCGGGTGAGATGGGTCTCAAATGCGCCGTTCCGCCGTCGCGAAGCACGACATCGGCCTCCCAATATTCCGGATATACGCCGGCGCCGGGCTGATCCACCATAGGCTTAGCCTAGCTAAGTCTTCCGCAGTACACGTTTAAGGATCCACCGACTCCATGGCACGCAGCCAAAGTCCCTCCCGCGCGAACGCAGCCACGGCTGCCGTCGACGGGGACTTCACCGAGAACATCATCGATATTGACGTCACTTCCGAGATGGAAGGCTCCTTCCTGGAGTACGCGTATTCGGTCATCTATTCCCGCGCGCTCCCCGATGCGCGCGATGGCCTCAAGCCCGTTCAGCGACGCATCCTGTACATGATGAGCGACATGGGCCTCCGCCCGGACCGCGGGCATGTCAAGAGTGCCCGAGTGGTGGGTGAAGTCATGGGGAAGCTGCACCCCCACGGCGATGCCGCCATCTATGACGCTATGGTGCGCATGGCCCAGGACTTCTCGCTGCGCTTGCCCCTCATTGACGGGCACGGCAACTTCGGTTCGCTCGACGACGGCCCTGCTGCACCGCGTTACACGGAAGCCCGGCTCGCGGCGGCTGCGATGACGATGACCGAGCACCTCGACGAAGACGTGGTGGATTTCGTCCCCAACTACGACAACCAGCTCACTCAGCCCGATGTCCTGCCCGCGGCTTTCCCCAACCTGCTGGTCAACGGCACCACGGGCATCGCCGTCGGCATGGCCACCAACATGGCCCCCCACAACCTCGTGGAAGTCATCGCGGCCGCCCGGCACCTCATCGCCCATCCGGACGCGACGCTGGAAGACATCATGCGTTTCGTGCCCGGCCCGGACTTGCCCACGGGCGGCCGGATCGTGGGCCTGGATGGAATCCGCGACGCCTACGCCACAGGACGGGGTTCGTTCAAGACCCGCGCCAAGGTGGAGATCGAGCAGCTGACCGCGCGTCGCACCGGATTGGTGGTGACCGAACTCCCGTACATGGTGGGCCCGGAGAAGGTCATCGAGAAGATCAAGGATGCCGTCAACGCCAAGAAGCTGACAGGCATCAGCGATGTCATGGACCTCACTGACCGCAAGCACGGGCTGCGGCTCGTGATTGAGGTCAAGAACGGCTTCAACCCCAACGCAGTGCTGCAGCAGCTCTACCGGTTCACGCCAATGGAAGACTCCTTCGGCATCAACAACGTGACCCTGGTGGATGGACAGCCGCAGACCTTGGGCTTGCTCCAGCTGCTCCAGGTCTACGTTGGCCACCGTCTGTCGGTGGTGCGCCGCCGCACTGCCTTCCGCCTGGGCAAGAAGAAGGACCGCCTCCACTTGGTGGAGGGCCTCCTGATCGCGATCGTGGACATCGACGAGGTCATCCAGATCATCCGCTCCTCGGACGAGGCATCAGCCGCGCGCGAACGGCTCATGTCGATCTATGATCTGTCCGAGATCCAGGCCAACTACATCCTGGAACTTCGTCTGCGCCAACTGACCAAGTACTCGCGCATCGAACTCGAAAAAGAGCAGGAAGAGCTGCGCCGGGAGATCGCCGAGCTTGAGGCGATCCTGGCGTCCGACGTGCTGCTGCGCGAGTTGGTATCCGGGGAATTGGCCGAGGTGTCCGAGAAGTACGGCACCCCGCGCCGCACTGTTCTCCTCGAGTCCGAGGCGGTCTCCCCGACCGTCGCGGCGGCCCTCGGAGCCGCAGTCCCGGCTGGCAAGGGGAAGGCCGCCGCACTGCCGCTCGAAATCCCCGACGATCCTTGCTGGGCACTCCTGAGCACCTCTGGGCAGATCGCGCGGACGTCCAACCAAGAGCCACTGGCCGAGTCCGGCCCCCGGAGCAAGCATGATGTCTACCGCTCGGTGGTCAAGACAACGGCGCGCGGCGAAATCGGCGCGGTCACCTCGCAGGGCCGGATGCTCCGGGTACAGGTCATGGACATGCCGGCGCTGCCTCCGGTGTCCGGCCTGCCCAATCTTGCCGGCGGCGTGGCGGCAAAGGACTTTGTCACCCTGCTCAAGGGCGAATCCTTGGTGGCCTTCGTGCCGTTGGATGCCGTGTTGGCCATCGGAACGGTCCAGGGCGTGGTCAAGCGCGTCCAGCCGGACTACCCGCTGAACCGCGAGGACTGGGAAATCATTGCGCTCAAGGACAAGGACACTGTGGTGGGCGTGGAGCCTGCACAGAACGACGACGTCGAACTCGTCTTCGTGACCCGGCTTGCGCAGCTTTTGCGGTTCAGTGCTTCTGCCGTCCGGCCCCAGGGGCGCACCGCCGGCGGCATGGCGGGTATCAAGCTCGCAGATGGCGACGACGTCATCCACTTCGGCACGGTACGCGCCGACGACCGCGCCGCCGTCGTCGTGACTATCGCTGGCAGCAATGGCGCGTTGCCGGGGACTGCTCCGGGCACGGCCAAAATCACCCCGTTCGAGGAGTATCCGGCCAAGGGCCGGGCCACGGGAGGCGTCCGGGCCCACCGTTTCCTCAAGGGTGAGGACACGCTGCTGCTCGGGTGGGTAGGCCACGGCCCCGCGAAGGCGGCGTCCAGCGCCGGCGTCGCCCGTGCGCTCCCACAAGAGCACGGCCGCCGCGACGGCTCCGGTGTTCCCCTCTCCCAGGCCGTGGATGCCATTGGCGCAACCATGGCGTGGGAAGAAGGAAGCAGGCCGGATACCGCCGTTGAAGGCTAAGCCCCGAAGGCTGTGACTACATCGTGGCGATGCTGAGGATGTTTCCTTCCGAATCGAGGAACCAGGCTCCCCTTTCGCCGTCCGGGAGGGTGGCAACGCCATTCTCGGTTTTCAGGCCCGGGAAGTCGTAATCTTCGAAAACGACCCCGCGTGCCCTGAGATCGGCCATGTCCTGGTCCAAGTCGGTGCTCTGGAATCCCAACTGGGTGTTCTTGGCGGTCCCGGCGTTGGGGGTCTCGTAGAGCAGGAAGGCAGTGCCGTTGGCGCACTTGTACATCAGGTTGTCTGTGGCCTCCGGGTTGTCCGGCTCGAGGCCGAGCTTGTCGCGGTAGAAGTCGCGGGCGCGGGCGATATCGCTGGCAGGGAGCACGCCGGCGACGTTTAGATCCTTAAGCATGGCTATTTCACTTTCCAGGCTTCCCCAGTTCATAACCTTACTCCTGATAGGCCACTTGGGGGTGTGGACCCGCACCCCCATTCCGTGGTGCGGCCGGATCACGAACGTGGGCCCTAGACTACTGCCATGCCGATCATTCCCGATGACAAGGACTGGACCTGGGTCCTGTCCACGCCTTGCCCCGAATGTGGTTTCGACGCCGCGACCGTGACCCCGTCCACGGTGCCGGGAACAGTCCTGAACATGCTGCCGCGCTGGCGCGCGGTGCTTCGCCGCGAACACGCCGCGGTCCGCCCGGACGACCACACGTGGTCGCCCTTGGAGTATGCCTGCCATGTAAGGGATGTCTTCAGTCTCTTCGATCAGCGCCTGAACCTGATGCTGCGTGAAGACGACGCCCGCTTCGCCAATTGGGACCAGGACAAGGCCGCCATTGACGGGGACTACGCCAACGCGGATCCCGCTGAGGTGTCTGCACAACTGGCTGCCGAGGGCCAACAAATCGCGAATTCCTTCGCCTCAGTCCGAGAAGATGAATGGCCGCGCACCGGTGTCCGCAGCAATGGCTCCACCTTCACCGTGCTGACGTTTGCCCAGTACTTCCTGCACGACGTGGTCCATCACCTTCACGACGTCGACGGCTAGGCGCTGCGATGTCGTGGAAAGACACACGGGCCACCCGCCTCTTCAATATTGGACTGCCCATCGTCCTCGGACCATTCGGCGGCTTGTCGTCCGTGGAGCTGTCAAGCACCGTCAGCGAGGCGGGCGGACTGGGTTCATACGGACTCTACGGCTACGATCCGGAGCGGATCGCCGCCACAGCCCGCGAACTCAGGAATGCCAGCGGGAAACCGTTCGCGCTGAATCTCTGGCTTCCCATCGAGGGAGAAGAGCGGCCGTCTCCGGATGCCGAGCAGTTCGCAGCCTACGTGGACGTCCTCAGGCCCTATTTCGAGCTGGTGGGCGTGGAACCACCCTCGCAACCTGATACTTATCTGCCTGATCTGGACAATCAGATCCAGGCGGCCATCGATGCCCGGCCAGCCGTGCTGAGTTTCGTGTTCGGCGTTCCGTCCGAGTCGGTTATCGAGGAGGCCCACCGGAACGGCATTGTGGTGGCAGGTACGGCGACCACCGTGGACGAAGCCGTCGCCCTCCACGCCGGCGGAGTGGATGCCATCGTTGCCACGGGAATGGAGGCAGGTGGCCACCGTGTTTCGTTCCTGCGCGCTCCGGAGGACTCGCTCGTCGGGACCATGGCCCTCGTGCCGCAAGTGGTGGATGCCGTCTCGGTTCCCGTCATCGCCGCAGGCGGTATCGCTGACGGCCGCGGGGTCGCTGCCGCCTTGGCGCTTGGCGCGGACGCGGTACAGATCGGTTCAGCCTTCCTCGCCACCCGCCAGTCTGCCATCAGTCCCGCCCACTTGGCTGCGATGCACGGACCCGACGCCGCCCACACCGTCCTGACACGTGCCCTCAGCGGTCGCCTGGCGCGAGGCATCCCCAACCGGATCATCGCGGAACTCGCCGACCCTGCCGCCCACGCCCCGTTCCCCATCCAGAACTGGCTCACCGGCAAGTTCCGGCCAGTTGCGGCGGCACAGGGAATCCCCGGGCTGATGTCGCTGTGGGCCGGCCAATCGACTCCACTCATCCGCGAGGACGACGCCCTGATGCTCATGGACAAGATCGTCGACTCGGTGGACGCCATCATCGGGCGGCTCCGCGGCTAGCTTCCGTGCACTAGCGCCGGGAGGTCCGACGGCGAGCCAAGCTTGGGGGTGCCAAGGTCCAGTCGGGAGTCTCCCTCGCCGATATCCGCCGGGTTGTGGGTCACTAGGACCACAGTGACGTCTCGCAGCCCGCCGCGGAGTTCGGCCATCATCAGGCGGGCGGCTTCGGCGTCGAGATGGGCCGTCGGCTCATCGAGGAGGAGAACTGTTGCTCCGGTCAGAAGCGTACGGGCCATGGCGAGCCGCTGGCGTTCGCCGCCGCTCAGGAACGAACCCGAGGGGCCAATGCGGCTATCCAGGCCCGCGGGAAGTCCGGCTACCAGTCCGGAGAGCCCGACGGCGCCCAAAGCCTGATGCATGTCCGCTTCGGAAGGCTTGTGGCTGGCCGGGCGGGCGAGCAGCAGGTTGCCGCGGATGGTGGAGTCGAAGAGGTGGGCCTCCTGCGGGCACCATGCGGCACTTCCGGTGACGTAGGCTGCGCCGGACGATGCCGGCAAGAAGCCGAGCAGTACCGAGAGCAACGTCGATTTACCGGAACCGGACGGACCCGTGACGGAGAGCCAGTGCCCGGGGGCGGCCTCGCCGCTCAACCCGCTGAATACGGGGGCACCGCCGGGCCATGACGCTTCGAGCCCGTCCAACAACAACCCAGGAGAACCGTCGGCACGCTCCGGTAGTGCCAGCACGCCGCCGTCGGACGCTGCTGACGCGTCAACAGCTCCCGATGGGGCGATCCGCCGCAATACTGCGGCCAGGGCGGGCGCCTGCCGCACGGCAGACACTACCGCCCCGTACGGTTCCGCGAGCGCCAACTGCATGAGCACGACGACGGCAAGCACAGCAGGCGCAACAGTTCCGGACTGCACCGTGTTTCCGGCTTGCACTGACGGTGCGGCCAGAATGCCCACCCCCAGCGCACCCACGGTGCAGGCGAGTACGACCAATCCTTGGCCTATGCCGTCAGCCCACGCGGACCGCTGTGCGGCCGCCGTGGCTGCGTTGTCCCTCCGGGTCAAGGACGAGAGAACCGTACTGGCGACGCCGTTGGCGCTGAGCTCGGCACGGGCGTCGAGGGCAGCGGCAACGTCGCGCAACACCAGTGAGCGCAGTTGATGCTCAGCGCGCGCAGCATTGCGGTCTGCCAACAGGGCAAGCAGAGGGGCCAGTACAACCCCAACCATGGCGGCCACGACGACGGCCGGCACGGCAGCGGGCACCAGCAATGCCGAGGCAACCACCGCCGACACCGCGACGGCAAGGGCCGAGAGGGGCGGCAGCACGACGCGCGGCAGCAAATCCCGCAGAGTGTCGACGTCGTCGACCACCGCCCCGAGCACATTGCCGCCTTGCAGGAGCCGGCGGAGGGACAGCGCCCGCGCGCTGAGGGCCGCCCACAGCGCACCTCGGAGCCTTGTCATGGCGGCGAAGACGGCGTCGTGGACGAGAAGCCGCTCAGCGTAACGAAGCACGGCCCTGCCTATGCCGAAGAACCGCACACCCACGATCGCTCCGAGCAAGTACAGAATGGGCGGCTGCTCGCTGGCCCGGATGATGAGCCAGCCCGACAGCCCGGACAGGGCCACGGCGAACAGGGCCGCGAGCGCGGCAACCAGTACGGCGCCGGCGAACTTATGGCGGACGGGCGCAAGGATGTTGGCCAGGGCCTTGAGGGTGGAGATGGCCACGGGGGGTTCAAATCCCCCGGCCGGGCTGCTCCGGAGGTGACTGTCCTGCTGGATCGCCGTTGTGCTGGCGGCTGCCGCGGACTCCGGATTGGCCGGACCGGTTTGCTGCTCCGCCGTCCCGCCGTCGACCTTCACCACATGATCCGCAAGGTTCCGGGTGGCGGCGTCGTGGGCAACGAGGATGACAGTCGCGGACCCTCGCAGGCCCTCGATTGCGGCACGGATGGCGTCGGCGGAGGCGGCGTCAAGATGGGCGGTCGGTTCGTCGAACAGGAGGACGGTAGCTCCTGCTTTGAGGCGTGCCAGGCCGCGGGCCACGGCAACCCGCCGCAGTTCGCCGGGGCTAAGCTCGGCGGGATGTTTGGGTGCGAGGTGTTCCGCGGCAGCCTGCTCCAGGCACGCCATTGCGGTCGCGTTGTCCGCGTCCGGCCATGATTCGGAATCGGTTCCCCGCAAGTCTTGGTTGCCGCCGCCCAGGTAAAGGACAATCTCGTCAAGCACCGTATCGGCGACCATGACGGGATGCTGCGGCACCCAGGCCACCGAGCCGGCGCCCAGTCCTGTGACGGAACCTTCAAGGGTTGCCAGCGGACCGTCGCCGATCGTCCCGGCGAGGACGCCCAGAATGGTGCTCTTGCCCGAACCGCTGCGGCCGTCAAGGGCGGTGATCCGGCCGGCCGGAGCCTTGAAGTCGATGGGCCCGACGGCGGCTGCTGCCCTTCCCGCATAAGTCACCGTGAGTCCGGTGACCACGACGTCGGCAGGCGGCTTGTTCGTGGCGGGCGCGCCGACGTCGTACGCGTCGGCGCGGGAATCACGAGTCAGCGGACGGCCCGCGGGCGAGTCCAACACGGCGTTGGCCGCGGCCAGCGCTTCGCGGCCGTCGTCGCTGGCATGGTGGGCCGTGCCCAGCTCACGCAGGGGAAGGTAGCAATCGGGGGCGAGGATCAGGGCCAGCAGGCCTGCCTCCAGGGCCATGTCACCCGCCACCAGTCGTACGCCGATGAAGACGGCCACCACGGCCACCGAGATGGTAGCTATGAGCTCCAAGGCGAGGGCGGACAGGAAGGCCGTCCGCAGGGTTCCCATGGTGCGCGAACGGTATTCCTCGGAGAGGTCTTCGAGGGCTGCCCTTTGTTCGCCCGCGCGGCCCAGTCCGACCAGCACGGGAAGTCCCTTGGCCAGCTCCAGGATGTGCCCCGAGAGCCTCCTGAGAGTGGATTGTGCTTCGCGGACCCTGTCCTCGGTGTGACGGCCGATCAGCACCATGAAAAGCGGTACGAGGGGCAGCGTCAAAACTACAACCAGGGCACTGACCCAGTCCGCGAAAAGGATCCGGGCGCCCAGTAGCAAAGGTATTGCGGCGCAATTGACCAAGGCGGGCAGGAACTGGGTGTAGTAGTTGTCGAGCGCATCAAGTCCGCGCGTCGCGAGCACGGCCAGCCCGCCGTCGTTCACTTCGCCGACTCGTCCAGCGGCCCCTGGACCGAGGGCGCGGCCCAGGAGCCTGGACCTCAGCTCTTCCTTGACCCCGAGGGCCGCCCGGCGCGCCGCGACTCCCTGGCCCCAGACCGTCAGCGAGCGCAGCACCGCGCCGATGGCACCCCAGAGGAGTCCTTCCCGCCACCCGATTCCGCCGGCGGCGAGTCCGGACAGCATCCCCGCGACGGCCTGTGCGATCAGGACCAGGGAAAAGGCCTTGAGCGAAGACAACAAACCAAGGACGTACAGGGCCGATCGGGTGGCAGGTCCGGCAGGCAGCTGGGGCTTCATCCCTTACTCGCTGGCGTTGCGGCGTGAGTGTTTCCCAACCGGACCCGGCGCCGCGTGACCGACGAGCACCTTGGCGGCGATGGCCGGCAGGAATCCGTGTGCGGCCGGAATGTGTGCCGCGCTCACGCGCCGGCGGAACACCCAGTAGGTCCAGGCCTGGTAGGCGATGACGAGGGGCAGGCCGACTGCCGCAACGATGCTCATCAATCCCAGGGTGTAGGCGGAGGAGGAGGCGTTGGAAATGGTGAGGTTGAAGGCCGGATCCAAGGTGGAAGGAATGACCACGGGGAAGGCCGCTCCGAAGATGGAGGCTGTGGCGCACACCAGGAACGCACCCAGGGCTCCGAAGGCCTTTCCCTCGGCTCCGTTGCGGGCAAGGACCCAGGCAGCTGCAGCAGCCAGGACTCCCAGGATCACGAGTATCCACGTCCACTGCTTGCCGCTGAGCAGCTGCACGGCCACCATCCATCCCAGCAGCGGCAGCAATGCGACTGGCGCGAGCCGCACAAACCAGCCGCGCGCGCGGTGGCGGACCTCGCCGTCGGTCTTCAACGCCAGGAACGCCAAGGCGTGCACCAAGGCGAACGCGACGACGGCGAGGCCGCCCAGGACCGCGTATCCGCTGAACCAAGCAAAAGGTCCACCCTGCCGGTCGCCGTTGGAGTTGAGCGGAAGCCCTGTGGTGGTCAGCGCCAGGGCCGCGCCGATGCCAAACGCGGCCGTGAAGGAGCCCACGGCAATGGCCCAGTCCCAGATGGTCCGCCATCGCGCAGTGTCCACCTTGCCTCGGTACTCAAAAGCCACAGCCCGGAAGATCAAAGCCACCAGAACAAGCAGCAGCGGCAAATAGAGGGCAGAGAACAGCGAGGCGTACCAGAGCGGGAAGGCCGCGAAGGTGGCACCGGCCGCGGTCAGCAGCCACACTTCGTTTCCGTCCCATACCGGGCCGATCGTATTCAGCAGCACCCGGCGGTCGGTGTTGTTCCGGGCGAAGAGCTTCATGAGCATTCCGACGCCGAGGTCGAAGCCCTCCAGGAAGAGGTAGCCGGTCCACAACACGGCAATGGCTATGAACCAGACTGTTGGCAACAGTTCCATTCGAAAGATCCCTCTGCTTCCTAGTAGGCGAATGCCAGGACGTCGTCGGTGTCGCCGGGCTGGCCCGGGGCGCCCGGGGTCCCGCCGTCGTCGTCCTTCTTTTCCTTCTCCCCGCCGTGGCGGGCTTCAGCGAGCTCTGGCATCGCGGAGGCCACGCCACCGCGGGCATATTTGACCAGCAGCCTGACCTCCACGACCAGCAGCACCGCATAGATCGAGGCCAACACCACCAGTGAGGTGATGAGTTCGGAGGCGGACACGCCCGGTGAGACGGCTGCAGCCGTGAACATGAACACTTGGTCGATGCCGCTGGCATCCGGATTGGGCGCGACGACGAACGGCTGCCGGCCCATTTCCGTGAAGATCCAACCCGCGGCGTTAGCGCCAAAGGGAGCAAGGATGCCGAAGACTGCCAGGCGCATGATCCATCGGGATTGCGGCACCACACCCCTGCGTGTCACCCACAAGGCGAGCAGCGCGGCAAAGGCTGCGATCCCACCGAAGCCAATCATCATGCGGAAGCCCCAATAGGTCACTTCCATAACCGGCACATACTGGATTTCCTGCCCTGCGCGATCGCCGTACAAGGGATCGTTGGGCAAGTGCGTGCCGTACTTTGCTTTGTACTCGTCCAGGAGGCTGTTGACGCCCTTCACTTCAGTGCTGAAGTCACCCTTGGCCAGGAAGGAGAGAATGCCGGGGACCTCGATCACGGCCACAATGTCGTTGCAGTTCTTGGAGCCGACGTTGCCGACACTCAGCACGGAGAATCCGGTGCCGTCGTGGCATGCCGCCTCTGCCGCGGCCATCTTCATGGGCTGCTGTTCGAACATCAGTTTGCCCTGCAGATCGCCGGTGAAGGCTGTCCCGGCGAAGGAGATCATGGCAACGACAGCGCCGATCCGCAAGGAATTGATCCACACCTTGTAGTCAGCTTTGTCCCGTCCGGGAATATTGGCTTCGCCGGGAATCGCGCGGCCGTCCGCATCGACGGTGTCGATGCCGTCATGGCGGCGGCGCCAGAGGTGGTACCAGGCGATGCCCAGGAGGAACGCGCCTGCGACGCCCAGTGCGCCGAAGAGCGTGTGCGGCACGGCCACCAACGCCGTGTTGTTGGTGAAGACCGCCCAGGCGTCGGTCATGACGGGACGTCCGTTGACCATCTCCACTCCGACCGGGTGCTGCATCCAGGAATTGGCCACGATGATGAAGTATGCAGAGAAGAGCGAGCCGATCACAGCGATCCAAAGGCACGCGAGGTGGACACTGCGCTTGAGCTGCTTCCAACCGAAGATCCACAGCCCCAGGAAGGTCGATTCCACGAAGAACGCCAGAAGCGCTTCCAAGGCCAGGGGCGCGCCGAAGATGTCTCCGACGAAGCGGCTGTACTCACTCCATGCCATGCCGAACTGGAATTCCTGCACGATGCCCGTGGCGACGCCCATGATGAAGTTGATGAGGAAGAGCTTGCCCCAGAACTTGGTCATCCGCAGGTATTCAACCTTGCCGGTGCGGTACCAAAGGGTCTGGATGACGGCCACAACGAGCCCCAGCCCGATGGTCAGGGGCACCATCATGAAGTGGTAGACCGTGGTGATTCCAAATTGCCAGCGTGCGATTTCCAAGGCGTCCATGGCTGTCCTTTTTATCCGGCATTGTCCCGACGCCCGCTTGCGGCGTCCATTTTCTACGTTGCGTAGAAACTAATTCTTCTACATAGTGTAGAACAAACCTCTGCGATGTGGTCACCACTCTTCCAGCGGCGTCACAGTGCCGCAAGGACACGCCGCGCCGCATGTTCTACCTCACGTAGAATCGCGGCTCAAAACGCGGTAGATTGATGGTGGAATGTTGGATCATCGCACTCCCCTCGAGCCATATCGCGGAGGGAATTGCGGAAAGTAGGGATGTATTGATGGCAAGTCTTGGCGAACTGGAACGGGCGGTCATGGATCTGCTCTGGGCAGGCCAGGAGGCTGCGACAGCCAACAAACTCCGCGATCTGCTGGCGCAGGATTCTGCCGCTGCGGATGGCATTGCAGGGCACCAAGGCAAGGACCTCGCCGTCACCACGGTGCTGACAGTCTTGTCCCGCCTTGAGAAGAAAGGCCTCGTGGAGCGCGAACGGGGTACCCGTCCGCACCGCTACCAGGCCGTGTCGAGCCGCGCCGACCACACGGCAGACCTCATGCATGAGGCACTGGGTTCGGCCCCGGACCGCGAAGCAGTCCTGGCCCGGTTCATTGGTTCCGTGAGCGAAAGTGAAGCTGCCACGCTACGCAAACTGCTCGGCAAAAACTAACCACCCATGTTCTGGACCTCATATTTTCTGGCGGTCCTTGCTTTGGTGCTGGCATGGCCAGTTCCCGTCCTCTTGTCGCGCGCTGAATGGCCGGCGCGTGCGCCCTTCATGGCCATGGTCCTCTGGCAAGCCATCGCGCTTGCGGGTGGCCTCTCCATGATCGGAGCCATGCTCGTTTACGGACTAGAACCCATCGGCGACAACCTCATTGCGGGGCTGCGTTCGCTAACCGGCATGGTGCTTCACAACGAGCCCACTACGGCGCTGGGCTTCTGGCATTTGTTCGCGTTGTCCGCGGCGGCGCTGCTGAGCGCGCATCTCGTGTTCACCCTGCTGCTCACCTACGTCAAAATCGAACGGCAACGGCGGCGCCACCGCGAACTCCTCGCACTTCTGGCCTCACCCTCCGACGACGGTCCGGGCACCGTGGTCATCAACCATGACTCCCCCGTTGCCTACTGCCTGCCCGGCGGAGCACGGTCCGTGACCGTATTGTCCGATGGCCTGATGGCCGCGCTGGAACCTGCCGAGCTCCGTGCCGTCCTCATCCACGAAAATGCCCATCTCTCGCAACGCCACGACCTTCTCTTGTGGGCCTTCGCTGCGTGGCGCCAGGCACTGCCCTGGTTCCCCACCACGCGCCTCGCCCAGGTTGCGGTCAATTCCTTGATCGAGATGCTCGCCGATGACGTGGCGCTCCGCACCGAGAGCAAGGGAACGCTCATCAAGGCGATCGCCATTGTGGCCAGCGGTTCCGTCCGTCCCATGGAGCGGGTCTCCCTGCCCGGAACAAGCGCAGGAGACTCTTCCTCTGATGACGGCACGTTGAGCGGAACCGGCGGCGCCGATTCACCGCGCACGACGGCGTCGCGCGTCAGCCGGCTACTCTCACCCAAGCCTCCGCTTCCGGCAGGGCTGCGCGCCCTGGTCCTTGCGGCCTCGGCCATGTTGCTCGCCGTGCCCACCGGCCTGCTGATAGTGCCGGGCCTGTTGGGCTGAAGTGGCTTGCTGGGCTAGGCCGAATCAAGCGTCGATGCGCTCCCGATCCAGGTCTGCGGCGCCCGCAATGATGAAGTCCTTGCGCGGGGCAACATCGGAACCCATCAGCAGGTCAAAGGTGTCCTCCGCCATCTTGGCGTTCTCGATCCCCACCTTGCGGAGGGTTCGGTGGCGCGGATCCATGGTGGTCTCGGCAAGCTGCTCGGCGTCCATTTCACCCAGGCCCTTATAGCGCTGGATCGGCTCCTTGTAACGCTTGCCTTCCTTGGCGAGCCTGGCTAGCAGGACGTGCAGTTCGGCCTCCGAATAGGTGTAGATCATCTCGTTGGCCTTTTGGCCGGCGTTGATGACTTCAACCCGGTGCAACGGCGGTACTGCGGCAAACACCCGGCCTTCATCGATCATCGGGCGCATGTACCGGAAGAACAAGGTGAGCAGGAGCGTACGGATGTGCGCGCCGTCGACGTCTGCATCGGTCATCAGAATCACTTTGCCGTACCGCGCGGCGTCGATGTCGAAGCTCCGGCCCGATCCCGCACCCACTACTTGGATGAGGGCGGCGCACTCTGCGTTGGAGAGCATGTCCCCCACCGAAGCCTTCTGCACGTTCAGGATCTTGCCTCGGATCGGCAACAGCGCCTGGAAGTCCGAGGACCGTGCAAGTTTGGCGGTGCCAAGGGCGGAGTCACCTTCCACGATGAAGAGCTCCGAGCGTCCGACGTCGTCCGTGCGGCAATCTGCCAGCTTGGTGGGCATCGACGACGTTTCCAGGGCATTCTTCCGGCGCTGCGTTTCCTTGTGGACGCGGGCCGAGATGCGGGACTTCATCTCGCTGACGATCTTCTCGAGGAGCAGGGCGGACTGGGCTTTGTCGTTGCGGTTCGCCGAGTTCAGGCGCGCAGTGATCTCTTCCTCGACCACCTTGGCGACGATCGCCCTGACGGCCGACGTGCCCAGGATTTCCTTGGTCTGGCCCTCGAATTGCGGCTCTGCCAAGCGGACCGTCAGCACTGCCGTGAGGCCGGCCAGGACGTCGTCCTTCTCGATCTTGTCGTTGCCCGCTTTGAGCTTGCGCGCGTTCGTTTCGACGGCCTTGCGGAAGGTCTTCAGGAGTGCCTGTTCGAAGCCTGCCTGGTGCGTGCCGCCCTTGGGCGTTGCGATGATGTTGACGAAGCTCCGCATGGTGGTTTCGTAACCGATCCCCCAGCGCAGCGCGATGTCCACTTCACAGTCGCGTTCCACTTCGGCGATCTTGCTGTGCCCGTTTTCGTCAAGGACCGGAACGGTTTCCTTGAACTTGCCCGCACCATGGAGCCGCCAAATATCAGTGACGCCCGAATCCGCGGCGAGGAAGTCGACGAATTCGGAAATGCCGCCGTCGTGATGGAAGATCTCTTGGTGCGGCCCGTTTTCGCCGGGGGTGCCAGGAAGCCGGCGCTCGTCGCGCACGGTGAGCTTGAGGCCCGGAACAAGGAAAGACGTTTGGCGGGCGCGCGCCGCAAGATCCTCGTAGGCGAACTTCGCGTCCGGGGTGAAGATCTGCCGGTCTGCCCAGTAGCGGATGCGGGTGCCGGTGACGCCCCGCTTGGCCTTGCCCACGACGTCGAGCACCGAGTTCTCGACGAACGGTTCGAAGACCGAGGTCGGGCTGGGCTTCGAGCCAATGTCTTTGAATCGTCCGGGCTCGCCCCGGCGGAACGACATCTGATACGTCTTGCCGCCGCGGTCCACCTGCACGTCAAGACGGGCGGAGAGCGCGTTCACCACGGACGCGCCAACGCCGTGCAGGCCGCCGGAAGCCGTGTAGGAGCCGCCACCGAACTTTCCACCGGCGTGCAGTTTGGTGAAGACGACCTCGACGCCGGTCAGCCCGGTCTTGGGTTCCAAGTCCACAGGGATGCCGCGGCCGTCGTCGTGGATTTCCACCGAATTGTCCGCGTGCAGGATGATCTGGATATCGTGCCCGAAGCCCGCCAGCGCTTCGTCCACCGAGTTGTCGATGATCTCCCACAGGCAGTGCATGAGGCCGCGTGAGTCGGTGGAGCCGATGTACATACCCGGACGTTTGCGGACCGCCTCCAGGCCTTCCAAAACTGAAAGGTGCCGGGCGTTGTATTCAGAACTCGGTGCCACGGGCGGGGCGCTCCTTCGGGGGTATTACAGAGGCGAAAAACACTCCTCCTAGGCTAGCCGCCTCGGAGCCAGGACGAGAGCTGCCACTCCCAATCGTGCCGGACGCCACTTCCCCGTGTTACGCACATGTGATACGCGGACAGCGAACGTGACCCATCCTTGCCATGGTTTTGATTCGAAAGCTGGTTATATGGATACACAGAACTACTAAGGAGGCCGAACATGACAACAGCAGTTGCAGACCGCACACTCAATGCACTCGACCGGTGCGACCGTTGCGGGGCCCAGGCATATGTCCGCGTTGTACTCGAGTCCTCCGGCGGTGAGCTGCTTTTCTGCGGCCACCACGCACGTGCAGTAGAGGCCACGCTGCGGCCGATGACCTCGGACTGGCATGACGAGACGGCGCGCCTTCAGGAGAAGGAACCCGTCCTCGCCGATTAGCCATCAATGGCTGGCTCCAGCGGCCGCCTCGGCTGACAAAATTTCACAGAGACAGCGGCCCCCTCCAGATGGAGGGGGCCGCTGCGTTAACGGAGGGCGGCCCATGGAAGGGCGCCTCCCAACCGAGAAACTGATGCGTCCTATGCGAGGCCGGTGTCCCGCTGCGGTTTTTCCAGCCTGGCTCGCGCTACGTCGGCGGCGCTCTCTTCCTGTCCGCGAGCCTCAAGCCCTGCTATCACACCGTCAATGTCCGTGTCAGGACGGTTTTGGCTGAGTTTGGCTTTCGCTTCGATCCTCGTGATCAACAATTCGACGCCAACAATGGCTCGCAACTGACCGGCGACATACTTCTCCGGCGCATCTTCAACGGACCACGGTCGCTCAAACGGTGCTTCGTTGAGCTTGGTCAGCCGCCGCACTTGGTGGCCAAGCCAGGCCACATCGTCATGGACGGCAAGCGTTCCGTAGACGTGGGCAGTGGAGTAGTTCCACGTGGGAACAACGCGTCCGTGTTCGGCTTTCGAGGCATACCAGGAAGGCGAGACGTAGGCGTCTGCACCCTGGATGATGACAAGTGATTCTCCGATCGTCGACTCGGACCATTGCGTGTTGGTTCGGGCGACGTGTCCTTGCAGCGCGCCGTGTTCACCGACCGAAGGATCGTAGACGAAGGGCACGAAACTGGCGAGCAGGCCCTGCGACGTCATGGTGACCAGGTTCGCTGCACCCGGCCGCGTCAAGAGGTCACGGATTGCGTCCGGACCGGCCGCGAAATGCGCTGGGATGTACATGGGTTCATTCCTCCTATTTTTTGGAAAGGCGGTCTTCTTGGGGCTGTTCGTCCTCAGAGATTCTGTTTCGCCGGTGGCGGGTTGAGCCGGACCCGGACGGCGATCCCAGCGCAGACAATGACGGCCAGGCCTCCGATGATCGTGGTCCAGCTCAAAGCTTCGCCGAGCAGCAGCCCTGCCCAGCAAATGCTCAGCACAGGCTGGATGAGCTGAATCTGGCTAACCTTGGCCATGGGTCCAATGGCGAGGCCTCGGTACCAGGCGAAGAATCCAAAGAACATGCTGACGATTCCGAGGTATGCAAAGGCGGCCCACTCGACCGGCGAGGCCGACGGTGGGTGCTGAGCCCTGGAGAGCGCAGCCAGGCCGGCCATCAACGGCAATGCCAAGACGAGCGCCCAAGATACGGTCTGCCATGCACCGAGTTCACGTGCGAGCAGACCGCCTTCCGCGTATCCGATAGCCGCAGCAATGACAGCGCCGAGGAGCAGCAGATCCGCCCAGTTCAGCTGCCCGAGCCCGCCTGACTGTGCGAAAGCGAAAGCAATCGCCGCAATGGCCCCCACGGCTGTCACCAACCAGAAGGCGATCGGTGGATGCTCGCGTCCGCGGAGCACTGCAGCGGTTGCGGTGGCTGCGGGCAACAGGGCGATGACGACGGCACCGTGGCTGGCGGGCACCGTCGTGAGTGCGAACGAGGTGAGCAACGGGAAGCCGACAACAATCCCGGCGGCGACCACCGCGAGCCGCGCCCATTGCTTGCCTTGAGGAAGGCGCTGCCGGGTGAGCGCGAGGGCACACGCCGCGAGTACGGACGCGACGACCGCGCGGCCCGACCCGATAAGCAAGGGCGACAATCCACCGACCGCCACTCGGGTGAAGGGAACAGTGAACGAGAACGCCGCTACTCCCACAAGGCCCCACCAAAGGCCCGTCGTCGAACTGGACGGTATCACTGGGCGAATAAGCGTAGTAGCGCTACTATTGGCTTTCATGAACAACGATAGCAGTTCCCGGATTGCGACGCGACTGCGGGAATGGATCGCCAGGGCCGCGCCGGGATCCCGCTTGCCGTCCACACGATCACTGGTCGCCGAGTACCAGGCCAGCCCCGTGACAGTGCAGAAGGCGCTGCAGACCCTCACCGCGCAGGGCTTGATCGAGAGCCGGCCCGGGGTCGGGACCTTCGTGCGGGCCGTCCGGACTGCGCGGCCGTCGGATTACGGTTGGCAGACTGCAGCACTGGGTGCACCGCAGGCGCCTCCCCGCTCGGCGTCCACCACCATGCGCAACACCTCGAACGACATCATTGCTTTCCACTCCGGCTACCCGGACCGGGAACTCCTGCCGGAGCGCCTTGTGCGTGCCGCACTCGCCCGGGCCGCCCGGGGAGACGCGGCCTTGTCTCGACCACCCGCGGCAGGGCTTCCCGAGTTGCAGTCCTGGTTCGCGCACGAACTCGGCTCCGCGACCCCGGCAGGGCTCACCCCGCCCACACCGAGCGACGTCATCGTGCTCCCAGGAAGCCAAGGGGGCCTCAGCTCCATCTTCACTGCGTTGGTCGGCCACGGGCAGCCTCTGCTCATGGAATCTCCGAGCTACTGGGGAGCCATCCTGGCAGCGACGCAGGCTGGAGTCCGCATTGTCCCGGTGCCCAGCGGGCCCGATGGGCCTGACCCGGAAGAATTGGCGAGGGCTTTTGAGGAGACTGGCGCACGCCTGTTCTACGCGCAACCGAACTATGCGAATCCCACTGGGGCGCAATGGCCCGCCCGACGGGGCGAACAGGTCCTGGACGTCGTCCGCGAGCACGGTGCGTTCCTGGTTGAGGACGATTGGGCGCACGATTTCGGCATCACCTCGACTCCCGTGCCCATCGCAGCACGTGATGACTCCGGCCATGTCGTCTATCTTCGTTCACTGACGAAAAGCGTCTCCCCTGCCGTCCGCGTCGCTGCAGTCATCGCACGTGGCCCGGCGCGCGAACGCATTCTTGCGGACCGTGCAGCCGAGTCGATGTATGTCAGCGGCTTGCTCCAGGCTGCGGCACTCGATGTCGTCACACAGCCGGCGTGGCAGACGCACCTGCGCAGCCTTCGCCATCAGCTTCAATCCCGCCGCGACCTTCTGGTGACGAGCCTGCACGAACACGCCCCCCGGGCTCACATCACCCAGATCCCCAAGGGAGGGCTGAACCTCTGGGCACGCTTGCCCGACGGGACCGACCTCGAAAAGCTGACTCTCGACTGCGAGAGTGCCGGGGTGATGATCGCCGTCGGTAACGAGTGGTTCCCTGCCGAACCGGCCGGCCCGTTCATCCGACTCAACTTCGCTGGTCCCAACCCCTCCGCCTTCCCGGAAGGTGCAAGGATCCTCGGCCGAGCACTCGAACGCAACAGGCTCTAGGGAAAATGCGCTAGGGAAAGGAAATGGACCCCCGGAAGATCCGAGGGCCCATTTCTGTGAAAGCTTGCGCCGCTGAGGGCAAGGCGTCCGTTGCTTTAGTCGAGGTAGTCGCGTAGGACCTGCGACCGGGAGGGGTGGCGCAACTTGGACATCGTCTTGGATTCGATCTGACGGATGCGTTCGCGGGTAACTCCATAGACCTTGCCGATTTCGTCTAAAGTCTTCGGCTGGCCGTCGGTGAGGCCGAAGCGCATGGCTACGACGCCTGCTTCACGCTCGGACAGGGTATCGAGTACCGAATGCAACTGCTCCTGGAGGAGAGTGAAGCTCACGGCATCCGCCGGTACAACGGCTTCGGAGTCCTCGATCAGGTCGCCGAACTCGGAGTCCCCATCCTCGCCAAGCGGGGTGTGCAGCGAGATGGGCTCGCGGCCGTACTTCTGGACTTCAACGACCTTCTCGGGCGTCATGTCCAGTTCGAGGGCCAATTCCTCAGGCGTAGGTTCGCGTCCGAGGTCCTGCAGCATTTGGCGCTGGACCCGTGCCAGCTTGTTGATGACTTCCACCATGTGCACCGGGATGCGGATGGTGCGGGCTTGGTCTGCCATGGCGCGGGTGATGGCCTGGCGGATCCACCAAGTGGCGTAGGTGGAGAACTTGAAGCCCTTGGTGTAGTCGAACTTCTCTACCGCACGGATCAGGCCCAGGTTTCCTTCCTGGATGAGGTCCAGGAACAGCATGCCGCGGCCTGTGTAGCGTTTCGCCAGGGAAACCACAAGGCGCAGGTTGGCTTCGAGGAGGTGGTTCTTGGCCCGCTTGCCATCATGGATGATGAACTCGAGCTCACGCTTGAGCTTCGGATCCATGGAACCATCATCGGCGTTGATTTTTTCCTCGGCGAAGAGGCCGGCTTCAATGCGGAGCGCAAGGTCGACTTCCTGCTCCGCGTTCAGGAGGGCCACCTTACCGATCTGCTTCAGGTAGTCCTTGACGGGGTCGGCGGTTGCGCCGGCGGACATGACCTGCTGGACAGGAGCGTCGTCGTCATCGGCATCCGAGTACACAAAACCGGAACCTGTCGCGGCAGGCTTCTTGCCCTCTTCGCCTTCTTCGACTTCCTCGGTGAGCTCTGCTTCATCGGGAACGACGGCGTCAAAGTCCTCGGCTTCTTCTTCGGAGTCCTCGTCGGCACCGGCGGACTTGTTGGCGGCTTCGGCAGCGGCCTTGGCGCCGGGCTTGGGCCCGCGCTTCTTGGGTGCCGGCTTCTCTGCACCTGCAGTTGAAGCATTGGCAGCACGCGTTGCCGCACGCTTCGCAACTGTAGCCGCCTTCTTTTCTTCGGCGGACAGTTCGGCCTGGGCGGCGGGTTCCTTCTCGGCGGAAGACGGGGTCACAGAAAACCTTTCTAGCGGCGGTCTGTGGAATCACCATGGGGGCAACACCACTATGACCCTGTCAAGTCCGCTGTAACATCAAGTGCCATCGCCGACCGCAGAGTCTTTAGGTAAAACTCCCGACGACGCCTAAATGTTCCCTAAATTCAGGGACATTCCGGGCACTTGAAACACGGACCCAACCGGGTCTCGGCAACCATTGTCTCACGGTTTTGGATTCCGGGGCGTCTATATCGGCTACCTTGTGGACAATTACGCTTCGCTGGATTTCCCACAGTGACGCGGTTTCGTGTCACGCCGCGGTGCCTCCGAACCTCCGCCATGCGGACGTATGGCTTTTCGCCCAACCGCACACGGTGCCGCGCCGCACCACCTCGGCAAGCAGCTCCGCAAGTCGATAGCCCTGTTGTTCAGCGTCCGCTTGTGAAAAGAGCTCGTCCGCGAACGAACCGCTCCCCTGGCACCATTGAATCCACCCCCGGATCGTGAGCGCAGCAGCCCGTCCCTCGCCGCCCCCACGCCGCGAGAGCATCGCCAGAACCCTGTCCAAGGTGGCCAGTCGGTCCCAGTCGGGGTTATCCGGGTAGAGCCCTAGCAACACGTCCCCGTACCGCAAGGCGTTGTTATCCGCCGCCGCCGTCCGCGGAGCCTCTCCGCCGGATGCCCGCTGACTTTGCCCTGCTGGTGACGATCTCTGCGCCGTCGGCTTCCCTTTTGCTGGAGACAAACACCGAAGCCCCGGCGGAATGAACAAGGCGGCTTCCGAATCGCCCTCGGGAGAAAAGAAGCGGAAGGCCTCCGCGCCGCCGCGGGCGACTCCTTTCCCGGCAGCCGCAAGGACCACCACGGCGTCACGCCACGCCGGAACCCGCAGGCTCGCCCGGAGGAACACTTCGGCCTCGGGGTCGAATTCTTCCGGAAGGCCGGAATCGAGGACCCCCATCCACACATCCAGCATTTCTTCGAATGTCCTCTTGCCACGCCACCGCCGAAGCATTTCCTCAAGGGTGGAGTCTTCAGCACGCAAGAACTCCGGATCACTAGCCGGTTCGTCAGCCTGCCCCAGCAACCGGGGTGACTCCCTGACACGGCTCCCCCTGAAAACCATTTCGGCGTTGAGCCTGCTGTCGAGGATCTCGTCCACGGGACGCCCGGGGATCGGGCAGCACTCCACATCGGTACAGAACGCGCTGCGCCAGTAGCCAGAACCAATGAACCAGGCATCCCGGAGCGCCAGGCCACCGCGGGCGAAGACCAGCTCCAGGGACTCCAGCAGGGGCAGGTTGCCCTGCACAACGCCGCCGTTTTCCCAGCCATCATCGCTGAAAATTGCCAGGAGCACTCCGTCCGCGTCATGGTCTGCTTCCAAATACTCACCGATCCTCCGCGAGTACAGAGCAAGCACCTTCTCGGATCTCTCAGGCGGAAGGTCCACGCGCAGGGTGGCGCCGAGCGTCTGGCCACGCAAGGTAATGGCCACGAGACTCTCCTTGGGCCAGTGTCCCAGGGCATGGGGAATGAAGCCCAGAATGTCCTCGGGCCGGGAGATGGTTACACGGTTGTCTGCTGTCATGAATCCAGCATTGGCGGCAAGACACGGTGACGGCAGGCCTCAATTGCCCTATGTGGACAAGGTTGCAATGACGAATCAGGCTACCGCGCGGAGCTTCGCTGCTTTGCGAGCCGTGCGCGTCGCAATTCGACGCGGCGCCGGCGCTGATTTGCAAGCGACACGAGGAGTGGCGGAACGTGCACGCCCTGGGCCGCCATCTGGCGGCGCACCTTGCGGCGGGTCATGACGATCAAGACGGTGCCCACAAGGAGGAACAGGAACTGCACGCTTAAAGCGATACGGAAGGACGCGAGGCCGTACAGCTCGCCTCCCGAGAAACCGCTCGTGTGAAGAATGTCGAGGACCAGACCCACGAAATAGATCGTCAGGAGCGCCGCAACGAATCCGCCCACATTGACGATGCCCGTGGCAGTTCCGATCCTGTGGGAAGGGTTGAATGTCCGGGCAAAATCAAAGCCGATCATCGACCCGGGGCCACCGATGGCCAGGGCGACCACCAACAAGGCAAGCAACCACAAGGGCGCCCTGCCCGGCAATAGCAGAACCGCAGCCCAGGCAAGTGCGGTGGCCGCAGTAATCAGGAGAACCATGGCCGAGCGACGCATGGGGTGCCTCGCGACGAACGTTCCGAACAGGGGCCCCACGAGAATGCTGGTGACCACAAAGAGCCCCATCAGGGCGGACACGGTGGCCGCGTCCAGGCCCTGCGCCGACACCAAGAATGGGTAGCCCCAGGACATGGCGAAGACGTTACCGCTGAACTGGACGGTGAAGTGGCACCAGAGCCCCAATCGCGTCCCGGGCTGCCGCCACGCGCGAGCGAGGGTCACACCCGTGGCGCGCAGCCCTTGACCGCTCTCCCGGGGTGGGTGACCCGGCGGAACGTCCCTGAGCAGCGCCAGGACGAGGACAACGGCGAGCGCGGAGAGGGAACTCAGAGCCAGAAAGGCTGTGTTCCAACCCGCGGAATGAAGGACCAACGCGAACGGCACCACACTGATGAGCTGGCCGAGCTGGCCCGACATTCCCGTCAGCTGGGTGACAAGGGGAACCCGGGCCGGCGCGAACCAGATCGGCACGAGGCGGATCACGGAGACGAAGGTCATGGCATCACCGGCTCCGACGAGCACCCGGCCGAGCACGCCGCCCGGAATGGTTTCGGCATAAGCCAGTTGGAGTTGGCCGAGTCCCATGAGCACGGCACCGCTGGCAATCATGGCGCGGGAGCCGAAGCGGTCAACAAGCAGCCCCACTGGTATCTGGAGGCCGGCATAGACGAGCAATTGCAGCACGGTGAAGAAGGAAATAGCGGCCGCGCTGGCATGGAATCGCTCAGTCGCTTCAAGTCCGGAGACACCGAAAGATGTGCGTTGGGCCACTGCCACCAGATAGGCGAGCACCCCGATCGTCCATATGAGCCAGGCGCGGGGTGCGTTCACCCTTCCATTATGCCCGGGGCCTCATTAAAGCTGCTTTATGGGCGCGCATCTTTACGTGCGAGGTACGCCTCAACTGCCGCGCCCAAGTCCTCGGCGTTGGGCAGTTCGTCGTTCTCGTCAGCTAGCAAGGATCGCCGGACCGTCCCCTCGGCTTTGTCGTCATAGCGGGATTCCAGTTTTGACACCACCTGCTGGACGTCCTCGGATGCCTCCACCTGCTCGGCGATCTGCCGGCCCACTTCCCTGCCGGCCTCGCGGAGGCGGTCAGTGGGCAGCATCAGGGAGGTCGCCGCGCCCAGGTATTCAAGCCCCGCGACAGCTGCCGGCGGATACTCCGCGTCGGCGAGATAGTGCGGAACGTGTATCACGTAGCCGGCCACCTTACGCCCGGCTTCGCTCAGCCGCAGTTCAAGAACATGGCCAATAGCCGAAGGAACGTCGACAGTGGGCTTCCACGTTGAGATCCCTTCGATGAGTTCCGGGCGGTTACCGTGCACCGTGACACCCACCGGCCTGGTGTGCGGAACCGGCATGGGGATCGAATGGATCCAGGTAACCAGGTTGACGTCGAGTTTTTCCACGATCCCGACGACGGCGCGCGAGAACCGTTCCCACTGGAGGTCGGGTTCGAAACCGGCAAGCAGCAAGAACGGCTCGCCCAGCCCGTCCTTCAGCCTGTAAAGGGCCAACTGAGGGGCTTTGTAGTCCTCCAGATGGTCCTCGACGAAACTGATGTGCGGACGGCGCGTGCGGTAGTCAATGAGCTGGTCGGCATCGAAGACGGCCACGGTTTCGACTTCGAGTGTGTCCAGCAGCTCCCGGTTGATCTGATGGACCACGTTGCCCGCATCGGCAAATCCCGTAAAGCCCATCAGCATGTTGAGCCCCCTGATCTCCGGGCTGTGGAAGAGCTCGATGTTGCTCGCGTAGAGCGACTCAGGGTCAAGGAGTGAGCCGGATATCCGTTCAAACACGGCGTGTTCCTTTCGCAGTTGCAAGTTTTAGGAGGAGCAAGCGGGCGCACACCACGGCAAGTGCCTTCGGCGGCCCGCCACGCTCCATGTATTGGTACAACGCCCCGGACCGGCTACGCATTCCTGTCAGCCGATGTGCTGCAACTCTCATTTAATTGCTTTCCGGCGCAGCAGACAGACTACGATCGAGACGTGCCGCCGTGTGCGGACTGAAGCAACCACAGACGTTGTCACAAGCAGACAACCGACGGGTACCAGGGCCGGGCGCCTAACATGCAGCCCGGCCAAGCCATGCAGAGAGAAATGAGGACGGATCCTCGTGGTGAAGACTACAGACATCACCCTTGGCACCATCGCCAAGGACCTGAAAAAGTCGCCCAGCGACGCACTCGTGATAGGCATCGGACAGGGTCCTGACGGCCCGGTGCTTCTCGGGAACCCGCTGAGCGCCAAGGCTGCGGAATCTCTCGCAGCCTCGTTGGGACTCCTGGGCATTACGGGAGCCGCCGATCAGGTTCACCGTCTGCCGGGTCTTCCGGAAACCGGCTCAGGCGTTCTTGTCCTGGCGGGTGTCGGCAAGGTTGCCGACGGCGCTTCCCTCGCTGAGGAGGCCCTGCGTCGCGCTGCAGGATCCGCCGTCCGCCAACTGGCTGGCCTGTCCTCCGTGACGCTCGCACTCCCGACGGCGTCCCTCGCCGACGTCTCAGCCGTCGCCGAAGGCGCCGTGCTCGGTTCCTATTCCTACACCGAGCACCGTTCCAGCAAAGACGGCCTCAAGGATCCGGTCGGCAAGGTCCTGATCCACACAGCCCTTGACGGCAAGGAAGTCCAGCCCGCACTTGACCGAGCGCTCCTCGTCGGACGCGCGGTCAACGCCACCCGTACCCTGGTCAACCAGCCGCCGAGCCACCTTTACCCGGAGTCCTTTGCCGAAGCTGCCAAAGAACTCTCAAAGGGACTCCCCGTCAAAGTGACTGTCTGGGACGAGAAGCGCCTCGAGAAAGACGGCTTCGGCGGAATCCTGGGCGTCGGAAAGGGTTCAACCCGCCAACCGCGCCTGGTCAAGGTGGAGTACGCCCCGGCCAAGGCCACCAAGAAGATCGCGCTCGTGGGCAAGGGCATTACCTTCGACACCGGCGGCATTTCGATCAAGCCGGCCCTCGGCATGGGCGACATGAAGAGCGACATGGCGGGCGCCGCCGTCGTACTTAATACTGTCTTGGCTGTTGCGGGGCTCGGGTTGCCGGTCAAGGTGACCGCGTGGCTCTGCATCGCCGAGAACATGCCGTCCGGCGCTGCACAGCGCCCGGCAGATGTCCTCACCGTCTACGGCGGCAAGACCGTTGAGGTCCTCAACACCGACGCTGAGGGACGCCTGGTCATGGCCGACGGCCTGGTCGCGGCGAGCCTCGAACAGCCGGACGCCATCATCGACGTCGCGACGCTCACCGGGGCACAGCTGATCGCCCTCGGCGACCGTACTGCCGGCGTGATGGGCTCGGACGCTGTCACCGGCCCACTCAAGTCCGCCGCCGACCGCGCAGGCGAGCTCGTCTGGCCGATGCCGCTGCCGGAAGAACTGCGGGCAAGCCTGGATTCGCAAGTGGCGGACATCGCGAACATCGGCGAACGCCACGGAGGAATGATGACCGCGGCCGTTTTCCTGCGCGAGTTCGTCGGCAAGGACGCTGAAGGCGCACAGATCCCGTGGGCACACGTCGACATCGCCGGCCCGTCCTTCAACAACGGCAGCCCGTACGGCTACACGCCCAAGCAGGGTACCGGTTGCACCGTCCGGACGCTGCTCGCCTACATCGAAGACGTGCTGGCAACGGCCTGAACCGGCCTCCAAGTGGGGCCGGTTCATGACCGGCCCCACGGCCCGACGTGAGTCTGGCCACAAGCGCCCCACAAAAGCCTCGGCAGGGTGGAGCATGGATAAGTGGTTCGCTAAGGTGAACCACGGTAGTCACAAATGCAAGAGAACTTCGGTGCTGGCATAATCGCGGCAGAACAAGTTCCAAGACCAGATGACGCGTAGTCGCGTGTCATCGCTCACGCGAGGGAGCGTCCTAGTGGCCGATCAGGCAACTGCGCAAGAATTCGACATCCTGGTACTCGGTGGCGGCAGCGGCGGCTACGCCACGGCTCTGCGTGCCGTTCAGCTTGGTTTCACCGTTGGTCTGGTCGAGAAGGCCAAGCTCGGTGGCACCTGCCTGCACAACGGGTGTATCCCCACCAAGGCACTGCTGCACTCGGCAGAACTGGCCGACCACGCACGCGACTCCGCCAAGTACGGCGTGAACGTGACGCTTGACAGCATCGACATCGACGCTGTCAACGCCTACAAGGACGGAATCGTCGCCGGTAAGTACAAGGGCCTGCAAGGACTCATCAAGTCCAAGGGCATCACCGTCATCGAAGGCGAAGGCAAGCTGCAGGGCACTGACACCGTCGTCGTGAACGGCACAGCCTACAAGGGCAAGAACATCGTCCTGGCCACGGGTTCCTACTCCCGTTCCCTGCCCGGCCTCGAAATCGGCGGCCGCGTCATCACGTCCGACGAAGCGCTGACCATGGACTACATCCCGAAGAGCGTCATCGTCCTCGGCGGCGGCGTCATCGGCGTCGAATTCGCTTCCGTCTGGAAGTCCTTCGGCGTCGACGTCACCATCGTAGAAGGCCTCCCCTCCCTCGTTCCCAACGAAGACACCGCCATCGTCAAGAACCTCGAGCGCGCGTTCAAGAAGCGCGGCATCAAGTTCAGCACCGGCGTCTTCTTCCAGGGCGTCGAGCAGGACGACAACGGAGTGAAGGTCACCCTGGTTGACGGCCAGACCTTCGAAGCCGATCTTCTCCTGGTTGCCGTGGGCCGTGGCCCCGTCACTGCCAACCTTGGTTACGAAGAAGCAGGTATCACCCTCGACCGCGGCTTCGTCATCACCAACGAGCGCCTGCACACCGGCGTCGGCAACGTCTACGCCGTCGGCGACATCGTCCCCGGCGTCCAGCTGGCCCACCGCGGGTACCAGCAGGGCATCTTCGTCGCCGAAGAGATCGCGGGCCTGAACCCGGTAGTCGTCGAAGACGTGAATGTCCCGAAGGTCACCTTCTGCGAACCTGAAATCGCCACCGTTGGCTACACCGAAAAGGGAGCCAAGGAAAAGTTCGGCGAGGACCAGGTCCAGACCCAGGAATACAACCTGGCTGGCAACGGCAAGAGCTCCATCCTGGGCACCGGCGGCATCGTGAAAGTTGTCCGCCAGAAGGACGGCCCCGTCGTCGGTATCCACATGATCGGCTCCCGTATGGGCGAACAGATCGGCGAAGCACAGCTGATCGTCAACTGGGAAGCACACCCGGAGGACGTAGCACAGTTCATCCACGCACACCCGACGCAGAACGAGACCCTGGGCGAAGTCCACCTCGCCCTGGCAGGCAAGCCGCTCCACGGCTAAGTCTTTACGCAAGACACCCGGTCCTGTGCCCGCACGAACTGCGGGCGCAGGACCCCCAAGCAGGCAACACTCATCCGCACTAAAGATCAATAAGGAGAACGGGGACGACATGTCTGAATCCGTTAACTTGCCCGCCCTTGGTGAAAGCGTCACCGAAGGCACCGTCACTCGCTGGCTCAAGCAGGTTGGTGACCGAGTGGAAGTCGACGAGCCCCTGCTCGAAGTTTCCACCGACAAAGTAGACACTGAAATCCCGTCTCCTATTGCCGGCATCATCGAAGAGATCCTCGTAGCTGAAGACGAGACCGCCGAAGTCGGCGCTCCCCTGGTCCGGATCGGCAGCGGCAGCAACGGCGCTGCAGCTCCCGCAGCCGCACCTGTGGCGGAGGCACCGGCGGCTCCAGCCCCCGCCGAAGCGCCGGCTCCTGAAGCGGCACCGGCAGCCGCGCCGGCCGCAGCCCCGACCCCCGCTGCCGAGCCGGCAGCAGCTCCTGCCGCGGCATCGGGTCACGACGTGACCCTCCCGGCCTTGGGCGAAAGCGTCACCGAAGGCACAGTCACCCGCTGGCTCAAGGCCGTCGGCGACACCGTCGAGGTGGACGAACCGCTCCTTGAGGTCTCCACTGACAAGGTCGACACCGAAATTCCCTCCCCCGTGGCCGGCACCTTGCTGGAAATCCGCGTCAACGAGGACGACACTGCCGAGGTCGGCTCGGTTCTTGCCGTCATTGGCTCCGGTGCCCCCGCCGCTACGCCGGCAGCCGAAGCTGCTCCGGCACCCGCCGCAGCCGCTCCGGTTACCGCCCCCGCTCCGGCAGCCCCCGCGCCCGTTGTTGAGGCAGCCCCAGCCGCCGCCCCTACAGCTCCGGTTGCGGAATCCGCGCCCGCAGCGGCTCCGGCTCCGGCAGCACCCTCGGCTCCGGCGGAATCCGGCTACGTTACCCCCCTCGTCCGCAAGCTTGCCAACCAGAACGGTGTCGACATCACCACCGTGACGGGCACCGGCGTCGGCGGCCGTATCCGGAAGCAGGACGTGCTCGCCGCAGCCGACGCAAAGAAGGCTGCAGCCGCTGCTCCGGCGTCCGCGGCTCCTGCGGCACCGAGCAAGCCTGCCGCCGCTCCCGTTGTTGCCTCTTCGCTGCGCGGGACGGTGGAAAAGGCTCCGCGCATTCGCCAGGTCATCGCCCGCCGCATGCGCGAGTCACTCGAAACCTCCACTCAGCTGACCCAGGTGCACGAGGTCGACATGACCAAGATCGCCAAGCTCCGGCTCAAGGCCAAGGGTTCCTTCGAGGCCCAGAACGGCGTCAAGCTCACCTTCCTGCCGTTCATCGCCAAGGCCGTCGCCGAGGCACTGAAGCAGCACCCCAAGCTGAACGCCGCCTACGACGAAGACAAGCAAGAAATCACCTACCACAACGCGGAACACCTCGCGATCGCGGTGGACACCGACAAGGGCCTGCTTGTCCCGGTTATCTCCGACGCCGGCAACCTGAACCTTGCCGGCCTGGCCAGCAAGATCGCCGATGTCGCCGGCCGCACCCGCCAGGGGAAGATCGGTCCCGACGAGCTGTCCGGCGGTACCTTCAGCATCACCAACATCGGTTCTGTGGGCGCCCTGTTCGACACGCCGATCATCAACCAGCCGCAGGTSGSMATCCTSGGCACCGGYGCSATCGTCAAGCGYSCCGTRGTGGTYKCCGAYGAGAACGGYGAYGACTCGMTSGCCATCCGCTCCATGATGTACCTSTCSCTGACGTACGACCACCGTTTGGTCGACGGCGCCGACGCCGGCCGCTTCCTGCAGACGCTCAAGGCCCGCCTTGAAGAAGGTTCGTTCGAGGCTGACCTGGGTCTCTGATTCCAGTCATGACCTAGCAATTCGCGCCGCGTGACGGTGCGGATCGCGACGATGGGGCAGGCTCCGGTGGGAAACCGCCGGAGCCTGCCCCGTTTTTGTGCGCCCATTTTGCTCCGTGGCTTTGCTACGGCACGTAGAAGATTCTGGCTAAGCTGGAGCCATGAGTATTCTCTTCAACGTCCTGCTGTTCTTGCACATCGTCGGCGCAGCCATGATTGTGGGTTTCTGGATCGCCACCATGAAGCAGCCGACCGTCCACCCACGCCAGCGGGACGGCGCCTTCGTGCAGCTGATCACTGGCATTGCCATGATGGGAATCCTGCCCATGCTGCCCAATGCCGACCCCAACTACTTCAAGCTCGGCATCAAGTTCGCCATTGGTCTCGCCGTGGCCGTGCTCGCCGTCATTGGCTCCCGCAAGGTCAAGAAGGGCGAACCGGTCTCTACCGGCCTGGCACACGGCGTCGGCGGACTGGCGTTGGTCAACATCGCGATCGCCACGATCTGGCAGTAATCCCCTGATGGACGAGCGGCCGCCCGGACCTTCCGTCCGGGCGGCCGCTGCCGTTTGACCCGTGGCGGTCACAATCCTCTGAGAGCGGACAAGCGGTGCGCCGCCGTCGTCGAATCCTTAGGATTGAACCCGGTGGCACCCGGCATCCGGATGCCAATTCGCAACGACGCTGAGGAGTGGACATGGCTACAACACGCACCGCACACACCGTATGGAACGGCAACCTGATCGAAGGCGCCGGCAACACCACGCTGGACAGCTCCGGACTCGGAACCTTCAACGTGACATGGAAGGCCCGCGCCGAGTCCGCAGAAGGCAAGACAAGCCCCGAAGAGCTGATTGCCGCCGCACACTCGGCGTGCTTCTCGATGGCATTCAGCAACGGCGTGGCAGGCGCAGGCTTCACGCCGGAAGAGGTCAACACCAAGGCCGACGTCACGTTCCAGCCAGGCGTTGGCATCACTGGCATCCACCTGACCGTGAGCGCACGCATCCCCGGTGTTTCCGAGGAAGAATTCCAGCGCCTCGCCGAAGACGCCAAGGTCAACTGCCCGGTTTCCCAGGCACTTCGTGCAACTCCGATCACGCTGGATGCCACGCTCGCTTCCTAGCGGCAACACGTCCAAAGCAGCGAAGTCCCCGCCTTTCCTTCCGGACGGGCGGGACTTCGTTTTGCGGGCCTTCGGCTACCCCTTTTGCGGCCTGGCGGGCAACGCAACGGGACGGACCTTGCGATAGCCTTCACGCAGCGGAGGCCGGTCCGTGGGCAGTTCCTGGACCATTTCCTTGAGGGCTCCGATCCCGTATTCCAGCTGGGGATCGGTGCCTGCTGCGTACGCGTGCGGCGGGAACACCACCTCAATGTCAGGCTCAACGCCGAAGTTCTCCACGCTCCAGCCGATCCCGCCGGAGAACCACGTGGCGTAACGCGGCTGGGTCACACCCGTGCCGTCAGCCAAGGTGAAGCGGTTGTCGATGCCCACCACTCCGCCCCAGGTCCGGGTGCCGATAATCGGGCCGATGCCGCGGAGCTTGGACACCTGCGTGATGATGTCGCCGTCGGACCCGGCGAATTCGTCGGTGAGGATAATGACTGGCCCGCGCGGAGCATGATGGGGGTAGGTGCGCGGCTTTTCGCCGCGGGGCATGCTCCAGCCGGTGACCTTGCGGCCGATCAACTCGGCCACCAGCTGGGAAGTGTGGCCGCCACGATTGCGCCGGACATCAACAATCAACCCATCCAGAGCAGTCTCGGTGTCAAGATCCCTGTGGAGCTGCGCCCAGCCGTTGGCCATCATGTCCGGCACGTGCAGGTAACCGAACTTTCCGTCCGAGGCCTCGCGCACGGTACGCCGGTTGGCATGTACCCATTCCTGGTACCGCAGGCGTTCCTCGTCCTTCACCGGAACCACGGCAACGCGTCGCTGCCGTCCGGCAGCTTCGCCATGCCCGTTGCCGTTCAGGAGCGTGAGTTCCACGGCGCGGCCTGCGGCGCCCGCCAGTTGTTTGGCTGGGGTAACGTCCGCGGAGAGCCCGACGCCGTCGATTGCCAGCACAACGTCGCCCACCTTCGCGTCGGCTCCGGGCCGCGTCAACGGCGAGTTGGCGAGGGGGTCTGAGGAGTCTCCCGCGAGGATGCGTGTGATCTCCCAGCCAACCTCCGTTAATTGGAGGTCGGCACCAAGCCGTCCCTGTCCATTGCTGCCGGGCTCAACCACCGCCGCCGGACGCACGTACGCGTGGGAGGTACCGAGCTCGCCATGGAGTTCCCACAGGAGGTCCACCAGATCGTCGTGGGAGCCCAGGCGCCCGACGACGGGACGGTACCGGCGGTGCACCGATTCCCAGTCCAGGCCGGCCATGTCCTCGGTCCAGAAGAAGTCCCGCTGGAGCCGCCATGCTTCGTCGAATGCTTGCCCCCACACTGCCAACGGATCCATGATGACCCGGATCCGGTTGAGCTCAACCTTCACGCGCTCAGCTGAGTCTTCATCAACTTTCACGTCCGACGGCACGGCAACAACCTGCTTGTCGTTGACGAAGACCAGTTTCTTGCCGTCTCCGGACAGACGGTAGCGCTCAACAGCAGAAGCCAACGCGACCTGCTTTTGCTTCGACAGCTCGTAGCGGACCAAGGCGGGAGCTGGCGCCTTGTCCTGCACTTTCCCCCGGCCTTCTCCAGTGACGCCCGAAAGAGGGGTGTCCAGCCAGAGCAGGGCATCGCTCGAGGCCGAAAGCTCGGAATAGTTGCCTTGCGGCACCGGGACGCCGATGACACGCAATGGCAGGCCCTCGAGGTCCACGCGGACCTGGACAGCCGCGCCGGCCACAGTGCCGTTCTCGGCGCCGTCCGTCGCCCCTGGGGAGGCCTCAGCGTCACCCTCGTCGAACAGATCCACTACTGGCCCGAAGGGAGATGGAGTGTCCGCTGCGAGTGCCACGAGGTACGGCTTGATGGGGCTGGGGAAGGACAAATCAAAGGCGTGGCCGTCGTAGACGGGATCAAAACTGCGGTTCGACAGGAACGCCAGGAACTTGCCATCGGGAGTGAAAGCGGGTGATTCGTCGCAGAAACGGCCGTCGGTGACATCCACAATGCTTTCCGGACAGGCTGTGTTGGCCATCCGCATCTTGCTCCGCGAACCGAACGACGTCACGGGTTCGGACCAGGCCAGCCATTGTGAGTCCGGCGACCACGCGAGTCCATCAATGCTGCCCTCCCCTACGCTCACAATCAGCGACAGGGTCCCGCTCGCCGTATCGGCCAGGTACACATCACCGAATGCTGTCCCCACTGCAAGCCATTTGCCGTCAGGACTGGCTTCGAGGGCGCTTGGACGTGCTGCCCTGGGAAAGTCGATCCGCTGGACGTCGAGGCGCAATCCGTCCCCTCCGCTCTCCGTTGCGCCGTCGGGCATCGCCGTGCTGCCCTCCGAAGCCGCAGCGGCCTGTGTGCGGGACAGCGGATGCCGAGCCGGGGACGTCGCCGGCTGTCCCGCGATCGCCGACGCGGAAACGGGACGGGGCAATTGTTCGGCAACAGCCTCATCGGACGCCAGGGGCATTCCGGTTTCCGGCGTCGCAGTGGCCGGGTCCTGGACTGGCGCTGCGCTGGTCGGCCGTGAGACACGCGGGGCGATCCTCTTGATGTAAACCGAGTCGACGCCGTCGTGGTCCGCTACATAGGCGATACGACCGTCGCTCAGCGGCCGGGGAAGCCTCGCCCGCACGCCGGGAGTCGCTTCGACTACCCGGGACGGCCCGTCCCTGTGGCGCAGCCAGTGGATGGTTCCGTGGGATTCCACTGCACTGGCTGAACCTTCAGCATTGGGGAACACTTCGCCCAAGTGGGCGGGAACTTTGAGGGGTGCCGCCCGCCGCGACTGTGATGCCGAGCCCAGCGTGATGTCCAGCCGTACCGCCTCGGCGTCGGACTCAAGCGTCGGCAGGATCCACAATTCGCCTGCCGATTCGAAGATGACCCGTTTGCCGTCGCTCGCAGCGTGCCGGACGTAGAAGTCCTCGTGATCGGTGTGCCGGCGCAGATCCGTTCCGTCGGGCTGCACGGAGTAGAGATTTCCGAAACCCTCGTGGTCCGAAAGGAAGGCAATCCGGCCGCCTACCCACAGCGGGTCCGCGAGATTCCCGTCGAGCTCAGGGACCAGACGGGCGAACTCGCCGTTCCCGTCAGCGTCGATCCACAGCTTTCCGGCTGTACCGCCGCGATACCGCTTCCACCAAGCAGGCTCACGGGAGAGCACACTGGCCAGGACAACGGGACGCTCGTCTCCCACTTCCGGGCCGAACGCCAGCGATTCCACAGGACCGAACGGAAGCTCGACGGCCGGGCCGCCGTCGAGCGGCAGAGCGTAAGCGTGGGTGTGCCGTCCTTCGGCCTGTTCGAAAGCGCTAGTGACCACCACATCGCCCCCGGAGGTGAATCCCTTGACCCGGGTGGTGCTGTGGCCGAAGTAGCTCAACTGCCGGTAGCCGCCGCCGTCGACCTCTGCTGTCACCACTTCGGGAGCTGCGCCGACGATCGTCGTCCAGACAAGCCGCTTGCCATCGGGGCTGAAGCGGGGATTGCGTGAAGGCAACTGCTGGGCGGAAATCCGCCATGCGCGGCCTCCTGCCACGGGCGCAATCCAAACGTCGTCTTCGGCCACGAAGGTGAGCAGGTCACCGTGCAAATGCGGGAAACGGAAGTAGCTGGAGGAGGTCATTGTTCGATCATAGTCAAAGGAGAAGCAAGCTCTTTGAGGCCTGCCGGAGTGCCGAAGTGACACTCGCCATGATGTGATGAGGCATGCGAATCGTGATTTCGGGAGCATCAGGATTTATCGGAACGGCGCTGGCCGATCGTCTTCTTCGCACAGGGCACGACGTCGTCAAGCTTGTTCGCCGCACACCAACAGGAACCAGCGAAGCACAGTGGGACCCTGCCGCGGGGCACTTGGACGAAGCGCTACTGGACGGTGCCGACGCCGTGGTCAACCTCTCCGGGGCAGGGATCGGGGACCGCCGCTGGACCAAGGCACGGGTGAGGGAAATCTTCGACTCACGCCTGCGGACAACTAAAACGCTCACGGCGGCCATGGGACGGCTGGGAACTCCGCCCGGAACATTCCTGAGCCAATCGGGGTCGCACTACTATGGCGCGTCCCGAGCCGGGCTCCTGCGCGAAGATTCGGGCCCCGGCCAAAGCGTGCTGGCGCGGCTCTGCGTCGACTGGGAAGCCGCCGCCCGCACTGCTCCCCGGGGCGTCCGCGTGGTGACTCCCCGCACCGGCGTGGTACTCAGCCCGGCCGGTGGCGCGGTGGGCCGGCTCCTGCCGCTGCTGAAACTGGGCCTGGGCGGACCGCTAGGCAACGGTCGGCAATACTGGCCATGGATCTCCTTGGTCGATGAAATCACGGTTATCGAATTCCTGCTGGACTCATCGCTCGAGGGTCCCATCAACGTGTGCGCCCCGGAAAGTGCCGACGTCAACGCCATCGTTGCGCAGTTGGCGGCGGCCCTGCATCGGCCGGCGTTCCTACGCGTACCCGCCCCGGCGCTGCGCCTCGTCTTGGGTGGCCAACTGGCAGAGGAACTGGTCCTCGCCAGCCAGCGCATGGAACCGGCAAGGCTTATGGCCTCGGGCTTTACCTGGCAGCACCCTGCACTGGCGGACGCCGCCCGATGGGTGGCAAGCGGTGGCAAGTGGTCCTCCGAATCCGGCTAAGCCCGCTTGGCCAGGATCTCGGTGATCCTCCACCCCCCTTCGCTGCGTAAAAGGACCACCCTGAGTTCCTGTGGTTGGCCGGCGGGACGCGTACGGACCACTTTCCCTGAGGCGTCCCGTTCTTCATAGGCCGAGGTCTCCGCCCTGACAGCAACTGTTGCGCGGTCCCGGCTGGCAGCGCCTTCCACGCTCACGCTGGTCAAGGCGGTGGAGAAGCCCGAAAGAACCAAGGCTGCGCCCTCCAATTCGTCCCTGACTTTGCCGTCCGCGGCAGCAGCAGCCGAGCCCTGTGCGTTGACGTGATCCAATAGCTCAAGCTTGCCGGTACTGAACGCCGTGTCCCGAAGCGCCGATAGTCCCCTGATGGCTTCCTCGGGGTCTTGAGATCGAATCTGGTCCCGCACCGCTGCGGGGACCTCGTCGAGGCCCGCCCCCTTCAGGCGGTTCCCCGGCGGGCCGAGCGCCGGCGTCGACTCCTGCGTTTGCTGCCCAACTCCCTGTCCTCGATCGCCAGCCCACCACATGCTGATCGCTGAGCCGGCAACCACAAGTATCCCGAGAGCGAGCAGAATGGACGCCGCCCGCCGTCGCACAGAACTAAGCGCAACAGCCCACCGCCCCCTTCCTCCTCCCCGTGGCGAGCGGAAGCGTCCGAAGAACTTCCCGACGCGGGCGCGCTTTGAGCGAGGATCAACTGCCCGACGCCGGGTCATCAGTTCCGGAACAACCGTCGCGTGCACCGAAACGGAAAGGTCCACGGCTTCCGGCGCCGCGCTCCGGTAGACGGCGATACCCAACTCGGCCGCGGAAGGCCGTTGATGCCCATCTGGATGCAGTCCGGCCTCGATGGCAACGGCTAGCGCGGCAGGGACCGCCGGCACCAGCAACGTCAGTGGAGGCCTCCGGGCCGCAGTGTCCGGAGCGGAACCAGTGAGGCAATACCAGCCGAGGGCTGCGAGGGCATAGGTATCGCGCTCAGGCTGGAGTTCGGCACGCTCCCCGACCATCGGAGCCGGATCTGCGAATCCGGGAGTGCCGGAGTCCGGGACGCCGGCGGTGTCCCCCACCACGCGCGAAACTCCCACATCCGACAGAAGCGGCTTCCCCTGGGCAGTGAAGAGCACATTCCCGGGCGAAACGTCGGAGTGTGTCATGCCCTGATGATGCAGATAGGCCAAGGCCTGCGCCAGAGGAGTAAGGATGGTCACCGTCTCACCGACGCTGAGACGCCCCCGGCTGGACACAAGCTCCCCCAGCGAACCCCCGGGTGCGTAATCCATGATCAGGCCCAGTCCGCCGTCGGAGGGCCCTGCCAACCGGACGACGCCACGAACCTTGACGAGGTGCTCATGATCCAGCCGCGACAAAAGGTGCACCTCACGGAGCATGGAGGACTTGGCCTTGCCTGGGTCCTCCGTCTCCGGTTTCAGCCCGAGGCATTTCACGGCAAAACTGTTCCCGGACCGCTGTTCCATGGCAAGCCACACCGCGGCGCTTCCGCCGCGGCCCAGCTCACGGACGGGAACAAAGCCGGGAATCACCGGCTCGGAAGAGGCAGTCCCTTGGAAGGTCGTGGCTTTATCGTCGTCCTGACCACCCCTGCCGGGCACAAAAATCTCCATGACTCAACAGATACCGGAATTCCCGGATCGCCGCAGAAGTTATCCACAGGCCTGCGTGGCACGAGCCGTGCGACCCAGCCGAGTACGACTGAGAGCTTGGCCACAAAAGCATGGCCTGCGTCCAGCGGGGTCTAAGCTTGTCCCCATGACTCTTGAGTTTTCACAGCTGGGTCTTGCCCCGGATTTCGTTGACTACATGCAGGGCTGGGATATCCAGCGCGAGCTCCACAACAAAGTTGTTGCCGGCGAGAAACCCAGCACCGTCTTACTCCTTGAGCACGCGGCGGTCTACACCGCAGGCAAGCTCACTGAGGACCACGAGCGCCCCTTTGACGGCACTCCCGTCGTCCCTGTTGATCGGGGTGGCAAGCTGACTTGGCACGGACCGGGTCAGCTGATCGCCTATCCCATCCTCAAACTGAAGAACCGTGCCGGAATCCGTGACTACGTCGAGCGGCTCGAAGACGTGATGATCGCGATCATTGAGGACTACGGGATCAAGGCCACGCGGGTCAAGGGCCGGGCGGGAGTCTGGGTCCTCGCCGATGACAAGGGTCCGGACCGCAAGATCGCCGCGATCGGCATCCGCGTCTTGGACGGCGTCACTATGCATGGCGTGGCCATCAACTGCAGCAACGACCTCGCTCCCTACGCACAGATCATCGCGTGCGGCATCACCGACGCCAGCGTCACCACCATGTCCATTGAGACCGGCAGGACCATCAACCCGGCCGACATTGCCGAGCGCTTCATCGAAGAGTTCCGCAAGCACGAAGAAGCACTCGTATCCAGCCCCGAAGGAGCAATCCAGTGACCCTGGCACCTGAAGGCCGTAAGCTGCTGCGCGTTGAACAGCGCAACAAAGCCGTCCCGGTCGAACGCAAGCCCGAGTGGATCAAGGCCAAGGTCCAGATGGGCCCGGAATTCGTGGGCCTGAAGAACCTCGTGAAAAAGGAAGGC
>NZ_JBFTQF010000008.1:0-213173 GCF_056398865.1 Arthrobacter sp. 01T419
AGCAACCGCTCCGCAAGCTCCTTCTGATCGATGATCTCTCCCGTCACAGGATCGATCATCACCCCTGTCATTGCGGTCGTGGACTCTGACACGGCCGTCTCCTTTCGGATCAGGCCGGACCTCACACACCGTTATTCAGACAGTCCCCTTGCAACCCCCTAGCGGCTGTAGGTCCCGGGCGATGCCCACGCATCGGCTCCTCCGCAGGTCTGTTTGGCCTGCGGAGGAGCCGGGGAGCGGGCTGCGATCCAGTGCGGTGGAGCAGCCCTGGCCGGTGATTATGCGGGAATGGTGGCCCGGATCTTCCGGCTGCCCACCAACACGATGAGTCCGCCTAGCAGCAGGGCAGCTGCGAACAGCAACCAGAGGCCATTGAATCCAGTGCTAGCGAGAACAGCAGTTCCCGCTCCAACAACCACTGCTGTGGTTGCCGCTGCGACGCCGGCTTGCGTCGCAGCGCCTGATACAACAAGCGACGGTGTCTCAACCGAAGGAACGACGGTAGTCGGCTCGACTATTCCGGAAGGAGCAACCTGCGGGTTGGCTGCCGGCGGATTCATGGCCGGTGGGTTCACGATTACTGAAGGCAGTCCCAGGCCCACCGAGGCGGTGCCTACGGTGATCGGCACGGCCATGGGTGTGGTGATGCCGGTACTCAGGAGGGATCCGAGGTCTCCGGTGCCCGCCGGGACGGTGCCGAGTAGATCCATGGGTGTGGTGATGCCGGTATTCAGGAGGGATCCGAGGTCTCCGGTGCCCGCCGGGACGGTGCCGAGGAGATCCATGGGTGTGGTGATGCCGGTACTCAGGAGGGATCCGAGGTCTCCGGTGCCTGCCGGGGTGGTTCCGAGGAGGTTGACGGAGGTGTCGCCGACGGTGACCGGTGCCGTGATGCCGGTGCCGKTGGTGGTGCCTGCCGGGGTGGTTCCGAGGAGGTTGACCGAGGTGTCGCCGACGGTGACCGGTGCCGTGATGCCGGTGCCGGTGGTGGTGCCTGCCGGGGTGGTTCCGAGGAGGTTGACGGAGGTGTCGCCGACGGTGACCGGKGCGGTGATGCCGGTGGTGGTGCCTGCCGGGGTGGTTCCGAGGAGGTTGACCGAGGTGTCGCCGACCGTGACCGGTGCCGTGATGCCGGTGCCGGTGGTGGTGCCTGCCGGGGTGGTTCCGAGGAGGTTGACCGAGGTGTCGCCGACGGTGACTGGTTCGGTGACCTGCGTGCCAGAGGCTGTTCCAGGGGCGGAATTGCCAAGAATTGCCAGAGAGGCGGCTCCGATATTAACAGGGACCGATATCGGAGCCACCGCCTGGGTTCCGGACGGGACGGCTGGTCCGCCGGAATTAGTCGCCGAGGCCTCAACCTGGGCGAGTGCAGGGGTGGCGGTCGTAGCGCTCGAAGTTCCAAGTAGCGTGAGCGATGTCGAGCCGATGTTGACCGAAATTGACGCCGGTGCAACGACCTGAGTGCCTGAGGCTGTGCCTTGTGCACTTGTAGTGGCGTCTGCCGCATTCGCGGCAGTCGCGCCGAGGGCTATCAGCCCACCGGCAAAGAGGGTGCCGAGCAGCCCCTTGCGAACAATGCTGTGCATTTTGTTTTTCTCCTGAACGAATAGTTCCTAAAGGCGTACGCAGAAGCCTGCGTGTACGCCCCGATCGGCCTTCTGCCGCCGTCCAGAATTGGCTTCTGGGAAAGCGGCGAGGCTCGGAACTAGTCAGGAGAAGAACCCGGGTCAAACGACACCGGGGCCGGAACTCTACCGGGATCAGCCAGGGGCACGAGGGCACCGGCAAGTGGGTAAATCAGGTTCATGCTCGGGAGCCAGGCGATAGCCGCTCCCGAAGGATTGTTTGGAAGGGCCGCCGAGCCGTTTCCGGCGTCGCTGCTGCCTGGAACGCCGTCGGGGAATATCCCCATATACGGAGACGCGGGCGCTTCAAGATTCCTGTAACCGACGTATTGGACCGTCGCATTCCAAGGCGCCTTCCCCAGGCCCGGCGGGCCATAGGTTCCAGCGAGGCCGGCTAACGGAACCGCGACGGCCTGCGCAAGCGACGAGGTTGTGGAAGTCGTTAAAGCATCCGTAACCGACACGGGCTCGCCGGGGAGGATTGCAGGCAGGCTGCCGATCGGAAGCGCATCCACGGTAGAGCCGACTGCACCCAAGGCGGGGGCAACAACGCCTCCGACCAAGGAGCCAACACCTGATCCAGCTCCATCAATCGCATTGGCCGCCGGAGACAAAACAGGTGCGGTCACGGCGCCAACGGTGCCTTCAGGGATGATGACGTCGACGATGGGCGTACTAGCCACGCTCCGGTCGATTGCCTCAGTCAGTTGCGATAGTTGGCGCACAACAGCCACTGGTGCCTGGACCACAGGTAGATGGACTGCCGGAGCAGGAGTGGAAGCAATCGTCGGAGCCGGCAAGGACGCGACGCTCACCGAAACGGCGCTGCCGAGAGGTTCAGTAATCCCCGAGGTCGCGTTGTGCGCAACGTTTGTTACGGCGGATTCTGCGCCGCCCAGAAGCGTGTGGTTGTTGACGCTACTGGAATCAGCGTTGGCAGCTGTCGAAGAGAGGGCCAGCCAAACGACGGCTCCGGCGCCAGCCAGCATGACGGAGCGGAGAACATGAAGAACGCGCGGTTTTCCCCGCTCAGCTTCCATCTCGACACCCCCCAGGCGTCCGCTTGGATTGACGATCGCTCCCATCGTAGGACTGGACTAGTTAATTAGTCCAGACGTCGGACGGGTAATTACCACAACTGTCACGCAGGCAGGGAAACGTGACAAAAACCAACCGACGGTATGGAATCGGCTCACATGGACGACGTCGTCATTCGGTCACCGTGCGTCGTTCGCATAACGCACTCCGAGCTGGGAGCGCACCCCGTCGAAGAGGCGCATCGTGTTCAGTGAATCGTCCAAGGGCATCACCGGACTCTCAGTCAACCCCTGCTGGACGCAGCGTGTGACCTCGCGCAGTTCGTAGGTGTAGCCGATCCCGACCGCATCGAAGCGTTCGGTCCGCGGCTCATCCCAGCCGGTTCGAATCAGTAGTTCGCGCGGATTGTTGATGGACCCTTGCGTCTGGAGGAACCCCAGGGTACCAGCAACGGAAGCCGATCTTGGCCCATGGGCCAACAGCGAAGAGGTCAGTTGGGCGATGGCGCCGCCGTCGTAGGCCAGAGTGAGCGCATTCTGGGAGTCGACGCCGTCGTCCGTCAAAGCGCCTACAGCGCTGACTGATTGCGGGAAACCAAGGGTGCCCAAAGGCCACAGCAGCGCATACACCGTGAGGTCCAGAAGAGCCCCGCCGCCGTCTGCCGGGGCCCAGATCCGGGCGGCGGGGTCATAGGGGGCGGGGAATCCCAAGTCTGCGCTGACCCACTTGATTTCGCCCAGTTCGCCGGACGCGGCAATGGCGAATGCCCTCTGGATGCTGGGCAGGAAGCGACTCCATACTGCCTCCATGAGGAACAATTTCCGTTCCCGGGCCAAGCTGACCAGTTCTGCCGCCTCGCGGCCGTTGATGGTGAGGGCCTTCTCGCACAGGACGTGCTTGCCGGCGTTGAGGGCATCCTTGACGATGTTGAAATGTTGGGCGTGCGGGGTGGCCACGTAGACCACGTCGACGGCGTCATCGGCGAGTAGCCGCTGGTAGCCCGGCACACCGCCGTCGTCCCCGTAGGACTTCGTGACTCCATGCGCGGCAGCAAAGGCATCCGCGGATTCCTGGCGCCGGGAACTCACAGCGTAAAGGTTTGCGTCCTCGAGCTGGGCGAGGTCGCCGCTCACGGTTTTGGCAATCCCTCCCGTGGCGATAATGCCCCAGTTCAGGGCCTTGCCGGTGGCGGCGCGGGGATCCTGGTTCGGCTGGCTGAACAACCACGGCTTGGCGATATGCAGACTCATGCGCCCTATCCTCTCATTCCGCCGCATGGGTCATACAGCACGCGCCCAAGTCACGAGCCATCTCAATTTCGTCGGAGCCATCGCCTAGGCTAAGGGGCATCATCCCTCGCAGAGAGGTTCTGTGGGGAGTTACCGAATGGAGCAGGGATGGGTGTTTTTCGACGCGTCATTTTGCCTGTGGCATGGCTGCTGGTTTTTGCAGTGATCGCTGTGGCCTTGGTGAAGATCGCCTTTGTGGATGGGCTCAAGCCGCAGGGTGCCGAGCCGGCCCCGATGGCCAGGGTGGAGACGCCGGTTGTGCCCGCCGCGCGCGCAACGGTCACCAATACCGTCCAGGTCAAAGCTACCGTTCAGAGCGACCCCGTCATCGGCGTCCGGAGCACGGCAGAGGGAATGGTTGTCCATATCTATGTTGAGTCCGGCGCGGCCGTGGCCAAGGGGGACCAGCTCTTCCAAGTCAAGGCCGAGCGGACCAAGCCTGCTACTACTGCCACTACGCCAGGAGAGAAGGCCGCGTCAGAACCCGTGTACGTTTACGCGGACGTGCTTGCTCCCGCTTCCGGAAAGCTCAATGAACTGACAGCCCTCCTCGACCAGCAATTGAGCGTGGGCCAGGCGGTGGGCAAGGTCGATCCCGGGACCTTCACGGTTTTCGGTCCGGTCAACGCCGCCCAGCAATATCGGCTTCTTGCCAAGCCGGGCTCAGCGCAGATCTCCCTGGTGGGCGGGCCAGCTCCGTTCGCCTGCCCTGCGGTGACGCTGAAGAACAACGCCAACGACGCCGGAGCCACTGCCGGAGGGAACGGTACCGGCGGCGTTGGGATGGCCGCGCCAGCTGCCGCACTACCGCTGGCCGCGGCTGGACCGGGCGGGGAAACACAGAATGGCGGCGCGAGCACCGGGACGCTCAGTTGCCCTGTTCCATCCGGAACGGAAGTCTTCGCCGGCCTGGGCGCAACCATGACGGTGAGCGCGGGCGAGGCCAAGGACGTGGTAACCGTTCCGCTGACCTCCGTGAAGGGCAGCGTCAAAGAAGGCATTGTCTGGATGGCCGGCGTCGTGGTCGAGGGAAAAGCGCCAGAACAACGGGCTGTGAAGCTGGGCCTCAACGACGGCTCCAAAGTGGAAGTGCTCTCTGGCCTCGCCGAAGGCGAGCGGGTGCTTGAATTCGTCCCCGGCGCTCCGGCCGCCCCCTCCCAGCAAGGTTACGGGCCAGGCGCGGTACCCTACGGTCCGGCGGGCGGCTAGGCATGGAAACCCTCGTCAGCCTGAGCGGAGTCACCCGTACTGTGGTGCTCCCCGACGAGCAGAAGCTTCATATCCTCCGCGGAATCGACCTTGAGATTTCCCGTGGTGACCACACCGCGATCATCGGCCGATCCGGATGCGGAAAGTCCACGCTGCTCAACCTCCTGGGTTTACTGGACGTGCCGACGTCCGGTGAACTCCGGTTTCTTGGCACACCTGTGCTACAACTCCGTGGCAACGCACGCGCCCGGCTGCGAGGCTCCACTGTGGGCTTCGTGTTCCAGCAATTCAACCTCTTGCCGGGCCGCAGCGCCTTGGACAATGTGATCACGCCCCTTCTTTACGCTCGCGGCCGCGATTTCCTGCGGCGCCGTGAACTGGCGATGGACATGTTGGACCGCGTGGGACTTGCTGGCCGTGCGCGGACCATGCCGAACATGCTCTCGGGCGGTGAGCAACAGCGGGTGGCGATCGCCCGTGCCCTCGTCAGGAAGCCCCGGCTGATCCTCGCCGACGAACCCACGGGCGCGCTCGATGTGGAGACCGGACAATCGGTCATGGCACTTCTGGACCAGGTCGCCACAGAGTCTGCAGCGGCACTCGTGACCATCACACACGACAGCAATGTGGCTGCACTTGCGAGGTCCCGTTTCCGTCTGGACTCCGGCGTTCTGCAGCCCCTTGACCGCCTGACAACGCCTGAGCCGGTCACGTCGGATCCAGTCCGGTTGGAACCACCCCAGTCTGAGCCGGTCACGTCGGCGGTCCGTCCATGACCGGCTTCATGTCCGCCATGGTGGAGGCCTGGCAAGAGTTGCGGATCAACAAAGTCCGGATCCTGCTGGCTCTCCTGGGGGTAGCGTTGTCTGTCGCGGCACTCACCTCCGTGGTGGGCGTCGGCAATCTCGCGCGCGAGGGCTTCAAAGCTTCGTCCGAGCGAACCGGCGGACGCTCGGCCACCCTCGCACTCGGAGTCAACGGTCCAAGCCAGCCGGAGCCAGCGCGTCTGGATGCGGCCTATCAGTCCATTGTTGAGCGCTACGGTATTGCCTTCTCCTCGCACGAGGTTCATGCCGAGCAGCCGTTCCAGTTCCCCCGCGGTGTCCAGTCTGTTCAATTGACGGTAGTGGACCCCGGGTATGGCGTCATCCACCGTCTGGAACTGCAGCAGGGATCCTGGTTTGCGAGCGACGACGAACAGCGGCTCGCCCCCGCCGTCGTCGTCTCTGAAGCGTTCTACAACGCGGCCGGGAGGCCCGATCTGACCTTGCAACCGGGCATCAAGACAGCAGGCGAGCAGGAAGCGAATACGGTGATTATCGGCGTCGTGCCGGACACTTGGCGGGAAGCGCCCCCGGCGGCGTACATATTGTCCGGCGCCGCCAAGCAAATGGGAGTCAACCAGCTCGGTGGGCAATTCAAGGTGTGGGTGCAGGACGCGCAAGCAGAAATGCTCTCGGCAGCCATCCAATCCGATTTGGCGCAGCAGTTCCCGGAAATGAACATCATGGCGCAGCGGATGGACTTTGCCGCCCACGGAGATCCGCTGGCTCCCGTGCAGCTTGTGGTGGGCGGTATTGCAGGCCTGGTCCTCTTGCTGGGCGCGGTGGGGATGTTGAACATCTCGATGGTCACCGTCCGCTACCGGGTGCGGGAAATCGGGATCCGGAGGAGCTTCGGAGCGACCTCCGGGCGGATCTTCCTGGGCGTGATGATGGAGTCCGTCGTAGCTACGGCGGTAGCCGGACTGGCGGGCGTCATGCTGGCTGTGGCGGTGGTCAAACACCCCTGGATCCAGTCAATCGTTGCCCCGGCACTCAGCCAGTACCCGCCGTTCCCCATCGAAGCGGCCATGCTCGGTTTCGGGGCAGCTGTGCTGGTGGGTGCATTGGCCGGTGCCATCCCCGCGCTTGTAGCGGTGCGCGTCAAGGTCATTGACGCCATTCGCTTCTAAGGGACATCCAGGGACGCGCTCGGCAGCCCTGGCAGCCCTGGTCGGCCTTGGTCCGTCCTGGTCTGCCCGGGCGGACGGGAAGGGACCGGGAACCATCCGATTCCCGGCCTCTTTCCGTTGTTTGGGAAACGTGTTCAGGCCCCTGCGTCGACCCTCGGCCGCACAGTTTCCTCGCTCAGTTTGCCCTGCTGGAGCCTGAACCTGCGCTCGGTTTTCTGCGCCAGGCTCCGGTCGTGCGTCACCACAAGGATGGTGGTGTTGTGGTCCCGGCTCAACGAACTGAGCAGTTCGATGATGTGCTCGCCTGTCTGCTCATCGAGATTGCCGGTGGGCTCGTCGGCCAGGATGAGTTTGGGCTCGTTGGCCAGCGCACGGGCGATCGCAACACGTTGCTGCTCACCGCCCGAAAGCTTGTTGACGCGGCGGGACTGCTTCTCCGGGTCCAGCTGCACTTGTTCCAGCAGCGACCGCGCCCGCTCCAAGCGGGCAGCTTTCCGCATTCCGGCGAACTCCATGGGCAGCATCACATTGTCCACGGCGGAGAGGTTGGGGATCAGGTTGAACTGCTGGAAAACGAAGCCGATATCTCGGCGGCGGTACTCGGTGAGTTTGCTGGCGGGCAGTCCGGCGAGGCTGACGCCATCCACCACCACGTCCCCGCTGGTGGGTTTGTCCAACGCGCCGAGCAGGGAGAGCAGGGTGCTCTTGCCGCTGCCGCTCTTGCCCACGATTGAGGCGAGGGTGCCTTTTTCGAGTTCGAAGCTCACGCCGTTGACGGGCTTGATGGTTCGGTCGCCGGATTTGAATTGGCGGACCAGGTCTTTGACTTCAATCATGGCTATTCTCCTCGGAGGACTTCGATGGGGCGGATGCGGGCTGTGAGAAGCGCTGGTACCAAGGCGCCCACGACGGCGACGCCGAAGACCGCGGCGACTCCGGCAGCGATGACGCCGGGGGATGCGCTAGCGGTAACCGAGGTGAGCAACTGGGATGCCCCTCCGAAGGGACCGCCGCCACCTAAGCCACCGCCGAAGCCTCCGCCCCCGGGGCCGCGCTGGTTCGTGGCCGCCGTCGTGCTGTTGGAACTGATCAGCGCCGATGCGATGCCGCCGCTGGCGAACGAGGCGATGGCAGCACCCACGACGCTGCCGAGCGCCACGAGGACCAGTGCTTCGAGCACAAACTGCACGCCGATGGTCCGGTTGCGCGCGCCGATGGCCTTCAGGACTCCGATCTCACGACGGCGCTCGCGGACCAGCATGACCATGATGAGCAAGATGATCAGGCCCGCCGTGCCGAGGGCGGCGATGAAGGCTACCAGGGAAATGTTCTTGACGCTGTCCAATGAACTCACGGCGGTCTGGAGGTTTCGCTGGCCTTGAGTCACGTCGGCCTTGCCTGATCCCAGGGCTGCCTGCAACGCCGTCTTGGCAGCGTCTACGTTCTCCATGCTGTTGACTGTCACCACCATGCTGGAGAGTTCGACTGGAGTTGCGGCGAGGGCTTGGGCCTCTGCCAAGGTCGTGTAGACGGCGTTGTTGCCGAAGGTGGTGCCTGCATCGAAGATGCCTGCCACCGTGAACGTCGTGCCGGCAATGGTAAACGTAGAGCCGGCCTTGAGGCTGTTCTTCTCCGCGAGCGTCGTGCCGATGAGGGCCTTGGTGCTGGCCACGGTGTAGTCGCCCAGGCCTGTGCCGCTGGTGATGTTCAGGGCCTTGCCGGCGGTGTCCACCTCGGCGCCAATACCGGTGGCGGTGATGGGCAGTGAGAACGCGGGCGCCGTTCCAGCATTACCGGTTCCGGTGGTGCCCGTGCTTCCCGTACCGGTGCTGCCGCTGGTGTTGTTGCGATTGCCGAGCGTGCCGGCGTCGATGGCCGCCTGGAGGTTTGTGACTACGCTGGTGCCGCCGCCGGGACCGCCTCCCGGTCCGGCCTGCTGCGTCGTCGTGCCGGTAGTTGAGCTTGAAGCTGCTGGTTCGGTCTGCAACCGCAGTGCTTTCGTGCCCACGACGGAAACGACGTTCGGAACGGCTGCCGCCGTCGCTGTCTGGGCCGTGGTGAGCGGCTCGCCGCCGCCGTCGAAGCCCTGTGCACCGGCGGGGTTCACGGTCAGGACCGTGCCCACAGACGCGTTGAGCTCCTGGACTTTGCCGCCAACGGCTTGGTTGGCCACGAGCATCGCCAGGGCCAGGCCGATCGCGACGGCCAGCACTGCCACTACTGCCGCGGTTCTTATCTTGTTGCGGAAGGCATTGCCTACGCTCCGGGCGAGGACGCTCACGTTTCTCCTTTTGGACCTGGCCCGCCCCAGCGGCGCGCCTGCTCACCTAACAGTGCTCATCGCGGCTGTGCTGATGTGCTGATGTTGCTATGCGGGGCCTGTGAAGCTTTGCCCGAGCGGCGGATGGATCCGGACGCGACGACGGCGGCCACCCCCTCAGTGGGGATGGCCGCCGTCGTTGTGGTGCTTGAAGCGGTAGTACTACTTGGTGAGCGGGCCGAGTACCGGATCGTCCACGTAGGCCGTCTTCACGTTGTCCTTGGTCACGATAACCGGAGGCAGCAGGTATGCCGGGACGGTCTTGACACCGTTGTTGTAGGACTTGGTGTCGTTGATTTCCAGCTGCTTGCCTGCCTGCAGGTCCTTGATCATGGTGATCGCGTGCTCAACGAGCTTGCGGGTGTCCTTGTTGATGGTGGAGTACTGCTCACCTGCAAGGATGGACTTGACCGACTCGACTTCCGAGTCCTGACCGGTGACGATCGGAAGCGGCTTGCCAGCTGCCTTGACCGAGGTCAGGATGGCCCGGGCCAAGGTGTCGTTCGGGGACAGCACGCCGTCAAGGGAGGCGCTGGTGTATGTGCCGGCGAGCAGGGTGTCCATGCGCTTCTGGGCGTTCTCTGCCTTCCAGCCCTGGGTCACGGCCTGTTCGAACGTCTTCTGTCCGGATACCACCTTGAGGGTGCCGTCGTCGATCTTCGGCTGCAGGATGCTCATGGCGCCGTCGAAGAAGACCTTCGCATTGGCGTCATCGGGGGAGCCAGCAAACAGCTCGATGTTGTAGGGGCCGCTCGCCTTCTTGGTCTTCAGCCCGTCCAGCAGGGCCTGGCCCTGAAGCACGCCGACCTTGAAGTTGTCATAGGCCACGTAGTAATCCACGTTTGCCGTGTTCAGCAGGAGGCGGTCGTAGGCAATGACCGTAGCGCCCGCGTCCTTGGCCTGCTTGAGCTGTGTTCCAAGCTGTGCGCCGTCGATGGCACCGACGATGATGACCTTGTCGCCCTTGGTGACCATGGCGCTGATCTGGTTCTGCTGCTCCGAAACGCCGCCGTTGGCGAACTGCACATCCGGCTTAAAGCCTGCGCTCGTGAGCCCGTCGTTGAACAGCTTCTCCGCCAGGACCCAGTTCTCGCTGGTCTTCTGGGGGAGCGCGACGCCGATCGAGGAACCCTTGGGGAATGCCTCACCGCCGCTTGATGAACCACCGGAGCTGCCGCTGTCCGTACGGCCGCAGGCCGTCAGCGCCAGTGCCGCGATCGCAGCTACTGCTGCTGCCTTTCCTGCTTTACCAAACATTCGCATAACTTGGTTCGCTTTCTTTGTTGTGGATGGAACAAGTTGTCCTGAAGCCGATCAGGCTTCCTTCGAGATGACTTCCTTGGTTGAGGTCGTCTCGTCCGGAGCGATTTCGCTGCTCCGGCCGAAGTTCTTCATCATCATTCCGATGATCGATTTCTTGCCCTGGGTCTTGTTGTAGACGTCGAAGGCGACTGCGGCGAGTAGCACCAGGCCCTTGATGATCTGGGTCAGGTCTGCACCGACGCCGAGGAGTTGAAGGCCGTTATTAAGGACAGCCATGACCAGACCACCGACGATCGAGCCGATCACGGTACCCACACCGCCGGTGACGGCGGCGCCACCGATGAAGACAGCAGCAATGGCATCCAGTTCCCAGCCGACGCCGTCGAACGGGCCCGAAGCGGTGGAGCGGCCAACGAAGATCATGCCTGCGAGTCCGGCCAGGATGGACATGTTCATCATGACCATGAAATTGACCTTCTTGGACTGAACTCCGGAGAGCTCGGCCGCGTGGCGGTTGCCGCCGACAGCATAGATGTGGCGGCCAATGACGGTCTTGGCGGAAATGAAACCATAGATCAGGACCAGCACGGCCAGAATGAGGCCAGGGATCGGGAACGAAGTGCCGGTGCGGCCTGTGGCGAACAGGTACGTCGCGTAGAGGATGGCTCCGTTGACGAGGACAAGCTTGGTGATCATCACCCAGGCTTCAGGAACTTCTGCGCCCAATGCCTGGGCGGTGCGGCGGGAACGAATTTCACTGGTGATCACGAAGGCAACGGCGATGAGCCCCAAGAGGACCGTCAGGTTGTTGAACCCGGTGCTTGGCCCCACTTCGGGCAGGTAGCCGGAGCCCAAGTACTGGAAGTCTTCGGGGACCGGAACGGTGTTGGACTTTCCGACGAACTGGTTGAAACCGCGGAATAGCAGCATGCCCGCCAAGGTCACGATGAATGCCGGAATGCCAACGTACGCCGTCCAGAATCCTTGCCAGGCTCCGATCAGGGCACCGAGCAGGAGCCCGAACAGCACAGCTGCGTACCAGGGGAGGTGCCAGTCCCTGATGGCCAGTGCCACCGAGATACCGACGAAGGCCGCAACCGAACCTACGGAGAGGTCGATGTGGCCGGCGATGATCACCAGGACCATGCCGATAGCCAGGATCAGGATGTAGGAGTTGCCGTTGAAGAGGTTGATGACGTTGCCCGGGGTGAGCGTGCGGCCCGAGGTGAAGATCTGGAAGAAGATGACGAGTGCAACCAGGGCGAAGATCATGCCGAATTGGCGGGTGTTGCCACCGAATAGCTTCTTGAGCGCGTTCATTGTTTTGGGTCCTTGTGTCCGTGTGGTTCTGGAGATGACCGGGGTCAGGCGGCTTTGCGGCTGGATGTCATAAGCTTCATGAGGCTCTCCTGGCTGGCTTCGTCCTTGTTCAGTACGCCAGTGATGGAGCCCTCGAAGATGGTGTAGATGCGGTCCGAGAGGCCCAGCAACTCGGGGAGTTCGGATGAAATGACAATCACGCCCTTCCCTTGGTTGGCCAGCTGCTGGATGATTCCGTAGATCTCGTACTTGGCCCCGACGTCGATTCCGCGGGTCGGTTCATCCAGGATGAGAAGGTCCGGATCGGTGAACATCCATTTGGCAAGGACAACCTTTTGCTGGTTGCCGCCCGAGAGCTTCGAGACGCCTTCCTCCACCGACGGGGTCTTGGTCCGCAGCGACTTCCGGTACTGCTCGGCCACCATGAATTCCTTGTTGGTGTCCACAACGATTCCCCGGCTGATCTTCTTCAAGTTGGCAGACACCGTGGTGGTCTTGATGTCGTCCAAAAGGTTCAGCCCCAGGCTTTTGCGGTCCTCGGTGACGTACCCAAGACCGGCGTCGATCGCTTGGCGTACGCTGCGCATGGTGATCGGCTTTCCGTCCTTGTACACCTGACCCGAGATGAACCGGCCGTAGGAGTGGCCGAAGACGGAGCGGGCAAGCTCGGTGCGTCCGGCGCCCATCAAGCCTGCGAATCCCACGATTTCGCCGCGGCGTACATGGAAGCTGGAGTTTTTGCAGACCAAGCGGTCCTGGATCTGGGGGTGCCCGACATTCCAGTCCTTGACTTCGAAGAACACCTCACCGATCTTCGGCGTGTGGTCCGGGAAGCGGGACTCGAGCGTCCTGCCGACCATGCCCTTGATGATCCGGTCCTCGTCGACGCCGTCTTCCTTCACGTTGAGCGTTTCGATGGATTTGCCGTCGCGGATGATGGTGATCTCGTCCGCGATCTGCTCGATCTCGTTGAGTTTGTGGGAAATCATGATGGACGTGATGCCCCGTCCCTTGAGGCCAAGGATGAGGTCCAGAAGGTGCTGGGAGTCTGATTCGTTGAGGGCGGCAGTGGGCTCATCCAGGATGAGCAGCTTGACCGACTTGTTCAGGGCCTTGGCGATTTCCACCAGCTGCTGTTTGCCGACGCCGATTTCCTTGATGGGGGTGTCCGGATCCTCGCGCAGACCAACCCGGGCGAGCAGCTCGACTGAGCGTTTGCGGGCCTCGGCCCAGTCGATGATTCCGCGTCGGACGGGCTCGTTGCCGAGGAAGATGTTCTCCGTGATGGACAGTTCCGGGATCAGCGCGAGTTCCTGGTGGATGATGACGATTCCGGCCTGCTCGCTCGCCCGGATGTCCCTGAACTGCTGGACTTCTGCCTGGTACACGATGTCGCCGTCGTAGCTGCCGTAGGGGTAGACCCCTGAAAGCACCTTCATCAACGTGGACTTTCCTGCGCCGTTTTCGCCGCAGATAGCGTGGATCTCGCCCACCTTGACCCGGAGGCTAACGTCCGAGAGCGCCTTCACGCCGGGGAATTCCTTGGTGATGGACCGCATTTCGAGAAGGATCGGGTCCGGGTGCGTTGTGGGGGTCGACATACCCTCGCGCCTCCAATGTTTGACGTCGTTGTCGGCCCGCGGATGGCGAGCCTACCTGATGTGAAAGTAAACTGGATCACACCGCTTGTCGTCAAGACTTTAACGCAAGACGGCGATAACAGCGTGGTAACGAAATATTCAGGACTGCTTGATTCCGGCGTGCTGGAACACCAAAGCGGCCGCCCCGAGGGCCTCCGCCCGGGCGCCGAGCGATGACATGGCCAAGTGCGTTGTCTCGCCGATCACGGGCACCGCATGGCGGACGAGGCCGCGCCGGATCGGGTCGAGGAGGACGTCCCCGAGGCCGGCCAGGGGACCGCCCACCACGATGACTTCCGGGTTGATGAGATTGGCCACATTGCCCAGCGCGCGCCCCACTGCGAGTCCCGCGTCATCCACCACGCGGAGGGTCGCGGGATCCCTGGCCAGGGCGTTTCGGACGATGTCCCCGGGCTCGAGGTGGAGGCCCGAACCCTTGCCGAGCAGTTCGATCATGGTGGTGGTGGAGGCCATGGTTTCCAGGCAGCCCCGGTTGCCGCAGCGGCAGATGGCACCGTATTCGTGGATGGTCGCATGGCCGATCTCTCCCGTGATTCCCACAGCCCCGTAGTAGGGTGCACCATTGATGATGAGGCCCGCGCCGATGCCGGAGCCGATCTTGAGGAACATGAGGTTGCTGATCCCGCTATGAGGGCCCCAAGTGACCTCGGACAGGGCGCCCAGATTGGCGTCGTTGTCAACGTACACGGGCAGATTGAGGGCTTCCTCGAGCCGTTCGAGGATCTGGATTCCCACCCATTCGGGCAGGATGGCACCCTGCGCCACCGTACCGGAACGGCGGTCGATGGGGCCTGCGATGCCGGCGCCGGCGCCTACTATCGCGCTTCGGTCAACACCGCTTTCCAGCAGCAGTTTGTCGAGGAGCGCGACGGCGGCGCTGATGCCCTGTTCGGCGTGGTGGCCAAGGGGCAGAGTGACTGTTTCCTCGATGATGATGTGATATCCCAGCGACGCCAGGACCACCCGCAGGTGGCGCCGGCCAAAATCGATTCCAACTGCCACGGCGCCGTTGCTGTTGAGCCTGACGTTCAGCGCACGCCGTCCGGAGCTGGTGATCGGTTCCGTGGAGACAAGCCCGGCGTCCTGCATGATTTTGACGATGTTGGACACCGTGGCCGTGGAAAGACCGGTTTGCCTGGCGAGCTCGGCTTGGGTGGATGGGCCGCTCAGCAGGCATTCGATGAGCCGCTGTTGGTTCAGGTGGCGCAGCGCTGATTGCGAGCCAGGGTTTTTGCGGTGGCTCTTCGTCGAGCGGGATGTTGCAGGCATGACATGAAGCGTGCCCCAAATCACAGTTGCAGTCAAGAAGTTAACGCAACGTTCTAAACTTGCGTTGTCATCATGCACTATGCCCCCGATGTGTACGAACCATCCCCGTTCGCCCCTCCGCAGGTCCATTTGTCCTCCGGGACCGGCCGGCGTGCTGGCTACGCTGGAATCACGAGGAATCCCGGGTGCGGCTCCCAAAGAATGCTTGCCGGGGGATGCAAGGTGCTATTGAGGTGGTAAAGATGCTGCTGTCTGTCCTGCAGGCCAACGCTGTTGTCCTAGACATCGACGCCAATCTGGAGACAATCGACGCCGCGGCACAACGTGCTGCCGCGGCCGGGTCCGCTCTTCTGCTGACTCCGGAGCTCTTCCCCGTCGGATATGCGCCTCTCAGGCTCCACAGTGAATTTGACCCGGCGGCCCTTCCCGGCATCCGGCAACGCCTTGCCGGCATTGCCCGCACGCACGGAATCGGACTGGTCTACAGCCTCCCGGCACCGGCCGCCGATGGCGGCTGGCACATCTCCGCCACTCTCCTGGACGCACATGGAGGCGCGCTCCTGGACTACAAAAAAGTGCACCTCTTCGGTGGGGACGAGCGCAAGGCGTTCTCCGCCGCCCAAGTAGCCCCCGCCGTCGTGGACTTCAACGGCATCAAGACATCGCTGCTGATTTGCTACGACGTGGAATTCCCCGAAACTGTCCGGGCCGTAGCCACGCGCGGTGCGGAACTTCTTCTTGTGCCGACTGCGCTATCTGCGGGTTTCGACGCCGTACCGCAGCTACTGATCCGTGCGCGGGCTCTGGAAAGCCAGCTCAACGTGGCTTACGCCAACCATTCCGGGCACGAGGATGGCTGTGACTTCCTCGGCGGAAGCGTGGTCGCTGGTCCGGACGGGTCATTGCTTGCTGCTGCCGGGGAGGGAGCTGCGCTGCTGTTCGCGGAGATTTCCACGGAAAGCGTCAAGACGGCCAGGGAACAGGTGCCCTACTTGCGCGAACGCCGCCCGGAGCTGTACCGCGGGTGGGAAGACTCTGCCGGGAACGCTTGAGGCACGAAGGGCGACCGCTTAGCGGACCACGGCGGGGCGTAAGTCAGCCAGCCGGGCTTTTCCCCAGGACCTCAGGTTGCGGCCGATACTTACTGCTGTTAAGAAGCTTCCCGCTGTTCGGTTCTTCTAGTGAGCCCCCGAGTGCGTCGACGGAAACTGCTGTGCCAAAGGCCCAGGACTGCCGCCAGGATCATCAGTCCGAAAAACACCCAGCCAGGCTGACCAGTTACGGAGGCAAGGTATGGGCCCCCGAATATACCCGCGCCAACAGTGATAGCCCAGAGAATGAAGAGTATGCGTCGTTCTTGTTTTAGAGGCATGTTCAAGATGCTATCCGTTCTGGTCTGAGTCACTACTGGCGCTGGGGGCCCGTATACGCGAACGGATTCCATCCAACGGCCGGGTACACGCCCCAGAACGAGAGCCCTACGCACTGGCCATGATTCTCGGCGTACTGGGCCGTTGAACCAACGGATCCGGCCGCCAGAGCACAAGCGGCTGCAGCCATTGGACCGCCGATAGCGCAGGCAACCGCAGCGCCACCCAGCGCGGTAAAGCCCGCCGTTGCGATGTCCTTCGTCTCTGACTTGTTGAAGTAAATCGAGCACCAACCGATGCCACACCCGGTCTGAGGATCCGCTGTTACAGGGTACCGCGCCCCCTTGTGGTCAACTGTCTGCGTGATCACGTTCCCAGATACCGCGTATCGGGTCGATACTTGGTTCCCATTGGAGTCCGTGGCCCAGGCTGGCTGAATGTAATTCATCTGCTGACCATTTGGGAGCCCGATGAACGATCACTCCATCCTGCGTGGCATTCTGTGCTTCAGGAATGTGTGCAGTCAAGGCGACTGGCTGAAGATGGGAAGGAGTCCCGTTCGATGCGGCATCTTTTGCCGCCTTGTCCCGCGTGTCAGCAGCGTTCTTGGCCGCAACTGTTGCAGGCCCCACCAACCCTTGTTGCTCCACCACGGTCAGCGGATCCTGGTAAGAGCTTCCCCCGGCGGGTGCTGCTTGCGCGCCGCCGCTTAACGCCGTTGTCGCTGAAAGTGCAAACAACGGACCCAGCACCGCAGCAATCAGAGTTCGCGATTTCAGTTTCATCTCGTCTCCTTACGATGCGACAAGGGGATAATCCCTACGTCGTCGTTTCTTGACCGTACCCGAATCAAATTGACATTCTCACAGGCGATATAAATAAGTCAAGACCTTTTAATAACAGGTCAGAGGGATTTAATTTAAAGACTCTAAAATCAGAAATGTTTGATCTTTCGGGCAGTTTTACTCACTACTCAATCCCGATCTTGACAACACTCAATTTGAGGTCTTTATGTACTCAATTTCGGGTAATCACCACTCAAAATGAGAAAAACGCTTGACACTTGTGGATGGGTGGTTGATTAAGGATCGCTAGACGTCCCCTCCGCCCACCAACCCGTCCGTGTACTGCAGCGCGATCCATAGTTCTGCCCGCACCTGGGCCTGGTTCAGGTCGGTATCAAGCAGTTCCGCGAGCAGGCCAATCTGGCGGCGCACGCTGTTGCGGTGTAGGCCCAACAGTTTGGCTGAGGCATCCCAGCTGCCGTTCTCGCTTAACCAGCCCCGGAGCACGGCCAAGAGCGGATCGCGCCGGTCGGCTTCCAAAGAGAGCACCGGTTCAAGAAGCCGCGCCGCCAACATGGACCCCGCTTCGCGCCCCAGGAGTCCGGTCACTGACCATGTCACTTCGTCCACCCTGGCGCTCTTGCCACTCGATTGCACTCGGCTGCGGAGCGATGTCACCCGCTGGTGCGCTGCCGCGAGCCCCGTCAGTTCCGTGGGATCTCCGATGACTAAGCGCCAGCCCAGCTTCTCGACGTCGCCCAGCAAAGAGTCATCAACCTTCAAACGCGTGATCGCGGCGAATCCGTAATCGGTGATTTCCACCAGCTTGGTGTCGAAGAGGCGCCGCCATTGAAGCAGCTCGCGCACAGGGCTGTCGCCCGCGGGCCATTCCGGAGAGTCCACTTTGATGCCTTGCACGACGCGCAGGGGAGCGGAACGCGTGGAGGACAGGCTTTGCGCAAGCAGGTCCTTGAGTGCATTGATGTGCCGCGTACCCCCAGTGGCAAGGCTCTCCGGGTGCAGGAGCAACGCTGTAGCCAGCTGGCTCGGCGCGAGCGAGCCGCTGGTCCGTTGCCGGACGAGCAACTCCAGCAGCCCCACCACAGACTGCACCACACTGTTCTGGGCGGGAGTCAGCGCAACGTCGGATCCGAGGATCAGGGCGCCGAGGTTGGCGTCCTTGGTGCTCCGCAGCGGGTGGCCAAAGACCATCGCGGAGCCCGGCTGCTCAAAGCCGTCCACCTCAACGCGCGGTCCGCTGCCCGAAAGGAGCCGTTCCAGCATCGGGTCCAGCAGTGAATGCTCGACGCCGGTGCTGCCGCCGGCGGCGTGGGCGCGTGCACGGATCCGCCCGTCCGCGCCGATCAGCAGGGCCCAGACAGGCGCTTTTTGGACCAGAGCGGCGAGCAGTTCGTGTTCCGGACGAGGGGAGAGGACTGCCCGCATGAGTTGCCTGTTGGTCTCCGCGAGTTGGCGGAAGACCTTCGCATTGTCCGATTCCAGGAGTTGGGAGAACTCCAGCCCGATCGCTGCGAACGGGATGGATTCCGGAATCTCGATCAGGGTGAGCTTGTGCCGACGGCACGCTTTGAGTAGCTCGGCCGGGACGGCATCGAAATACGGCCTGATCCCGAACCCCAGCGCCGCCACTTTGGCCCCCACCAGCCGCTTCACATAGGCGTCGACGTTCTCCCTGGACCCGCCAGCACCCAGGAAAGGGAGCCCCGCGGTCAGCAGGAACTCCCCGTCCGGCAGGTAGGGCGTGGGATCGTCCAGTTCGCTGGGTTCAACCCAGCGCAGCAACTCCCCGCCGCTGCCGCCGTCGTGGAGGATCTCCAACTCGGGCGGCAGCTGCTTCAGGAACTGCTCAAGCGTGACGAAACTCAGGCGGCCGGGGGTCGGCTCAGGAGACATCGCTCGCTGCCTCCTGGTAGTCGGGGCACTCGTAGGCACCGGACTCATACACACGGGGGAGTCGCGGTGCGATCCGGTTGATGATCTCGTCTCCGTGACTGCCGATCGCGGCGCCCCAATCGTCGGCGCTCGCAGCCCCTCCGGCCGGATCGCCGAACAGTACCGCCGTATCTCCGACGTCGATCCCGGAAGCATCCGGGCCGAGGTCCACCATGAACTGGTCCATGCATACCTTGCCGATCACGGGAACTTTCCGTCCGGCGATTTGTACCAGGCTCCGGCCGCTGATGCCCTTGGGGATGCCGTCCGCGTAGCCGAGAGGGATGAGTCCGAGAAAGCGCGGCTCGTGCGTGATGGCCTGGTGTTCGTAACTGACACCCGTCCCCGCCGGGACTTTCTTGACCATGACGAGCGGTGCGGTGACGCTCAAGGCGGGGCGCAGTCCAAAGTCGGCGGGATTCAGGTGGTCAGCGGGGGCCAACCCATAGATGGCCAGTCCCGCACGGACCATGTCGAAATGGAATTCGGGCCGGTCCAGGATGTTTGCCGAGCTGGATACGTGCCGCAGTTGTGGGTCCAGGCCGGCGGTGCGGGCTTCGAGAACGGCGTCTTCGAATTCCGCTACGGCTGCAGCGTTGCCGGGGTGGGCGGGAACATCGGCCCACGCCAAGTGGGTCCAGATACCGCGGACCAGCACGGTGCCGTCTTGTTCAGCCTCGCGTGCGTGGGCAACGAGCTCTGGCCAGTCTTCCTTTCGCGCGCCGCCGCGGCTGAGGCCGCTGTCCAGCTCCAGGTGCACGACGGCGGGGCGGCCCAATTGCCTCGCGATCCCCGCCAGGACCTCAAGTTGACGGACGCTCCCAAGCGAAACGTCGACGTCGTACTCAAGTGCCTCACGGATGGTTGCGCTGGTCTGGGATGCCAGATAGAGCCAGGACAAGACCGGCACGGCGATGCCCGCCTGGCGCAAGGTGATGGCTTCGCTCAACTGGGCGGTTCCCAGCCAGTCTGCCCCTGCCTCCACGGCGGTGCGGGCCACATCCACGAGGCCGTGCCCGTAGCCGTTCCCCTTGACGACGGCCATGAAATGCGGCGCCGCCGTGCGCTTTTTAAGGGCTTTGATGTTGTCTGAAATCGCGGACAGGTCAACGCCGACCTGCCCCGAAAGCGCCGCTTCCGGCGTCGTTTCTGATTGTGCAATACGTCTCATGGTTGATCACTATAGGTCATTTTGCACCGTCCTGAGAGCTGGCTCACAGGCTTACGGTGGACAGGGGAAACCGCAAACTACTCTGAAGGGACGTCAACGGTGACTGTGCCTACCACCACCCAGACCAAGCCAATACATGCCGCAGAGGCCGCTCGCCGTCCGGGGCTCGGTGCGCAACTGCTGCGCCGCAAGCCCATCGGTCAGATGGTCAGYGAAGCCGGAAGCAGCAAAAGCGGAACGCCACTGGTCCGCAGCTTCGGTGTCCTCCAGCTGACCATGATCAGCGTTGGCGCCACCCTGGGCACGGGAATTCTGGTGATCCTGGGAGAATCCGTGCCGCTGGCCGGCCCCGCGGTCTGGATTTCCTTCGTGGTGGCGGGCCTCGCTGCCCTGTTCTCCGCCGTGGCCTACGCGGAAATGGCGGGCCTCGTGCCTGTGGCCGGCTCCAGCTACTCCTACTCCTACGCCACGATGGGCGAGGGCATGGCCTGGATCTGTGGTTGGTGCCTCGTCCTTGAATACGCCGTCTCCGTAGCTGCTGTGGCCGTCGGCGCAGGGCAATACGTGAACGAGACCCTGGCAGCGTTCGGGCAGGTCCTGCCGGACGCCATGTCCCAGCCGCCGGGCAGCGGCGGCGTGGTCAACGTCCCCGCCATGGCGATCGTGGTCCTCGCCATGATCCTGCTGGTGCGCGGCGCCAAGGAGAGCGCCTGGATCAACACCGCGATCGTGACCATCAAGATTGTCATCCTGCTGTTCTTCTGCGCCGTTGCCTTCACCGCGTTCAACGCCGGCAACTTCGAACCCCTCATGCCGATGGGTGCCGCAGGCGTCTCGGCCGCTGCGTCCAGGGTCTTCTTCTCCTACATCGGCTTCGACGCCGCCTCCACCGCCGGCGAAGAAGCACGCAACCCCAAGCGCGACCTGCCACGCGCCATCCTGCTCTCCATGGTGATCGTGACCAGCATCTACGTCCTGGTCGCTGTGGCAGCCATCGGCGCCCGGCCGTGGGAATGGTTCGGCGGCACCGAGGCGGCCCTCGTCCAGATCCTCGAGGAAACCACCCACCAGCCCTGGATCGCGCTCGTCTTCTCCATCGGGGCCGTGCTCGCCATTGCCAGCATCGTCCTGACCGTGCTCTACGGCCAGACCCGTATCCTGCTCTCCATGTCCCGCGACGGACTGGTACCGGAGGTCTTCGGCCGTATCTCCCCGCGAACCGGCACTCCGGTGGCCGGAACACTGATCGTGGGCACCGCCGTCGCACTCACCGCGGGGCTCGTCCCGCTCGGCGCGCTGGCCGACGCCACCAGCATCGGCACCCTCTTCGCGTTCGCGCTGGTGAACGTCGCCGTCATCTACCTGCGGCGCAACCGCCCGGAGCTCAAGCGCAGCTTCCGCGTGCCGCTCTACCCGATCACCCCCGTCCTCGGCACGCTGATGTGTGCCTACCTCATGGCCAACTTGGGCGCCGACACCTGGGTGGTGTTTGGTGGCTGGATGCTCGTGGGGATCGCGCTCTACTTCGGCTATGGACGCCGGAACTCCAAGGTAGCGGCCCTGACCGAACAGGAATACCGTGAACTATCCGCCAGGGTCGCCGACCCGGAAACTGTGAAGGCAGAACTTTCATGACCATCGCCACCGAATTGCCCACGGAACCCACACCCCGCGCAGGGGACACGGGAATTTCCCAAGCAACGCCGGCCGACGCTCCCATCACTATGCTGAATCCGGACTTCCCGTTCAGCTACGACCACTACCTGGCCCACCCCGATGGATTGGCGGTTGTTCCGCCGGAACTGCACGGCACGGAGGTCGCGGTGATCGGTGCAGGCCTGTCCGGACTCGTCACGGCCTATGAGCTCATGAAGCTCGGGCTGCGCCCCGTGGTCTATGAGGCTGACCAGATCGGCGGGCGGCTGCGCACTGCGAGCTTCCCCTCCGCTCCAGGAGTGGTGGCAGACCTCGGCGGCATGCGCTTCCCCGTCTCAGGTAAGGCGTTCTACCACTACGTGGATCTCCTTGGCCTGGACACCCAGGAATTCCCCAACCCGCTCGCGCCCGCAACTTCAAGCACAGTGATCGAGCTGGCCGGGCAAAAGCACTACGCTGCCACTTCTGCTGACCTGCCGGAGTTCTTCCACGAGGTTGCCGCAGCCTGGAAGGCCGCAGTAAATGACGGCGCTGCGTTCCAGGAAATGCAGGAGGCGATCCGGGCCCGCGACACTACCCGGATCAAGGAACTGTGGAACGAGCTGCTGCCGCTCTTGGATGAGCAGACCTTCTACGGCTTCATCGCCGCGAGCAAGTCCTTCAAGGAGGCCGGGTTCGCGCACCGCGAGGCCTTCGGGCAGGTGGGCTTCGGCACAGGCGGCTGGGACACCGACTTCCCCAACTCGATCCTCGAAATCCTGCGCGTCGTCTACACCGACGCCGATGACCAGCACCGGCTCATCGCGGGAGGAGCGCAACGGCTCCCCGAGGCACTCTGGCACCACGCGCCGTCGGGCATGGCTCACTGGCCCGAGGGCACCTCGCTGGCATCGTTGCATTCCGGTTCCCCGCGCGGAGCCGTGGACCGCATCGAGCGCGGAGAGAACGGCGACCTCATGGTGCGCGAACGTTGGGGCCGAGAAACCGGCTACCCCGCCGTTGTGACCACGTGCCAGTCCTGGCTGCTGTCCACTCGCATCCACACCCAGGAAGCGTTGTTCCCCTCGGAACTATGGACAGCGATCGAGCGCTCGCACTACATGCAGTCGTCCAAGACCTTCGTCATGGTGGACCGGCCGTTCTGGAAGGACATCGACCCCGAAACGGGCCGCGAAGTGTTGTCCATGACCCTGACCGACCGGCTCAACCGGGCAACGTACCTGCTCGACGACGGCCCGGACAAGCCTGCCGTCATCCTGCTCTCCTACACGTGGAACGACGACGCCCTGAAGTGGCTCTCGCTCAGCGCCGAGGAACGCGTCAAACTCATGCTGCACTCGCTCGAGCAGATCTACCCGGGCGTGGACATCGCGAGCCACATCGTAGGCCAGCCCATCACCGTTTCCTGGGAGGCCGACCCCAACTTCATGGGTGCCTTCAAGGCCAACCTGCCCGGGCACTACCGCTACCAGCAGCGCCTGTTCACGCACTTCAAGCAGGACAAGCTGCCCGAGAGCCAGCGCGGGATCTTCCTGGCCGGCGACGACGTCTCGTTCACCGCGGGCTGGGCCGAAGGCGCCGTCACCACAGGGCTCAACGCTGTGTGGGGTGTGGTGAACCACCTGGGTGGATCGTCGGTGGCAGGCAACCCCGGTCCCGGTGATTTGTTGGACGAACTAGGGCCGATCAGCCTGGACTAGCCGTATCCGGCCCTATCTCGGACACGAAAATGCCCGGCAGGAGAACCCTCCTGCCGGGCATTTCGCTCTTAATCCTGTGCATGCATCTCTCGGTGGGCAGCTGCCAGCTCCCGGTAGTGGGCCGCATTGTGTTTCACGCCGTCGAGTTCTTCCTCGCTCAGTTCGCGACGCACTTTGGCAGGCACGCCGGCAACCAAGGATCGCGGCGGGATGACAGTCCCCTCAAGCACGACGGCGCCCGCCGCCACGAGCGAACCGGTGCCGATAACGGCGCCGTTCAGGATAGTGGCACTCATGCCGATGAGGCAGTCGTCCTCCACCGTGCATCCGTGCACGACTGCGCTGTGCCCGACGCTGACGCGCTCGCCGATGGCGCAGGGGAAGCCGGGGTCGGCGTGCAGGACCACGTTGTCCTGCAGGTTCGAGCCGGCGCCGACGCTGATGGCAGCGGTGTCTGCCCGGACGGACACACCGTAGAAGGCGCTGGAGTCCTCGCCAAGGGTGGCCTTGCCGATGATGGACGCCGTGGGAGCCACGAAGGCAGTGTCATGGATGACCGGGGTGTCGCCGGCGAAGGAGTAAATGGGAGCCATGGGCCAAGCCTAGAACATGCTGGCCCCAGCCCAACTCACTCGCAGTAGGTGTCGTTTTGACGCCTTATTACGGCACCTACTGCTAGCCAGTTGGGCCGGAAGGCGTCCGGAGGACCAGGAACTGGTAGTGCTGGATCCATTTTCCCGCACCCGGCCCGGACTCTGCACCCGTGCCTTCGGGCCAGGTCTCAAAGTGTTCCACCGTGCCGTGCGCACCGAAGATGTGGCGCACGGCGGCGTCGCTCCGCCGGCTGAAGAACCGTCGCGGCTCGTCTTCGTCTTCCGGATTGAGAACTTCCTCATCGTCACCCGACCAGAGCCCGACGCCGATTGGCGCACCGGGCGCCGCGACCCGCACGAGTTCGCTGAGGACGTCGTGGATTCGAGTGTTGGGGACATGGAGGAGAGTACTCATGGTCCACACGGCAGGAAAAGTGGCGTCGGCGAACGGCAGGGACCGGCCGCTCGCCACGCTGGCGTCCAAGCCCTTGGCACGGGCGACGTGGATGCTCTCCTCGGAAAGGTCGACGCCCGTGTAGTGGATTCCTGCCTCCACGAACTTGAGGCCCTCGATTCCGGTCCCGCAGCCCAGTTCGAACAGCGAATGCCTGTGCTCGTCCTTGAGTAGACGGATAAACCAATCGCGGCATTCCACCCGGTGCGGCGTCAGGGCGCGGGTGTGCAGGAGAGGGGCCTGCCGGTCGTAGAACGCGGCGAGGTCCGCTTCGTGATTGTCGGCTTCGTCGCTGAATGCCCTCCGGGTCCCGTCCATGCACCCAGCGTAGGACACCCAACTAACTCGCAGTAGATGTCGTTATGAGGCGTCAAAACGACATCTACTGCGAGTCAGTTGGGTGCGGCGGGGGGCGCTAGTTGAAGACCACCGTGCGGGTGCCGTCCAGGAGGACGCGGTGTTCGGCGTGCCACTGCACGGCCTGTGCGAGCGTGCGACCCTCGACGTTGCGGCCCATCTGCACGAATTGCTCAGCGGTGCGGGCGTGGTCCACACGGATGACCTCCTGCTCGATGATGGGACCCTCATCGAGGTCCGCCGTGACGTAGTGGGCGGTGGCGCCGATGATCTTCACACCGCGGGCATGTGCCTGGTGGTAGGGCTTGGCGCCCTTGAAGGACGGCAGGAAGGAGTGATGGATGTTGATGGCCTTGCCGTTGAGCTCGGTGCAGAGCTCGTTGGAGAGGACCTGCATGTAGCGCGCCAGGACAGTCAGCTCGATGCCGTGTTCACGGATGAGCTCGAGGAGTTTCGCCTCGGCCTCCGGCTTCGTGTCCGGGGTGACCGGGATGTGGTGGAAGGGGATGCCATAGAACTCGGCCAGTCCTTCGAGGTCCCGGTGGTTGGACACGATGGCCGGCACCTCGATGGGGAGGGTCCCGGAACGCTGCTGGAAGAGCAGATCGTTGAGGCAATGCGCGTCTTTTGAACCCAGGATCAGGGTACGGACCTTCTGGCCTACCGGGTTGATCTGCCACTTCATGCCGAATTCTTCGGCCACCGGGGCCAGTGCCGAACCCAGTTCAGCCTGGGCAGAGGACGTGGTGGCTTCCACCCGCATGAAGAAGTTTCCCGTGGTGGGGCTGCCATATTGCTGGGAATCGGCGATGTTGCAGCCAGCCTCCAACAAGGCGCCTGCAACGGCGTGCACAATTCCGGGCCGGTCCGGGCAGGACAGGGTTACAACAAAAGACGTGGGCAGGGTGGAGTCAGTCACACAGTCAAGCCTACCGTTGCGCACCTGTTGTACTGTTTAAGTCGTCGCGACTGGCGTTGGGTGGTGTACCACCAGGGAGCGGCATTGATGAAGACCACGGATCGTACGCCTGGGCCGAGGGTCACGTTTTACTGTCGCTGTGCCATGCCCCGTAATCAAAGGACATGGAAAAAACGCAGCCGGTAGCCTGACCTGTAGAAATACCCGTTGCCTATCCAGGAGATCTTCGTGACCACCACCATCACCTCCGCGACCATCAGCAACCAGCCGCTTGCCGAACTCGACCCCGAGATCGCAGCGGTTCTGGAACAGGAACTCGGCCGCCAGCGCGGCACCCTGGAAATGATCGCTTCCGAGAACTTTGCGCCCCGCGCCGTCATGGAGGCCCAGGGCTCGGTCCTGACCAACAAGTACGCCGAAGGCTACCCGGGCAAGCGCTACTACGGTGGCTGCGAATACGTGGACATTGCCGAGCAACTGGCCATCGACCGCGTTAAGGCTCTCTTCGATGCAGAGTACGCCAACGTCCAGCCGCACTCGGGTGCACAGGCCAACGCCGCAGCGCTGTCTGCCATGATCACACCCGGTGACAAGATCCTCGGCCTGTCCCTGGCTCATGGCGGCCACCTGACGCACGGCATGAAGCTGAACTTCTCCGGCAAGCTCTACAACGTGGCTGCCTACCAGGTGGAGCAGGACACCTTCCGCGTGGACATGGACAAGCTCCGCGAGCAAGCGATTGCCGAGAAGCCGCAGGTCATCATCGCCGGCTGGTCCGCTTACCCGCGCCACCTCGACTTCGCGGCCTTCCGCTCCATCGCCGACGAAGTTGGCGCCCTCCTCTGGACGGACATGGCCCACTTCGCCGGCCTCGTGGCAGCAGGCCTGCACCCGAGCCCGGTGCCGCACTCCGACGTCGTCACCTCCACGGTGCACAAGACGCTGGCTGGACCCCGTTCCGGTGTGATCCTCGCGAAGGAAGAATGGGCGAAGAAGCTCAACTCCAACGTTTTCCCGGGCCAGCAGGGTGGTCCGCTCATGCACGTCATCGCAGCCAAGGCCGTTGCCTTCAAGATCGCCGCGGGCGAGGAATTCAAGGAGCGTCAGCAACGCGTCCTCGAAGGTGCCAAGATCATCGCCGATCGCCTCAACCAGGCTGATGTTGCCGAAGCCGGCATTTCGGTCCTGACCGGCGGCACCGATGTCCACTTGGTCCTCGTGGACCTGCGCAACTCGCAGCTGGACGGGCAGCAGGCCGAAGACCTTCTGCACTCGGTGGGCATCACCGTCAACCGCAACGCCGTTCCGTTCGACCCCCGCCCCCCGATGGTCACCTCCGGCCTGCGCATCGGTACCCCGGCACTGGCTACCCGCGGATTCGGTGCTACCGAGTTCACCGAGGTTGCCGAGATCATCGCTTCGGCGCTGAAGTCCGGTTCCGCTACCGATGTTGAAGCCCTGCAGGCCCGCGTCGACAAGCTCGCCGCTGACTTCCCGCTGTACCCGCAGCACGAGCAGTGGTGAACCCGTCCATGGCGCAGACCGCGAAGATCCTTGACGGCAAAACCGCCGCCGCCGCCATCAAAGCTGAGCTTACTGAGCGTGTCGCTGCGCTGAAGGCCCGCGGCGTGACTCCGGGCATTGCCACTGTGCTCATCGGTGCGGACCCTGCCTCGCAGCTTTACGTGTCCATGAAGCACAAGCAGTCTGTGGAGATCGGGATGAACTCGATCCAGCGTGAGCTTCCGGCGGATGCCACTCAGGCCCAGGTTGAGGCCCTCATCGACGAACTCAATGCGGACCCCGCCTGCCACGGTTACATCGTGCAGCTGCCGCTGCCCAAGCACCTGGACACCGACGCTATCCTCGAGCGGATCGACCCCGCCAAGGATGCCGACGGCCTGCACCCGACCAACCTGGGCCGGCTGGTGCTCAACGTCAACGGAGAGATCACCTCGCCGCTGCCCTGCACGCCCCGTGGCGTCATCGAGCTCCTGGAGCGCAACGGCTACAGCCTCGCAGGTAAGCACGTTGTGGTAGTCGGCCGCGGCGTCACGATCGGCCGCTCGATCGGCCTGCTGCTCACCCGGCGGGCCGTGAACGCCACCGTGACGCTGACGCACACCGGCACCAAGAACCTCTCGGAGCTGCTGCGGCAGGCGGACGTGATTGTAGGCGCGGCGGGTGCAAAGCACATCGTCAAGCCTGCGGACGTGAAGCCGGGCGCGGCCGTGCTGGACGTCGGTGTCACCCGTGAAACCGACCCCGAGACGGGCAAGAGCAAGGTCCACGGCGACATCGATCCCGCCGTTGCCGATGTAGCCGGCTGGATTTCGCCGAACCCCGGTGGCGTTGGTCCCATGACCGTGGCGCTGCTCATGACCAACGTCGTCGAAGCCGCGGAACGCCAATTGGCAGCGGGAAGCGTCTCCGGCGTCGCCTGATTTTGCTCCCCACCAGCGTGTAGGGCGCCTACTCCCTCCGGAGTAGGCGAGGGTCCCCCCACGAGTTTCATCGTGATCGCGGTGGCCCTGATCCAGGTCCTGGGGACCGTCTTTTCGGCGAGCCACCAGACTGCACTGCGTCCCTTGGACCCGCTCGCCTTCATCCTGTTGCTGGCAGGACCCGTGGCCTTGGCTTTCCGGACCAGCAGGCCCGTGGTCATGCTGCCCGTGACCCTGGCGGCCACGTTCAGCTATGTGCTCCTTGGTTACGCCTGGGGCCCGATCGTGTTGTCCCTCGCGTTGTCGATCATCCTGACGGCGGCGGCGGGGCTGCGCTGGCAGGCCTGGATTGGGGCAGGGATCTGCGCGGCGGCCATCGTGCTGTTTGCCGTCATTGCCGGGGATGAGGCGGGGCTTGTCCGGTCCTCCGCCGGTGTCGCGTGGGCGGCGATCCTCGTGCTGATCGGTGAAGGCTTCCGACGGCGGGGCGAGCGGATGGCCGAATACCGGCGACGGCGCGAGGCCGCGAAACAGGCCGAACGGGACGAATACCGGCTCACGCTCGCCCGGGATATCCACGATGTGGTGGCCCACTCCCTGTCGATGATCAACGTCCAGGCCTCCGTGGCGCTCCACTTGGGCACCAACGATCCCGAGAAGCTCCGCCCGGCGCTGGAAGCCATCAAGGCAGCCAGCAAGGAATCCTTGGCCGAGGTCCGTCAGCTCCTCGGCGTACTGCGCGACGACGCTCCGTTGAGTCCTGCGGCACCACCAAGTCTGGCGCGGATCCCGGAACTCGTGGAGGACGCACGGCGCGGCGGCCTGCAGGTGCGACTCGAAAACTCGGTGTCCCCGGAACGAGTTGGTACGGTACAACAGGAAACGGCCTACCGGATTGTCCAGGAAGCGCTGAGCAACGTCCGCAGGCACTCAGGCGCGGCGTCCGCCGTCGTACTCCTCGAATTGGCGGGGAACGCGCTGAGGGTGAGGATCGACGACGACGGTGCAGGCATGCGGGGAGCGGCCGCCGGCAACGGGCTGACAGGTATGCACGAGCGCGTCGACGCCTTGGGCGGGACACTTAGCCTGACGCCGCTGGAGCCCGGGCTGCGTGTGGAAGCGAACCTCCCGCTGAACCCCAACCAAGGAGGACACCAGGCATGATCCGTTTGTTGTTGGCCGACGACCAGAACCTTATCCGGGCGGGATTCCGGGCGCTCCTGGACGCTGAACCGGACATGGAAGTGGTCGCGGAAGCTGGTACTGGCCGGGATGCCGTCAGGCTGGCCGAGCGTGAGGCGCCCGACGTCGTCCTGATGGACATCCGCATGCCTGATGGCGACGGACTGGCCGCGACACGGCAAATCCTGGCCAACCCCCGCCTCGCGCACACGCGCATCATCATCCTCACCACGTTCGAGTTGGACGAATACATCGCTGAGGCGGTGCGCGCGGGCGCCGCCGGCTTCCTCGTCAAGGACACCGAACCGGAGGAACTGATCCGCGCCGTGCGGGTGGTGCACGAAGGCGATGCCCTGCTTTCGCCTTCGGTGACACGCCGCATCATGGCCCAGCTCGCCGTGCAGAGCAAGGCGGCGTCAAAGACAATACCCCTGGACCAAATCACCGAGCGCGAACGGGAAGTCCTGGCGCTGGTAGGCGAAGGCCTGAACAACGCGGAGATCGCCGAAAGACTGTTCATCACCCCACTGACGGCAAAGACCCATGTTTCCCGGATCATGACCAAATTGCTCGTGCGGGACCGGGCGCAATTGGTGGTCCTGGCGTACGAATCAGGCTTGGTCCGGCCCGGGTGGAGCAGCTAGCCGTTCCGCGCAGTCTCCCGGGGGAGTAGGCGGCCGGACGCAAGTGCCTCCCGGTGGCCGACGCGTTTCGATGGGCCAAAAACCAGACTGGAACCAGAGCCGAGATACGGCCTGTTGAGAGTTTGGGACTGGACATGTTGACATCACTAAGCACCACCATCGGCGCCGCGGCCGCCCAGCTGCCTGCCGACGTCGTCCATGGACCCGGGGACGGATTCGTCTTCTGGCCGTTTTTCCTCCTGATTCCGCTGTTTTGGATCCTGGTCATCGGATTCTTCATCTTCTTTGGCCGCCGCATGTGGCGCCGGAACCACTACTGGGCCGCAACCCAGGGCGCCGAAAGCGTACTGAGGGAACGCTACGCGCGGGGCGAAATCGACGAGACGGAGTACCGCCAACGCCTGGAAGTGCTGCGGGCACATCCGACGAAGTGAGGCGCCGGCGGATTCTGCTGGAACATTCGCCTTCGCTCAACCGTCAAGCCCCCGAAACACGCGGTTTCGGGGCTTGACGCGTGGGATGATCCAGCAAAATGTCACGTTGCCGGGTTATTCCAGAAAATTGCGCAATACCTCTTTCACGTATTCGTTGGCTCTACTAGTCTGCTGTGGGTGCACAATGAAGCCACCCGCTCTTTCTCCACGTCAGCCAGCCGACAGATGAACCCACCCGCAGTCATCACAGCCGAAAACCTCACCAAGACCTATGGTGAGCTCACCGCCGTCGACGGCATCTCCTTCGAGGTTTCGGCGGGGGAGTCCTTCGGGCTGCTGGGGCCCAACGGCGCCGGCAAATCAACCACCATGAAGATGATCGGCGGAGTCTCCCAGCGCACGTCAGGGAAGCTCAGCATCATGGGCCTGGACCCGGAAACCCACGGCCCGGAAGTCCGCGCGCATTTGGGCGTAGTGCCCCAGCAGGACAACCTGGACGAGGAACTGAAGGTCCGCGAAAACCTGATCGTCTACGGCCGCTACTTCGGGCTGCCCTTGAGCTACTTGCGTCCCAAGGCCGATGAACTGCTTGAGTTTGCGCAACTGTCGGACAAGGCCAAGTCCAGGGTCGATGCCCTCTCGGGCGGCATGAAAAGGCGCCTGACGATTGCCCGCTCGCTGATCAACGAGCCCAAGATCCTACTCCTGGATGAGCCCACCACGGGCCTGGATCCGCAAGCCCGCCACATCCTCTGGGACCGGCTGTTCAGGCTCAAGGAACAGGGCGTGACGCTGATCCTCACTACCCACTACATGGACGAGGCCGAACAGCTTTGCGACCGGCTGATCGTGGTGGATAAGGGCCGGATCATGGCCGAAGGATCGCCCGCCAGCCTGATCCGCGAATACTCCACGCGAGAGGTCCTGGAGCTCCGCTTCGGCTCTGAGCGCAATGCCACCATCGGCGTCGAGCTCGAAGGCGTCGGCGAACGCGTCGAGACGCTGCCTGATCGCGTGCTCATCTACGCGGACGACGGTGAATCGGCCTTGGAGCAAGTCTCCGCGCGCCGGCTCCGCCCCCTGACCTCGCTGGTGCGGCGTTCTTCGTTGGAGGACGTTTTCCTCCGGCTGACCGGACGGAGCCTTGTTGATTAGCGGGCGGTTGGCTTGGGACAGTTGATGAGCGGAGAGCAGACGAGGAGGGCACATGACTGACGCGCAGCTCCCGACGGCGGTTCATCCCTTACGCGCTCACTCGCCGGCCGTCTCGGCCAGCCGGGCGCGACGCTGGGGATCGTTTTTCTACGCGGAGCAGGCACTTCGAGTGATGCGTGGCTACGGTTGGTCCGTGTTCCTGTACAGCGTGGGGCAGCCGGTGGCGTACCTGTTCGCGATGGGCATCGGGCTGGCGAGCCTGGTGGACGCGAACAGTGCGGCGGTATTCGGCGGTGTGAGCTACTTGGCCTTCATTGCGCCCGCACTCCTGGTCTCATCCGCGGTCATGACGGCATCGGGGGACTTTTCCTACCCGATCATGGACGGCTTCAAGTGGCGCCGTGTGTTCTACGGCCCGCACGCTTCCCCGCTCGTTCCCCAGCAGATTGCCGCGGGCCACATCATGGCCAGTGCCTTGAAGTTCCTCGTGCAATCGGTGGTCTACTTCGTCATCGTGGCCATGTTCGGCGCCTCGCCGAGCCCTTGGGGCTGGGTGTCGGCCGTGGTTGCCACGGTAGCCGGGCTGTCCTTCGGGCTGCCGCTCATGGCCTATGCGTCGACCATCACCAAGGACGCCGGCCAGTTCGCACTCGTGCAGCGATTCATCGTGGTGCCTTTGTTCCTGTTTTCGGGGACCTTCTTCCCGCTGGACTCGCTGCCGATAGGGGTCCGCTGGATCGGCTGGATCTCTCCGGTGTGGCACGGCACGGAGCTGGGCCGCGTCTTCACTTACGGTCTTGAGGAGAGCCCTGTGCTGACCCTGATCCACGTCCTGTTCCTTGTTGGCGCGGCCGCCACCGGGTGGACGCTGACGCGGCGGCAGTTCGTTAGGAGGATGGGGGCATGAGTGCCCTGGCTGAAGGCCAGACCGGACCGCAAAGCGCCACGGACGCTGCCCGCGAACGCACCTTTGGCCCGCTGTACTCCCGCAATGCACTTGCCGTTGTGGCCCGGGGGCTCATGGCGGCGAAAAGCAGTACCTGGTTGATCCTGGTCTCCGGGTTCTTCGAACCGGTGCTGTACCTGATCTCCATGGGCGTTGGACTGGGTCCGATCGTGGGTACCGTGGCGGGGCCGGGCGGCCAGGAAATCAGTTACGCGGCCTATATTGCGCCAGCCCTCCTGGCGGTGTCTGCGATGAACGGCGCCGTCTACGACTCAACGTGGAACGTCTTCTTCAAGATGAACTTCGCCAAGCTGTACCAAGGCATGCTCTACACCTCCCTGGGGCCGTTGGATGTAGCCATCGGGGAGATCTTTTTGGCCCTGCTGCGTGGACTCCTGTACGCAACGGGCTTCACCGCAGTCATGGGCATCATGGGTCTCATCACCACGCCCTGGGCCATCCTGGTTGTCCCGGCGTCCGTGCTGATCGCTTTCGGCTTCGCGAGCTTCGGCATGGGCATCACGAGCTTCATGAAGACTTTCCAGCAGATGGACTGGATCAACTTCTTCATGTTGCCCATGTTCCTGTTCAGCGCCACCTTCTACCCGATAACCGTCTATCCGCAGTACATTCAGTGGCTCATCCAGGCGATGCCGCTGTGGCATGGCGTGGAGCTCTTGAGGCAGATCAGCATTGGTTCCTTCAGCCCTGCCACGGCGGTCCATATCGCCTACTACCTTGTGATGATCGCACTCGGCATCATGCTCACCACCGGGCGGTTGCGGAAACTCTTCCTGAAATAGCCTCGACCCTCGAAGACCGCGCTGTTCGCCGGGGGTGGAAGCGGCTGGCTCGCCCTGCGGAGTTTGCGACAATGGGTGCATGCAATCTCTCGGCGACTCCCCGTCATCTGTTCCCCCGTCCGCTTCCGCCAAGAGCCCTTTCAAAGGCTTCCGCATCGGTGGACTGGGCATGACTGTGGTGCTCATCGCTTTCCTAGTGGCCGTGATCTTCGCGGCCAACCAGAACGACGTGGTCGGCTGGATCGTCGCCGTAGTTTCCTTTGGCTGGCTCGCCCTCGCCGCTTTCGTGGTCTTCAGCATCCAGAAGGCTGCCAAGCGGGCCGGAGAGAAACTCACCGAAGCGCAGAACGCCTTCAACGCGGCAACCGGCCGGGCGCCGTCGTCGTCGAGCGCCGACCACGGCGGCACACGGGTGGTGGCGGAACGCAGCGAAGCGGATGAAATCCGTGACCTCAAACTGGACCACTCGTTCAAGATCGTCCAGGTGCAGGTTCGCGTGGTGGAGGCGGAGCGTGCCAAAGGCGAATCAGCTGATCAGGACACCATCGACCGCGCGTTGGAGACCATCGCCATCACGTCAAGCAACGCCAGGGACATGATCAAGTCGTCCGGCGGAACCGACGAGCCCGTCTCGGGCACCATCATCGACTAGAGTAGGCGGGGTGAGCTCGGCATTGAAGAAGGACTTCCTTCGCATCGCAACGGTCAACGTCAACGGCATTCGCGCCGCCTACAAGAAGGGGATGGCGGAGTGGCTGGAGCCGCGCGACGTCGACATCCTCTGTCTGCAGGAGGTCCGCGCGCCCGATGAGGTGGTTCACCAGCTCATCGGCGAAGGCTGGCACATCCTCCACGCCGAAGCCGAGGCCAAGGGCCGCGCCGGCGTAGCGATTGCCTCCCGTCAGGAACCCACTGCTACCCGCGTGGGTATTGGCGACGACTACTTCGCCACCACCGGGCGCTGGGTGGAAGCCGACTACGTCGTTCGGGATGGCGGCGGCAAGGACACTACCCTGACCGTCGTCAGCGCCTATGTGCATTCCGGCGAGGTAGACACCCCCAAGCAGGTGGACAAATACCGCTTCCTTGATGTCATGATCACGCGGCTCCCCGAGCTCGCCAAGCATAGTGACCACGCCTTGGTGGTTGGCGACCTCAACGTCGGCCACACGGAGCTCGACATCAAGAATTGGAAGGGCAACACCAAGCGTGCCGGCTTCCTTCCCGAGGAGCGTGCGTACTTCGATCGTTTCTTTGGCGACGAGATTGGATGGAGGGATGTCCACAGGGGCCTGGCAGGAAATGTCGATGGCCCCTACACCTGGTGGTCCCAGCGCGGTAAGGCCTTTGACACTGACACAGGCTGGCGCATCGACTACCACATGGCCACTCCTGGACTCGCGGCAGCCGCTCTTTCGGCCGTCGTTGACCGGGCGCCGTCGTGGGACACCCGTTTCTCCGACCACGCACCGCTGGTAGTCGACTACCAGCTCTAGGCTTTCGAAAGTTTCCTCATGACCAGTTCAACCACGACTGAACCCGCTGCAGCCGCAGCCAAGGCATCATCCACCAAACTCCCAGTCGGTGCCAAGCACCGCGTCCTGTCGGGAATGCAGCCGTCCGCGGACTCTCTGCACTTGGGGAACTACCTGGGCGCCCTGGTCCCTTGGGTCCGGATGCAGGACGAGTACGACGCCATTTTTTTCATCCCGGATCTGCACGCGATCACTGTGCCGCAGGACCCCGCCGAGCTGGCACGCCGGACGCGCGTCACTGCTGCCCAGTACATCGCCGGCGGCGTAGACGTGAAGAAGTGCACGCTGTTCGTCCAGTCCCAGGTTCCTGAACACGCCCAGCTCGCCTGGGTCCTGGGCTGCATCACCGGCTTCGGCGAGGCCTCGCGCATGATCCAGTTCAAGGACAAGTCCTTGCAACATGGTTCGGATCACGCCAGCGTCGGGCTCTTCACATACCCGATCCTGCAGGCAGCCGACATCCTCCTGTACCAGCCGCACGGAGTGCCCGTGGGTGAAGACCAGAGGCAGCACATTGAGCTCAGCCGCGACCTGGCCCAGCGTTTCAACAGCCGCTATGGCGAGACGTTCCAGGTGCCGCAGGCCTTCATCCAGAAGCAATCGGCCAAGATCTACGATCTCCAGAACCCTACGGCCAAGATGTCCAAGTCCGCAGAGTCGCCGGCCGGTTTGATCAACCTGCTGGATGATCCGAAGGTCACGGCCAAGCGCATCAAGTCCGCTGTCACGGATACCGAGACGGAAATCCGCTTCGACCGTGAGGCCAAGCCCGGCGTCTCCAACCTGCTGAGCATCTACTCGTCCATCAGTGGGCAACCGGTGGAAAAGATCGTGGCGGATTACGAAGGCAAGATGTACGGCCACCTGAAGGTCGATCTCGCCGAACTCGTTGCCGGCCACCTCGGGCCCATCAGGGACCGCGCCAACGAACTCCTCGCGGACCCGGCAGAGCTCGATCGGCTCCTGGCTCATGGGGCGGACAAAGCCCGTGAAATCGCCTCGGCCACCCTAGCCGACGTCTACGCCAAGGTGGGCTTCCTGCCTTACGGCGGGGCACAGGGAATCCGCTAAACCCATGTGCGCGGCTGGCAAGCTCAGCGTCCAGGCTGGCTCCCTTAGAGGGGGAGCCGGCCGGGCCGCTGATGCCCGCCCGGACGCGGGCGCACACCAGTCTGCCAGCCCGTGCGGCGACAGCATGTGCGTGGGTGTCATCCTGGGCTTCCCCCCGGATGTGGCGCAGGAGCTGCAGCAGTGGCGCGCCTCCTTCGGTGATCCCATGGCCGAGGTCATCCCTGCCCACATCACACTGGTCACCACCACGCCGGCGCAGGATTGGGAAGCCACACGGGAGCACGTTCGGGAGATCGCCAGGCGCCAGGCGCCGTTCAAGATCACCATTTCCGGCACGGGCTCCTTCCGTCCCGTGTCCCCAGTGGTGTTCCTGAACGTCGAAGACGGCTTCACGGAGTGCGTGGGCCTGCACGAACAACTGCAGACAGGTCCCCTCGAACGGGATCTTCCTTTCCCTTACCATCCCCACGTGACGGTAGCCCACGACGTCGCTCCAGAAAGCTTGGATGAGGCCGAAACCGTTCTCAAGAACTACACCGCCACCTTCCCTGTGGTTAGCATGGGACTTTACGAGCACGACAACAATGGCATCTGGCAGCTACGGGAAGAGCTCGATTTTGGCGGGGACACAGATCAAGCACGGGAAAGCACAGCCAACAGCGGAGACTCCTCCCCAACCAACTGAGCTTGCCAAACTCAGGCTGCAACTCATCCACCGCAGGCTCGACTGGGGCCACGCGCGGCGCTCCAACGCCGGCACCGTGCCGAAGCTGATGGCCTTCGTGCAGTTGTTCCTTGCCCGGCTGAACACCTTCCGGCCCATGCGGGCGTGGCAGCACTACGCCTTGCGGCACGGGCCGCTCATGAGCGCCGGCATCGGGTTCACCATGTTCTTCTCCATCACCGGGTTGCTGGCCACGGGATTTTCCGTTGCGGGACTCGTCTTGAGCGGCCAACCGTTCTTGGTGGACGCCATCATCGCGAACATATCCAAGAGTGCCCCGGGACTCTTGAAGGTAGACGGTGGCGAAGGCCTGGTCAATCCACATGACCTGCTCAATCCGAACGGCCTGGGCTGGACCGCGGTCATCGCCGCTGTGGTCACGGTGCTTACCTCTTTGGGCTGGATCGCGAGCGTGCGCGAGGGATTGCGCGGGGTCATGGAATTGCCGCCCCTTCCACGCAACCCGGTCCTGGCTAAATTGTTCGACGCCGGGACGCTCCTGTTGCTCGGCGTGGCGCTTGTCCTGAGCGCAGGTGTCTCCCTGGTCTTCGGGACGGCGGCCAGTTGGATGATTGCCCTGCTCGGCTTGGACGAAGGCATAGCGGGACCCGTGATCGGCGTCGTGAAACTGGTGGTGCCATTGCTGCTGAACTGGGCGACGGCGGCCATCCTGTTCCGGCTTGCCGGGGGCCTTCCGCTCGGGCGGCAGGCCTTCTTGGAGGGAACCGTCATCGCCGCGGTCGGCACCACCGCTCTCCAAGTCTTCAGCACCGAACTCCTGGCCCGCGCGGGGCAGAACCCCGTCCTCGCACCCTTCGCCATCATCATCGGGCTTCTCATCTGGTTCAACCTGGTCAGCCAGGTCTATCTGGTGTCCGCGGCGTGGTCGACCATCAGGGAAGTGGACGCGGACGCACACGAGCCGCACCGCAAGGCCGCCCTCGGATCTCGGCACCTTCCGCCCCATTCCTTCCCCGCGAGGGGCAAGTAGGGCCTAGGGCGTGTCTCCTCATGCTGTCAGCCAGATGCTGATGGCGCGGAGGACCGCGCCGCCCCGGTAGGTGAGGGCGAGCTTGTCGTAGCGGGTGGCGAGCCCCCGCCACTGCGTGAAGGTGTTGAAGTTCCGTTCGACGACGTTCCGGCCTTTGAAGTCTTCCTTGTCAGAGGCCGGAGGTCGTCCGCGATTGACCTTCAGATGCTTCATCAGATAGGGGAACATCGGCGCGTCCCCTCCCTGGCCCGGTGCGACCAGCAAGGTCAGCGGCCGGCCCTTCCCGTCGACCAGGGCATGGGTCTTCGTGCTCAGCCCGCCGCGGGAACGGCCAATGGCATGATCGGGCCGGTTTAGCAAACAGATTCATGTAATTCGACGGGGCCCCCTGTGGCGCGGGGAAGGTTCGTGCCGTGCTGGTAGGCACGGTTCACCGTCGAATCGACCGAGACCGACCAAATCCACCCCTCGACCACACGCCGGTCATCCCGGAACGGACGACCGGCGACCATCGGATGAGGGCAGCAAAGGCTGGATGCGGAAGCACGTGGACAAGACCAGCCCATAAACAAGGTCGGTTCCGTGCAGGAACCGCCGGACCCGAGACAACATTGGATATAAGATCCTCCGACAGGGCGTCCCGACGTTAGTCCCCGTGGCGTTGTCTAATGGGAGGAAGCCGTGAGCGGAATTCGGGGCATCCCCCTTCCGGAATCTTTAACGAGGCATGGTCGTTGCAAGACCCAAAATTTCTGGGTGTTGCAACGACCATGCCAACCCACCCCTTCCGTGGGTCAGCCCTGTGTGTCCATTCTTCGGGCCTGTGCTACCGGCTGCTTTTGCGGACTTTCTTGCCAGGAGGACGCCCTCTTGTCGGCTGGTCCGTGCCTGTCGGCGGACGCCGGGGGTGTTCCAGACAATGATGACGACTTGCCGTGGCCGTCGCTCATCCCCGGCGGACTAGAGGGTAGACCGTCGCGTCGAGCGCGTCCACGCTGTACGTTGGGCCCTCTGGCGCAGCTGCGAACGCGAGAATTCCCCACGTCGACGAGACCTCGATTGCTTGAGCGTCGAGGATGATCCGGACATCACCCCCAAGGTAGGGGACTTCGAAGGTTTCGGCCTCGGTCTTTGCGATGAGATTCTGGGAATCGGCGTCGAGAACGAAGACGGTTATCCCGGCCGATGTGACTCGCAGCGATTCCCCGGTCGAGGGAGACCATACGATGTCCCCGGAAAGTCCGGGAAGATCGCCACCGACAACGGCTGAGGATCTGTACTTCTCGAGGTCCGGATGCGGAGTCGCGACCAGCCGGTTCTCCTCGAGGGTGAGCACATGAGGGACGCTGTGGGCACTTGCCCAGCCCGAATCCAGATCGGCGACGCCACGCATCCAGAACGTCAGACACGGCCGGCCTTGTGCATCACGGAAGAATGACGGCGCGTAGTAGCTGGGGCCGTAGGTAAGGCGACCCCAGGAACTCGCCTCGAAGCGTCCGTCGGCGTAACTGCCCACGGCATAGCCTGCGTAATGCAGTACGTCATCATCCCAGACCGAGGAGACCATCAGATGGCGGCCGTCGATGTCGAAGATCTGCGGGCATTCCCACAGTGCCCCCAGCCATACCGGCTCTCGATCATCGGTCGAACGGTGGAGGGCAACACCCTCGTATTCCCAGGTATCAAGGTCGGCTGAGCTGTAGCTGAGCGCCATGGCGGTGCCATCAGATGACCCCGCTCCAACGAACATCCGCCAGCCTGTTGCCTCTTTGACGAGGAACGGGTCTCGATACGCGACGATGTCGAGGCCCGGGGGTGCGTCGGCGACAAAGTCTCCCTTCTGCCATTCGATCCAAGACGTGTCCACGGGGGAAGCGACTCGAATGCGGCCGATGCCGATGTTCGGTTGTGCCGTCGAGGTGTAGAAGATGCGGGTATCTCCGTTGTCATCGGTGACGAGAGAGCCCGTCCAGATACCCTCGTCGCCGTCGCCTGGTTCGATCGCGACCGGCAGCTGTTCAAGCGAGAACAGGTCCGATCCACGGGCGTGACCCCAGTGGCAGTTGGGGGCCCAAATGGTGCTGTCGGGAACATACTGGTAGAAGAGATGGTATTCACCGTCTTTGACGGTGATGCCGTGCGGGTCATTGATCCAGCCACTCTCGGCGACGAAATGGAATGCCGGCCGCATCAGCTTTCCTCCCCATCGAAACGGGCCCGGATGGCGCGGGCAATCTCGACGTTTCCCTGCTCCCATTCATCGACCTGCAGACGCCGCTCTTCACGAAGGGCATCGCGCTTGGCCACGAAATCCTCCATTCGCTTGGCAGCGGCGGCACGGGCCAGCTGTTGTTCCTCGTTCAGTTCCGGAAGAGGAGCCTGGATCACGCGGTCGATCGGCCGCAGCGGCAGCCGCTCCTCCACACCGGGAATGCCTAGGATCGGCGAGGGAAGAGTCTGATACCAATACGCGGTTGACGACCAGTCGTCCGAGAGATGGTTGCCGTGACCGTGCTCGAAAGTGACCTTGATCCGCTTTTCGAAACGGATGGGATCGACCATATGGAAGCGGTAGCTGTGGTGGAACCCGGGAACGTTCTCTTCGTGGACGATGGTTCCGTTGAATTGGTACGCGTTGTGCTGCATGCCCCAGGCGTGCCCGAAGTAGTCTTCCATTCCTGTTCCGTGAAGGCTCGGGGGCCAGGTGTCGTCGTCGATGAAGATCATGTCGTCACCCTCACCCCACCAGGAGCCCTGGAAGTGGCGGACAGCCAGTGTGCACCCGACGTAGTGGCCGCGGCCTTCAGTCTCGAGCGCGACGTAGTTGTCTTTGCCGTCGAGATTCGCCACGGTGGTTTCGATGCTGTTGGCCTGCAGGTCAGGTGCCCAGCCGCTGGGTAGGGCACGACGCCAGTGTGCGTGGAAGTAGAGAGTGTCCTCGGGAAGCGGCTCCTTGACGAGCTCGTAGTCAATGTAGAAATACTGAAGATACGGGATGTCGTTCTGGTTCTCGACGACGATCCTCGCACGCTTTCCGAAGGGCATGCGGAAGTAGCTGTTGAAGGCTGCGGACCCGCCGAAGGTGTGAAGCTCCGGTTCCTTGGCGGAGACAGAAAGCGGCAGTGAGTCATACGAGCCGGAGAGGGAGTTCATCAGGCCGAAGAAATCACCAAGCGGCGCGACCACACTCGGCGTCTCCTGGTCGTCCCAATACATCTTCAGAACAATCTTCCGGTAGTAGTCAGGGTCAACGACTTCCCAACTCACGCCCAGGGCGTTATGGATCTCCAGCATCGGGACCCCGACGACGTTCGGATCGATCTGTCCGGGCCCCGGCTGGTTCCGGCATGACTGGGTCATCCAGATGTGAGTGATGTACCCCGGGCCTTCAATATCGGCCAGCGTCCTTTCCTCACCGGGCATGACGATCCAGTTGTCCCTGTTCCGGCCAGTCTGGTCAAAGCTTGACGCCCGTGCTGTGCGTGCGCGATGGGCCCGGGTCAAATCCCCGAGGATGCCCGCTGGCGTGTGGTTTTCGGTCACCGTTGTCCTTCCTTGTACTCCCGGGTCCGTCTCTGCCTTCTGCAAAGGGTCGGAAGCATCGAAACGTTTGCGTGACTGGATGATAGGCTCATTCCAGTAACAAGCGCAACTGGGCCACCGTTTCCCCGGCGACATGGAGGTTCCAGAGCTGGAGTAAGGTAGTGCCAAACTTGCGCAAACGATGCGCCGCTAGATGATGAGGTGAGCAATGGCGACCATGGTTGAAGTTGCACGCAAGGCCAAGGTGTCCATATCCACGGTCTCGCACGTGCTGAATGGAACCCGCAACGTGGAGCCGGAGACGCGAAAGCGCGTCCTTGCGGCAATTGCGTCCACTGGCTACCGGCAGGATGCACTGGCAAGAGCACTCCGGCGTTCCCAGACCGATACCATCGGCCTCGTGGTTTCAGATGCCGGCGAGCCGGCCTTCGCCGAAATGGTCCACGGAGTCGAGCATGCCGCCGTCGAAAACGGCCTCACCCTCGTTCTGGCGAACTCTGCCGAGAACGCCGACCGGGAAAGGAAAGCCGTCCAGACCCTCCTGAACCGACGCGTGGACGGACTGATCCTCGCCAGGGCAGCGGAGTCGGACCCCGCCCTGCTCCAGGCCCTGGAACAGGAGAAGCCGCCCACGATCCTCCTGGACCGCATCTTCTCCCAACTCCCCTTCGACCAAGTCGGCGCAGACAACCGGGAAACCATGCGCCAGCTGGTAACGCACATGATCGCCTCCGGCCACAGGCGCTTCGCCCTCGTGGCCGGAGACGTCCGCGTGCCAGTGCTCCAGGAACGCATGGGCGGCTTTACGGATGCCTCGCACGAGGGGCGCCTCGCCCCTGACGAACAGCTCATCATCACCGGAACAGACAGAGAAGCACTGGCGGAGGAGCTCGAAAACTCCCTCCACACCGGGCAAATCACCGCGATCATAGCCTGCAGCACCCCCCTGGCTGCCCTCAGCCTGCGGACCATGGCCCGTGCGGGAATATCGACACCCCACGACGTCGCTTTCGCAACCTTCGATGGCTTTGACAATTCGGACCTGTTCCAGCCGCGACTCACCACCGCCAGGCAGCCCGCCTTCGACATGGGGGCTGCGGCAGTGCACCTGCTCGTTGAGCGGCTCCGCAACCCCGAGGCAAGTCCGCGCACCGTCAGACTGCAGCAGCGCATCGAATGGCGCGAGTCCACGGAAGACTACCGCCGGCAACCGGCCATCTACTAGTCCGATGCTTGACAATCACAGCACCGCGTTCTAACGTCAGACAAACGTTTCGCGCAAACGTTTCGACAAAAAGGACTTTGGGTAGCTCGTTCACTCCCCCTTCGGCGGGCACCCAACCACCCGAATTCGAGAGGGCACCAGCGCCCTCTCACTCGTCAAAGGAGATGAAAGTGTCCTTCTCAATCACCACCGCCGGACGGGCCCGACGCCTTGCCGCGGCAGTCCTTGTGACTGCAGCCGCTATAGGCAGCCTCGTAGGCTGTTCGTCGAATTCGTCGGCATCTGACGGCCCGACCACAATCTCGCTGTCTATGCAGAACCCCGACGTCAAGACGGCCGACCCTGCCACCTGGGCCATCATCCAGGCCTTCGAGAAAGCGAATCCCAACATCAAAATGGAGGTCACAGGTGAGGCTGTGGCCGAGCATCTGCAGAAGCTCTCCATTGCCGCGCAGAGCGATACGCTGCCTGATGTCTTCTGGGTGTACAAGTCCAACGCCGAAGACATGCTCAAGGGCGGGAAGCTGATGAATCTCTCCCCGGTCCTCAGCGAGCTTGGCCTGAGCGACAAGTTCCCCAAGAGCACGGTGTCCAACTTCACGTCCGGCGACGCCATCTACGGAGTCCCTTACCAGGGACTCCTCACCGGCCTCTGGTACAACAAGAAGATCCTGCAGGATAACGGGCTCCAGGTTCCCGTCACGTTCGACGATCTCCTGGCTGTTGCCAAGAAGCTGAAGGAAAAGGGGATCACCACCATCTCTAACGGGGCCAATCAGTCTGCCTTCAGCGTGTGGAGCTTCCTCACGGATCTGGACCGCTTCGGCTACGCCGACAAGATCGACGGCATCCTCAATGGCACTGGAAGCTTCAACAATGCGGACTTCCTTCGCCTCTACCAGCACATTGCCGAGCTCCGGGACGCAGGAGCATTCGCGTCCAACGTCTCGACCCAGACCTACCAGCAGGCAGTGGACCAGTTCACCAGCGGCAAGGCGGCCATGCTCGACGCGGGCGTTTGGGGCTCGGGCGCCATTCAGAAGTCTTCCGTTGCCGGGAACGTGGGTTTCTGGGCCGGTCCCCAGTTCAAAGACGGCGTCGGCAACCAGAACATCATCATGAACGTCGCCTCCGCGCCCCTTGTTGTCAGTGCGAAGGTCTCAAAGGACAACGCCAAGCTCGCCGCCGTCAAGAAGTTCATCGCCTTCTACTACGGCGACGAAGCCCAGCAGATGCTTGTTGACAACGGACAGCCCCCGGTCACGACCTACAAGCCGAAGGTGGACCCGTCGTCTCAGAGTGCGTTGAAGGCCGCCCTGGACGCGGCCAACGCCCCCGGCGTTTCGAGCCCGGAGTCCCAGCCTGACCTCCTGGTATCGACCCCGGTCGCCAACGCAATGTATGACAGCATCTACGGCGTGATTCAGAACCAACTCACGCCCCAGCAGGCCGTCGACCTGGTACAGGCCGCGGTCCAGTCCAAGTAGCTGATCGGTGGCTCTGGCTCTCGAGGTCAGAGCCACCGGCAGTCCCTCTACAGCAGAAAGTGTCAACCCGTGACATGGATAAGTTCCCGCTGGAAGATCCTCGCGATGATCGCACCAGCGCTGATCCTCTTCACCCTGTTCCTCGTCTACCCCGTCATCTACTCCCTTGGCTTCAGCTTCACCAAGTTCCAAGGATTCGGAAACCCTGAGTTCATCGGCCTCCAGAATTACATTTCGCTGGGGCAGGACCCCTTCTTCTGGCGGGCGCTGCAGAACACCGTCATCATTCTCATCGTCAGCATCGTCTTGCTGGTCCCCGGATCCTTCGCTCTCGCGCTTCTCCTCCGCCGCAAGGTCCCCGGCGGCGGGGCTCTTCGCGCCCTCGTCTTCGGTCCGGCTATCATCGCGCCGATCCTCGTCGGGCTGATCTGGGTCTTCATCCTCGACCCGAAGATCGGCCTTCTCAATCGGCTGCTGGGTTTCATGGGGATGGGGCCTGTCCAATGGATCGGCGGGGACACCCTGACGCCATACGCGGTTGCGCTGGTCTTCATCTGGGGCAGCATCGGCTTCGCCATGACGATCTTCTACGCGGGTCGGCAAGTGCTGCCCGAGGATGTCATGGAAGCCAGCGAACTCGACGGCGCCACCGGGTTTCAGCAGCTTCGCTACGTCACCATTCCGATGATGCGCGAGACATTTGCGATCGTCACAATCCTGATGATCACAAGCGTCTTCAAGATATTCGAACTCGTCTACATGCTCACCGGCGGCGGTCCTGTCCACCGATCCGAAACCCTCGTCAGCTACATGTACTTCACCACCTTCACCAACCAGAGATATGGCCTGGGCATGGCCCTGGCCGTCATCATCACGGTGCTGGGCGCAGTCGTTTCCGTTGCATACCTGGCCCTCTCGCGCGAGCGGAAGACAGCATGAGAACCACCTCGACCGACATCATCGATGAATCCATGAGCACCGATTTGGCCGGGACAACCCCGGACCATCAGAAGCCGAAACGGACCCGGCGGAGGGCCGCGGCGATCGCCTCGGGCGCCGTCGCCTACTTGATCACCTTCCTCGTCATCCTCCCGCTCCTCTGGATCGTCCTGCTCTCATTCCAGCCAAGCGGGAACATCCTCGGAAACCCGTTCTCACTCACCAATCTGACTCTTGACAACTACCTGACGGTCATCGGGTCGCTGCCGCTGCTGAAAATGTACGGGAACACCGTCCTGATCGCCGTCGTCGCTGTCACCGTCGGAACGGCGATCTCATTCACGGCCGCGTTTGCATTGACGCGGATGATATTCCGGCACCGGAGAGTCCAGTCGAGCCTGCGTTTCTACATCCTCGCCGGCCTTGCGGTGCCTGTTTACATCCTGCTTTTCCCCGTCTACCGCCTCGACCTGGCGTTCGGTGTATTCGGAACGTACGCAGCGCTGATCCTGCCCTACATCGCGGTGTCCATTCCGTTTAATACACTGCTGCTGACCGGTTTCCTGAGGGAGTTTCCGTCCGAACTCGAGGAAGCGGCAATCATCGATGGTGCAGGGCTCGGAAGGCTCTGCTGGACCGTCGTGCTGCCGCTGATGCGACCGGTAATCGCGACGATCCTCATCTTCAACGTGGTCTATGTCTTCAATGAATTCCCCTTCGCGTCCATCCTGATCAACAATCCGGATATGGTGACTGTTTCGCTGGCAGTATCGCGATTCCAAGGACAGTACACGGTCGATTACGGGGGCATGATGGCGGCCGCGACTCTCGTGCTGTTGCCCCAGCTCGTCATCTATGCGCTCTTCCAGAAGCAGGTCATTGCCGGAATGACTGTCGGCGCGGTCAAAGGCTAGACTCCGGCGACTGCCGCTATTGAATGGAAGGTTCCCGCCCCGTTAGGCAGGCCTGGTGCGGGGACCGGAGAACAACCCGTGAGGGTCCTGCCAAAGAAGCCATGTCCAACAAGCCACCGTGGGGGTGGGACCAGCCCGCGATCTGCCAGCTCGCACGCCTTGATTCCCCTATGCCGAAAAGCCGGGTCCCGTAGACGCCATACAAAGAGCAACGCCCCAACGCGCGGCACACGGAAGAAGGAGTTCAATGGCAGGCCAACGAGACGGGGCAATCTATTCGGTTTCCATTCATTTGGCACGACGGAGGGACCTTGACGTGAAACTGGACCAGGCCATCGACGCCGCAATCGATGCAGTCAACGGGCACCCTGGCCTGGGAATCCTTGTTTCACGCCACGACCGTCAGACGCTGACCGTAGAGCTGAGCGAAGAGGCTCCACACAGAACAATCGTGGAACGCGACCTGAGGACGCACCACCCCTGAGGGACCTGCCTGTCCGTCCTGCGGAAAAGTCAGACCGGACGAATCCTCTGCCAACGGCCGCGTCCTCGGGGTGGGAGCAGAGAGCCAGCGTCTTGTGTGAGAGGGCCTGATCCCCTTCACGGCGCCATGAGCCCGCGGCAACCTTCGAACCATATTCAACTTAAGGAGTCCAGATGCAACACCCGACCGTAGCTGATCAGCGGGCGCCCGATAGCGGGAGCCGGGAGGTTACCGAAACCAGCCTCGGGAACACCCAAAAGATGGCGTCCGGGGCTTGGCCAGGAAAGCAAGTGTTGGTTGTGGGCGAGGCCCTGACAGACATCATCGACACCGCCGAAGGGATCAGCGAACACCCTGGAGGCTCTCCGGCGAACGTGGCCCTCGGACTCGCGCGGCTTGGCGTCGTAACATCGTTCCTCACCGCTCTGGGCCGAGACGCACGCGGCGAGGCGATCGCGGCCCGCCTTCGCGCCTCCGGCGTTGAGATCCTGACCGAGTCTTGGTCCCTCCCGGTGACGTCCACGGCACTGGCGGACATCCAGAGCGATGGTGCAGCCCGCTACACGTTCGATTTGGACTGGTGCCTCCCGGTCGAAGCTGCACTCCCGGAAGTTGATCACATTCACGTCGGCTCGGTGGCGGCATTCCTCGCCCCTGGCGCAGACCGGGTAGAGGAGATCGTCCGCGAACTCGGCCAGCACGCGACTGTCAGCTTCGACCCCAATATTCGACCGGCCCTGACCGGAGATCCGGCCAGCGCATTGGCCCGCTTCGAACGCCTCGTGGCCCTCTCCGATATCGTCAAGCTCAGCGACGAGGATGCCGCCTACCTCTACCCAAGCCTCACTGCGCAAGAGGCGGCCAGAACGATAGCCGGCAATGGTCCTGTTGTCGCCGTGACGGCAGGAGCCGGAGGTTCCTTCCTAGTATCCGGCGGCGACATCATCGGGATCGAGCCAGTCTCAACAACAGTTCAGGACACGGTAGGCGCTGGAGACAGTTATATGTCCGCCCTCCTCACGGCACTCCTCAGCCTGGGACGACCGCCCTTCAAGAATTCCGAACTGGCGGCCGCGGGGACCCTGGCGGCTCAGGCAGCCGCCGTCACGGTCTCCCGGGCCGGCGCCGAGCCCCCCACTCTCATGGACCTGCAGATCGCGCGCTCAGACCAGCCGGCAATGCCTGCTCGCATCGCAGAACACAGCCCCCGACTCGCACAGGCATCGAGCGGTCTGGCACCCGCTCGTTTGATCAAGGGCTGCTGAACACGTTGAGACTAGTGCGCGGCGACAGGCCCAGGCGCACCGCCCTGAAGGTTCCCGGCTGCAAACGGACCATGCCGCGCGGCGAGCGAGCCATTAGAACCGCGCCCGAGGATCAGCTCGTCGAGATCATGGCTTCTGCCCGGGCTTTCTCAACCGACCGGGCTGGCGTTGGGTGCCTTGCAGGCAGCGCCTGCGCCGTCTTCGCCCTGCTCTGAGAGGCAGCGATGGACGCCGGTATCCTCGCCACCGCCGCAGGAACCTACGCCGCAACCAATCTCGACGACTTCGTGGTACTGACAGCGCTCTTCGCACTGGACCGGGCAACGGGCGCCAGGAACACGGTGCGGATCTGGGCGGGCCAGATCATCGGCATCGGATTGCTCACTGCCGCAGCATTCCTCGCGGCCAAAGTCCTGAACGACGTGCCGACATCCTGGATCCGGTACTTGTCCCTGATCCCGATCGTCATCGGACTCAAGTCACTCCGGCGCCGGGACAGACAGCCCCGCGCGGAGCGCCCGAGAACAGATGCCGGGTCCACACTCGCAGTCGTTGGCATCACGGTCGCCAACGGAGGAGACAACATGGCCCTGTACATCCCGCTGTTCCACGGCGTCGATGAAGCTGCGGGAGTCGTGACAGCGGCCTGCTTCCTGGCAATGACTCTCTTGTGGTGCACAACTGCCTGCCTCCTCACCCGTGCTGCGCCAGGTCCGGGGACAGCGCGGCGAATGCCGGCAGGTCTCGCCCCGGTCGCATACATCGCCATTGGAGCCACGGCTCTGATCCGTTCCTCGCTTACATGAGCGCAGCACTCCGGCAGCGCAAAGACAGTTGGGCCATCAGGTCCAAACGACCGGAAGCTGTTCGAAGTCGACGTACGAGGAGCACCAAGACCGGGTCCCGCGGGGAACCTGCGCCGGCGCGTAGGGCGTGTCTCCTAAAGTCCGGGCTGGTGGTCCGGATGCTGGACGGGTGTCTCGTGATTTTGTTTCGGCTGATGGGCAGTGGGCCCGCATCCAGCCTTTGCTGCCCTCATCCGATGGTCGCCGGTCGTCCGTTCCGGGATGACCGGCGTGTGGTCGAGGGCATCATTTACCGGTATCGGTGCGGATCGCATGGCGTGATGTTCCTGGCGGATTCGGCCCCTGGCAGACGATCTGTAAGCGGCACCGCCGCTACAGCGGCGACGGTACATGGGAGAAGATCCTGGCCAAGCTGCTGACGGTGGCGGATTCCCGGGGCGAGGTGGATTTGGTCGGTCTCGGTCGATTCGACGGTGAACCGTGCCTACCAGCACGGCACGAACCTTCCCCGCGCCATAGGGGGCCCCGTCGAATTACATGAATCTGTTTGCTAAACCGGCCCGATCATGCCATTGGCCGTTCCCGCGGCGGGCTGAGCACGAAGATCCATGCCCTGGTCGACGGGAAGGGCCGGCCGCTGACCTTGCTGGTCGCACCGGGTCAGGGAGGGGACGCGCCGATGTTCCCCTATCTGATGAAGCATCTGAAGGTCAATCGCGGACGACCTCCGGCCTCTGACAAGGAAGACTTCAAAGGCCGGAACGTCGTCGAGCGGAACTTCAACACCTTCACGCAGTGGCGGGGGCTCGCCACCCGCTACGACAAGCTCGTTTTCACCTACCGGGGCGGCGCGGTCCTCCGCGCCATCAGCATCTGGCTGACAGCATGAGGAGACACGCCCTAGTCGCCTAAGTACTGTCCGGCCCAAGCTGAGATGATCCGGGCAACCCGGGCGGCCTGTCCCTTGCCCGTCAGCAGGTGGTCGCTGCCTTCGAGCGAAACGAAGCTCCGGGGGTGCCTTGCCGTTTGGAAGATCTCGCTGGCATTGTCGATGCCCACGGTGTTGTCTGTGGGGGAGTGCAGGACCATGAGGGGTCTGTGCAGCGTACGGATGCAGTCGCTGAGGTCGGCCCGCTCCACGTCTTCCACAAAGTGGCGGCGAACCTCCATCCGCCTGCCGCCCAGGTTGACCTCCGCACGGCCTTCGCTGAGGATAGTGCTCACTTCGGCGTCGAACATGTGCTCCACGTGCCTGGGCTCGAACGGGGCGCCGACCGTCGCCACGGCCCGTACCTCGGGAAGGTTGAGGGCGGCCGCCAGCACGGCAGCCCCTCCAAAGGAGTGGCCCACCAAGAGGGAGATTTCCTTGTCCGAGGTACGCATGAACTCGGCGGCGCGGATGGTGTCTGCCACTTTGACGCTGAACGATCCCGCGGACCATTCGCCGGCGGAGTCGCCCAGTCCAAGGTTGTCGAAGCGAAGCATCCCGACGCCAAGGTCGGCCAAGCCCTTGCAGATGCGCGAGGCGGAGGGGCTGTCCTTGCCGAGGGTCAAACCATGGGAGAACACACCCCAGCCTCGGACCGGGCCCTCAGGCACGTCCACGACCCCCGCCAGGAGGTCTCCGGTGCTGCCTTCGAAGCTGATCTTCATGGATTTGGACACCCTGTCCGCCTTTCGCTTTGCGAGTTGCCCGGCTTTTCCCGTGCGACTCTTAAACAACGACGACGGCGTACCCCGCTCAGGGGGGACACCGTCGTCGTACTCTAACTTCGGAAACTAGATCTTGCGTGCCAGGATGGCCTGCTTGACCTCAGCGATAGCCTGGGTCACCTGGATGCCGCGGGGGCAAGCCTCCGAGCAGTTGAAGGTGGTGCGGCAGCGCCACACGCCTTCCTTGTCGTTGAGGATCTCCAAACGCATGTCACCGGCATCGTCGCGGGAATCGAAGATGAAGCGGTGCGCATTCACAATGGCGGCCGGGCCAAAGTACTGGCCGTCCGTCCAGAACACGGGGCAAGACGAGGTGCACGCCGCGCACAAGATGCACTTGGTGGTGTCGTCAAAGCGCTCACGGTCCTCGACCGACTGCAGGCGCTCCTTGGTGGGTTCGTGGCCTTTGTTGATCAAGAACGGCATAACCTCGCGGAAGGACTGGAAGAACGGCTCCATGTCCACGATCAGGTCCTTCTCCACGGGGAGGCCCTTGATCGGCTCAACGGTGATGGGCTTGGACGTGTCCAGGTCCTTCAGCAGGGTCTTGCAGGCGAGGCGGTTGCGGCCGTTGATGCGCATGGCATCGGAGCCGCAAATGCCGTGTGCACAGGAGCGGCGGAAGGACAGCGAACCGTCGATCTCCCACTTAACCTTGTGCAGTGCGTCCAGCACGCGGTCCGTGCCGTACATTGTCAGCTGGTGGTCTTCCCATACGGGCTCTTCCGAGACCTCGGGGTTATAGCGGCGAACGCGCAGCGTGATGTTGAAGGTGGGGATCTCCCCGCCTCCGCCAATACCTGCAGGAAGCTCGATCTTGGAGGCCGGCTCAGCCATTTCGGTCGTCATTAGTACTTACGCTCCATTGGCTCGTAACGGGTAAAGACAACGGGCTTGGTCTCAAGACGGATGCCCGCTACGGATTCGGCTGACGATTCGGTGGTGACCGAGCTGTCCTTGTAAGCCATGGAGTGCTTCATGAACTTCTCGTCGTCGCGGTCCGGGAAGTCCTCGCGGTAGTGGCCGCCGCGGGACTCTTCACGGTGCAGTGCACCGACCGTCATGACCTTCGCCATGTCGAGGAGGAAGCCCAGTTCCACGGCCTCCAGAAGATCCAGGTTGAAGCGCTTCCCCTTGTCCTGGACCACCACGTTCTTGTATCGCGCTTCGAATTCGGCGATGTCGTTGAGGACCTGGTCCAGGGATTCCTTGGTGCGGAACACCTGCATGTTGGTGTCCATGGTTTCCTGCAGTTCCTTGCGGATCTGCGCGACACGCTCGGTTCCGTTGCCGTCCAGCAGACCGGACAGCATGGTGCGGGTGTGTGCTTCGGGATCCTCCGGCAGCTCGACGAAGTCGGCAGTCTTGGAGTATTCCGCCGCGGCAATGCCGGCACGCTTGCCGAAGACGTTGATGTCCAGGAGCGAGTTGGTACCAAGGCGGTTGGAGCCGTGGACCGAAACGCAGGCGACCTCGCCGGCGGCGTACAGGCCGGGCACGATCGTGTCGTTGTCCTGCAGCACCTCGGTAGAGATGTTCGTGGGGATACCGCCCATGGCGTAGTGCGCCGTCGGGAACACCGGTACTGGTTCGGTGAACGGTTCCACACCCAGGTAGGTGCGGGCGAACTCGGTGATGTCCGGCAGCTTGGCCTCGATGTGCGCGGGCTCAAGGTGGGTCAGGTCCAGAAGGACGTAGTCCTTGTTCGGACCGCACCCGCGGCCTTCGCGGACTTCGTTCGCCATGGCTCGGGCCACGATGTCGCGGGGGGCGAGGTCTTTGATGGTGGGGGCGTAGCGCTCCATGAAGCGTTCACCCTCCGAGTTGCGGAGGATGGCGCCTTCGCCGCGAGCACCTTCGGTGAGGAGGATGCCCAGGCCTGCAAGGCCGGTCGGGTGGAACTGGAAGAACTCCATGTCTTCCAGCGGGATACCCCGGCGGAAAGCGATGCCCATACCGTCACCGGTCAAGGTGTGGGCGTTGGAGGTGGTCTTGAAGACCTTGCCCGCGCCGCCGGAGGCGAAGACCACGGACTTGGCCTGGAAGACGTGCAGTTCGCCGGAAGCGAGGTCGTAGGACACAACGCCGGCTACACGCTTCTGCTTGTACAGCGTGCCGTCTTCGCGCACTGCGTCTTCTTCGACGAGCAGCAGGTCCAGGACGTAGTACTCGTTGTAGAACTCAACGTTGTGCTTGACGCAGTTTTGATACAGCGTCTGCAGGATCATGTGGCCCGTGCGGTCTGCTGCATAGCAGGCACGGCGGACCGGAGCCTTGCCGTGGTCACGGGTGTGGCCACCGAAACGGCGCTGGTCAATGCGGCCTTCGGGCGTGCGGTTGAACGGCAGGCCCATCTTTTCAAGGTCCAGCACGGCGTCGATGGCTTCCTTCGCCATGACCTCGGCTGCGTCCTGGTCAACCAGGTAGTCGCCGCCCTTGATGGTGTCGAACGTGTGCCACTCCCAGTTGTCCTCTTCGACGTTGGCCAGGGCTGCACACATGCCGCCCTGGGCTGCGCCGGTGTGGGAACGGGTGGGGTAGAGCTTGGTCAGTACTGCGGTGCGTGCGCGCTGACCGGATTCGATCGCGGCGCGCATGCCGGCGCCGCCGGCACCGACAATAACGACGTCGTACTTATGGACCTGCATACCAGATGCTCTTTCTCTCTAAGTCAGATGGTCGGCGGAGCCTGCTCCGCGTGTTGTGCACCGTCCGGACATTGCCGGTGGTGCAGCGGAGCCGCTACGGCGCCGGGCAGAACCCGCCCGGCAGCTGAACGCCGTTGACGACGGGGCACGGGTTGAATGTGAAGATCACCAGGGTGCCCAGAACGATGATGACGAAGCTGGCCGCGTACAGGACCACCTTGAGCCAGAAGCGGGTGGCGTCCTTTTCGGCGTAGTCGTTGATGATGGTGCGGACGCCGTTGGTGCCGTGAAGCATCGCGAGCCACAGCATGGCCAGGTCCCAGAACTGCCAGAACGGGTCGGCCCACTTGCCCGCCACGAAGCCGAAGTCGATGGCGTGGATGCCCTCTCCGACCAGCAGGTTCACGAACAGGTGGCCGAAGATCAGCACTACGAGCACGACGCCGGAGAGCCGCATGAAAAGCCACGCGAACATCTCGAAGTTCCCCTTGGAACCCGTTCCGCGGCGGTACTGCGGAGCGATCTTTCCACTACTGATTTTTCCACTGCGTGGGTTCTGAATATCAGTACTCATGGCTTAGTGGCCTCCCAGAGCGAGGGACAGGTGACGGATGGCGAAGGCGGCGAAGGTAACCAGCCAGAGTGCCAGGACGACCCACAGCATCTGGCGCTGGTACTTGGCGCCCTTCTTCCAGAAGTCAACGGCGATGATGCGCAGGCCATTGAAAGCGTGGAAAACGATCGCTGCGACGAGGCCCGTTTCGCCCAGGGCCATGAGGGGGTTCTTGTAGGCGCCGATGACGGCCGTATAGGCCTCCGGGGACACACGCACCAATGAGGTGTCCAGCACATGGACCAACAAGAAGAAAAAGATCACAACACCGGTAATGCGGTGTCCAACCCAGGACCACATGCCTTCACGGCCGCGGTACAAGGTGCCAGCTGGTTTTGTCGGCACTGAATAAACCTTCCTGCAACACAGCGGCGCTGGCACGGGATCCATGCGGGGGGAACGCCAGCTGCGAGAGCACTCGTAGCTCAGCCTAAATCTAGGCTTCGCTCACAGCTTATTCAATTTAGGCGCCCCTTCTTGTAATCAGGTTGCGGGTGTTCGCCTGAATTCCGGTCTTTTCGCGGCGACGGTGAGACGAAGACCACAAAGTGGGACTTGCTCGGGTGTCCGATAAGGTATTGCGGTGAGTACAGACAACGCTGCAAGCACTGAATCGCCATTGCGCCACTTCCATGCGGTCATTCCGGCCGGCGGAGTGGGCACGCGCCTATGGCCGCTTTCGCGTGCGGCCGCGCCCAAATTCCTGCACGACCTCACGGGTTCGGGAAGCACCCTCCTGCGGGCTACGTATGATCGCCTGGAACCGTTGGCCGGCAATCGCGTCCTGGTGGTCACGGGCGTTGCGCACCGTGCTGCTGTCTGCCGCCAGCTTCCCGAAGTGGGCGACGACGAGCTGGTGCTTGAAAGCGAACCGAAAGACTCAGGGGCGGCCATCGGCCTCGCGGCTGCCATCCTGCACCGCCGCAACCCGGACACCATCATGGGTTCCTTCGCGGCTGACCACGTCATCAGCCCGGACAACCTCTTCCAAGAGACTGTCCGCGAGGCTATCCACACCGCTGCCGCTGGGAAGATCGTGACCATCGGCATCAAGCCCACGCATCCCTCAACCGGTTTCGGTTACATCCGCACCGGCGACTTGCTCAATGTGGATAACGCGCCGAACGCGCATGCCGTGGTCGAGTTCGTCGAAAAGCCGAGCGAGGACATCGCCAAGAAGTACCTCGAGACCGGCGACTATGTCTGGAATGCCGGCATGTTCGTCGCCCCTGTGGCACTCATGCTCAAGCACCTCGAAGCAAACCAGCCGGTTCTGTTTGCGGGCTTGCAGGAAATTGCGGAAGCCTGGGACACTCCGGAGCGCGATGAAGTGACGGCCCGGGTGTGGCCCACGCTGCCCAAGATCGCCATTGACTATGCGGTGGCGGAACCCGCCGCAGCGGCGGGGGATGTCGCCGTCGTGCCTGGTACCTTCCGGTGGGACGACGTCGGAGACTTTGCCGCGATCGGCCGCCTCAACAATGCCGGCGACGTCGACGAAGTGACGGTCCTCGGCGAAGGCGCGCGTGTCTTCACCGAGAACGCCAGCGGCGTGGTTGTCTCCGACACCAAGCGTGTGATCGCGCTCATCGGCATCAAGGACGTCGTGATCGTGGACACCCCTGACGCCTTGCTTGTCACCACCAAGGAGCATGCTCAGCGGGTCAAGGGAGCGGTGGACGCGCTCAAGGCAAGTGGGGACACTGACGTCCTCTAGCTCGCGAGCCTGAGGCACGGTCCGTAACCAAGAGACCCCTTTCGTTATTCGAAGGGCGCGGATGGCTAGAGTTGTGGAGTGCGCAATTTCACTACAGAAACCCAGCCGACCCCCGTGGTGAGGCCGTGGCTTGACGATCTCCTGCCGGAACTCATTGAATTCCGGCGGGATCTCCATGCGCATCCGGAACTTTCCTTCAAGGAATTCCGCACCACGGACAAACTCGTTGAGCGGCTCGAGGCGGCCGGACTGAACCCTCGCCGCCTGGAAGGCTCGGGGGTGACGGTCGACGTCGGCGAAGGACCCATCGCCACGGCGCTGCGCGGCGATATCGATGCCCTCCCCATCATCGAGGAGACCGGGCTTCCGTTCGCTTCGAAGAACCACGGCGTGACCCACGCCTGCGGGCATGACGTCCACACCACCAGCATGCTCGGGATTGCCCTGGTGCTGCACGCCATGCACCAGGAATCGCCGCTGGGCGGCACGGTACGCATCATCTTCCAACCGGCGGAGGAAACCATGCCCGGCGGTGCGTTGTCCTGCATCGAGCAGGGCGTCCTCCAGGGAGTCCCGCGGATTCTGGCGCTGCACTGCGATCCGCGCATCAATGTTGGCCAGATCGGCACGCGCATCGGGGCCATCACCTCGGCCTCGGACACCATCAAGATCGAATTGACCGGGCGCGGCGGCCACACTTCCCGGCCCCATTTGACGGAGGACTTGGTCTTCGCGCTGGCCCAGATCGCCATCAACGTCCCGGCCGTCCTGTCTCGTCGCGTGGATGTCCGCAGCGGTGTCTCGGTGGTGTGGGGCCAGATCACGGCAGGTTCGGCGCCCAACGCCATCCCTGCCAACGGTTACATGGCCGGCACCATGCGCTGCCTGGACCGCGATGCATGGCACAGCGCGGGGGAGCTGTTGGATGACGTTGTCCAGCAAGTTGCCGCGCCATACGGGGTCGACGTCCACCTTGAGCACACGCGGGGTGTCCCTCCCGTGGTCAACTCGGAACACGAGACCGCCCTCATCGAAGCCGCTGCCCGGGCCGAACTCGGCGAGCACGCCGTCGTCCTGACGCCGCAGTCCATGGGCGGCGAAGACTTCGCCTGGTTCCTGGCGGACCTGCCCGGCGCCATGATGCGACTCGGAACCCACACGCCTGGCGGTGAAGAATACGATCTCCACCGCGGTGACTTCATCGTGGACGAACGTGCCCTCGGCTTTGCGATCCAAGTCCTGGCCGCCGCCGCATTGCGCACCATCCGGGACCTCTAAGACGGCGGTCGCTCGCTCACTTTTGGTCGAAAGCCCTGGGATCCTCCTGCAGATCATTTGCAGGAGGATCCTGTCTTTTGGGCTTGTTTGTGAGCGGGCGTTACCGGGGCTGGGCTTGTTTGTGAGCGGGGGTCGCGGCCCCAATTGAGTTGTGCACAATCTAATTGTGGGCTATCGTTATTTTTATGAGTGAAGCTCCCCGTCTCAACCACCAAGTCTGTTTCGCCCTCTACTCCGCATCGAAGGCGGCCACGGCGGTGTACAGGCCAGTGCTGGATGAGCTTGGGCTGACGTATCCGCAGTACCTCGTCATGCTGGTTCTCTGGGAAAACGAGCCGCGAAGCGTCCGGGAACTGGGCACAGAGCTCGGACTCGACTCGGGCACCCTGTCGCCTCTGCTCAAGAGGCTTGAAGCCTTGGGCCTGGTGGAGCGCCGGCGTTCGGCCGAAGATGAGCGGCGCGTCGAAATCCACCTGACTGACTCAGGCCGCGCCCTCAGTGCCCGGGCGGGGGCCGTCCCACAGCGACTCGCCGACGCCGCGGGGTTGAGCGCCGCCGAGCTTGCGCAGCTTCACGACACCCTGGGCCGGCTTACCGCTGCCCTCCATTCAGCCATCTAGACCACATCTCCGAAGGAAAAGGAACCACAGTGAAGACTTTGTACACAGCCGAGGCGCTTGCCTCCGGTGAAGGCCGTGACGGCAACGCACGCACCAACGACGGCAAGCTGGACGTAGCACTCGCCAGCCCGGTGGAACTGGGCGGAAACGGCCAGGGAACCAACCCCGAGCAGCTTTTCGCCGCCGGTTACGCGGCGTGCTTCCACTCGGCACTCAGGCTGGTGGGACGCAAGGCCCGGGTGGATCTCAGCGATTCCGCGGTCGCCGCCAAGATCCACTTCGGCGCCCTCGAGGGCCGCGAGGGATATGGACTCGCCGCCGAGCTCGAGATCGCCCTGCCGGCCCTCGATCGGGAGACCGCCGAGCAGCTCGTGGCCAAGGCCCACCAGATCTGCCCGTACTCCAACGCGACCCGCGGCAACATCGCCGTCGACATCAAGCTTGTGGAGGTGGCCGCATGAGCGCCGCACTTCCCAAGCGCACGCGCGAAATCCAGCTGGCGTCCCGCCCGCAGGGGCGCCCGGTCCAGGAGAATTTTCGCTTGGCGGAGACTGATCTGCCCGAGCTGCAGGACGGCCAAATCCTGGTCCGCAACGAGTTCATGTCCGTTGACCCCTACATGCGCGGCCGCATGAACGACGCGAAGTCCTATTCGGCACCTTTCCGTCTCGATGCAGCGCTCGACGGCGGTGCGGTGGGTGAGGTGATCGCGTCCCGTTCCGACGCGCACAAGGTGGGCGACGTCGTCGTGCACCAGCTCGGGTGGCGCGAGTTCTCCGTGGTAGACGCCGCACGGACGACACCGGTCCCGGCCGGGTTGGCGCCGTCGTCGGCGTTCCTCGGTGCGCTCGGCATGACAGGCCTGACGGCATATGCCGGGCTGCTCAAGGTGGCCGAGTTCAAGGCCGGAGACGTCGTCTTCGTTTCCGGTGCCGCGGGCGCCGTCGGCTCGATCGTGGGCCAGGTCGCCAAGGCTATGGGGGCCTCCAAGGTGATTGGCAGCGCAGGTTCCCCCGAGAAGGTGGCGCGCCTGCTCGAACTCGGCTTCGACGCCGCCTTCGATTACCACGACGGTCCGGTGGTGAAGCAACTCCGTGAGGCAGCGGGGGAGCGTGGCATCGACGTCTACTTTGACAACGTGGGCGGCGAACACCTTGAGGCCGCCCTCTCGGTCCTCACGGTGGGCGGGCGCGTGGCGATGTGCGGCGCCATCTCGCAGTACAACTCCACGGAGCCCACAGCTGCTCCGCGCAACCTGGCCGTCGCCATTGGAAAGCAATTGACCCTCCGCGGCTTCCTGGTAGGCGGGCAGCGTCAGCACGCCGCCGAGTTCGCCGGGAAGATGGCCGGATGGCTGGCCGATGGGACGGTCCGCTACGACGAGACGATCGTCGACGGGCTGGAAAACGCGCCGCAGGCCTTCATTGATCTCCTCGATGGGGCGAACACCGGCAAGATGCTGGTCCGCCTGAACTGAGTACCTCTGCACTGGATACCTCCCGCGCTGAGTACCGGCCGCGGCGGGCAGGCATCCTAGGACCGTTCGCTGGGAGTTCCACTACTGCTTGGTAACAAAAGCTCAACAATCTTCGGGTTGTTGGGCTTTTGTGTTACCGGGGTGTGTTCCATCCCACTAAAGTTGTGCCATCAGTGCGCCCTAGGCGCAGTGCTGCGAAGCATCAGTGAAAACAGAATTTCAGCCTCGAGTTTTCGAAACGGACACTCATTGACCAACTGTCGTAGCATCAATCACTTTCTTCCTGGAGGAAAATTGAAGCAATCACTGCGTGCCACCCTAAAGCGCGGTTCATTTGCAGGCGTCGCAACTGCGGGCGCCGCTGCTCTTTTGCTGGCAGGCTGCGGTAGCGCACCGTCTGCGTCGAGCTCGGGCAGCGCCACGAAGTCCGACTACACCGCATGCATGGTGTCCGACTCCGGTGGTTTCGACGACAAGTCGTTCAACCAGTCAGGCTATGAGGGGCTTCAGGCGGCAGCCAAGGATCTTGCCATCCAGGAGAAGCATGTCCAGTCCAAGGCCGACACGGACTACGACCCCAACCTCCGTTCCATGGTCCAACAGGGCTGCAAGCTGACGGTCACAGTCGGCTTCCTGTTGGGCGATGCCACGAAGAACATTGCCACGGCAAACCCGAACAGCCACTTCGCCATCATCGACTACTCGGACCCCACCTTCCCGAAGAACGTCAAGCCGATTGTCTATGACACGGCCCAAGCCGCATTCCTCGCCGGCTACCTGGCCGCAGGTACCTCCAAGACAGGCAAGGTGGCAACCTTCGGTGGCCTCAACATCCCCACCGTGAGCATCTTCATGGACGGCTTCTCTGACGGCGTGAAGTACTACAACCAGAAGAAGGGCAAGTCCGTCCAGCTGCTTGGCTGGGACAAGGACAAGCAGGACGGCACGTTCGTCGGCGACTTCAAGCAGGTCGACAAGGGCAAGGTCCTCACCCAGGGATTCCTGGACCAGGGCGCCGACGTCGTCCTTCCTGTCGCTGGTCCGGTTGGCGCGGGCGCAGGCAGCGCGATCCTTGACGCCAAGGCAAAAGGCACGGACGCCAAGCTGATCTGGGTCGACTCGGACGGCTACCTCACCGCACCCGCCTACAAGTCGGTCATCCTGACCTCGGTCCAGAAGACCATGGCCACGGCTGTCGAAACGGTCATCAAGGCCGACAAGGACGGCAAGTTCGACCCCAGCCCCTACGTTGGCACGCTCGACAACGGGGGCGTGGCGCTTGCCCCGTTCCACGATCTCGACTCCGCAGTGCCGGCTGACATGAAGAGCGATCTTGACCAGCTGAAGAAGGACATCATCTCCGGCGCAGTGAAGGTCGAATCAAAGTCCAGCCCCAAGTAATATTCCGGGCTAAACCGCGTCGCGCTGCCCTTCAGCCGAGTTTTGGCAGAAGGGCAGCGCGTTCTGCGTTGCCTTCAATTTTGCTCTTCGACACTCCCTGGCCGAGCACTATGCTGGGAGCACGGTGATGACGAGGAGCCATCCTTTTATAGATGGGTTGGAGTTTTGAAACTCGAACTGAAAGGGATCACGAAGCGCTTCGGATCCCTCGTAGCCAATGACCACATCGATCTCGTGGTTGAACCCGGCCAAGTCCATTGCCTTTTGGGCGAAAACGGTGCCGGCAAATCCACCCTGATGAATGTCCTTTACGGACTCTACGATCCCAGCGAGGGCGAAATCCTGGTTGACGGCACGCCGGTCGTCTTCAAGGGTCCGGGCGACGCCATGGCGGCAGGTATCGGCATGGTCCACCAGCACTTCATGCTGATTCCGGTTTTCACGGTGGCCGAAAATGTGGCGCTGGGAAACGAAGCCACCAAAGCCGCAGGGTTTCTGAACCTGGATGAAACCCGCCGCAAGATCTCCGAGATTTCCAAGCAATATGGATTCCACGTCGACCCCGATGCCCTCGTGGAAGACCTTCCCGTGGGAGTGCAGCAGCGGGTCGAGATCATCAAGGCGTTGGTGCGCGACGCCGAAGTGCTGATTCTCGATGAACCGACTGCCGTTCTTACTCCGCAGGAAACCGATGAGCTCCTTGACATCATCAGACAGCTCAAGGCTGCCGGAAAATCTATTGTCTTTATTTCGCACAAGCTGCGCGAGGTCAAGGAAATTTCGGACATCATCACCGTTATCCGGCGGGGGAAAGTGGTCGGTTCGGCTGACCCCTCGGCGTCACCAACGGAACTCGCTTCGGCGATGGTGGGCCGGGCAGTCAGCTTGACCCTGGAAAAGAAGCCCGCCCAGCCGGGGGAGACGACCTTCAAGGTCCGGGACCTCACCGTTGTTGACCACAATGGCCAGCACGTCGTGGACGGGCTGAGTTTCGACATCGCCAAGGGCGAAGTGCTTGCCATCGCCGGTGTCCAAGGCAACGGCCAGACCGAGCTCACGGAAGCCATCCTCGGTGTCCAGCCCCACGTCACCGGGTCCATCACCCTTGACGACGTCGAGCTGCTCGGCAGGAGCGTCAAGCAGGTCCTTTCCGCCGGCGTCGGGTTCGTCCCCGAAGACCGCAAGATCGACGGTCTGGTTGGAACGTTCTCCATTTCCGAGAACATGATCCTGGACCTTTACGACAAGCCGCCCTTCGCCCAAGGCATCGGCATGAAACCGGCCTTGATTGCTTCCCACGCGGAGAAAAAGGTCGAAGAGTTCGATGTGCGGACGCCGTCGATCAACGTCGCCGTGGGTACGCTCTCCGGCGGAAACCAGCAAAAGGTGGTGCTGGCGAGGGAGTTGTCCAGGCCATTGAGGCTCTTCATCGCATCACAGCCCACCCGAGGCCTCGACGTCGGCTCCATCGAGTTCGTGCACAAACGGGTCATTGCCGAACGGGACAACGGAACCCCGGTGATGATCGTCTCCACGGAGCTCGATGAAGTGCTTGAGCTCGCTGACAGGATTGCCGTTCTCTACCGCGGGAGGCTCGTAGGGATTGTTCCCGCCGGTACCTCCCGCGATGTGTTGGGCTTGATGATGGCAGGCGTTCCGGAACATGAGGCAGAACTGACTGCGAACAAAACCCTCGAGGGAGGAACACATGTCTGAGTCCAACACCCCTCGACATGAAAACGACGTCGAGCCAGAGCGCCCGGCAACTCTGGCTGACGAGGTCGTCCTGGATGTCGCGCTGGACACTGCCGACGGTGCGATGGCCCCGTCAGCAGTTCCGGCTACCAGCCAAGGCGGACAGATCCCGCACGCCGCCGGTGGTTCAGTCTTCCGGCAGATCGTGACCGGAAACGCCATGGTATCGGTGTTGTCAGTGCTCCTCGCGATTGTGCTCGGCGGAATCCTGATGGCCGTGACCAACCCCAAAGTGGCAGAAACGGCAGGATATTTCTTCGCGCAGCCGGGGGACATGCTCACCGAGGTCTTCAGGCCGTACGTCGCACTGGTCCAGGGCTCGCTCTTCAACTGGGCCGGGGCCGACGCCGCAGCCCAGCTGTACCCGATCACTGAAACCCTGACGGTGTCCACGCCCCTGATTTGCGCAGGGCTCGGCGTGGCATTGGCCTTCCGTGCGGGACTGTTCAACATCGGCGCGCAAGGCCAAATCATCTTTGGTGCCCTGTTCGGCGCCTACGTTGGCTTCACGTGGCACTTGCCGTTCTTGGTCCACCTCCTGGTGGTCATCGTTGCCGGACTCGTCGGCGGCGCGGTGTGGGGCGCCGTCGTCGGTCTCCTCAAGGCGAGGACCGGCGCGCATGAGGTCATCGTGACCATCATGCTGAACTACATCGCCAATTTCCTGCTCCTTTTCCTCCTGACCACCCCGGCTTTCCAGCGCAAGGGCTCGACCAACCCGATCTCGCCCTTCCTGGACCAGTCGGCGCTGTTTCCGGAGTTGCTCGGACCGCAGTTCAGGCTCCACGCCGGCTTCCTCCTGGCCGTGGTGGCGACCGTCTTTGTCTGGTGGCTCCTGAACCGCTCCACGCTTGGCTTTGAATTCCGGGCCGTGGGCGCCAACCAGAGCGCGGCACGCACCGCTGGAATCAACGTTCCGCGGGCCGTGATCCTGGTCATGGCGATTGCGGGTGCCCTTGCAGGCCTCGCTGGCATCGCGCAGGTATCAGGGACGGAGAAGTACCTTTCGGGAGGCGTCGCGGCTTCCATCGGATTCGATGCCATCACCGTCGCGCTGTTGGGCCGTTCGACGCCGTGGGGAACCTTCTTCGCCGGTCTCCTGTTCGGTGCGTTCCGGGCAGGGGGCGTCGCGATGCAGGCACAGACCCAGACCCCGATCGACATCGTCTTGGTCATCCAGTCCCTGATCGTCCTCTTCATTGCGGCACCTCCACTGGTGCGCGCGATCTTCGGACTGAATCCCCGGAAAAAGAAGAAGGCCCCGGGAGGGCCCGGCTCCGGAACGATCCCCTCCGGAAAAATCGAGAGCGGAGCGGCAACAGCATGAGCACCACAACAACGCAGCCCGGTAGTGGCACGCCCGCCGGCAACGCTCCTGATCGCTCCGGAAAGCCGGGCGTCAGCGAACTGGTGAGCTGGAAAGCCGGAATCGGGCTGTCCCTGCTAGCAATCCTCGGAACCGTGCTGTTCGGATTCATGTCCAATTCGAAATCGGCAGGCTTCGGCATCGCCGAGGCGGCGAATGAAGCGGCCTCCAACGTGGCTGCATGGGTCACTTTGGTCCTGGCACTTCTTCTTTCGGCCTGGCTCGGATACCTGTGGTTCGTCCGCCGTCGTTCGGGCCCCGCATCGGGTTCGGGCCAAGTACCGGGCTGGCTGCCCCCAGCCACCGTCGCCGCGGTTGTGGTGCTCGGCTTGGCCGCGCTCGGGGTGGCAAAGGTTTCCAAGATCACGCTTCCATCGGCGGCCATCGGCTGGATCGCGGCGGTGATTCTCCTTGGCCTGGCTGGCTACACGGTGTACCTCACCCAGGCGAAGAAGGCCACGCCCCGCTGGGTGGGTGGTACCTTTGCCGCAGTATTCCTTATCGGGTTCATGGTCTGGATCGTGGCTGGCGGAAATGGCGATGAGCCTTCCATCTCCCTCGCCGGACTGATCGCAGGATCCGTCACTTTGGCCGTGCCGCTGGTTTTCGGTTCCCTGTCCGGGGTCCTGTGCGAACGCGTCGGTGTGGTCAACATCGCCATTGAAGGCCAGCTCCTTTTGGGAGCGTTTTCAGCGGCCGTTGTTGCTACGGTGACGCACAACGTCTACGCCGGACTGGTCGCTGCGGCAGTGGCCGGGTCGCTTGTTTCCCTGGTCCTGGCTGTGGTCAGCATCAAGTACCTCGTCAACCAGATCATCGTGGGCGTCGTCCTCAACGTCCTCATCAGTGGATTGACGAGCTTCCTGTTCTCGACCCTGCTGACGGCGGACCCGGAGGGCCTCAACAAGCCCGGCCGCCTGCCTCCGGTGGATATCCCCTTCCTGTCCGATATCCCCATCATCGGCCCCATCCTGTTCCACCAGTCCCTGGTGGGCTATTTGATGTACATCGCCGTGATCGTGGTTTACCTCGGCCTTTTCCACACGAAGTGGGGGCTCCGTGTGAGGGCCGTCGGCGAGCACCCGCAGGCGGCCGACACCGTGGGCATCAACGTCAACCGGACCCGTTTTTGGAATGTGCTCATGGGCGGCGCTATCGCGGGTATTGGCGGCTCATTCTTCACGCTGGTTTCCGTGGATGCGTTCAGCAAGGACATGTCCGGAGGCCGCGGGTACATCGCGTTGGCGGCGTTGATCTTCGGACGTTGGAACCCGATCGGCGCGTTCCTGGCCGCATTGTTGTTCGGTTTCGCGGACAACCTTCAGAGCGTCATCACCATCATCGGATCGCCCGTGCCGAGCCAGTTCATGGCCATGCTTCCGTATGCCTTGACGGTCTTCGCCGTCGCTGGGTTGGTGGGCAGGTCCCGGCCGCCGGCGGCAAGCGGCATACCGTACGTCAAGGGTTGACCGTGGCGGCCACGGATACCGGAGGGGTGGACTGGGCGGCCCTCGAAGCCGCTGCGGTCACCGCCATGGGTAAGGCTTACGCTCCGTATTCGAAGTTCCCGGTGGGGGCTGCCGCCCTCACCGAGGACGGACGGATCGTCAGCGGCTGCAACGTGGAGAACGCCAGCTACGGCCTCACACTGTGTGCTGAGTGCGCCCTCGTGGGTGACCTCCACATGGGTGGAGGCGGCAGACTGCGGGCATTCTACTGCGTGGACGCGAAGGGGAACATCCTCATGCCGTGCGGCCGCTGCAGACAATTGCTGTATGAATTCCGGGCACCCGGCATGCAGCTCATGACAACACAGGGCATCAAGACCATGGACCAAGTGCTGCCCGATGCCTTCGGTCCCGACAACCTGGAGGAGAACCGGTGACACAGACTGAAGCGTTTGACGCCGTTCAGATCATCAGCATCAAGCGGGACAAGGGCACCCTGAGCCCGGAACAGATCGACTGGACCATCGATGCTTACACCCGCGGTGTCATCGCCGACGAGCAGATGGCGGCCCTGAACATGGCCATCCTGCTCAATGGAATGGACCGTGCCGAGATCTCGCGCTGGACCGAGGCGATGATCGCCTCGGGCGAGCGAATGGACTTTTCCAGCCTTCGGCGTCGCGACGGCGGCATGAAGGCCACCACGGACAAGCACTCCACCGGGGGAGTCGGGGATAAGATCACCCTTCCCCTGGCGCCATTGGTGGCGGTCTTCGGAGTGGCGGTTCCCCAGCTTTCCGGCAGGGGGCTGGGCCACACCGGCGGGACCCTGGACAAGCTCGAAGCGATTCCCGGCTGGCGGGCGAACCTGAGCAATGCGGAAATCCTGGCCCAATTGCAGGACGTTGGAGCGGTCATTTGCGCAGCCGGCACCGGATTGGCTCCGGCAGACAAGAAGCTCTACGCCCTCCGGGACGTGACGGGCACGGTGGAAGCCATCCCGCTGATTGCCTCGTCCATTATGAGCAAGAAGATCGCCGAGGGCACGGGTTCCCTGGTGCTTGACGTGAAGGTGGGCTCGGGGGCGTTCATGAAGGACGAGGCCCGCGCCCGCGAGCTGGCCGAAACCATGGTGGCACTGGGCAAGGATGCCGGCGTCAACACCGTGGCCCTCCTGACCAACATGGGTACTCCACTGGGCTTGACCGCGGGAAATGCCATCGAGGTGGAGGAATCGGTGGAGGTGCTTGCAGGCGGCGGTCCGGAAGACGTCGTCGAACTGACCGTCAGGCTCGCTGAGGAGATGTTGGCCTGTGCCGGAGTCCACGACGCCGACCCCCGGGCGGCCCTCAAGGACGGCCGGGCGATGGACGTCTGGAACCGCATGATCGAGGCCCAAGGGGGCGATCCGCGTGCGGCCTTGCCAGTAGCCAAGGAATCGGAGGTCATCCCGGCCCCGGCCGACGGCGTCCTCGTGGAGCTCGACGCATTGTCAGTGGGTGTGGCTGCCTGGCGCCTCGGCGCCGGACGTGCCCGGAAGGAAGACATCGTCCAGGCCGGTGCAGGGGTGCGCATGCACGCCAAACCGGGTGCCTTGGTACGTGCGGGGGAGCCGCTGATGACCCTGCTGACTGATACCCCTGAGAAATTCGAAAGGGCGAAGGAAGCCCTGGAGGGGGCCGTGCTCATCGCCCCCGAGGGCTCGCGGCCGGCGCAGCGGCTCATCATCGACCGGATCTCCTAGGCTGGTCTCCCGGGCCGTTTCGGACGCCCGGGAGACTATCCTCCCGGCCATTCGTTAGGAAGACCGTGCAGGCAATCAACGACTTCATCCTCGCCGCAGCCGGGCAGCCCTGGGTATTGCTTCTGGTCTTTGCTTGCTGCGTGATCGACGGCTTCTTTCCACCCATTCCCAGTGAATCGGTGGTGGTTGGACTCGCGGCCGTCTCCGCGACTGCGGGAGTGCCCAATGCATGGCTCCTGATTTTGGTGGGTGCGCTGGGGGCTTTCACGGGCGACAACATCGCCTACTTGATCGGCCGCCGAATAGGTGTTCGCCGCTGGCGGTGGATGCGTTCCCAAAGGATGCAAGGCGCCTTCCGTTGGGCTGGACGGGAACTTCGACGCCGGGCCGCGTCGCTGATCATGGTGGCCCGGTTCATCCCCATCGGCCGTGTGGCAGTGAACCTCACTGCCGGAGCCACACACTTCTCGCACGGGATGTTCGTGGCACTCACGGCCATGTCCGCCGTTCTGTGGGCCGGCTATTCGGTGGCCATCGGCTTGTTCTTCGGCCAGTGGTTCGAACACAACCATTTGCTTGGGGCGATCATCGCGATCGTCGCGGCAGTCATCCTCGGAATCATCGTGGACCGGGTCATCAGCAAAATCCGCGGCTCCGTTCCGCCGGATGCGGCGGAAGCGATCGAAAGGCGCGAAGCGGCCGAAGATGCCGGAGAGGCGGAAGAGGAACCCGTTCCTTAGCCGGGATTGCTTGGCCACGACCCCCGTCAGGATCGCGTCGCCTCCTTCCTGGGTGCTTGCGCTCGGCACCGGAAGATCCCCCTGTGGGCGGATGCTTCCTTGTGACTTGCAGGTTAGCCTTAACTTGTGTTCTTCTCCGGCCGGGCGTAGCGAACGACACTTCGGCCGTGGGACACTGGATAGCGATCTATGTCACGCGACCGTGTGACTTTCCTTGAGGAGCAATGCCTGCGTGGAATTCATGAACCACATGCTCGAGCATGCCGCCGGGCAGCCGTGGATCTACCCGGTGCTCCTGGTTTTCTTTTTCATCGACGGCTTTGCCACGATCCTTCCGAGTGAAACCGCCATTGTAGGGCTCTCGGCCTTGGCAATGCACCGCGGTGAACCCAATCTGTGGCTTCTTGGCTCTACCGCCCTCATCGGGGCCATGGCCGGCGACAACATGGCCTACATGCTGGGCCGCAAGATCGGTTTGGACCGCTGGAAGTGGATGCGCAAGCCGAAGGTCCAGAAGATGTTCGCCTGGGCGCACTACGAACTGGACAAGCGCGGTGCCGTGCTCATCTTCACCGCCCGGTATATCCCGTGGGGCCGTGTGGCGGTGAACTACGTCGCTGGACAAACCGGGTTCCGCCACAAGACCTTCTTCTGGCTGGATGCGTTCGCCTGCTTCACCTGGGTAGGTTATTCGATTGGGATTGGATCGCTGGCGGGCCACTGGGTGCACGACAACCCGCTCCTCGGCGTGGGGATTGCCGTGGCATTCGCGGTGGTGCTCGGGGTCATTGTGGACCACACCCTGCGTTGGTGGCACAAGCACCTTGAGAAGAAGGACGCAGAGAAGAAGGAAGCTGCTTCCGCGGAAGCAGCCGCGGCAGATGCAGGCACCGCAGTTAACGCGACTGCCGGCGTCGAGCGCTCACACCCTGCTGGCTAAGCTTCTTCCGTCCCCCTAGAGTTGGAGACGTGACTGAGCCCATTGTTGATGCTGCCCCTGCCCTTGACTTCGACCTGAAGAGCCTCCCGAAGGTTTCCCTTCACGACCATTTGGACGGGGGACTGCGCCCGGCCACCATCATCGAGCTGGCGGAGGCCGTTGGCCACACCTTGCCTTCCACGGATCCCGTAGCGCTCGGCCAGTGGTTCCGTGAGTCTGCCGACTCCGGTTCGCTGGTCCGTTATCTGGAAACCTTCGACCACACGATTGCGGTCATGCAGACCAAGGAAGGCCTGGCGCGCGTCGCCAAGGAGTTCGTTGAGGACCTGGCCGACGACGGCGTCGTGTACGGCGAGATCCGTTGGGCACCTGAGCAACACCTCCAAAAGGGCCTCACTTTGGACGAGGTTGTGGACGCCGTCCAGGAAGGGCTCGACGCCGGCGTGGACGCTGTTGAGGAGTCCGGCCGCCAGATCCAGGTGGGCCAGCTCATCACGGCGATGCGCCACGCTGACCGCGGCCAGGAAATCGCCGAGCTCGCCGTGCGCCACCGCTACAACGGCGCTGTCGGTTTCGACATCGCCGGGGCCGAAGACGGCTTCCTGCCTTCCCGTTTCAAGGACGCCTTCACCTACTTGGCCGAGCACAACTTCCCGGCTACCGTGCACGCCGGCGAAGCAGCAGGCCTGGAGAGCATCCAGTCCGCCCTGGTGGACGGACGCGCCCTGCGCTTGGGCCACGGCGTACGCATCGCAGAGGACATCACCGTTGAATACGAGGATGCCGAGAGCGAGGAAGCCGACGACGACGTCGAGGACACCGTTGGCATGGTCACCTTGGGTGAGGTGGCTGGCTGGGTCCGCGACCGCGGGATTGCGCTGGAGATCTGTCCTTCGTCCAACCTGCAGACCGGAGCGATTGCGAACTTCGGCGAAGGGATCGAGAACCACCCGTTGGACATGCTCTACCAGTTGGGCTTCAACGTCACCATCAACACTGATAACCGGCTCATGAGCGGTGTCACGCTGACCGACGAGTTCGAGCTTCTCGTGGAGACCTTCGACTACGATCTCGACGATCTCCTGGAACTGACCCTCAACGCGGCCGAGTCGTCGTTCCTGCCGTTGGACGAAAAAGAAGCGTTGGTGGAGTACATCAACGACGCCTACGCCAACCTTGCCTAACGAGACTCCTGGCGGTGCCGGAAATCCGGTGGCGGTGCTCGTGCAAAAGATTGCTTCTTTGCGCGAGCACTGTCCGTGGATGGGGGCGCTGACCCACGAATCCTTGGTCGAGTACCTGATCGAGGAAGCGTACGAGGTGGTCGACTCGATCGAAGCCGGTGTGTCCGGTTCCGATACTTCCGACGAACTCCGCGGCGAGCTGGGCGATGTGCTGCTCCAAGTGGTGCTGCACGCCCGGCTCGCCGAGGAGCAAGGACGGTTCACGTTCGACGACGTCGCCCGCACCATCACCGAGAAAATGGTGCGGCGCAATCCGCACGTCTTCAAGCCTGACGGTTCCTTGCAGGACTCCTTCCCGGCCACAGTGGAGGAGATCGTCGAAAAGTGGGATGCCGTGAAGAAGGCGGAAAAGCCTGCGCGCTCGGATCCTTTCGAAGGCATCCCACCCCATCTTCCTGCCCTCGCCTTGGCGCAGAAATCCCTTGACCGTGCCGAACGCGCGGCGCGTTCGGGCAGCCCCGAAAGCGTTGGCCGCGCCATTGCGGCAGCGGAGGTTCCCGACTCCGAAGCCGCACTTGGAGACTTGCTGCTTGCCGTCGTCGCAGGTTCGAAGGAGAAGGGTTTCGACGCCGAACGGGCCTTGCGCGCGGCTGTCCGCCGGTACCAGGGACGCGACGGCGAAGCCACATAACGTGAGTGGTCCGACGCCGTTCCGTAACGTTGGCTGGTCTCGACTAGGCTAGTGGCGACGAGGACGTCGAGAATTTCCCTCTAGATTCCCAGTAAATCGCTTCACCATAAGGAGCAGTCCATGGCGCTTATCGATGCCATCCACGCCCGCGAGATCCTTGATTCCCGCGGAAACCCGACAGTAGAAGTTGAAGTTCTGCTTTCCGATGGCCAGATCGGCCGCGCGGCAGTTCCCTCCGGTGCTTCCACCGGCGAGCACGAAGCCGTTGAACTGCGCGACGGCGACAAGGGCCGTTACCTCGGCAAGGGCGTCCAGAAGGCCGTTGACGCGGTCATCGACGAAATCGCTCCGGCCCTCATCGGCTTCGACGCGACGGACCAGCGCAGCATCGACCAGGCCATGATCGACCTCGACGGCACCCCGAACAAGGGGAAGCTCGGCGCGAACGCCATCCTCGGCGTTTCCCTCGCCGTGGCCAACGCAGCCGCCGCTTCCGCGGACCTGCCCCTGTACAAGTACCTGGGCGGCCCGAACGCCCACGTCCTTCCCGTCCCGCTCATGAACATCCTCAACGGTGGCTCCCACGCCGACTCTGACGTCGACATCCAGGAATTCATGATCGCCCCGATCGGCGCCGAGACCTTTTCCGAAGGCCTGCGCTGGGGCGTTGAGGTCTACCACAACCTCAAGTCGGTCCTGCAGGCCAAGGGTCTCTCCACCGGCCTCGGCGACGAAGGCGGCTTCGCTCCGAACCTCCCGTCCAACCGCGCCGCACTGGACCTGATCCAGGAAGCCATCAAGAACGCCGGTTACACCCCGGGCAAGGACATCGCCCTCGCACTGGACGTCGCCTCCTCCGAGTTCTACAAGGACGGCGCCTACCAGTTCGAAGGCAAGGCACTCTCAGCCACCGAGATGAGCGCCTACTACGCCGAACTCGTTGCAGACTACCCGCTGGTCTCCATCGAGGATCCGCTGGACGAAAACGACTGGGAAGGCTGGAAGACCCTCACCGACGCCATCGGCGACAAGGTCCAGCTGGTTGGCGACGACCTCTTCGTCACCAACCCGATCCGCCTGCAGCAGGGCATCGACGCCGCTACGGCCAACTCCCTGCTCGTCAAGGTCAACCAGATCGGTTCCCTGACCGAAACACTGGACGCCGTTTCCCTGGCCCAGCGCTCCGGCTACACCACCATCACCTCGCACCGCTCCGGTGAAACCGAGGACACCACCATTGCTGACATCGCCGTTGCCACCAACGCGGGCCAGATCAAGACCGGTGCCCCGGCCCGCTCAGAGCGCGTCGCCAAGTACAACCAGCTGCTGCGCATCGAAGAAGAACTCGACGACGCCGCACGCTACGCCGGCCGCAGCGCTTTCCCGCGTTTCAAGGGCTAGTATCCGCTGAAACTGCTGACCGGTGGCTATGGTGGAAAGACCGTAGCCACCGGTTCTGTTTAACGAAATTCCGGCGTTTCGAAATGCGAGCGCACTTCGGCAGGACCGCAGGCTTCGTGAGGCACACGAAGCGCAGCAACCCGCCAGGCAAATACCAGGCATTACAGGAGTGTCATGGCCACCCGCCGTCCCAAGGTCCCCCGGGCAGACGCCCTGGGGCGGTCGCCCCAAAAGAACCCCGACGGCGGCCACGTCATCCGTGCCGACTTCGGCGAGTCCCGCAAGGCAACGCCTGCACAGCAGGAGACCCAAGCCCACGCAGGGCCAAAGACGTCGTCCACCGCCAGGCCCGAAGGCGGCGCCCAAAGCAAGGCCGCGTCTGCCTCGAAATCTGCTTCTGCGGCGACGAAGTCAGGACGTCCGGCGCAGGGCCGGGCTGGAAACACCGGCACGGCGTCCACCAAGGCATCCGGTGCGGACTCCGCCCACGCCGGCAAGGACAAAGCGGCCGGCCCCGTGCCCGCCAAGGCGTTCTCCGGGCGCATGCTGGCACTCGCCGTGGTGATGGTCGCGATCACGATCATGCTTGCGCCCACGGTCAAGATCTTCCTCGAGAAACGAGCGGAAATCTCCGCCCTGGAGGCAGACATCGCGAGCAAGCAGGCGGAGCAAATGGGCCTCAAGAAGCAGATCACCCGCTGGCAGGACCCCAACTACGTGAAACAACAAGCCCGCGACCGCATTAACATGGTTATGCCGGGTGAAGCAGGCTACTGGGTGTTCGGTGGCGACGTCCCCGCCGGCACTCCGGCCGGACGCACCGGCTCAGGAGCTTCCGGAAGCCCTACCAATCTGCCGTGGGTGGATGGGCTGTGGGAATCCATCAGACGCTCGGCAACAGACTAGACGCGGCGCCCGCCGCCGTCGTGCCCTCATAGGCATGGCCAAACAGGGCAGGAAGGATGGCAGCGCCAGTGGAAGACAACTTGGCACCTGCATCGCAGGAGTCCCGCAAGCCATCAGCACATGATTTAGAGATCCTCAGCCGCCAGCTCGGCCGGCCCGTCCGCGACGTCGTCGAAATCCCCGCACGCTGCGTGTGCGGCAACCCCCTGGTCGCCGCGACCGCTCCGCGCCTGAGCAATGGGACCCCGTTTCCCACGACGTTCTACCTGACGCATCCGGTCATTACCGCCGCCGTGTCGCGGCTGGAAGCCGGCGGGCTCATGAATGAGATGAACGAACGGCTCACGGCCGACGAGCCCTTGGCGGCAGCATATCGGAGCGCCCACGAGGCCTATCTCCAGGCGCGTGACGAAATCGCCGGACGCGCCGGTACCGGAGAAGTTCCCGAGATCGCGGGGGTCTCGGCCGGTGGCATGCCCACGCGTGTCAAGTGCCTCCACGTCTTGGTTGGCCACTCCCTGGCGGCCGGGCCTGGAGTCAATCCGCTCGGCGACGAGGCCATTGAAGCGATCAGCGAATGGTGGACCGCGGACCGCTGCTACTGCGACGGCGCTTGGGACAGCGCGGGGGAGGCCCCGACCAAGGACCTCAGCCGCCACGGACCGCAGGGTCTTCCGGACATCGTGGGCCGTCCTGCACCTGTTCGCAAACCCAAGACGGCCGATGCGTCCTCCGGCGGACCGCATTCAGGGGAGCACGACGCATGAGCCGCGTAGCCGCCATCGATTGTGGCACCAACTCGATTCGCCTCCTCATCGCGGACGCCAGCGGCGACAATACAGGGTCTGTCCTGCGCGATGTTGTCCGTGAGATGCGCGTGGTCCGCCTCGGCCAAGGAGTGGATTCCACCGGGGAACTCGCCCCGGAGGCGCTCGAACGCACCTTCGCGGCAACGGGCGATTACGCCGAACTGATCCGCCATCATGGCGCCGGGAGTGTCCGCTTCGTGGCCACGTCCGCGAGCCGCGATGCGCGTAACCGGGACGTCTTCGTCGACGGGATCCGTGATCTGCTGGGTGTCGAACCCGAAGTCATCTCCGGCGACGAAGAGGCCGCCCTGTCCTTCGCCGGGGCAAGCAGCGTGCTTCCTTCGCGCGGCACGGACCCGGTTCTCGTGGTGGATCTCGGGGGCGGAAGCACCGAGTTCGTCCTCGGAGACTCCGACGGCGTCATTGCCGCCAAATCCGTTGACATCGGCTGCGTGCGCCTGACCGAACGGCACCTCCGCAACGACCCTCCGACGCCGGAGCAGATCGCCGCCGCTGAAGCCGACGTCGACGCGGCCATTGACCTCGCAGCCCGCACTGTCCCGTTAGGCCGGGCCACCGCCGTCGTGGGCGTTGCGGGTTCCATCACCACCATCACGGCACATGCACTGGGCCTGAGCGAGTACGACCCCGCACTGATCCACGGGGCCAGCCTGGATCTGGGGACCATCAGCGATGCCGCCACGAGCCTGCTGGAAATGAGCCGCGAAGAGCGCGCCCGGCTGCCCTACATGCACCCCGGGCGCGTCGACGTCATAGGAGCCGGAGCCCTGGTATGGCGCCGCATACTTCAGCGTCTGGCCGAGATCGGAGGCGGCTCCATCAGCGTGGCCACCTCCAGCGAGCATGACATCCTTGACGGCATCGCGCTGAGTATTCTGAGTATTCGTTAAGGGTGGGTATTCGCTGATGATGCTGCCACACCGTTGGCGTCGCCGAACCGGATCGGCCGCGCTGGCCGCGATGCTGGCCGGGGGAAGCCTGGCAGGGGCCTTGTTCACTGCGCCTGCGGCGTTCGCCGACTCCTGGCGCGACAAGGAATACTGGCTCAACGAATACGGCATCTCTGCCGCTTGGCAGTTATCCAAGGGCGCGGGTGTTAAGGTGGCCATCATCGACAGCGGGGTGGACGGACAACACCCCGATCTCAAGGGAGCGGTTGCGGGCGGAGCTGACGCTTCCGGCTCGGGCGATCCGAACGGACAGAAAAGCATCGGCGCCAAACCCGAGCATGGAACCCTCGTCGCTACTCTCTTGGCCGGGCGTGGACACGCTTCGGCCAGCCCTTCGGCGTCTCCATCGCCGGCGTCCTCCTCCGGCTCCGTTGGACCGGACGGAATCGTCGGCGTGGCGCCTGAAGCCGAGATCCTGTCCGTCTCCGCTTGGCTTGGTTCGCCGAACCCTGCGGGCAAGACCGACCAGGAGCAGATTCCCGAAGCTGTTCGGTGGGCGGTGGACAACGGCGCCAAAGTCATCAATATTTCCCTTGGCAGCACCTCGCCCGATTGGCCCCAGAGCTGGGATGCGGCGTTCCTCTACGCAGAACAGAAAGACGTGGTGATCGTGGCCGCGGCGGGCAACCGCATTGGCGGGAACGTCCAGGTGGGCGCGCCTGCCACCATTCCGGGCGTACTGACCGTTGCCGGTCTTGACCGGAACCGCACGGCCAGCGTCGATGCTTCTTCGCAGGGGATCAGCATCGGCGTCTCCGCACCCGCGGAAAAGCTGGTTGGCGGCCTGCCCGGGGGGAGTTACGAAGATTGGGCGGGTACCTCCGGCTCCGCGCCGATCGTCTCCGGCGTCGCAGCACTGATCCGTTCGAAATGGCCGGACATGAGCGCCAAGCAGGTCATCAACAGGATCGTCTCCACGGCCGAGGACGCAGGGGCGCCCGGAAAGGACCCCATCTATGGCTACGGCATCCTCAACGCTGAAGCGGCACTGAAAGCCGATGTGCCCGAGACTAAGAGCAATCCACTGGGGTCCATCGCGGACTGGATCCGGGTCCACCGGCGGGGGAACCTCAGCAGCCCCACACCTGAACCGACGTCCAAGCCGAGCAGCCCCGCAGCCACCTTGGCGGATCCCTCAGTTCCCGGGGCGAAGGCGCCCTCGCAGGCCGACACAGCCGTTCCGGCAGCGGTGGTCATCGGCTTTGGTTCGCTTTTCGTGGCCATCGTTGCTGGCGCCTCGATCCAGTTGAGGCGTGCTTACCGGAGCTCCCCGGAACGGCCCGAAGAACCAGTCACTGGTGTGGCGGACGTGGTGGATCCGAGTACCCCGAAGTAGCCCGCAGTGCCTGTATGGCAGCCTAGGGAAATAGTTAGTGAAGATTTTCACAAGGTGCTGTACTCTATTCTTATGGCAACCACCCCTGAGCTCATTGACCGTCCCCGTGTTCTCGTTGTCGGCGGCGGATACGTCGGCCTGTACGTAGCACTCAAGCTGCAGAAGAAGATCGCGAATGCCGGCGGAATCGTTACCGTCGTTGATCCGCTTCCCTACATGACCTACCAGCCCTTCCTTCCCGAAGTGGCCGGCGGCAACATCGAGGCCCGCCACGCCGTGGTCTCGCACCGCCAGCACCTCAAGCAGACGGAACTCATCCAGGGCCGTGTCACCAGCATTGACCACCAGAACCGCACCGCAGTTGTTGCCCCCGCTGACGGTGGCGAGCCTTTCGAGATTCCTTACTTCGACGTCGTGGTTGCCGCCGGCGCCATCACGCGCACCTTCCCGATCAAGGGCCTCGCCGATGAGGGCATTGGCCTGAAGACCATCGAAGAAGCGGTCGCCCTGCGCAACAAGGTCCTTGAGCGCATCGAGGTCGCCTCCACCATGACGGACCCCGCTGAGCGCGCCAAGGCCCTGACCTTCGTGGTCGTGGGTGGCGGATTCGCCGGTATTGAATGCATCACCGAGATGGAAGACCTTGCGCGCGCCGCCGTGAAGAACAACGCGCGCATCCGCCAGGAAGAAGTTCGCTTCGTCCTCGTCGAAGCCATGGGCCGCATCATGCCCGAGGTCACCGCAGCCCAGGCCGAGTGGGTTGTTGAACACCTGCGCAGCCGCGGCATCGAGGTCCTGCTCAACACCTCCCTCGACAACGCCGAGGGCAGCCTCAAGCTCATCAACCTGCCGGACAAGACTCCCGCGCAGGAATTCGAAGCCGACACCCTCGTGTGGACGGCAGGCGTGCAGGCCAACCCGATGATCCGCTCCACCGACTTCCCGCTGGAGCCCCGCGGACGTGTCCGTGTCCTTCCGGACCTCCGCATCGCAGGCGACGAAGGCATCATCGACAACGCCTGGGCCGCCGGCGACATCGCCGCTGTCCCGGACCTCACCGGCAGCGGCCTGCCGGACGGTACCTGCGTTCCGAACGCGCAGCACGCACTCCGCCAGGCCAAGCGCCTTGCCAAGAACCTGTGGGCCTCCCGTTGGGACAAGCCGATGGGGGACTACAAGCACAAGAACCTCGGTGCGGTTGCCGGCTTCGGCGAATGGAAGGGCGTTGCGAACATCAACCTTCTTGGCCGGATCGGCCTCAAGGGCGGCCTCGCCTGGCTGGCCCACCGCGGCTACCACGGTTTGGCCATCCCCACCGGTGAGCGCAAGGTCCGTGTGATCTTCAACTGGCTCCTGGGCATGATCATGGGCCGCGACACTACCCAGCTCTTGGACCTGGACAACCCGCGCGGAGCGTTCGTGGCCGCAGCGACTCCGGCCCCCAAGCCGGCTGCTGCACCGGCCCCCGCTCCGGTTGCCGAACCCGCCGAGGCCAAGGCCCCGGTGACGGCCGACGCCAAGTAGCGGCACACAAGCAGTCCCGACGACGGCGGCCGTCTCCCACGCGGGAGTCGGCCGCCGTCGACGTTTAACTCACAGTCCAGACAGCGACGGCGGGTCGGTCCCGTCCGCGACGGCGGGTCCTAGACTTGTCAACATGGCTGGCGAAAGCGATCTGACAACCCTCCTGACATCCATGCGCCCCGTGGTTCGCGACGGTGACTATGTGTACGCGTTGTGGCCGCACGGCAAACCGCTTGAGGGCCACGTTGAAGCCGCTGTGCGGGAGGCCGAGGGCCTCACCGTGGTCCTGCTCCGCGAAGAAGCCGAACGTTTGGGACTGTCCTACGATTTCGTCGCGGCGTGGATCACCCTTCAGATCCACTCCGCGCTGGAAGCGGTAGGCCTGACGGCAGCCGTCAGCTCCGCCCTGACCGCTGCCGGTATCAGCTGCAACGTCATGGCGGGGTTCCACCACGACCATCTGCTGGTTCCGTCCGCCGATCGCGGGCATGCCATGGACGTGCTGGAGCGTCTGTCACAAGGGTTGGTGTTACGGACGGAGAAGCCGGCCGATCGCGAGGAGGTCCTGGATCTGACCGCCAGCGCGTTCTCGATCAACCCGGTCACCGGGCTGCCGGTCGAAGGAATCCCGGCGGAAGTGAAGCTGTTGCGGGAACTGTTCGACTGCGACCAGTATCTTCCGGAGTTCAGCGTCGTGGCCGAGATCGGCGGGGAGATCGTTGGGCACATCATCAGCACCCGCGCCTGGATTGGAAATCTCGACGTTTTGGGATTGGGCCCCATCAGCGTCCAGCCGCACCTGCAGCGGCGTGGCATCGGATCAGCCCTCCTGCGTGAAACCGCTCGACGGGCGGAGGACGCGGGCGAACCGGGCATCGCCTTGTTGGGGAGCACTGAGTACTATCCGCGCTTCGGATTTCTTCCCGCAAGCAAGCTGGGCGTCACTGCCCCCGACCCCGCGTGGGGAGACCATTTCCAGCTGTTGCCCCTCAAAACCTGGCCCGACGGCGTCAGCGGCACCTTCCGCTATGCCGCCCCGTTCCAAACGCTCTAGGGGCGCAAGACTCCTTGCCTTTGACGCATTCCAGGCCTCGGGCTGGGTTACCATTATCCGGGCGCCCCAGTAGCCCAATCGGCAGAGGCAGCGGACTTAAAATCCGCTCAGTCCGGGTTCGAGTCCCGGCTGGGGCACGCTTGCGATCCTTGCCGCCCCTCGGTAGACGCGAATTCGCCGCAAAGGTCCGAGGATACTCCCAGCTGACCATAAGATTCCCCCCATGCAACGAGTGTTATAGGGCTGTGACCTGAATCACTTATGTTCGCGGTCCAATTGCATTAGTTTGAGTCTTATTCAGGAACACCTGATCAATCGCATCAAAGGCAGATCGCACCTCTCTCGATCGAGGAGACAATTCATGTTTGATCTTTCCCAAGCGGCGCCCCGTGCGGCCAAGCTCACCGCGCTTGGCATCGGCGTCGCACTTCTAGCCACGGCCTGTGGTGGATCATCCACACCGAGCTCCACTGGAAGCAGTTCCGCCGCCTCTGCGGGGGTCGCTTGTCCCGCACCCAGCTCGGGAGCAGGCGCTGGCGCAAGCCAGGCTGCACCAACTACCGGTCCCGTGCCTCCCTCGACCACCACTTCCGCCGCGCCTTTGAAGATCGGTTCGCTTCTGCCTACGACGGGTTCGCTGGCCTTCCTCGGCCCGCCCGAAATCGCTGGTGTGAACCTTGCCATCAAGCAGATCAATGACGCAGGCGGTGTCCTCGGCCACCCGGTCGAGGTGATCCATCGTGATTCCGGTGATACGAAGACGGATATCGCCACCCAATCAACCACGGCCCTCCTCGGCCAGGGAGTCAGTGCCATCGTCGGTGCAGCGTCTTCGGGCGTTTCGAAGACCGTGATCAACCAGATCACCGGCGCCGGCGTCATCCAGTTCTCCCCGGCAAATACCTCTCCGGACTTCAGCACTTGGGACGACAAGGGCCTCTACTGGCGCACCGCCCCCTCTGACGTCCTGCAGGGCAAGGTTCTCGGAAACTACATGGCATCCTGCGGCGCCCAGACCTTGGGCATGATCGTCCTGAACGACGCCTACGGCACGGGCCTGCAGAAGAACGTGAAGTCGGCGTTCGAAGCGGCAGGTGGAAAGGTTGTTGCGGAGGAGCTCTTCAATGAGGGCGACTCGCAATTCAGCAGCCAGGTGGACAAAGTGATTGCAGCCAAGCCTGACGCGATTGCACTGATTTCCTTCGACCAGGCCAAGAGCATCGTGCCGCTGCTGACTGGCAAGGGCGTCAAGCCGACCCAGTTGTTCATGGTTGACGGAAACACTTCCGATTACAGCAAGGACTTCAAGTCAGGAACCCTCACAGGAGCCCAGGGCACCATCCCCGGCACCTTCGCGAAGGACGACTTCAAGAAGCAGCTCCTGGCGATCGATCCGAGCCTTAAGGACTACAGCTACGCGGGTGAATCCTGGGACGCAGTCAACCTGATCGCCCTCGCAACGGAAGAAGCGAAGAGCACGAAGGGTGCGGATATCGCTAGCCATCTCCAGGATGTTTCCCAGGGTGGTCAGAAATGCTTCGACTTCCCAAGCTGCGTGACGCTACTGCGCCAGGGCAAGGACATCGACTACGACGGCAAGTCCGGTCCGGTGACCTTTGACAAGAACGGTGATCCGAGCGAGGCCTACATCGGTATCTACCAGTACTCCGACGACAACACCTACAAGCCGATCCGCGAAGAATTCGGCAAGCTCTAAGCCGGAGGCTGTACAAGACTGAACCAAAACGAAGCGAAGTAAGCAGGACCCCCGGAGAAAAACTCCCGGGGGTCCTTGCTTTGCCCTTCTCCGCCGGCGTGCACGCCAAAGTGGCAGACACAAAGCGGGCAGGCAAGTGGGCAGCAAAAAGCCCGGCACATCAGTGTCGGGCTTTGAGCTTAGTGTCCCTCGCCCTCCACGGTGTCGGCCAGGGTGCCAAGGTAGAGCTGGATGACCTTGGGGTCCTTCATGAGCTCCCTGCCCGTGCCGGTGTACGCGTCCTTGCCCTGGTCCAGGACGTAACCGCGGTCGCAGATCTGCAGGCAGCGGCGGGCGTTCTGCTCCACCATGATCACCGAGACACCGGCCCGGTTGATCTCGTGGACGCGCAGGAACGTCTCATCCTGCTTGACGGGGGAGAGACCCGCTGACGGCTCGTCCAGCAATAGCACGGCCGGATCCATCATGAGGGCGCGTCCCATGGCCACCATCTGGCGTTCACCGCCGGAGAGCGAGCCCGCACGCTGGGCGCGGCGCTTGCCCAGTTCCGGGAAGAGTCCGGTCACGAAGTCGAAGCGCTCGGCAAAAGCCTTGGGCTTCTGAAACATGCCCATCTGGAGGTTCTCTTCGATGGTCAGCGTGGCAAACACATTGTTGTTCTGCGGGACGAAACCCACGCCCTGGGTCACCAGCTTGTTGGCTTTCAAACCGGTTAGGTCCTGCCCTCGCACCACTACGGAGCCGGAGTGGACCTTCACTAGCCCGAACATCGCCTTCAGGAGGGTGGATTTACCTGCTCCGTTGGGCCCGATGATGCCGATCAGTTCGCCCTTGCGGGCTTCGATGCTGCAGCCGTTGAGGATGTTGACGCCGGGCAGGTACCCGGCCACCAGGTTGGTGACGCTCACTACGGCCCCGTCGGCCGGTGTGCTGCTGGCTGCCGGCATTGCGCTGGTCGCACTCATTTGCCATCCTCCTCTTCCAGGTTGGCGACGACGACCTCGGGGGCGATGATGCCTGCATTTTCCGTGCCCACGATCGATTCCTCGTCTGCCTCGAGTTCGGCTTCGAGTTCCTTGATGCCCTCTGCATCCCCAAGATCGACGTCGTGGTGGGCGCCAAGGTAGGCATCGATCACGGCCGGGTTCTTCATGACTTCCCCTGGTGGGCCTTCGGCGACGATCCGTCCCTCGGCCATGACCACCACCCAGTCGGCGATGTGACGGACCATGTTCATATCGTGCTCGACGAAGAGCACTGTCATGCCTTCGGCCTTGAGGTTCTTGATGTGGTCAAGGAGGGACTGGGTCAGCGCCGGGTTGACGCCTGCCATGGGCTCGTCGAGCATGACGAGCTTCGGCCGGACCATGAGCGAACGGGCCATCTCCAGGAGCTTGCGCTGGCCACCGGAGAGCGATGCTGCGTAGTCGTCTTTCTTGGCGTCCAGCTTGAACTTCTCCAGCAGGATGTTTGCCTGGGCCGTGATTTCCTTTTCCCGGCCGCCCCAGATGCCTTTGAAGAGGGCATTCGAGAGACGCTCGCCTGGCTGGTTTGCGGCACCGAGCCGCATGTTTTCCATGACCGTCAGCTTGCCCATGACTTTTGTCAGCTGGAAAGTGCGGACCATGCCCATGCGCGCCACCTTGTACGAGGACACTCCGGCAATGTTGCTTCCTTCGAACTTCCACTCGCCGGAATTGGGCGTGTCAAAACCGGTCAGCAGGTTGAACAAAGTGGTTTTGCCGGCGCCGTTGGGGCCGATGAGTGCCGTGATCTTGTGCCGGGGGATCTCGAGGAACTCGACGTCGACGGCGTTGATGCCGCCAAAGCTGCGGGTGACGTTTTCGGCCACCACGATCGGGTCCCTCTTCTTGCAGCCCGGTACGTTCTCGCCGATGGCGATCGGCCGGGAATCGGTCATGTAGTTGACTTCTTCTGTTTTCACGTCATGCGAATCATCGCGAGGCTCAGTCATGCGAATGCGAGCTCCTTCTTGTTGCCGAAGACGCCCTGCGGGCGGAAGATCATCAGGAGCATGAGGGCCACGCCCACCAGGATGTAGCGCAGCTGGCCGGCCTGGACCGTGGTGAGCCACGTCACCGCGCCGGACTCGATCAGGCCATACAGGATGCTCTGGGTCAGGGACAAGACAACCCAGAAGATCATGGCGCCGATGACAGGGCCAAGGACCGTGGCCATTCCGCCCAAAAGCAGGCAGGTCCACAGGAAGAAGGTCAACTCCGTACCGTAATTGGATGGCTGGACGGCGCCTCGGGGGAGGGTGAAGATCATGCCTGACAGGGCGCCGAGCACGCCGCCGATCATCAGGGCTTGCATCTTGTAGGAGTAGACGTTTTTGCCGAGCGAACGGACGGCGTTCTCGTCCTCGCGGATGCCTTTCAGGACGCGCCCCCACGGGCTGCGCATGAGGAGCCACACCAAAACGCAGCAGATGATGACCAGGCCCCAGCCGACAATCCTGATGAAGAAGTCGCGGTTGTTCATGCCCAGGTATGTACCCGGTGGGAACGGATTCATCGAAAAGAAGTCGCCTTCGAAGGCCGCCAGGCCGTTTGCCGAACCCGTAAAGCCGGTCAGCTGGTTGGTGGTGACGATGTACCGCAGGATTTCGGCGGAGGCGATGGTCACGATGGCGAGGTAGTCTGCGCGAAGCCGCAGTGTGGGAATGCCCAGGATGAACGCAAATGCCACCGAACAGATGACCGCGATGAGCAAACCGACAAAGAACGGAACCTTGAAGGTCAGTGTCGATATGGCGAAGCCGTACGCGCCGACCGCCATGAATCCTGCTTGGCCGAAGTTCAGCAGGCCCGAGTAGCCGAAGTGCACGGCGAGGCCGAGCGCTGCAAGGGCGTATGCCGCCGTCGTCGGGCTGATCATTTCGCCCGCGGCGCTGGAGAAAATAAATCCAAAGTCCATGGCCGTCTCCTAACCCACACGCTCACGCCGGCCGAGGATACCCTGCGGTCGGAACAAGAGGACAACAATCATGATGAACAAGGCGCCGACGTATTTGAGGTCGGCGGCGAGGCCGAACACCGTGGTCAGCTCTACGAAGATTCCGACGACGATCGAACCGATCAGTGCGCCGAAGACGGTTCCAAGACCGCCCAAGGTCACTCCGGCGAAGATGAGCAGCAGGATTTGCGAACCCATGTCGAAGGTGACGCCTGGCCGGTAGTACGCCCAGAGGATGCCGCCGAGGGCGGCGAGCATGCCGCCGACGATCCATACGATGCGAATGACGGAGTCGACGTCGATGCCGGAAGCGGCCGCGAGGGCGGGGTTGTCCGCCACGGCGCGTGTTGCCTTGCCGAGCCTCGTCTTGAGCAAGACGATGCCGATCAGGGCAATGACCACGGCACTGATGACCAGGGACCAGAGGTTATTGGGCGAGATGGACACTGGCCCGATCTGGATTTCCGAGCTCTGGGCGTATGGCAGCTGCTGTGTGGCGCCACCGAAGAAGAACTGAATGACGTAGCGGATCGCCAAGGCGAGGCCGATGCTGACGATCATCATGGGCACCAGGCTGGTTCCGCGGCGTCGCAGCGGGCGCCAGAGTCCGGCGTCTTGAACGTAGCCGAAGAGTCCACCGCCAAGCAAAGCAAGCACGATAGCCAGCCAAAACGGCAGGTTCATCGCATTGAACGTAAAGACCAATACGGCGCCGAGCGTCACCATTTCGCCATGTGCAAAGTTCGTCAGGCCTGTGGTGCCGAAGATCAAGGACAGGCCGACGGCGGCAAGTGCGAGCAGCAGTCCGAAGCTCAAGCCCGCAACCAGCCGATTGAGCAGATTCTGGCCGAAGTCCTGCTGCGTGACCACGATGCCTTTACCGAAGGCGAAGATCACCGAAAGATTTGAGGTCTGGCTAAAAGTGACTTTGCGTGGATTCTCCTGGCCTTCGGCAAGTTTGATGCCATTGGGCAAGGTGGAGGTGTCCAGCTTGACCTCGTAGGTACCCTGCACGGGCACTCCGATCTCCCAGGCTCCATTGGCACCTGACGTCGCTGATCCCTCGAAGCCGTTGCCGGTTGCAGTGATCTTGACTCCCGGGATGGGGGCGCGGGCATCGTCACGGAGAAAGCCGCTGATGCTGTTCTGGAACTGTTCCGGGGACGGCGACGGCGATGGGGTAGCTGCCTGTGCCGCCGGGGCTGTGAGCAGTGCCGCCAGGAGGACGGCGAATAGCGCCCCCATGGCTTTCTGCAGTCCCATGGACGGTCTCTTGGACCGATCTCTGGTTGTGCTTCTCAAGATGGAAAACCTTCCACATTGGGGGTGGTCCCGGCTGCGCCATTGCGGCCGGTGCGAACGGTCATGGGCTCCGCGGCAGCATCTCACTGCATTGACACCGCCTCTGTGACATTCGTCACCCATGTCCGCTTATGCTACCGCTCACACGGCACAAAAAATGCCCCCCGAAGGGCCCGGGACGTCGCGATCAGATAACAACTGTGAAGCTGCAGGCAACTATTTGATTAGTCCGGCTAAAGTAAACCTTTGTTGATTCCGGGTGCATCTAAAGAGTCTGTGAACATGTGGAACTTTCGCTGCGGACCAAGCGTGGGAATTGGTAGCGTGAACTATCACTTCGCCCCCTTACCAAGAAGGACATCCACCATGGCACTCGGAGGCAACCCGATCTTCAACGGAAAGAATTTCCGTGGAGCCACACAGGCGCCGCCTGTTCCCAGCTACTCGCACGGCCAGAACCAGTACGGCCAGCCCTCCTGGGCGGCACAGCCGCAGATGAGCAGCGACCAGCTGCAGCAGATGTACAACCAGCCTGCGGCCGGTCCGGCCGAAACCGGCCGCATGACCTTCGACGACGTCATCGTCAAGACTGCCGCTTGCCTCGCCGTGCTGTTGATTGGTGCGGCGATCACCTTGTTCGTGGCTCCTGGCACGGCCAGTCTCCTGATGGTGGTCGGTGCGTTGGGCGGCTTCGTGCTGGCCATGGTCAACACCTTCAAGAAGCAGCCGTCTCCGGCGCTGATCCTCACCTACGCCGGTCTTGAGGGCTTGTTCCTCGGCGGCCTGACGCGGCTCCTGGACGGTTTGTACCCGGGCGTCGGCCTGCAGGCAGTCATCGGTACGCTTGCCGTGTTCGGTGTGACGCTGGCTCTTTTCAAGAGCGGAAAAGTGCGGGCCACTCCCAAGGCAGTGCGATTCTTCATGATCGCCACCCTCGGCTACCTCGTCTTCGCCGTGATCAACATGGTCATGGTGTGGACCGGCGTCGTCCACTCCCCATTCGGCCTGAGCACCAGCGTGCACATCTTCGGCATCCCGCTGGGCGTTTTCATCGGAGTCCTGGCGATTGGCCTGGCCGCTTTCTCGCTGGTCATGGACTTCACGAGCATTGAGCAGGGTGTTCGGCAAGGCGCTCCGCAGAGGTACTCCTGGACGGCAGCCTTCGGCCTGACCGTCACGCTCGTCTGGCTCTATGTGGAGATCATCCGCCTGCTCGCGATCCTGCGCGGCGACGACTAGCTCCCTCTTGGCGGCTTAGGACAGCCGCTCGAAGACCACCGCCATGCCCTGCCCGCCACCGACGCAGAGGGTTGCCAATCCCAAGGTGCCATCCCGTTCGCGGAGGCCGTTGAGCAAGGTGGTGGTCATGCGGGCACCCGTCATGCCGAAGGGGTGGCCGAGGGCGATTGCGCCGCCATGCACGTTGAGTTTCTCCGGGTCTATGCCGAGTTCGCGGGCGCTCGCCACTACCTGGACCGCGAAGGCTTCGTTGAGCTCCACGAGGTCAATGTCCGCCATGCTCAGCCCGGCCAACGCGAGGGCCCGGCGTGAGGACTCCACCGGTCCCATGCCCATGAGTTCCGGGGAAAGGGCGCTGACGCCGGTGGAGACGATGCGTGCCAGCGGTTCGAGGCCAAGCTCCCGGGCCCTGAAATCACTCATGACAACGACGGCGGCAGCGCCGTCGTTGAGCGGGCACGCGTTCCCTGCGGTCACCGTCCCTTCCTTCCGGAAAACCGGCTCCAAGGCGCTGACACCTTCAAGGGTGACTCCGGCGCGGGGCGAATCGTCGCGGTCTACCACGGTGCCGTCCTTGCGCGTGTATGGCGTGATCTCCCGGGCGTAGAAACCGGAGGCGATAGCCGCCTCGGTACGGTTCTGGCTCTGGACTGCCCACAGATCCTGCTCCTCCCGGCTGATTCCGTGGCTTGTGGCGACGTTTTCGGCCGTCTGTCCCATCGCGATATACACGTCCGGCATCCGTCCGCCCATGCGCGGATCCGTCCAGGGGGTGTTGGACGCGGCACGCGCGGCCGTGCGGGCACGCGCCGTTTCAAACAGGGGGTTATGCAGGCTCGTGTCCGTTTCCCCGGCGCCCACCCAGTTCTGGTAGCGCGACACGGACTCGACCCCAGCAGAGACAAAAGCATGGCCTTCTCCGGAGGTGATGGCGTGGAAGGCCATCCGGAGGGTCTGCAGGCTGGAGGCACAGAAGCGGTTGATCGTGGCCGCGGGAACGGTGTCCAGGCCGGCAAGGACCGTTACCACGCGGGCCATGTTCGAACCTGCCTCGCCACTGGGTTCCGCGCAGCCAAGGTAGAGGTCATCGAGGCCGCGGCCATCAAGTGGGCCCGGATCAAAGGCCGGAATTTTTGCCAAGGCAGCAGTCACCATTGCCGCCGCGAGGTCATCCGGACGTTCGTCTTTCAGGGACCCTTTGAAGGCCCGTCCGATGGGGCTTCTGGCAGTGGAAACGATGACAGCCTCAGTCATGTCCCCAGCTTACGCCGGGGTGCGCCAGCCGAATGCGGGTGGAAGCGCCGATGTCAGGCGAGGCGCGTGGCCCCCGCAGCCGGGGTTACGGTGAAGATCTCCGGCGTCGTGAAACCGGCCGCCGCGAAGGCGCGTACGACGGCGTCGCGCACCTCGTGCTCGTGGCCCACCGGGGTGAGTGCGATGGCTGATCCGCCGAATCCGCCGCCCGTCATGCGGGCGCCGATGGCCCCGTGGGCGCGGGACGTTTCCACCGCAAGATCGAGTTCCGGACAGGAGATCTCGAAGTCATCGCGCATGGAAACATGGCTCGCATCCAGCAGCGGGCCGATGTGGGCGGGCCCGTCCGTGATGAGGCGCTCCACGGTCTGCAACACGCGGTCGTTCTCCGTGACGATGTGCCGCACCCGCCGGAACGTCGTGCTGTCCAGAAGCCCGCTGGCTTCCTCCAGATCGCCGATGCCGACATCGCGAAGAGCTGTGACTCCCAGGACCTCGGCGCCCAATTCGCAGGAAGCCCGGCGGGAGGCGTAACCGCCATCCGCATGCGAATGGGAGACCTTGGTGTCGATGACCAGCAGGACGAGCCCGGCTTCCCGCGCGTCGAAGGGGACCAGCTGCACACTTTGGTCGCGGCAATCCAGGAAGACGGCGTGGCCCGAGGATCCGCGCAACGACGCAGACTGGTCCATGATTCCGGTCGGGGCGCCGACGAACTCGTTTTCGGCCTTCTGAGTTGCGAGCACCATGTCTTCGGCGCCGAGTCCCGCGCCGGTGAGATCGTTGAGTGCCGAGATAACGGCGCATTCGATGGCGTGTGAGGAGGACAGTCCCGCGCCAAGGGGGACGTCGGAGTCCATGAGCAGATCGAAGCCCGGAACCTGGATCCCGCGCTGTTGCAAGGCCCAGGCCACGCCGAGGGGATACTTCGTCCAGCCCTTCGCGGATCCAGGGGCCAGAGCGGTGATGTCAGCTTCGACCAGGCCCTGCTCGCCGAACGTGGAGAGCAGCCGGACGCGTGAATCGTCGCGGATCCGGACCGCAACCTTCGCGGTCTTGTCGATCGCGAAAGGCAGCACGAAGCCCTCGTTGTAGTCGGTGTGCTCCCCAATCAGGTTCACGCGTCCCGGTGCCTGCCACACGCCGTCGGGCTCTGAACCGAAAATCGACTCGAAGCGGCCGAACAGGGCGCTCAGCGTGGGGGCGTCGGGAGTGGAGGTCATGCTGTGGCCCCTTCCGGAATGGTGGTAGGTGTTCGGCCACGAATCGGGGAATCGCTTCCGACGGCGCGCAGCCGTTCGGCCACCGATTCGGGCGTGGTGTCGTTGATGAAGGCTCCCATGGCGGCCTCGGAACCGGCAAGGTACTTGAGTTTGTCGGCGGCACGGCGCGGGGAGGTGAGCTGCAGGTGCAGGTGGCCGGACGGGCGCAAGGCGGCATCCAGGGGTGCCTGGTGCCACGCGGAAATGTACGGCGTAGGTGTTGGGTACAGGGCGTCCAAGCGTTTGAGCAACTCGAGGTAGACATGGGCGAGTTCGTCGCGTTCTTCGCCACTCAAGGCGGCGAGGTCCGGGACTTGCCGATGCGGGACGAGGTGCACCTCTAGCGGCCAGCGTGCGGCGAACGGTACGTAGGCACTGAAGTGCTCGGCTTCGAGCACCATCCGGCTGCCGTCCTGCCGTTCCGCTTTGAGGATCGAGGACGTCAGCGATTCCCGGCCCTTGGCCTGGTCGAAGTGCCGGACGGCGGCGCCGCCAAGGCTTGCCGCCCGGGGGGTGACGTAAGGGTAGGCGTAGATCTGCCCGTGCGGGTGGTGGAGCGTTACGCCGATGTCGGCGCCGCGGTTCTCGAACGGAAAAACCTGCTGGATTCCCGGAAGGGCGCTGAGGGCCTCGGTCCGGTGCGCCCAGGCCTCGATCACGGTGCGTGCCCTGGTTTCGCCAAGTTCGGCGAAGGATCCGGTGTGGCTGGGGGTGAACGAGACGACTTCGCAGCGGCCATAGGCCGGACCCGACGTTCCCCAGGAGGGTGTGCCGGGGATGGTGCCGACAGCCGGACCCAGTGAGGGGAAGCGGTTTTCGAAAACCACGACGTCGTAGTCCGGTGCGGGGATTTCCGACGGGTTCGCGGGGGTGGTGGGGCAGATGGGGCATTGGTCTGCAGGCGGCAGATGCGTGCGGCTTTGGCGGTGCGCCGCGACAGCGACCCATTCGCCGCTCAGCGCGTCATAACGCAACTCGCCTGGATCAGCGCGTGGAGGGAGGTCTCGGTGATCCGTCAGCGACCCGGGTTCACGCTCCGGTGAGCCGGCGTCGTCGAAATAGATCAGCTCCCGACCGTCGGCGAGGCGTGTACTGGTAAGACGAGTCATGGATTTATGGTGGCACAAGGTGCTCAAAAAGGCAAAATATCTAACAAAATTGAACATTAAGCGACGGGGTCAAGCGTCGCCCGGGATGCAGTACGGTGGTGCCATGCCTCCCACAACACCGTTTTCCGCACCGGGCGAAGAGACCGTATCCCGGCGATTTGCCAGCGGCCGCCAATTCGAAATCCGCCGCGGCGACGCGCTCGCCGTCGTCACCGAGCTCGCTGCCGGCTTGCGCCTGTTCAGCCGCGACGGCGTCCAGTTCACGGAAAGCTACGGTGACGATCAACTCCCGCCCGGCGCCACCGGAATCACCTTGGCGCCGTGGGCTAATCGGGTCGAGGATGGGGTCTGGTACCTCGATGGGAAGAAACAGCAGCTGGACATCACGGAGGTGTCCCGCAACAACGCCAGCCACGGGCTCCTGCGCAACTCGTCGTACGCCCTCGTGGCGGAGGACGAATTCTCCGTGACCCTCGAAGCAATGATCTTCCCGCAGCACGGCTACCCGTTCCTGGCCCGCCACCAGGTCCGGTACGGGATTGATGCCGGGCTCGCGCTGAGGGTATCCCAAACGCTCATCAATGATTCGGCGGCTCCCGCACCGTTCGTGCTGGGGGCGCACCCTTATCTGCGTGTTGGAGACGTTCCCCCGGAAGAAACGGTGCTGACGGTTCACGCGGGTACGCGGCTCGTTGCTGACCAACGGCTCATCCCGCGCAGCTCGGCGCCGGTCGACCGTGATTTTGATCTCGGTGGCGGCAGGACTGTGGGTAGCCTGGATATCGATGTCGCGTTCAAGGACCTGGAGTTCGACGGCGGCGTTGCCCGCCACACGCTGTCAGCGCCTGACGGGCGGAGCGTCACCTTGGAACAGGACGAGAACTGCGCGTACGTCCATGTTTTCGTCACTGATACCTTTCCCGGGCGTTCGAAAGCGGTGGCGATCGAACCCATGACGGGTCCGGCGAACGCCTTCAACTCCGGTGAGGGCCTCCGTTGGCTTGAACCAGGGGAGGCCTTCACCATGAAGTGGGGAATTGTGGGCGCGCTGTAGTTGGGTTTCCCATCCGGCACGCCCTGGGGAATTATGGGGGCATGACGCCAGCACAGGACGCCACGCCAGGAACTGCCCCCGTTTCAGCTGGGCTCAGACCGCTCTCGGAGCGCCACATCGCACAGGACATCCCCTACGGGGTCCGGATTGCCGCCGCCTGGGCATGGCGGGTGGGACTGATCATGTTGGTCGCGGGGGCCCTGATCTGGTTGTTGGGGAAGGTCAGTTTCCTGATCATCCCGCTCATGGTCGCCTCCCTTCTTTCGGGCTTGCTCTACCCCGTCACCGCGTGGCTCAGGAAGCTCAAGATGCCGCAAGGTGCGGCTGTCGCCATCACGGTAGTGGGGTTCCTTGGAGTCATTGCGGGTGCCTTGGCCCTGGTGGGCAGGCAACTGGCCGAGGGATTCGGCGAGCTGTGGCAGGAAGCGCTCGCCGGCATCCAGCAAATACAGACCTGGCTTGCCGAAGGGCCGCTGCATCTGACCGCGGACCAGATCGACAAGTACATCCAGGACGCCACTTCGGCCCTGCAGAACAACAGCAGCAGTATTCTCAGCGGGGCCCTGTCGTTTGGCAGCACCGCCGGACATTTTGCCGCAGGCATGGTCCTTGCCCTCTTCATCCTCATCTTTTTCCTTCTGGAGGGATCCAGGATCTGGCGGTTCATCGTCGGGCTCCTGCCCCGGACCGCCCGTGCGGCCGCCGACGGCGCGGGCCGGCGCGGTTGGTCGTCCATGGTCAGTTACGTGCGTATCCAGATGTTCGTGGCGTTCGTGGACGCCTTCGGCATCGGCGTCGGTGCTGCGATCATCCAGGTTCCCCTCGCCTTGCCCCTGGCTGTCCTGGTGTTCATCGGCTCATTCATCCCCGTGGTGGGCGCGCTCGTGACGGGAGCCATCGCAGTGCTTCTGGCCCTGGTGGCCAACGGCCCGGTCAACGCCCTCATCATGCTGGGCATCGTGCTTTTGGTGCAGCAGCTCGAAAGCCACATCCTCCAGCCGCTTGTCATGGGCAAGGCCGTATCCCTGCACCCGGTAGCCGTGATCCTGTCTGTCGCCGCTGGTTCCTACCTTGCTGGAATCCCGGGAGCGCTCTTTGCCGTTCCACTCCTTGCCGTAGCAAATACGGCGATTCGCTATATTGCCGCCCGGACGTGGGAACATGATGAAGGACTGACGACGGCGTACGCTGGCGCGGGGACCGCAACACGGGACTCCGATGGGGATCCCACCATCAAGGAAATCCACCTTCCCGCAGCTATGACCGGCGCGCGGTCCAAGAGCGGCAAAGGTGCCGCCAGCCAGAACGCGGCTGCGGAACGGACATCCCCCAAGGATGCCGCAGACCACCCCAACAAAGGAGAATAACCCGTGAATACCCTCGATACACTGCCCGTCACGCTGGACGATGTCCTTAAGGCGCGGGAGCTGCTCGAGGGCATTATTACCAAGACGCCCATCGAGTCCTCGCGGGCTCTGGGAGCGATGGTAGGCGGCGAGGTCTTCTTCAAATGCGAGAACCTCCAACGGGCTGGTTCCTTCAAGGTCCGCGGAGCTTACGTTCGGATGGCCCGTCTGTCTCCCGAGGAAAAAAAGCGCGGCGTCGTCGCGGCTTCGGCAGGCAACCACGCTCAAGGAGTTGCGGTTGCGGCGAAAAGCCTGGGAATCAAGGCGCGCATCTACATGCCGCTCGGCGTCGCGCTTCCGAAGCTCGCCGCGACCCGCAGCCATGGAGCCGAAGTGGTCCTCCACGGACACAACGTGGACGAGGCCCTCGCCGAAGCGCAGCGCTACGCGAATGAGACCGGCGCCGTCTTCGTCCACCCGTTCGACAACGTTGATGTCGTGGCTGGCCAAGGCACAGTCGGGCTCGAAATCCTGGACCAGGTCCCCAACGTCGACACCATCCTCATGGGAGTGGGCGGCGGCGGCCTGCTCGCCGGTGTGGCAGTGGCCGTCAAGGCAAGGGCCAAGGAGCTGGGCCGGGAAATCCGGATCATCGGCGTGCAGGCTGAGAATGCCGCCGCCTACCCGCCGTCGCTGGCTGCCGATGCCTTGGTGCCGCTCAAGAAGGTTTCCACCATGGCGGACGGCATCGCCGTCGGACGCCCTGGCCAGCTGCCGTTCAGCATCATCCGCGAACTCGTGGACGACGTCGTCACCGTCAGCGAGGACTCCTTGGCGCGGGCACTCATCTTCCTGCTGGAGCGGGCCAAGATGGTGGTTGAGCCGGCCGGCGCGGTGGGCGTCGCTGCGCTCATGGATGGCAAGATCGAAAACCCGGGAACCACTGCAGTCATCCTCTCCGGCGGCAACATCGACCCCATGCTGATGCTCAAGGTGATCCAGCGCGGCCTCTCGGCGGCCGGACGCTACATGACCGTCCGGATGATGCTGGATGACCGGCCGGGTTCCTTGGCCACGATCGCCCGTATCATCGCCGAGAACGATGCCAACGTGACCGGCTTGGACCACACACGGGTGGGCGGCGCGATCAGCATGGGCGACGTCTCCATCACCGTCAACTTGGAAACCAAAGGCCACGAGCACAGCGAACAGGTCCTCGCTGCCCTTCGGGCCGAAGGCTTCCACCCGATCGTGGTGCACTGACGGGCAGCTAATCATGGCGCTCTACACCAACGGAGACGGGCCGACACCGGCAAAGGACTCCCTGGCCACTCGAGCCCGGGGCGGGTTGCTGTTCATGGGTGGCTTCGTGGTGCTGTTGGCGGTGATCGAGGTGGTCAACGCGTTGATGTCGCATAGCCTCAACAGCACGTTCGGGCTGCGTCCGCGGAACATCGACGGGGTTTTCGACATCCTGACGTTTCCCCTGCTCCACGCCAACTTCGGCCACCTCCTGTCCAATGCGCTGCCGCTGGTCATCTTCGGTTTCCTAGTGTTTCTCTCCGGTCTCCGGGTGTTCCTCACGGCATTGGCGTTCAGCTGGCTGGGTTCAGGCCTCGCGGTGTGGCTGATCGGCGGGGGAGGCGTGACCGTGGGCGCCTCGGGACTGGTCTTCGGGCTTTTCGCCTTCCTCCTGGTGCGCGGATTCTTCAACCGCAGCTGGTGGCAGATCCTGCTCTCCGTGGTGTTATTCCTGGCCTATGGCAGCATCTTGTTCGGCGTGCTGCCCACCATGATGGGTTTCGTCTCGTGGCAAGCGCACCTCGGCGGGGCCATCGGGGGAGTGGTGGCCGCGGTACTGCTGCGCCCGCGCCCGCGTGCCCTGGCGCAGCCCAACTGACTCGCAGCAGCCCAACTGACTCGCATTAGGTGTCGTTAAGAGGCGTGTTAACGACAACAACTGCGAGTCAGTTGGGGGGGAAACAACGACGCCGGCCCTCCCGCGAGGCGAGGGCCGGCGTCGTTCTTTGCAGGACTGTTAGCCAGCGAACGGCTTGGCGGAAACAATCTCCACCGGGATTTCCTTGCCGTTGGGGGCGACGTAGCTGATCTTGTCGCCCTCCTTGTGGCCCATGATCGCCACGCCCAGCGGAGACTTTTCGCTGAAGACGTTGAGATCGGAATCGCCGGCGATTTCACGGGATCCGAGCAGGAAGGTTTCTTCGTCACCGGCGATGCGTGCGACGACGAGCATGCCGGGCTCGACGATTCCGTCATCGGCCGGAGCTTCGCCGACCTGGGCGTCGCGCAGGAGCACGGTCAGCTGGCGGATGCGGGCCTCGATCTTGCCCTGCTCTTCCTTGGCGGCGTGGTAGCCGCCGTTTTCCTTGAGGTCGCCTTCCTGACGGGCGGCTTCGATCTTCTGTACGATCTCCGCACGGCCAGGGCCGGAAAGGTGGTCCAGCTCTGCCTTCAAGCGGTCAAATGCGTCCTGGGTAAGCCAAGCTGCAGGCGCGCTGTTGGTGGTCGACACGGACTTCTCCTTATGGATCTGACAAGCAAAGACCCCGCCGGTGCAGGCCACTCGTGGAACTCAGCAACCAACTCAGCGGGGTTAAGGTATTGATCTAGTGTAGTCAATCCTGTGGACAAACCCAAGCTCGCTGAGTCGCGGGTCACACCTCTGTTATTTGCCGGCGTCCACAATCCAGCAGTTGTCCACGACGGCAGACACGGCCGCGGACTCGGTGTGCAGGATAGTCCTTTGGACAGTTGTCTGGCCGCCGTCGGCGCCGTCTTTGGGGGCATTCGGACCGATTTGAACGACTTTCCAGCCGACCACCGCGAACTTGGAGTCCATGGCCTTGACGGCGCATTTTGCCGTGGCATCAGGGTTCTTGGTGACCTGGAAATCGACCTCGGACTGAGTGGCGTCGGTGGCGCTGTAGCCGAGGTCCTTGTAGGACACTGACGATTGCGAGGAAGACGTGGTGACCCATGCCAGGAACCCGATACCGAGGATGAGTGCGGCGATCACGATGTTGCGTTTGGTTTTCCCGCCGAAGGCGTGCTTTTGGCTGCCGTAGCGATTGGCTAGGCTGGTAGTTGCCGGCAGCGCCGTGCCCGATGGGTCCTCCGAAGTCACCCACCTAGTTTAGTGGGCTTCCGGCACCTCGCTGCACACAGCGGAAACGCCTGAGCAGCAACCAGCCATCAGCAAGCCCCAGAAGAGCATTACCCGGAAAGAGGAACCGTACCGGATGAGCACATCCAGCAGCCCCGACACGCAGCTCCGGCTGCTCGCCGTCCACGCGCATCCGGACGACGAGTCAAGCAAGGGCGCGGCAACCATGGCGATGTACGCGGCTTCCGGCGTCGAGGTCATGGTGGCCACGTGCACTGACGGTTCTCGGGGCGACATCCAGAATCCTGCCATGGAGTCCGCTCCGCACCCGAAGCGGGATATGGCGGGCGCGCGTCGGCTTGAAATGAACAAGGCGGCCGCCGTTCTGGGAATCAAACAGCGGTGGTTGGGTTTCGTGGATTCCGGGCTGCCCGAGGGCGACCCCTTGCCGGCCCTGCCTGAGGGCTGCTTCGCGCTTCAGCCTCTGGAGCGGGCAGCGGCACCGCTGGTCCGGCTGGTCCGTGATTTCAAGCCGCACGTCGTGGTGAGCTACGACGAAAACGGGGGCTACCCCCATCCGGACCACATCATGGCCCACAAGGTTGCCGTCGAAGCCTTCCACGCTGCCGGAGACCCGACGCGCTACCCAGGGACAGGCGAAAGCTGGGAGCCCAGCAAGCTGTATTACGATCGCGCCTTCAGCCCTGACCGTTTCCGTGCCTTGCATTTCGCCCTCGAAGAGGCCGGCCTGCAATCGCCCTACGCGGAGCGATTGGCTGCCTGGCTCGAAGCCGATGCGGAAGGCCATACTCCGCCGAGGCCTATCCACCAGACCACCACGCAGGTGGATTGCGGGGACTATTTCGAAGCCCGTGACGATGCCCTCCGGGCGCACCGGACCCAGGTCGATCCGCTCGGCTTCTTTTTCGCTGTCTCCCCGGAGATGCAGCGCAGGGCCTGGCCGTGGGAAGACTACACGTTGGTCGACTCCAGGATCCCGGCCGAACTGCCGGAAAAGGACCTGTTCGCGGGGCTAAGATAGGATCGCCGGCGATTTCTATCACGCGTAGAAGTCGCCAACCGGCTGGAAACTCCCATAGAAGGTTTGAACCGTGCACTACTTTCTCATCGCCCTGGCCACGACTCCGTCGCCTACCCCGACCCCGTCGCTGCGCCCTGGCCTGTCGGAAGACCAGGTGACGCCTGGAACCTGGGGCTTCGTCCTGACTGCCTTCATCGTGGTGCTTACGACCTTCCTGATCGTGGACATGGTCCGCCGGATCCGTCGGGTCCGCTACCGTGCCCAGGTTGAAGAAGCCCAGCTGGCCGCCAATGACGGAAGCGCCGACGGCGGCGTCGTCTCGGGCAAGCCGAGCGCGGAAGATTCCGACGGCGATGCCGGCTCCGGAGCCCGCTGACCCGGGCATCACCCGGGAATGGCCGGGGGCATCCAATGCCCTCGGCTCCGAACCGTCCGCTTATCTGCGCCAACACGCGCACAATCCCGTGCACTGGCGGCCCTTTGGCGACGAGGCCTTTGCCTTCGCGGCCGCCCGGGATGTTCCCGTCTTTCTTTCCATTGGCTATGCCGCGTGCCATTGGTGCCACGTCATGGCCCACGAGTCCTTCGAAGACCAGGACACCGCGGACTACCTGAACGCCCACTTCGTGGCCATCAAGGTGGACCGCGAGGAACGCCCGGACGTGGATTCGATCTATATGGCAGCCACCCAAGCGATCAGCGGCGAGGGCGGTTGGCCGATGTCCGTCTTCCTGACACCCGAGGGTTTGGCCTTCCATGCGGGCACCTATTTCCCGCCGTCCCCCCAGCCTGGGCGGCCGTCCTTCCGGCAGGTGCTTGAGGCGGTCCACGAGGCGTGGCTGGAACGCCGCGACGCCGTCGAGCAGAATGCCCGCGGGCTCGCCGCCGGCATGGCCGATGCCCAACTCGCCACAGCAGTGTCCCTCGATCGGCCACCTGAAGTCATCGACAGAAGCATGCTGTCGGAAGCAGTGCGCGTTCTCGCCCGTTCGGAGGACCCCGACGGCGGCGGCTTCGGCGGCGCTCCCAAGTTCCCGCCGTCGGCGGTTCTTGAGTTCTTGATCCGGCACGCTGCGGTGCCGTCTGACACGTCCGACGCCGCCCGGGACATGGCTGGGCGTACGCTCGCCGCGATGGCGCGTTCCGCTCTGTGCGACCAGCTCGACGGCGGCTTCGCCCGGTACTCGGTGACCGCCGATTGGTCCGTGCCGCATTTCGAGAAAATGCTCTATGACAATGCCCAGCTTCTGCGCGCCTACGTCCATTGGGTCAGGCTGCGCGGCGACTGGGTCCTGCCGGCAGGCGAGGCGGCGCTGGTAGCTTCGCGGGCGGCGGACTGGATGCTGGATTCGCTCGGCATGGGGGATTCCACAGCGCCGGACGGGCTCGCGTCCTCGCTTGACGCCGATACCGTGGTGGACGGAGTGCATCACGAAGGGGCGTCCTACCTGTGGACTCCTGAAAGCCTCGACGCCGTGCTGGGTCCAGGGGACGCCGCGGCCGTGGCAAGGCTGATGAATATCGGGGCATCGGGCACGGTCTCGGCGCTTGGCTCTCCGTTGCATCCCGGGCGCCAACTGACCGGGGCGGAATCGCGGTTGTGGAACCGCGTCCGGCCCGACCTGCGTGCCGCACGCTCCGCGCGCCCCCAGCCGGCCCGGGACGACAAAGTAGTGGCAGGCTGGAACGGCCTGGCCATCGCAGCGCTCGCCGAAGCCGGCGCCGTCCTGGACAGACCGGAACTGATCGCTGCGGCGGAAAGCGTGGCCGCGTACTTGGTGCGGGTGCATTGGCGCCCGGCGACCGGGCCCGGTGCGTCCAAACCCGGTGCGCCTAGTTCCGGTGCGCAGGTGCTGATCAGGGTCTCGCACGATGGCGTTGCGCGAGGGATCAGCGGCCTCTTGGAAGATTATGCGTTTTGCGCCGAAGGCTTCCTGGCTCTCTACGCGGTGACCGGCCACCGGCGCTGGTACGGGTTCGCGGAGGAATTGATTCGCGGAGCCTGCGCCCGCTTCGTGGTGGACGGCAGGTTGTCGGATTCCGTGGGAGAGTCGGCCCAGGTCTTCAACGCACAGGGGCAGCACCCGGGGTTGGACCCCTTCGACAATGCGGCGCCCAGCGGGGCGGCTGCCTTTGCCGGGGTGCTGCTGAGCTACGCTGCGTATTCGGGTTCCCACGAGCACAGGGTCATGGCAAGCAACATCCTGTCCCTCCTGCCTCCGATAGCGGGCCGGGCACCGAGGGTGGCGGGCTGGCTGCTTGCGACCGCCCAAGCGGCCGTGGCCGGCCCCATAGAGGCCGCCGTATCCGGCCCCGCTGGTCCGATCCAACGGGAACTCCACCGTGCCCTGCTGGCCTCTCCGAGCCCCGGGATGGTGGTGGCCGTGCAGGGCGAGGAATCCGAAGAAGAGGGGCCCGTCAAAGAAGGAGCCGACGACGGCGCGCTGCCGGAGATCGGGGTCATGGAACCGGAGGTGCCACTGCTGGAGGCCCGAACGGCCACTGCGGACGGCTCGCCCCAGGTGTACCTATGCCGGGGGATGGTCTGTGACTTGCCGCTTGGCTTGGTCGAGGAACTCGAGCAGCGTCTTGTGGCGATGACGGAGAACTGACTGGTTTCGGGGCGCCCTGGGCGGTACAGCTAGCTGCGCACCGCGATCATGATGGCGGCAAAATGCGCCGCGAACGCCAGCACCGTGAGGGCGTGGAAGAGTTCATGGAAGCCGAAGTTCTTGGGGCTGAAGTTTGGCTTCTTGATTCCGTAGAAAACCGCGCCGGCGATGTAAAGGGCTCCGCCCACGCAGATCAGGACCGCGGCCGGGGCATTTGCCGCGAAAAACTCAGGCAAATAGAACAACGCGCCACAGCCTAGTGCCACGTAGATGGGCACGTAGAGCCAACGGGGAGCGCCAGTCCAGAGGACCCGGAACAACACTCCTAGCAGCGCCCCGGACCAAATGACCCACAGCAGGAGCACCGCCTTGGGGCGCTCCAGCAGCGACCACGCCAAAGGCGTATAGCTGCCTGCGATTACCAACATGATGTTGGTGTGGTCTAGTCGCTTGAGGACCATTCTGGTCTTCGGCTCCCAGTCGCCGCGATGGTAGACCGCGGACACGCCGAAGAGCAGTACGCCCGTGAAAGCGTAGATGGCCGAAGCGATCTTCCGGTCTGCCGTAGGTGCCAGCGTGACCAGGGCGATCCCTGCCGCGACGGCGAACGGCGTGGCCACAGCATGTATCCAGCCGCGCCACCTTGGCTTGATTGTGAGCAGCTCCGACATCGTTTAAGCGTAACCCGCGTCCTGAAAAGTTACTGCCGAGTAATGAGTTGTTCAATCGAGTTTCAAGACCCCGGTGTGCCGGTGGCCTAGCTTGGGAAGGTAGCCTTGGTGGTGCACCTTCGGCCGCGCCCCGGAGGTGGTGATGGTTGTTTGACTGAGGGCGGCCGCCCGGCCAGCCGCCGTCGTCGTCGTGTCGCTTTCAGTTGCCGTTCAAAGGAAGTCAGGTGAGTGTCCGGATGGAGTGGCCCGGCTTCCTCTACGGCTTCTACGAGCGCAAGCTGCTCCGATCGCTCGAGCAGGACAAGATTCCCCGGCACATCGGCGTGATGGTGGATGGCAATCGCCGCTGGGCGCGACAATTCAACGCGCCCACCAGCGAAGGCCACCAAGCAGGGGCGGACAAGATCCACGAGTTCCTGGGGTGGTGCCAGGAACTTGGAGTCAAAGTCGTCACGTTGTACATGCTATCGACGGACAACATGAGCCGCTCCGGCGAAGAGCTCGAACTATTGATGGGCATCATCGCCAACACCCTGGATCGACTGGACGAGGACGCCGACATCTCAGTCCACGCCATGGGTGCCCCCGAGCTCCTGCCGGACTATCTCGCCGAGCGGCTCAACAAGCTCACGGCCCGCACTCCGATCCGCGAGCGGCTGCACGTTAACGTGGCCGTCGGGTACGGCGGGCGGCGCGAGATCGTCGACGCCGTCCGGGAACTGCTGCACGATGCGGTCGCGCATGGTCGCGATATAGGCGAGCTGGCCGATGAACTATCAGTGGACGACATCTCACGGTTCCTCTACACGCGAGGCCAGCCCGACCCCGATCTGGTGATCCGCACATCAGGTGAGCAGCGCTTGTCCGGCTTCCTCATGTGGCAAAGCGCCTACAGTGAGTTCTACTTTTGCGAGGCACTCTGGCCTGCGTTCCGCAAGATCGATTTCCTTCGGGCCCTGCGGGACTATGCGGGCCGCCAGCGCCGCTTCGGTTCTTGACGCAGCGTCTTGCCCGTGAGCTCCCGTTTACGGGAAGTTCACATTTTGTCTACACGAATCGCCGTTTGCGCTCACCGGAAATGTAATGGCACAGGAATACGTTAATCCCATCAGTAGGCAAACCGCCTGCTGATCGGGGAGGCCAGTAGATGGAGCGAATCATCGCACCAGTTACGTGGGGGGGCCGCGCCCGGCCTTCCGGCCGAGCCGCCTCACGAATAAGCCGGGTTCGCCCGGGGCTGGAGTCGATGTGGCTATTTCTGAGCAACTGCCCGTAGTCGTTTCCGACGGGGAAAGTTCAGCTACCTCTCGCACCAAGCGGGCCAAAAACGGTCGGGCTGCGAAGCCCGACACCCTGACTGGCCGAAGCTATGTGATTGACACTTCCGTATTGCTTTCCGATCCGCACGCCCTGTTGCGCTTCGCGGAGCACGAAGTCATTGTCCCGATCGTGGTCATCACCGAATTGGAGGGCAAACGCCACGATCCCGAGTTGGGCTACTTCGCCCGCAAAGCGCTCAGGCTCCTGGACGACCTGCGCATTGAGCATGGCGGGTTGAATCAACCCATCCCGATCGGATCCGACGGCGGCACACTGCGAGTCGAGATGAACCACGTCTCCACCGAAGTCCTGCCTGCAGGATTCCGGGGCGCGGACAACGACAGCCGTATTCTGGCCGTCGCGAAAAATCTCGCCAACGAAGGCCACAACGTCACGGTTGTCTCCAAAGACCTCCCCATGCGCGTCAAGGCCTCTGCCATGGGGCTGTTCGCGGACGAATACCGCAACGAACTCGTCAAGGACTCCGGCTGGACCGGCATGGCAGAGATCGAGGCCAGCGAGGACGAAATCACCACCCTCTACGGCCACGAACCGGTCTTCATTCCGGCCGCGGCCGAACTGCCGGTCAACACCGGCCTGGTGCTGCTCTCGAACCGGGGCTCGGCCTTGGGACGTGTTGGCGCGGACAAGCAGGTACGCCTGGTCAAGGGTGACCGTGATGTCTTCGGACTGCACGGCCGTTCAGCGGAGCAACGGCTTGCCATTGATCTGCTCATGGACCCCAGCGTCGGAATCGTCTCGATCGGCGGCCGGGCAGGCACTGGAAAGTCAGCCCTCGCCTTGTGTGCCGGACTCGAGGCAGTCCTGGAACGCAGGGAACACCGCAAAGTGATCGTTTTCCGACCGCTGTACGCGGTTGGCGGGCAGGAACTTGGTTACCTGCCTGGTTCCGAGGCAGAGAAGATGAACCCCTGGGCGCAGGCGGTCTTCGACACCCTCGGTGCACTCGTCAGCCAGGAAGTCGTGGAAGAAGTCATGGACCGGGGCATGCTCGAGGTCATGCCGCTGACCCATATCCGCGGACGCTCACTCCACGACGCCTTCGTAATCGTGGACGAGGCCCAGTCGCTTGAAAAGAACGTGCTCCTTACCGTGATGAGCCGTATCGGCCAGAACTCCAAGATCGTCCTGACCCACGACGTCGCCCAGCGGGACAACTTGCGCGTCGGTCGGCACGACGGCGTTGCCGCCGTCGTCGAGACCCTCAAGGGCCACCCGCTGTTCGGCCACATCACCCTGACCCGCTCCGAGCGCTCGCCGATCGCTGCCCTCGTGACGGAACTGCTTGAAGGGGCGGAAATCTAGGCTCCACCGTCGCGCATAGGGCCGTGGCCGGGTTCGCCCAGCCACGGCTCTATGCCATCCGTGCGTGTGCGTCTGTCACCGACGCTCGATCACTTTTGTCGCGTTTTCGGCGGGCGCTCGCTCAGATACGTCGGCGTTCCGGCGGACGCTCGATCACTTTTGTCGCGTTTTCGCCGCTCGCTCACTCATAGGGTTTCCAACGCGCAAATGATGTGAGCGAGGGTCCGGGATTTTGACGACATAGGTGAGCGAGCGTTCCTGCCGACGCCTTAGGCGCGACCATCCCCGGCGACCTCTCTCAGGCGCGGGGGCCGATGTCCCAGCTGATGTGCTTCCTGACATCCGTGAGGTTCATCGATTCGGCGAGGAACAGATCGTCCAGCATGTATTCGTCCACCCCCAGGATCCGCATCCAATGCCCCTGACTGGTTGTGTCGCCGTCGAGCGATTGACTCGAAACGCACACGCCCGTTCCTGAGTCCACCCGCAAGAGCGTGCGTCCGGGAAAACAGAGGGGCTTGGCCGCATCCGACGCCACGTAACTGTGTCCCGGCGTCGCGATGGTTTCCAGTGCCGGACGTCCCTCGTGGTCGACTTCCCGGATAGGACCGAGGGCCACGCGGTTTGATTCGGGAAATTCCATGGGAACCGGCGCGTTTCCCGCGAGTTCCACGGGGTCCAAGGCGGCAGCCAGCCGTCCATTGCCGAAGGACGGCTCACCGTACGCCGCCTCGGGGCGCCGGCGGACCAAACCTCCGGAGTCGTACACTGGGGTCACCAAATGGGCCGGCAAGAGCCAAGATTTGCGCTTGGAACCAAGGTATAACCCATCGCGGGAGTCGTTAATGCCAGTGGTGCTGTGCAGAAGTGTGCCATCCAGGGTTTCGAGTCGAAGCGCTCCCGGCCGGCGCAGCCAGGCGCGCACAGTGTCTCCTGCGTTGCCCGGCAGCTCCAGGTATTCGAACCTCAGGCTGGTCCATTTCCACGGGGAGGAACGGCAGAGGTTTCGGAAGATGGAGGACATGTCGGCGTCCGGACTGCCTTGGATTTCTGCACTGTAGCGCCCCATATCCACAGTCTAAGGGTGTGCGACCGGCGCGCGTTTCAGAAACCCGATAGCATCCGAGGGTGATCCGACGACTTGGCGAATTATGGGGGACCAGTTTCCCGGCCTTCTGGCTGCTACTCGCAGCATGCGTGTACTTTGCGATCATGGCTGCCCGCCTCACAGTCATCGACGTCCGCCACCACCTGCTGCCCAACCGGATCGTGTTCCCCTCCTACGCCATCGCCGGAGTGTTGTTGCTCGGCGCAGCGATCGCCTTCGCTCTTTCGGGCGGGAACCTTTCCGGCGCGGCAGGGAACGTGCCCGACGGCGGCGCTTCCTTCCTCGGGGTTCCCGCCTTGGGAATCGTGGCCGGGGGAGTGGCGCTGTGGCTTTTCTACTTCGTCCTGCGTTTGGTGTATCCGCCGGGGATGGGCTTCGGCGACGTCAAACTGGCCGGAGTTCTGGGCCTGTACCTTGGCTATCTCGGCTGGGCGCACGTCTTCGCGGGAACGTTTGCGGCGTTCCTCTTCGGCGGCCTGTGGAGTCTTGGAGTCCTGGCGGCCCGTCGCGGGACGCTCAAATCAGCCATACCTTTCGGGCCCTTCATGCTGGCCGGTGCCGCGGCCGCGATGCTCGCCCTGCCCGCCTAAGGACGGCCTCCCAGGCGGCGCGAAGGCACCCGCCCGAACAGTCCCGGCTGCTGTCATTCGGGCGTCCCCGGTGGGATACTCGCCCTACTGGCGGATCCGATCCGGAAGCGGAGGCAATGCTCTTGCTGGTGTTAACTGTTCCAACGAAGGCGGGCTAAGGCAGTGGCGGTCCCGGAATTCATCCTGCAAATCCGCGAGAAGATCGGCAACGACCCGCTGTGGCTGCCTGGCGTGCGCGGCGTGGTGTTGGACGACGAGAACCGGGTCCTTCTGTGCCAACGGGCGGATAACCGCCGTTGGACCTTGATCACGGGAATGCTCGAGCCAGGGGAGCACCCTGCCCCCGGATTGATCCGGGAGATCTTCGAAGAGACCGCCGTTGTGGCGGAAACAGAGCGGATCCTGGCGGTAGGGGTGATCGGCCCGGTCACCTATCCCAACGGGGACGTCTGCGACTTCCTGGATATCGCCTTCAAATGCCGCTACGTATCCGGAGACGCCCGCGTCAACGACGACGAATCAATCGCGGTCGGCTGGTTTGCCCTCGACGAGTTGCCTGAGATCAGTGCCGGGCACCGCGAAACCATCCGGCTTGCGCTGGAACCGGGCACCGCCGTCGCGTATCAGCGCGATTGACGAGCCGCGAGGATCGCCCGGGCGCCGAAGATACATGCGGCCGCACCGCAAAGAATGGCGCCGGCAACGGTCCACCATTCTCCCCGGGCGAAGGCCATTGAGACGGCCAGAAGGCCGAAAAGCACGGCCCCCAGGCCCCAGCGGACCGCCGGGTTGATGTTCGCTGATTCATCGGGCTCTGGACTCATTGTTCCAGCCTAAGCCAGACGACACAGGGGCGCCGCAACCCCCAAAGATTGCGGCGCCCCGGCGCCCGACAGCGGCTCAGCCAGCCGGGCGGCCCAAGTGGACATGCCCAGCCTTGCATTCGAGCACTGGGCATATTCCCCATATGTCCACTGGTCCGAGCCAAAGCCGGGCATGTCCTGGCTTCAGCGCCTGGCGAGCTCGCCGTCGTTGTCCGCCACGCTGTCGACGGTCCCCTCAGCCGAAGCGTCGGCAGATCCCTCTGCAGACGCACCGAGGCGTTCGGCTTCAAGGCGTTCTGCCTCCTCGCCCCCGACGGCCTCGCCCCGGGCCACCATTCCGGCGGTATCGGAGAGCGTGATTTGCTTGAGCGTGATGGCGAGCAAGAGCGCGACGGCGATGAACGGGATCAGGTACCAGAACACCGGTGCCAGCGAATCGGCATAGGCGTTGATGATGGCGTCCTTGATCTGAGCAGGCAGTTGGGCCAGCGTCTGGGGATCGAGCTTGCTGGTGGACTGCGCAGCCTGTGCGGCGGAAGCGCCGGCCCCCGTGAATGCCTTGGTGAGGGACTCAGCCAGCCTCGTCGTGAAGATTGAGCCGAAGACAGCCACGCCCAACGAAGCCCCGACTTCGCGGAAGTAGTTGTTGGTGCTCGTGGCCGTTCCGATCTGTTCCGCTGGAACCGCATTCTGCACCACCAGGACGATGACCTGCATGATCAAGCCCAGGCCAGCGCCGAAGATGAACAGCTGGATGCAGATGACCCAGATCGGAGTTGCCGCGGTGAGCGTAGTGAGCCACAGCATGGCAATGATGGTGAGGCTGGCTCCGAGGATCGGGAACATCTTGTATTTGCCGGTTTTCGAGATGCGGATACCGGAATAGATCGAGGTACCCATGAGTCCCACCATCATCGGCAGCATGAGTAGACCGGAGACCGCGGCGGAGGTGCCGGAGGACATCTGCAGGAACGTCGGCACGAAGGCGATGGCGGCGAACATGCCGAGCCCCAAGGTGAAGCCGATGGCCGTTGCGTTCATGAAAATCCGGTTCTTGAACAGGCTCAGCGGAATGATGGGGTCTTCTGCCTTGCGCTCCACGAGGACGAAGAGGAAAGCAGCAAGCACCATGCCGGCGCCGAAGGCCCAGGTGAGCGGGGAGTCCCAGCCCTGGTCCTTCTTGCCGCCGAAGTCGGTGAAGAAGATCAGGCAGGCCGTCGCGGCGGATAGCAGCAGCACGCCCAGGATATCGATGCGCTTTTCGGCCCTCTTGTTCGGCAGGGTGAGCGTGAACCAGGCGATGGTGAACGCCGCGATGCCGACGGGGATGTTGATGTAAAAGGCCCATTCCCAGGTCAGATGGTCCACGAAGAAGCCGCCCAGGAGCGGACCGGCAACGGCGGAGAGGCCGAAGATCGCGCCCAGGGGACCCATGTACTTGCCGCGTTCCTTTGCCGGCACGATATCGGCGATGATGGCCTGGGACAGGATCATCAGACCGCCGCCGCCCAAGCCCTGGATGGCACGGAAGATCACGAAGCCCCAGAAATCCGTGGCGAAGGCACAGCCGATGGAGGCAGCCGTGAACAAGCCGATGGCGATCAGGAAGAGGTTCCGCCGGCCCAGGATGTCACCGAACTTGCCGTAGATCGGCATGACGATGGTGGTGGCCAACAGGTAGGCGGTGGTGATCCAGGCCTGATTCTCCACGCCGCCGAGCTTGCCGACGATGGTGGGCATGGCCGTGGACACAATGGTCTGGTCCAGGCTGGAGAGCAGCATTCCGGCGATCAACGCCGAGAAAATGATCCAGATCCTTCTCTGGGTCAAGAGCAGCGGTGCGGCCGCTTTGGTCTTGAGCGTGGTACTCACAATTGGTCCTTCTGGGGTTCGACGGGGTTGGTGTCCAGCGGTTGGGCGAAGAGCACGCGTGCCGCGTTGAGGTTCTGATCCAGCAGTTCGCGGTAAGGCCGGGTGTTTTCCTCCGAAAAGAACTGTTGGCTGGTCTTCTTGGTGACTGCCCCGAAGACTGCGGCGGCCATGATGATCTCGGGGTGGTCCGCTGTGAGGCCTTCGCGTGCGGCGATGAGTTCGGCGAACTGGCGCTCGCGTACTTCGCCTTCGCGTGTCAACCGGCCCAGGAGTTGGGGCTCGGCCGTGACGGCAGCGATGAGCTGGCGGATTTCGGACGGGTTGATGGTGGACCGCTCGAGGACCGCCAGAGTGAACTGGAGCAGGGCGGACAGCAGCGAGTCGGAGATGGAGCCCGCGGAGGGGGCGGGGTTGCGGTTGAAGGCGGCCAACGCATCTTCCGGAAGTTCGTCGGAGAACGAGCCGATCACCGCGTCTTCCTTCGTATGGAAGTAGTTGAAGAACGTCCGGCGCGATATTCCGGCTTGTTCGCAGGCTTCCTCGACGGTGAAACCGTTGAGGCCGCGCCGGGCGGTCAGGGACCGTGCGACGGCGGAGATCGCGGCGCGGGTCTGCGCCCGCTTGCGCTCCCGGAGTCCGCCGTCTTTAGTTGCACTATTTTCCACAAAGTAAAGTTTTGCACTCTTAAGAAGAAAGTGCAAGAAATGCTGATGTTGGCTGAGGACACGCAAACGGATTCTCGACACCAGAATTCCCTGTGTGTCAGCCTGTTGCGTGTCGCAGGCCCGTTTGCGCGTCGTACTGTTCCGGAAACGACGACGGCGGCCAGCACCTTCCGTGGGGAAGGTGCCGGCCGCCGTCGGGCGCTGCTGTTGAACTAAGTGGAGGCTAGGCCTTGTGGGCCGGGCGGGTCATGGTGGTGACGTCGAGGGCCTTGTCGAGCTGCTCTTCCGTCAGTTCGCCGCGCTCGAGGTAACCGAGGGAGACTACGGCCTCGCGGATGGTGAGGCCTTCGGCAACGGCTTTCTTGGCGATCTTTGCCGCTGCTTCGTAACCGATGAACTTGTTCAGCGGCGTCACGATGGACGGAGAAGCCTCGGCCAGGAAGCGGGCGCGCTCCACGTTGGCGGTGATGCCGTCGATCATCTTGTCGGCCATGACGCGGCTGGTGTTGGCCAGGAGCCGGATGGATTCCAGGAGGTTGGCGGCCATGACCGGGATGCCGACGTTGAGCTCGAAAGCGCCGTTGGTTCCGGACCAGGCGATGGCGGTGTCGTTGCCGATCACCTGGGCGCAGACCATGATCGAGGCTTCGCAGATGACGGGGTTGACCTTGCCCGGCATGATCGAAGAGCCAGGCTGCAGGTCCGGGATGGAGATTTCGCCGAGGCCGGTGTTGGGGCCGGAACCCATCCAGCGGAGGTCGTTGTTGATCTTCATGAAGGAGATCGCGATGTTGCGCAGCTGGCTGGAACCCTCGATGAGGCCGTCGCGGTTGGCCTGTGCTTCGAAGTGGTCGCGCGCCTCGGTCAGCGGCAGGCCAGTGTCCGCGGCAAGGAGTTCGATGACGCGCTCCGGGAAGCCTTCGGGGGTGTTGATGCCGGTGCCGACGGCGGTGCCGCCCAGGGGGACCTCGGCAACCCGGGGGAGTGCGGCGTTGATGCGCTCGATGCCGTAACGGACCTGCGCGGCATAGCCACCGAACTCCTGGCCCAAGGTCACCGGGGTGGCATCCATGAGGTGCGTACGGCCCGACTTGACGACGTCCTTGAACTCCGCAGCCTTGCGGTCCAGGGAAGCAGCCAGGTATTCGAGGGCCGGGATCAAATCGTTGATCAGGGCCGACGTTGCTGCGACGTGGACGGATGTCGGGAAGACGTCGTTGGAGGACTGGGAAGCGTTGACGTGGTCGTTCGGGTGGACAACTTTGTCGCTCCCGGCGGAGGCGAGGGCGCGCGTTGCCAGCTCTGCGATGACCTCGTTGGTGTTCATGTTGGAAGACGTGCCCGAGCCGGTCTGGAAGACGTCGATCGGGAAGTCGCCGTCGTACTTTCCGGCGGCAACCTCATCGGCAGCATTGGCAATGGCCTCGGCGAGCTCGCCGTCGAGCACTCCCAGTTCTGCGTTTGCCAGGGCGGCGGCTTTCTTGACGCGGGCCAGGGCCTCGATGTGTGCGCGCTCAAGCGTCTTGCCGGAGATCGGGAAGTTCTCCACGGCGCGCTGCGTCTGGGCGCGGTACAGTGCGTTCACGGGGACGCGAACTTCGCCCATCGTGTCATGTTCAATACGGAACTCGGCCGCGTTGGATTCTTGAGTGGAAGTCATGGGGCTAGCTTATGGCGAGCGGCCGCTTGACCGAAAACCGGCGGTGCAAAGCTACGGCCAGCGGTTGCCGTCCCTTCCGGGCGGTCCCGGACTTCGGTTTAGAGCTTGCCGATCCCGGAAACCAGCGCCGCACGGCCTTCGTCCAGTTTGTAGGAAAGCCCGACGACGGCGGCCCGGCCGTCGTCGATCGCGGCGGAAATCACACGGGAACTGTCCGCCAGACGGCGTGCTGTCTGCTTGACGTGCTCCACCACCATCTCGTTGACGTCCGTCTGCTCGTTGCGCATCGCGGTGAGGACGGACGGCGTGATGCGCTCCACCAGGGAACGGATGAAGCCAGCAGGCATCTCACCGGTCTCCACCGCGCTCTTGGTGGCTGTCACGGCGCCGCAGCTGTCGTGGCCAAGGATCACGATGAGCGGGACATGAAGTTCGGTGATGCTGTACTCGAGGGAACCGAGGACGGCGTCGTCGATCACCTGTCCGGCCGTGCGTACCACGAAGGCATCGCCCAGGCCGAGGTCGAAGATGATCTCCGCGGCCAGGCGGGAATCCGAGCAACCGAAGATCACGGCAAATGGATGTTGGTCCTCGACGAGGGAGTTCCGGCGGGAAGCGTCCTGGTTGGGGTGCAGGGACTCCCCGGCGACAAAGCGTTCGTTTCCTTCGCGCAGACGGCGCCATGCAAGAGCAGGAGTCAGGTAGGTAGCCACGGCGCTACTTTACGGCTTAGCGGTGGCAGGCTGCGAAACTGTGTCGCCCGGCTTCGTGCTCGCGTCCGGGGAAGCTGCCGGAGCCCGGTCCAATGCCTTCACCACGGCTGTGGCCAGGGTGGAGAACTCGTCCAGTCCTGCGGAACCGCTCAGGATGATCGTGGTGCCGCGGTAGTTCAGGACCATGCTGCGGTTGCCCTTGGCCGTGTCATGGAGCTCCCAGTCGTGGCCACCTGCGTTGCGTGTGCCGGTGACCGGAGCGCTGCCAGTTTGCTGGAAAATCCAGGTGGGATTGGCCTTGCGGGTCTGGACAATTCCGATGAACGCTTGCTTGGGAGTGAGGTAGCCGACCTCCCACGTGGGTACGCCGTCGCCGGTCCCGGATACCCAGCGGGCATAGTTTGGACTAAATGTGTCGCCGGTATCGGGTGCTACAGGTGTGAAACCCGCCACATCTTTGGCGTTGGCGGCGCTTGCGGCCACATTGACGTTGGGCCGGTAGCCGCTGCTCTTCGGTGCCGGGTTCATGAGCACGATCGGCAGGAATGCCACCACGCAGAGGAGCAACGCGATGAGCATGCCGATCACCGAGGCGTTGGCTCGTTTGGCTGCTTTCGCCGCGATGACGGGCTTGAACGCCGGTTGACCGGCGTCGTCGGTGCCAGCCGCGCCAGTGTCGCCATGATCCGAGGGGAAAGCGGCAGTTGCTTTGTCTTGCGTTTCACTCACGCTTCAATAGTCCCTTATCCAAGCGGCTAATACACATCGGGCGGTCAACGCAAGGGGCGTTCCGAGAGACGGTCATCCCATGACCGGGCTGCCCGGCCCCGACTATGATCTCTTGTAGAGGAATCATTCAGGCTGCCAAGCGTGGCCGTTCCTGGTCCCACGAATCGCATCATCGAAGAAGAGGTTCACGTGTCTCCAGCGCCAATGTCCCAGAAGTATTCCACGATTTCGCCGGCGCTCGCCGTCGGGACCGATGAGCCGGACCGCAACCTGGCACTCGAACTTGTCCGGGTTACCGAAGCTGCCGCCATTGCCGGCGGCCACTGGGTTGGGTTCGGCGACAAGAACAAGGCCGACGGCGCCGCCGTTGACGCCATGCGCTCCTTCCTCCACACCGTCCATTTCAACGGCGTCGTTGTCATTGGTGAGGGTGAAAAGGACGAAGCGCCCATGCTCTTCAACGGCGAGCACGTCGGCGACGGCACCGGACCGGAGTGCGACGTCGCCGTCGACCCCATCGATGGAACCCGCCTGACTGCCCTGGGGATCAACAACGCCCTCGCCGTACTGGCAGTGGCCGAACGCGGCACCATGTTCGATCCCTCCGCAGTGTTCTACATGGAGAAGCTGGTTACGGGTCCTGAGGCCGCTGACATGGTGGACCTGCGTCTGCCGGTGAAGCAGAACCTGCACCTGATCGCCAAGGCCAAGGGCGTCAAGGTCAACCAGCTCAACGTCATGATCCTGGACCGCGACCGTCACCGCCCGTTGGTGGAGGAAATCCGCGAAGCCGGCGCCCGGACCAAGTTCATCATGGACGGCGACGTCGCAGGCGCCATTGCCGCTGCACGTTCCGGCACCGGCGTCGACGCCCTGATGGGCATCGGCGGCACCCCTGAGGGCATCGTTGCCGCGTGTGCCATCAAGTCCCTCGGCGGTGTCATCCAAGGCCGCCTGTGGCCCACCAGCGACGACGAGAAGCAGAAAGCCATCGACGCCGGCCACGACCTCGAGCGAGTCCTCTCCACGAACGATCTTGTGACGAGCGATAACTGCTACTTCGCAGCCACCGGTATCACCGACGGCGACCTCCTCAAGGGCGTGCGCTACTCCAAGGACAAGGTCCTGACCCAGTCGATCGTGATGAGGTCCAAGTCCGGCACCATCCGTTTCGTCGAAGGCGAGCACCAGGCCAGCAAGTGGGAGGGCTACGCCCGCAAGTAGGACCCACCCTCCGCTTTGCGCGAACTGGCAGCAAATGCCCTCTAGATCGAATTTTGGAGGCATTTGCTGCCAGTTCGCGTTAACCCGTGAACCCGTCCTGTGGATAACTCAATTTAGGACTCGAAGCCGGGCAAGAATTGGGCATGTCCCGGACACCGATGCCCCCGCAGCTTCCAAACGGTTCCTTTCCGGCGTCGGCCGCCGAGACCCTCGGATTGAGCCAGAAGCAACTGCGCCGCGACGGCATTGTCACGTTGTCACGGGGACTGCGCTTGCCGCTGCACAGTACGGGGACGGTGGCGGAGCACTTGCTGGGCTACACCGAGCTCGACCCCGAATGCTGCCTGAGCCATGGCTCCGCGGCACGGATCCACTGCATCAGTTTGTCCGTAGCTCTTGAAGCTGACTGGCGGATCCACCTTGCCCGCTCGGGCGAGAAGTGGAAACCGCGGAGGCGCAATGTTGTTGGGCACCAACTGACGTTCAAACCGGGTGAGGTGATAGGGCTCGACGGCGTCCGGCTCACCTCGCTCGCGCGGACGTGGCTGGACTTGGCCCAAATGATGAGTATCGACGACATCGTCGCGGCGGGGGACTCGATCGTCGTCGAACATGGCGAAGACCATCCCAGGCCGCGCAAGGCGCTGGCAACCGTCGACGATTTGAAAGCCATGGTGGCAGCGCATCCAGGCATGCGTGGCGTCCGCAAGGCCAGGCTGGCCCTCGACCTGGTTCGAGTCGGGGCGGATTCACCCCAGGAAACGCAAATGCGCCTCATATTGCTGCATGCAGGCTTGCCTGAACCCATTCTGAACCACGTGATCTTCAACGAGTGGGGCGCTCCCGCTGTATGGCCCGATGCCGCCTACGTGAAGGAACGGATCGCCCTTCAATACGACGGACGGCATCACGCGGAAGTTGAGCAATACCAAAGGGACATCAAGCGCCAGGCGTTGACGGAACGGCTGGGTTGGCGCGAAGTCAGGGTCCAGCACGAAGATCTGCTCGGGCCCCGGCCGGAAGTAGTGGACAAGGTTCGACGGGCTCTGTTTACCGGCCGCGATTTGGCAGCAAATGCCCGCAAAATCGGATTTTGAGGGCATCTGCTGCCAGTTCGCGCATGGGTGAGTTGGGGGGAAGGTTGGCGCGCAGAAAGAGAGTTAGCGGAGCTTTTCGCGCAGCTTCCGGGCGAGTTGGTATGCGCCGTAACGGAATTTGTTGACGGGTAGGTCCCACGTGCCGGGGTAGGCGATTTCGCGGCCGCCGAAGGACTTCTTGAAGGCCGTGAATCCTGCCCATTTGTGATCGGGTTCGTCGTCCGGGGCCACGCCCCACAGGTCGACGTGCTTGAGTCCTTTGTCCTTGGCATCGGCCATGAGCGTCACGAGCAGCGGGATGCCGGCGCTGAGCTTGCGGTGGGTGTCGTCGAGCGCCGCATGGGCGTAGGTACGCGTGTCGGCTGAGTCGTACGCCAGGGCGGCGGCAATGGGCTCGCCTTCGAGTTCGGCGATGAACAGGGTGCCGGCACCGGCAGGCATGAGCGAGCGGGCCACCGAGCTCAGGTAGTCGTCGCTTTGGGGCTTGAACCCGTTGCGTGCCGCGGTCATGTGCAGGAAGTTGAGCAGCACCGAGATCTCTTCGGGATCCTGCGAAGAACGGAAGGTGACACCCTTCTTGTGGATGTTCCGGTAGAGGTTCCGGTTGGTGGGTTTCATGCCCGCAAGGACGTCCTTGAAATCGCCGTCCAAGTCCACAATCCAGCTCAGTTCCGGCTGCTGGTTGGACGGTGCGGGCTGTAGCCCGCGTGCCCGCAGTATTGCACCGGCGTCGGCGGCTTCGAACCCGGCGGTGACCGGTTCCATCCGGACAAACACGGCCCGGCTGCGGCGGGCGATGTCCACGAGCGCCGCCACAGCCGCGTCGAAGGCCTCCACCGAATCGGCCACGGGTCCGTACGGCGTGTAGATCACCTTGCCGGCGGGGTTCTTCTCCTCCACGGCGAGGAAACGCCACCCCGGTCCGGACTCCTCGTGGACGGTACGGCCGAGGGAACGCTGGAAAGACGCCCAGGCGGGCGTCTGCAGGAAGTACTCCACCTTTTAGTTCCCCAAGCCCGTCGTGACGGCGAAGGCAACGCTGGTTCCCGTTGCCCCGGCGACCGGGTGCACCATGACGGGCTCTTCGGATGCCGGGATGAACGCGCTTCCGCCCCGCGTCACAGCGAGTTCGCTCTTGGGGGAGTCGAGTACGACGGAACCGGAGACGACTACGACGACGGCGGGACCGGCTTGCGCCATCGGCACCGGTTCCGCTCCGGGAGCCAACTCGATGCGCTGGAGTTGGAATTCCCGGAACGGCGGCACATAGAGATCCTGGCCAAATCCGGAGGTCCGAGGCTCGATGCGCGGTACGCCCAGGGAAGCGAACTCGATGGTCTTCAGGAGTTCGGGAACGTCTATGTGCTTGGGCGTGAGGCCGCCGCGGAGCACATTGTCCGAGGCCGCCATCACTTCCACGCCGAGGCCCTTCAGATAGGCGTGGACGTTTCCGCCCGGCAAATACACGGATTCGCCCGGTGACAGGAAGACAAGATTCAGTAGCAAGGAAATCAGGACCCCGGGATCGCCCGGGAATTCACTGTTGATGCCCACCAAAGTAGAAAGCTCGGCCGTGTGCTGACCCATCGGCGCGCCGGACTTCAAGACGGAGACCGCCTGCTCGGTGGCCGCGGAGACGGCGTCCCCGCCGGTAATCAGCCGGGTGAACGCAGCCTTGAGGGCCGCGGACTCATCGGAACCGGACAGGTCGGCGATGACCCCTGTGACGACCGCCGGAACGTCGACGGCGGCCAGGTCCAGGAGGGTCGCGAGGTGCTCGAAGACGCGCTGCGAATCGGCGGCGGGACGGAAACCGCAGAGGGCCTCGAACGGGGTCAGCGCGAAGATCATCTCGGGCTTGTGGTTGTCGTCCCGATAGTTGCGCTCGGGTGCGTCCGCAGCCACGCCGGCGGCGTTTTCCTTCGCGAAGCCTTCCCGGGCTTGCTGCAGGCCTGGGTGGACTTGCAGGGACAGTGGCTTGTCTGCCGCAAGAAGCTTGGTGAGGAACGGCAAGCGGGGACCAAATTCGGCCACGCTGGATTCGCCCAGGAAATGGGCGGGATCCCCGCTGATCAGGGCGTCCAACGCAACGGAGGATCCATCGGGGCGCGTGGCCATTGATGGCGAGTCCGGGTGCGCTCCGATCCACAACTCGGCCTCGGGGCCACCCGAGGCGGGCCTTCCCAGCAGAGTGGAGATCGCCGTCGTCGATCCCCAAGCATACGGTCGCAGGACGTTCTCAAGCTGGTACACGGCAGGGGATCCTTGTCATTACGGAGCGGTTCGTTCGGGCAAGTCGGTCATTCGGGCGCTTGCCAGCCTACAACGGTCTGCATTGCCCGTTGCTGGCCAGAAGCTGATCCAGCATGGCGTAGTTCTGAGCATCATAGAGGGAATCGAGATACTCCGCCGTGATTGGCTGGCCGTCTGGGCGGGTAGTGACGGGCATGAAATCCGCGGGGGAAGGCTGTGCCTCCGCCGGGACCCCGGGAGCCTGCTGGCCGCCCGCTTGAAGCCCGACGCCGGTTGCCGGCCGGGTGCCCAGCACCGTATCCGCCGCTTTCGGGGAGGCCTGGGGCTTGAGTAATTGCTGCACGCGATCGTGGATCACGTTGAAGTCAGGCGTGGTGGAAAACGTCGCGTCGAAATCAGGCGGACCGATAGTCAAGCGGGAGACGGGTTGGCTCTTGGACTTGATGGCAAGATCCACGAAGCTGCCCAGCTGCGCAGAGGAAATGTTCGATTCGACAACTTTGGTGCCGGCATTCGCGATGCCCTCGAATTTCGACAGCAGCGTGCCCGGGTCCAATTGCTTGAGCATGGCCTGCTGTACGCATTGCTGACGCTGGATGCGTGCGTAGTCGTCCACGTTCTCACGGGATCGGCTGTACCACTGGGCCTGGAATCCGTTGAGCTTCTGTTCCCCGGCCGGGATCCATCCCTGCGGCTTCACATGCCTCGTGTCGCTTCCTGGCAAGAGGTTTCCACTGATGGGCACCCAGCCGCCGGCCTTGACGCGGATGCCGCCCATGGCATCGATCAGTTTCGAGAAGCCGTCCATGTCTACCAGCACATAAGCCTGGACTTTGATGCCCAGCGTGCCCGAGACGGCTTCCAAGGTGGCTTGGGCTCCGGGATCCGCGACGCCTGGATAGAGGTCCTTGTGGTTGTTGGTGACATCGGTGTTGATGGCATTGATGAGGCATTCGTCGCCGCAGTTGTAGCCGTCAGGGTACACAGCCCGCATAGGCGAATCAGCGCTGAACTGGGCATTCTGGAGGTTACGGGGGATCGAGATGATGGAACTCGATCCGGTGATGGCATCGACGCTGATGACCGAAAGGCTGTCCGGCCGGCGGCCCGTGCGGTCATCGCCACCATCGCCGCCGAACATGAGGAAGTTGTAGCGGCCGTCAACGGGGTCGATCGCAGGACCATTGGCGAAAATGTCTCCGATCGCGTTGCGGCCGACGTTCAAGGCATAGGCCAGGTACCCGAGGGTTCCACTGCTGGCGATCAAGGACACGAGCAAGGCGACTCCCACGATGGGCCGCATTCCGGGCGCCAGCAGCACGGGCCGGATGATCCTGAGCGTGTTGATGAACAGCAGGGCCCAGCCTATGGCCAGGGCTACCAGGACCAGGATCAAGGCGAAGGACGCCACGGGATGCGTCGCGATATTCAGCAACAGGGGCCGGTTGAATATCGCGAGGAGGAGTGCCGCGATCCCCAGGGCCCAGGCCGTGAAGGTGAAGCGCAGGGCCGTCCGGCCAAGCTTGCGGTTGCCTGCCACCAATTGGGCGCTGCCGGGTACAAACAGGGTCAGGAGGAGCAGTACGAAGGCGCGTTTGGTACGGAGCGTCGCACTGGCTCCCGCCGGGAACCGCAAGGGGTCCGTCAGGTTCGTGCTGGGCTGGTTCGTCCTGGGCTGGTTCTGACCGGGCTGGTTCTGACCGGGCTGGCTGTTGGACTGGTTGCTAGACACGGAAACGCCCTCTTAGCGGCTGCTCCGGGCGGAGACGTTGGCCTTGGAGAACACTTCGGCCACCTTGTCGCGGAGCCTGGCCCCTTTTTCCGTGGCGGTGTTGTTGAGTTCCTGGGCGAATTCGAGCAGATCGGGCCGAAGCCTGCCGGCCAGCTCATCGGTTCCGGAGGCAAGAATGCGCACGGCCAGGAGGCCGGCATTGCGGGCGCCGCCGATCGAAACGGTTGCCACGGGTACGCCCGCTGGCATCTGCACGATGGACAGGAGGGAGTCCATGCCATCCAGGGTCTTCAGGGGGACCGGGACGCCGATGACGGGCAGTGGGGTGACGGAGGCGAGCATGCCCGGCAAATGGGCAGCGCCGCCTGCTCCGGCGATGATGACGCGGATACCGCGTTCATGTGCGCTCTGCCCGTAGCGGATCATTTCCGTTGGCATGCGGTGGGCGGAGACCACGTCTGCTTCGAAAGGTATGCCGAATTCGGCCAGGGCGTCCGCCGCGGCTTCCATGACGGGCCAATCGGAGTCGGAGCCCATGACCAGGCCAACGATCGGGGCGGGGTTCCCGGCACCCATGTTTTCTGCACTCATGCGGTCTCCTCGGTGGTGGTCTCTGCCGGCATGCGGCCGTCACGGATGATGTCGGCCACAACAGTCGCGCGATGCCGGATGGAATCGACGTCTGCGGTGGAGTTCCCGACGAGGTTCACGTGGCCGATCTTACGGCCGGCACGAACGGATTTCCCGTAGCAGTGGACCTTCGCAGCGGGCTCGTAGGCGAGGGCCTTCGGGTAGGCGCTGAAGAGATCCTGGTTGGCGCCACCCAGGAAGTTCTTCATGACCACCACCGCGCCCAAGGCATCAGTGGCGCCGAGGGGGAGGTTGAGGACTGCCCGCAAGTGCTGCTCAAACTGGCTGGTGACGGAGCCGTCCTGCGTCCAGTGGCCGGTGTTGTGCGGACGCATTGCGAGCTCGTTGACCAGGAACCCAACCCCGACTCCGGGAGTCTCGAAGAGCTCCGCCGCCATGACTCCCGTGACGCCGAGTTCATTGGCGATCCGGAGCGCTGCCTCTTCGGCGGCCGCGGCGACCTCCACGGGAATGTCCTGGGCCGGCGCAATGACTTCGTCGCAGACGCCATCCACCTGGACGGTGTGGACAACCGGCCAGGCACGGGATTCGCCGTCGGGGGTTCTTGCCACGAGCGCAGATAGTTCGCGGCTGAACTCAACCTTCGCCTCGGCCAGCAGCGGGCTCATGGCCTCGAACCAGTCCATGGTGGTCCGGGCGTCGTCGGCAGAGTCAACGATTCGAACGCCCTTGCCGTCATAGCCGCCGCGGGGGGTCTTCAAGACGATCGGCCAGCCGGTCTGCTCACCGAAAGCAACAAGGTCTTCTACGCTGTGGACGGCAGCCCACTCCGGGTTGGGCAGCCCCAGGCGATCGATCGCCGCACGCATCACCAGTTTGTCCTGGGCGTGCACGAGGGCATCCGGGCCCGGCTGGACATTGACCCCGGCCTCGATCAGGGCGCGAAGATGTTCCGTGGGGACGTGCTCGTGGTCGAACGTCATGACGTCCAATCCCTTGGAGAACTCGAGCAAGGCCGAGAGGTCCTTGTAGTCGCCAACGGGAGCCGTTGCCACGGCCTGGACCGCGGAAACGTCCTCACCTTCAGCAAGGACACGGAGCTCAAAGCCAAGAGCAGTTGCGGCCGGAGCCATCATTCGTGCGAGCTGACCGCCGCCCACCACGCCAATTACAGGAAAAGTCACAAGGTTCAGCCTACCGAACCAGCGGCCCGTTCCTAGATTCTGCTGGCCGCACCCGCACAGCCGGGCCGCCGAGAGGGTTCCCGTGCGGGGGCTTTTCTGCGGAACCGTTCGGCAAGCTCCAAGAAATCGGCGCTAAAATGGAGGCTTCGGCCCATCGGCCCCCTAGAACAACGGCCATGGAGGGTCATGATCAACACACTTGCAGATCGCATCCGCGGGCTTGCCTCGCTCTTTTGGCGCGAAGTAGCCAAGTTCGGCGCTGTCGGCGGTGTTGCGTTCGTCATAGATTCAGCTGTGTACATCTGGCTGTTCTCCGGCCCCATGCACGGCAGCGAGGTCTGGGCCAAGGCTATCGCAACGGTCGTGGCCAGCGTGTTTTCCTGGGTTGCCAACAGGTTCTGGACCTTCCGTCACCGCAAGCAAGCCAACGTGGTCCGTGAGGCTGTGCTGTTCGCCGTGATGAACATCGTCGGGCTGTTGATCGCCTCGGGCTGTGTGTGGGTCGCCAAGTACCTGCTGGGTCTGAATGACAAGCCATCGCTCTTCATCGCGGGCAGCGTGGTCGGACTGATTCTCGGAACGATTTTCCGGTTCTTTGCCTACCGGTTCTGGGTCTTCAACGAAGAGCTCGACGAAGAGCCGGCCTTCTCGCATGACCACGAGCTCATCGAGGCCCACCACAGGGCCAAGGCGAAGGCCATCCACGCCACTAGCGCCGACGCTGGCTCCGATGAAGGCGAAGAAGCGGTCAAGCGCCGCTGACGCGCTCGTTGTCCAGCAAATGCTGGGTGATTTCCACATCGGGGTGAACCAGCACCACTGAGCCGTCTTCCTTCCACGCGCCTAGCGCGTCCGCCAAGGCTGATTCCAAGCCATCGGCCGCACGGACCAGCAGTCGAACGCCGGTCTCGTGTTCTTTGGCAAAACCGTCCAGCAATTCGTCGTGCGAGTGTCCGGCCTGAGGGCGGCGCAGAGCAGGGAGCCCGGCGTCCGGTTCGGCGTGGGCCATGAAGACGTCACCGTGGGAGCGGACTTCTGCTGCGTAGTCGACGACGCCGGCCGGGAGTTCTCCGGGCCAGCGCATCGCGAGTGCCGCCAGCGGCACCGCGACCACGGCATCAAAGTCCGCGCCAGCACCGACGTCGGGAGCGTCTGTGACGAGGAGATCGGCGCTGCCGCCGTCGAGCACCAATTCCATGCCCAATTGCCAGCCGGCCAGCGCCCACACAAGGGACTTCCAATGGGCCGGCAAGTCCAAGCGCAAGGTCATGCCCGGCTCAGCGTCGAACTCGTCCTGGAGCAGGTTGCTGGTCTTTGCAACCCAATTGTCCAGAACCCGGCCTGAAAGCTCCACCCGCTCTGCGTCTGGTCCGTACCAAGTCAGGCGGGGTGATGTAGCGTGCCCGGAACGCAGGGCTGCCATCAGATTCATCGCAGGGGTGCTCATGGCTACATCTTGCCACGGGGCGCTCGGGCAGGCGCCAGGGTATGTGAATTGCGCCACACCGGGCCGCTTGGCGTCGAGTGCACTGACGATCCGGGAGTCTCATGATTTCCCTGAAATTCAGCGAAAATACATATTAACTGATTCGGCGCATCCGCTTTTCGACAACGCGCGCGGGTGGTTCGAAAAAATCCCGGGCGTGGCGCGGCAGTAGTTAGTGCGGAAAGTTGATTATTATCCCGGCGCGGCTTGACGGCTTGGTAGTTACACGCGTGTAATTAGATATCGAACGCCGCTGCGGGAGTATCGGGTACATAACCGAGTACCGAATGAGCACGGCAGCAGCTGCAACATCAGGAGGGACGCCATGGGGCAAGCGTTGCGTATCCAGGAAGATGCAGTCGTCGCGGAATACGCGTCGGTGAAGTACCGCTCGCGGGAAGTTCCGGGGGATTGGTATATTGACCCGGCAGACCCGCAGGCGGCGGACCGCTATATAGAGACCACTCGTGAGTCGCTGGAAGATCAGGCAACAGCCCTTCTTGCTGCACACGAGGCTCTCGTGGGGGACGCGCCGGTAGATCCGGAGGACGATCTGGACGATCCTCCCATGGAGCTGCGCCGTCCGTTCGACAACCCGGCCCAGCCGGTGTGGATCGGGTTTCCGAGCCAAGGGGACTTCGACGACGAAGGCGAACTCGGTTGGCAGACGGACGCCCTGTGCGCCCAGACGGACCCTGAGGCGTTCTTCCCCGAAAAGGGTGGCTCCACGCGGGATGCCAAGAAGGTTTGCGGAGCGTGCAACGTACGTTCGCAGTGCCTCGAATACGCACTCGCCAATGATGAACGTTTTGGTATCTGGGGCGGGCTCTCTGAGCGTGAACGCCGCAGGCTGAGGAAGCGAGCGGTCTGATTCTCAAGGCAGTGCACGTTACCGCCGTCGTCGTCTCGCATGACGGTGGTAACTATCTCCCCAGAACCCTGGCGGCTCTGCTGGACCAGACGCGTCCGGCGGATGCCGCCATTGGCATTGATACGGGTTCCCGTGACAAGTCCGCAGCGTTGCTGCGGCGGGCCCTCGGCGAGGGCAATGTCACCAACACGGGTGAATCCAAAGTGGGCTTCGGCGCGGCTGTCATGGCTGGCCTGGCCCGTTCGGCTCCTTCCAAGGAACCGGGAACCGCGGAATGGATCTGGTTGTTGCACGACGACGCCGCCCCCGCCCCTGAGGCACTCGCTGAGCTGCTTCAGGCAGTCGAGCGCGCTCCCTCGGTGACGGTGGCGGGTTGCAAGCAGCTTGCCTGGGACACCGAACGCAGGCTTATCGACGCCGGCCTGTCCACGAGCCGGTGGGCCGAGCGGCTCACGCTCATCGAGGCCGACGAACTCGACCAGGGCCAGTACGACGGACGGACCGACACTTTCGCCGTGAATTCCGCGGGCATGCTGATCCGGCGCGACGCGTGGGAGGAATTGGGTGGCTTTGACCTTGCGCTCCCGGGTGTGGGAGACGACGTCGATTTTTGCTGGCGTAACTGGCTTGCGGGCAACAGGGTAGTGGTGGTCCCGGCGGCACGTATGTTCCACGTCGAGCACCGGCCCCACAGCCTGGCGACACCCGCGGCTGCCCGCAAGAGCCAGGTCCACTTGAGGCTCACCCATGCCTCGCCGTGGAAGGTTCCATTGCACGCGATCGGCGCCCTGCTCGGAAGCCTGTTGCGGCTAGTCTTGAGCATTCTTGTCAAGGAACCGGGCTACGGAATATCCCAGCTTGGTGCCACGCTTGCGGCCCTCGGCCGTCCCAGGGCGATTTGGCGCGCCAGGAGGAATGCTGCCCGGACACGGCGGGTGCGGCGTTCCGTGATCAAGGGCCTGCAGACTCCGCGGCGCGAGGTTTGGGCGCACCGCCGCTCCCTCGTGGAAGCGATTGGCGCAGACGACTTCCGGGAGGCCCCGGATTCCCTTGCACCGGAACCGAGCGGCGATGCCGGCGATGATTTCGCGGCCCTTGCCACGAATGAGCGAGGCTGGGTCGGCTCAGGTGCCGTAGCTGCCGGGTTCGTTGCCCTGGTTGCTTCCTTCGTAGGTCTGTTGGGACTCGTGGGCGCGGGTGGGGTGACCGGCGGCGGACTTCTGCCGGTGGCCGCGGCCGCGGACATCTGGCGGTCAGCCTCCAGCTGGTGGATCAGCTTGGGCGTTGGACTGCCCGGTCACGGTGATCCCTTCGCCTACGTACTGTGGCTCTTGTCGATGCTCGGAGCAGGGGACTCCAATGCCTCCATCGTATGGCTGTTGTTCCTGGCCATGCCCTTGTCCGGACTGGGTGCCTGGTTTGCCGCCGGCGCAATGACTACGCTGCGCCGTTACCGTTTCATCGCTGCACTGCTCTGGGCCGGTGCCCCCGTTCTTCAAGTCGCTTTGAACCAGGGAAGGCTCGGAGCCCTCCTGGCCCACATGGTGATTCCTTTGCTGGTCCTGGCACTCTTGCGGGCTACTGGATCGGCGCTTGGTCGCGACGGGACTACGTTGAACCAGAACCGGCTTCAGGATCAACTCCGGCTGTCCAGCGCCACCACGGCCAAGCCGTTGCCGGGGAAACCGGGCATCAACGGCACGCCGTCCTGGACGGCTGCTGCTGCGGCCGGACTTGCTCTGGCGGTAGTGACGGCCTCTGCGCCGTCCCTGCTACCCCCCATCGCGGTCCTCGTTGTCTTTTGCGGTATCGCTCTGGGGCGGCGCGGGCGGACCGTCTGGTGGTCGTTGCTTCCAAGCGCCGCGCTGTTTGCGCCGTATGTGCTCTCGGTCCTCGAGCGGCCACGTGCCATGCTGGCCGATCCGGGCGTCCCGCTCGGTTTCGAAGCCGCGCCGTTGTGGCAGCAGTTGCTGGGCCAGCCCCTGAAATTCGACGTCGATGGCGGATTGGCCGGCTTGGCGCTGTTTGGCCCGTCGGGCGCGCCGTGGGCGCTACTGCTTGCCGTGCTGGTTGGCGCACCGGTCCTCCTGCTGTCGATCGCAGCCCTCTTCGTGCCCGGACGGCGCTCACGCGTCACGCGTTTCCTTTGGGCGGGGGCCCTCCTGCTCTTGGCCTGGGCCTGGCTCGCCGGGCACGTGGCGACAGCCGCCAACGGCAACATGCTCGTAGCACCCTTCACGGGACCGGCAGTTTCCGCTGCCTGGTTCGCCCTGCTGGGAGCCGCGCTGATTGGAGCCGAAAACCTCCTCCAGCTCACGGCCAAGGCGGAAGACGGCAGGCTGGCCAGGCGCGCTGCAGTGCGGGTCCTGTCTGCTCTGACAACCGTTCTCCTGGTTGCCGGACCCTTGGCCAGCATGGGCGTTTGGGCAACTCAGAACATGATGAGCAATGCGGATACCGCGCCGTCGGCCAGCGGTGCCCTCGGTGCCACGCGCCTGGTCCAGCCGACAGGGCAGAACACGCTTCCGGCCACCGCCGTCGACCACGGCCAAGGGCCTGAGCAGACCCGCACTCTGGTTATCACGGCGGGTGAGAACGGTGGCTACACGTCATCCCTGATGCGTGGGGCCGGGACCACGCTGGACTCGCTCTCCACCGTGGCCGCCGCCAGTTCCATCATGGGCTCAGCTGGCCAAGAACGCCTCGCGGCCGATGACGACGCGACCGCGTCCATCCGGAACGCGGTAGCTACTATTGTCGCGGGAACGGGCGTGGACCCGCGGCCCAGCCTTGAGCAGCTCGGTGCTGGATTCGTTGTCCTGAAGTCAGTCGATACCGCTGCACAGCTGACCGCCAACCGGATAGATTCCGTTCCTGGCCTGGTCGCTGTGGGAAAGACCGACTCGGGGTGGCTGTGGCGTGTCACGCCGCTGAACCGGGCTGCTGCGGCGGACGCCGAAACGGCGCACCGGGTCAGGGTGGTGGATGCCAAGGGAGCCGTTGTTGCCCTCTTGCCTTCCCTCGGGACGTCTGCCGAGGGTGACATCCCGGCAGGCGGGGATGGCCGCTTGGTGGTGCTCGCTGAGCGGGCGGATTCCGGCTGGAGCGCTTGGCTGGATGGCCGCCGGCTGAGCCCGACCACCTCAGGATGGGCCCAAGCATTCGCCTTGCCGCCTGCAGGGGGCAAGGTCGAGATCCGTTACACCACGGTTTGGGAGCCTTGGCTCGGCGTTCTGCAGGCCGTAGTGATTGGTTTGACCATCTTGCTAGCCATTCCCATGCCTGCCCGCAGGCCGAAGGCCGGCCTCCTGAAGGAACAAAAAACTCTCCGTAAGGAATACAGCAGTGTCTGACAACCAAGAACCTACGTCAGGGACGCCCGCCCGGCTGGGTAGCGCGGAGCCGGGAAGTGGCGGGACAAGGGAACGCGGCCAGCGCAAAGCCGGGAACAAGAACCGCAAAAAGAACAATGCCGTCGTGTTCGGAGTGCTTTCGGCCGCAATGCTTCTTGCGGCAGGGGCGGGCATAGTCTCGGCGGCATCAATAGTGCCGGCACCGGCAGGGAACAAGACCTTGGACATGTCCCTGGCCGATGTCCCAGCAGGCAAGGCGACCCCTGTGTGTCCCGCGCCTCCCCGCCTCCCTGAGGGAACCGCCGCGGGCACCGACACCCAGTTCAGCCCCGTTTCGCGTTCGGCCAAGAGCTTCTTGGATGCAGTAGTGCTCAGCGATGCTGCCGGATCTGTTCCCGGAAGCAGCCTCGCCTCCCTGGGTGGCGCCGCTATTGCCGAAATCGCCAAGGCCCCTGCCGCCGCCCAGACTCCTGTACCGGGGCCTCCCATCCTCAAGGCGGGCGTCGTGGCCCAGCGGCCGGCGAATGACGTAACTGTGGTGGGAGCGGATCCCATCGGCGGCCAAAAGGCCGCTGTGGCAGGACTGATGAGCTACACCGCCAGCGACGGCGATCTCCGCGGGCTTGCGGCGGCACCCTGCCAGCAACCTGGCAACGATGCTTGGCTCCTCGGTGCCAGCACGGCACTGGGACGAACGGCGGTTTTGAATATCAGCAATGCTTCGGGGACCCCGGCTACGGTCAATCTTGACCTATACGGTGCCCGTGGCCAGATCCAAGCATCGGATAGCCGCGGCTTGCTGGTTTCGCCAGGAACCACCAGGTCTATCAATTTAGCCGGCCTGGCCCCGAACGAAGGCCAGCTATCGGTGCACCTGCGCAGCAGCGGCGGGCCCGTTGCGTCAAGCATTCAGCAGAGCATTCTCCGTGGCCTGACGGCCGGTGGTGTCGAGCTGATGACACCCGGTGCTGCGGCCGCCGACTCCCAAGTCATGACCGGGGTGGATATCCAGGACCCGGCCGCCGTGAAGTCGCTCGCCGCCAAGGCAGGTTTTTCCGACGCCGTTCCAGCGCTGCAGATTACCGTCCCGGGGCCTGCGGATGCGGTACTCGATGTTCGGTTGTTCGGGCCGAACGGGCAGCGCGCGTTTCCCGGAGGGGGAGCGGTGACTGCCAAGGCTGGTTCGGTGACCCAAGTGCCGCTCACGGGCGTGCCCGCTGGCATGTACACAGTCAGCGCCACCTCGGACGTTCCTTTCGCCGCGTCCACTCGCGTCACACGAGGACTCAAGGCTGAGGATCCGGTCGACTTCGCCTGGTCTCCCGCCGCGGTCCGTTTGGGCAGCCAGCACGTGATGGCGGTGCCCCAAGGCGGCACGCGCTTCCTCAGCTTCGGCGTGCCGGCAGGGCGCGCCACCGTCAGCTATGCGCCGGTCACGTCGGACGGCAAGGTGCACAAGACGGAAACGGTGGAGATCGCCGGGGGAACTACCTCAGTCATCGGGGTACCAGAGAAATCCGACGGCGCCACGATCACCGGCTACATCGTGTCAGCAGCAGGGGACGCGGCCTACGGCGCACTCGTGCTTGGTCAGGCCGATCAATCCGGGGTCTCGGTCCTAACCATCCAAGATGGCACGGCGGGCCACGAAAAAGTACAGGTCACCCTGGGTTACTGAGCACCGGCCTGCTGGGTGGCAGCTTACTGATAACGACGGCGATAGACAGGGTCCAGGGTCTCCGGCGGTACGCCGAGCATCTCGGCCGTGTATTCGACGACGACGTCGTGCACCAGGTCTTGGAGGTCCTCGCGGCCACCGGTCGTGTGCTCGACGACGCGGCGATAGATGGTGATGACTGGTCCCGCGCCGTGGGCTGCCGGGGTATATGAGCCCAACGGTGCCGCCGTACCTTGGGCTACCAGCTCCTCCAGGTTTGGCGGGATCTCGTCCACGGCGAAAGAGACGCCGTCGAGCCGTTTGCCCCACATGTCCTGCAGCCGTTCGGCGGAATCCAGCACGAGGTCGTCAAACTTTTCCCCACGCGTCCTGTATCCGGGAACGTTGGGAAGCATGATTTCACCGCGCAACCCCCGCCCGTGGCGGTTTCTGCGGCGCTGCCTGAAGCCGCGTACGGACGTGCCCGCCGTCGTCGTTTCCTGGCTGTCCTCGGTATCAGACAAATGGACTGTGAAGCCCGGAACGTGGTGCTGTGACTGCATATATCGACTTTAGACCCGTGCTTACGCCAACGCGACATAATGCCCGCTAAGAGGCAATGCACCGCGCCGCGGCGAAGTGGGGCTAATCTGGGATGTTGTGGGTGCAATTCGCCAGTGTTCCAGATCAGCTTGCCGCCAATCCGCGGTGGCCACTTTGACGTACGTCTACGCCGAATCGACGGCAGTGCTGGGTCCTTTGGCTACGTATGCCGAGCCCCATTCCTACGACCTGTGCGCGCAGCATGCAGAATCGCTGACCGTACCGAGGGGCTGGGAAGTCATGCGACTCGCCATGCCGTCCTCGCCGCCCCAGCCCGGACCGGACGACCTCCTTGCACTGGCCAATGCCGTGCGTGAAGCGGCCTCGGCACCGGCACCGGAACAGCGCACGGTCCGCGCCCCCTTTGATGGACCACCGCCTGCCGAGGGAACAACTAGGCGTCATCTTCGCATCCTGCGCGATCCTTCCTGAACTGCCTTGGACGCAGCGCGAACCGCGCGGCGTCTGACTCAGTGTGTCGTTACCCCCTTTGTGACAAGGTTCCGTGGGTCAGCGGGTTGTACGCTGGAAGCTGCATATCAGTCCAAAGCGGCGCCTGTGATGGTGCCATCCAGGGAGCTTCAAACCATGCCAAAGGTCAGTCCTGAATTGTTGTCCATCCTGCGTTGCCCCGTCACCGGGTCCCCGCTGGAGCAGGACGGCGAGGAGCTTGTCTCGACGGCGGCGGCCGCCTCGGGTGAAAAGATCCGCTATGCCATCCAGGATGGGATCCCCCTGTTGCTGCCTCCGGAGCTGCTGGCGGCCGCCAACGCCGCTGCCTCGGACCAGCACGACGGTGCCCGCCGCGCCTGAGCCCCTCCTGACTTCAACCATTCGGTACTTTTAAGGACTTCCATGACTTTCGACTACAAGGTTGCCGACATTTCCCTGGCAGAAGCCGGGCGCCACCAGATCCGCTTGGCCGAGCACGAAATGCCGGGCCTCATGTCGCTGCGCGCCGAGTTCGGTCCGAGCCAGCCGCTCAAGGGAGCACGCATCGCGGGCTCCCTGCACATGACCGTGCAGACCGCTGTGCTCATCGAGACGCTGACAGCCCTGGGCGCCGAGGTCCGCTGGGCCTCCTGCAACATCTTCTCCACGCAGGACGAGGCCGCAGCCGCCGTCGTGGTCGGCAAGGGGACCGTCACAGATCCCCAAGGCGTTCCCGTCTTCGCTTGGAAAGGCGAGACCCTTGAGGAATACTGGTGGACCGCCGAACAGATCCTCAGCTGGCCCGGCGCGGACGCCAACCCGGAGTCGGGCCCCAACATGATCCTCGACGACGGCGGCGACGCCACGTTGCTGGTCCACAAGGGCGTCGAGTTCGAAGCCGCAGGTGCGGTGCCGACCGCTACGGAAAGCGATCCTGAAGAGTACGCACTTATCCTGGACGTGCTGCGCAAGAGCCTTGCCGCCGACCCCAAGAAGTGGACCCGCATTGCTGCCGGCATCCGTGGCGTGAGCGAGGAAACCACCACGGGCGTGCACCGCCTCTACCAGCTCGCAGAGCAGGGCAAGCTCCTCTTCCCGGCGATCAACGTCAACGACTCCGTGACGAAGAGCAAATTCGACAACAAGTACGGCATCCGCCACTCTTTGCCGGACGGCATCAACCGTGCCACGGATGTCCTTATGGGCGGCAAGGTCGCCGTGGTCTGCGGTTATGGCGACGTCGGCAAGGGCGCTGCTGAAGCACTCCGTGGCCAAGGTTCACGCGTCATTGTGACCGAGATCGACCCCATCTGCGCACTCCAGGCAGCCATGGACGGCTACCAGGTAGCCAAGCTGGATTCGGTCCTGGAACAGGGCGATATCTTCATCACGACCACAGGCAACAAGGACGTCATCATGGCCTCCGACATGCTCCGGATGAAGAACAAGGCGATCGTGGGCAACATTGGCCACTTCGACAACGAGATCGACATGGCCGGTCTGGCAAAGCTCGCGGGTGTCCAGAAGGTCGAAATCAAGCCGCAGGTGCATGAGTGGGTCTTCCCGGCAGCTGATGGCCGCGACGAGCGCTCGATCATCGTACTTTCCGAAGGCCGGCTGCTGAACCTGGGCAACGCGACCGGCCATCCCTCGTTCGTCATGAGCAACTCCTTCGCCAACCAGACGATCGCCCAGATCGAGCTGTGGACCAAGAAGGACCAGCCCAAGGCCGAGCGTGAATATTCGAACCAGGTTTACGTGCTGCCGAAGATCCTCGACGAGAAGGTCGCTCGCCTCCATTTGGACGCGTTGGGTGTGGAATTGACCGAACTCAGCAAGGAACAGGCCGAATACCTGGATCTTGATGTTGCCGGGCCGTACAAGCCCGAACACTACCGGTACTGAGAGCTCCGGCTGGGAGCGCGCAGACCAGCGAGTTCCCAGCCAATATCAAGCCACGCCCCTTAGAATGCGGCTGTGGGGCGTGACTTTTTTGGGGGGCGTGAGTTTTTGGAGAAATCAAACATGGGTCTTAATCCTGACAGCGGGCACGCTGACGCCCCTGATCACCGGGACACCACTGAGCGCTGGGACGCCACTGAGCGCTGGGACGCCTTCGAGCACGCGGACGCCGCAGAACACACGGACCCTGGCACTGTCCATGCGCACACGAAGCGAAGCAGGTTCCGGAAGGTGGCCTGGATTGTGGTTGTGTGCCTTATTGCTGCGCTCAGCGGGACCTTTGCTGCCGTGGCGCCGCATGCGGCCAATGCGGCGATCGAGTCCGAAGGATCATCCGGGGAACGCAGCGAGGCGGGTGCAGTGCTGCCCGTCGTGAAGCCCCCCACCGTGGTTGTCTCACCTGCGAGTGGGGCCAAACAGGTGAATCCCGCAGCGCCCGTCACCATCACCGTCAAGGACGGAACCCTGGAAAGGGTCTCCTTGACGAGTACCAAAGGAAAGACCATCGAAGGCGCGTTGACCCCGAACGGTCTCAGCTGGACCGCCACTACGCCCCTCGAATTCAACACCTCCTACACTTTCAACTACACCGTGGCGGACACTGCGGGCCGCGCTACGTCAAAAACCGAGTCCTTCACGACGGTTTCCACGCAGAACGAGGCTGACGCCGCCATGTACCCCTTGGATGGGTCCAAAGTAGGCGTCGCGCAGCCGCTCCAGATCACGTTCAGCGAACCCGTGGTCAACAAGGCCGCCGTCGAGCAGGCCATCAAGGTCACGTCCACGTCGGGCCAAGTCGGAGCCTTCCACTGGTTCAGCGACACCATGGTGCGCTACCGCCCGGAGAACTTCTGGGCAGCGAACAGCACCGTGACAGTGAACCTCAAGCTGTTCGGTGTGGACTTTGGGAACGGCCAGATCGGCAACTTCAACAAGACGAACACCTTCAAGATCGGAGACAAGAAGGTCGCCATAGCTGACGCGGTCGCCCACACCTTCACGGTTAGCGTCAACGATCAGCAGGTTGGCCAGTGGCCGGACACCATGGGCGACACAAGGTTCCCTTCCGCACGGGGGTACCTGGTGCTCATGGAAAAGTACCGGGTGGAGCACATGGATGCCTCCACCATCGGTCTCAAACCTGGGGACCCTGCCTACTACGGGCAGCTTGACGTCAACTACGCCACGCGCCTGACGCCCAGCGGGGAGTTCATCCACCAAGCCACGGACACAGCCATGCCGTACATCGGCGTCACTAACCTTTCCCATGGTTGCATCGGCTTGGGTCCGGACGGGGCCAAATGGGTGTTCGACAACATGGGCACCGGTGACGTCGTCCAGGTCGTCAACACCGAGGGAGATTACGCCAACTACGATGACGGCTTTGGCGATTGGAACATCCCTTGGGCGCAGTACGCCAAACGATAGGCCAGCACTGATCAGTACGCACCACTCCTCCCGCTAGAATTGACGGGTCAGTCTTGGGGACTGGCCTTCTGCTGGGGGATGTGGAGTTGCACTATGGTGCGTCAAAGGAAGCGCAAGGCCGGGAAAATTCTCGGAGTCATCGGGATTTGTGCTGGCGTTGCGGCCGGAGGTTTCGGTGCGGCCACCGTGCCTACGTGGCCGGGCACTGTCGTGGAGTCCGAATCGGGATCACCGCAGCGCACGGACGCCGGGCTGGCGTCCGCCATCGTCAAGGCGGTGGAACTGGGCATCACTCCACTTGATGGCGCCCGCGAAGTGAATCCCGCCGTCGGGCCTTCCGTCAAGGCCGTCCACGGCACGCTTAAGGACGTTGAACTGGTACCGGTCAGAGGCGGCACGGCCGTCGGGGGCACCATCAGCGCCGATGGCAGCACCTGGTCGACGCTGGAGCCCTTGGCGTTCAACACCGAGTACCGTTACGGCTTCACCGTTGTTGACGGCGCGGGCCGGGAGACCCGGAAAACACAGACCTTCACCACGGTGTCCACACCCAATGAAGCCGACGCCGCCGTGTTCCCCCAAGATGGATCCACCATGGGTTCGGGGCAGCCCATCGAAATCAACTTCAGCGAGCCGGTAGCGGACAAGGCCGCCATGGAGAAGGCTGTGAAGATCAGCGTTTCCTCAGGCCAGGAAGTGGCCTGGCGATGGTATTCGGACCGGAAAGTGCGCATCCGCCCGGAGAATTTCTGGGCAGCCAACACGAGCGTCACCGTTGACTTGCCTCTGTTCGGCAAGGATTTCGGCAACGGCATGATCGGCAACTCCAACGTCAAGGCCACTTTCAAGACCGGTCCGCAGCGGATAGCGGTAGTGGACGACGCCACCAAAACCATGAAGGTGTTTATCGACGGTGCACTCGTCAAAACGGCTCCCGTCACCCTCGGCAGCCCGGACTGGCTCTCGCCCACCGGGTACGCCGTCATCATGGAGCAAGAACGGCACTCCAAGTTCAACGCAGGCAGCATCGGGCTCAAACCCGGCGACAAAGGCTACTACGCGCCGCTCGTCGTGGAGCACGCCAACCGGCTCACAAACTCAGGGGTCTATGTACACCAGGCCCTTCCGTCAGCCTACGGAGCCGTTGGCGCGTATAACGTCTCGCATGGTTGCGTCGGCCTGCTCCCGGTTGACGCCGCCTGGTTCTTCAACAACATGCGGACCGGGGACGTGGTACAGGTCCTCAATACCGGTGCCCCCGCGGTGGAGCCCCTTGAAGGCTTTGGGGACTGGAATGTTGCCTGGTCCAGCTACGCGAGGCGCTGAGCGGCCTAGCAAGCGCGCGACGCCGGTTGCTCGCCTTAGCGCGTGAACGGGAGCCTGTTGAGCCGGGCGCCGACCATCGTGCTGCGTTGCTCTGCGCGACGCAACCGTTCCAGGTCCCGGTTTCGCCGTTCGCACAACACTGCGTGCAAATAGTCTTCCGGCGTGGTTCCGGGAGGCGGTGGCGGGGCGACCTGGGTTGCCAGTTCGGTGGCGAGGGCCGCAGCCAGCCTGGAGCGTGATTCCGGAGCCATCCGGGACGCCTGCTGGATGAATTGTGAAGCGCGCCGCGCCGTGCCGTCCGGCACCCTGCCGATATCCGCGATTGCCACCCAAGCCTGCAGGTGTGGCGGGGCGTAGGGGAGGATCTTGCGTTCAGCGGGAACGCGCTGCCTGAGGGAATAGCTTCCCGCCACGACGTCTCCGAGCCTCTTTGACTTGTCGTTGAATAGGGCCACCGCGATGGCCAGTCCGCCGAACGTCGCGTAGATTTCCAGGAAACCGATCAACCCGCGGATTACCGCGTGCCGGAAGCGGATGGATCCGCCGTCGTCGCGCACGATCCTGAGCCCGGTAGCCAGCTTGCCCAGCGAGCGGCCACGGCTCAGCGTTTCCACCGCAATGGGGACGACCACAAGGCACAACACCACGCTGGACAGGACCATAGCGCGGCCGGCGGCTTCGTCCACGTCAGGTGCCACGAAGCTGAGCAGAAACAGCAAACCGAGCAGCAGCAGGACGTGCGCCACGACGTCGAGCATGAGCCCTAGGGCCCTCGCTCCGAACGATGCCGGCCGCAACTCAAGGACCACGGCCTCACCGGTAATGATCGAACTCAAGCCGTCCCCCAAAACTGCCACGTACCCCGACGATCTGGGCGGGACCGGTCGGATCCCGCTGGGTCGAGTCTAGCCGTCAGGACTGATGTGCAGCAGGGGCTGCTGCGGCTCTTTGGAAGCGTTGACACTGCTTTTCAAGCGCTGGCCCTGCTTTGGAAGCGTTGGCATTAGGGTAGTGCCGTGGACATGGATGCCTTCTCCGTAGTGAACGGGACCAAATGGTCCCGTTTGCACGAGCTCGCGCACAAACGACGCCTTGACGGCAGCGAAGCTGACGAGCTTTTGCGGTTGTACCAAGTGGTGTCATCACACCTGTCTCTCATCCGATCCGTGGCCCCGGAGAGCGCACTGTCCGCGTCCTTGTCGGCAGCCCTGGCCCAGGCCCGCACCCGATTCACCGGGGCGAGGTCGAATTTCATGGAAGACCTCGCGCGCTTTTTCGTTGTGTCCTTGCCAGCCGCGTTCTACCGGTTGCGCTGGCTGACCGTGTGGTGCGGGGTTTTCTTCTGCCTTGTCGCTGCGGGATACACGCTGTGGATCGCGACGTCGCCGGAGGCGTTGAGGGCCCTGGGAAGCAGCAGCGCCGTCAAACAGTACGTCGACCAAGATTTCGTTGGCTATTACTCGGAGAATCCCGCTGCGTCCTTCGCGGGGGCGGTCTGGACCAACAATGCCTGGATCGGGGCGCAGTCCGTGGCTTTGGGCATCACCGGCTTCTGGGTGCCATATATGCTGTTCTCGAACGCACAGGGCGTGGGGGTTGCTGCGGGTGTCTTTGCCGCCACCGGCAAGATGGATGTGTTTTTCAGCTACATCCTCCCGCACGGCCTCATGGAACTGACCGCCGTGTTCATCGCTTCCGCAGGCGGTCTCCGCATTTTCTGGGCCATGGTTTCGCCCGGGCCGCGTCGCAGGATGCAGGCTGTGGCGGACGAGGGGCGCGCACTGATCACAGTGGCTCTGGGCTTGGTGATTGTCCTGTTCGTTTCCGGACTCGTTGAGGCTTTCGTGACGCCCAGCCCGCTTCCGGTGTGGGCCAAGATACTGATCGGTTCACTGGTCCTCGCGGCATACTGGGTCTATGCGCTGGTGCTGGGTGGACGTGCGTTCCGTGCCGGCGCCACGGGCGACCTGGACAGCAACGACGCGGGCTACCGCGAGATAGCCGCCTAGCCGCACGCGGGTCCGGGGGCAATCCGGCGTCCGCCGGGGTGGCTCCTCGTCTCTCCGCGGAGGCGGACTGTAGGCTCGAAGATAGAGAAGATTGCCAGCGGACCGTTCCCGTACCGGCATGTGAATCCTACGGAAGTGACATTCAAGTGACCGAGAAGAGCCCGATCCCCAAAGACCCGGACGCGGATATCCACGGCGACGGCGATGAGCCGGCGTTCGATTGGATGAAGCCTGCCCCCAAGTCCACGGCACCGGACGCACGCCCGGCAACGGCTGCTGATGGAGGCAAGGACTCTTCTGTGAAGCCGGTACCCGAGGGCAAGCCGGCGGCTGAATCCGTGTCCGGCCAGCCCGAGAGCCGGGCTGACCGCAAGGCTGCCGAGGCGGCCGAAGCCGGACCGGAACCGGCGCTCTTCGCCGAGCCCCTGCCGACGTCGGCCCTTCAAGTCCGCCCTCCGGAATCCGAGGTGGAACGTCGCAACCACGAACGCGAGCAGGCTGCCAACGCCAAACCCGTGGCGCCGCGCATTTTCCAGGTCCTGCTGGCCGTCTTTTACCCGGTGGTCCTTCTGGTGCTGGCAATCCGTGCCGTGGCCAGCCCGTTGTTTTTGTGGGTGGAGTACTACCGGCCGGGGTTCCCGGGAGACGGCTATGGCTTCAACGCCGATGACCGGATGACGTACGGTTCTTATGCCGTGGACTACCTCAGCAACTGGTCAGGTCCGCGCTATTTGGGCGAGCTCGTCAATCGGAACGGCGAGAAACTGTTCAAAGAGGGCGAAGTCTCCCACATGGCCGACGTCAAGACCGTGATGCTTTCAGCGTTCGGCGCCGGCGCCCTCATGATCATCATTGGCATTATCGCCATGCTGTACCTGCGCAAGCGAAGCACGGGCGGAATCCGGCGCGGCCTGTTCGCGGGTTCGATCGTCACCCTTGTGCTCATCCTGGGGCTGGGCACGCTTGCCGCCCTTGGCTGGCAACAGTTCTTCACGGAGTTCCACCAGATCTTCTTCGCGAACGGCACCTGGACCTTTTCGCTCGACGACACCTTGATCCGATTGTTCCCCGGACAGTTCTGGATGGACGCGGGAATGGTGATCGGCGCTTTGGTGTTCCTCGCCGCCCTGCTGACCCTCATCTTCACCTGGCCCACCCGCCGCCGTCGCGGACTGCCGGCCAAGAACGGTCCAGCCGCAGAAGACCCTGCGGACGCGAAGGCCGCCTCTTCGGAGGACGCCACCGCAATGGGCACGCTGGAGAAGTAGCAACCACGGCAATAACGAAAAAGCGCCCCCGGGAACGTCTGTTCCCGGGGGCGCTTTCTTGCGTGGGCGCCGTCCTGTCCGCGAGAGTACAGGCGGCGCGGAGTCAGCGGTTCAGATCCAGGACGGCATCCACATACGCATGCGCCAGTCCTGGTAGCTGATCACTTCCGCCGTCCATACCGGATAGAAGAACGCCGACAGCAACACGGAAAGAACCACCACAAGGCCCACCACGTAAAGTCCGGAGCGACGGCGCCACGGGGGAGCGTCGCTCCGGCCCAGGGCAAGCCCCAGTCCATAGACGAGGGCCAGCACCAGGAAAGGCTCGAAGGAGAGGGCATAGAAGTAGAACATGGTGCGGTCCGGATACATGAACCACGGCAGATACCCTGCGGCGACCCCTGCCAGGATGGCCCCGGCCCGCCAGTCGCGCCGTCCGGCCCACCAGAAAAGCACCACGAAGAGTGCAATCGTCGCGCCCCACCAGATCACCGGGTTGCCCACGGACAGGATTGCCGAGGTGCAATTAGGGAGCTCGCAGCCGGGCGTCCCTTGTTTGGGGGACTCGTAGTAGAACGACGTGGGCCGCCCCATGACCAGCCAACTCCACGGACTCGATTGATACGGGTGGGGTGAGCTGAGGCCCTGATGGAAGTTGTAGGCCTCCATGTGGTAGTAAGCAAGTGAGCGCAACGGTCCGGGAATCCATCCCCAGGTGGCAGACGGATTCGATTCCGCCCATTGCCGGTAGTAGGCGTCCTTGGAAAGGAACCAGCCGGTCCACGTGGACAAGTACACAGCTCCGGCCACCGGGATCATGGTCAAGAACGCCGGCACGCCGTCCTTGAGGATCGCGGAGCTCGGCCAACTCCGAATGCCCGCGATGCGCCGCGCGCTCATGTCCCAAAAGACCGTCATCAAGCCGAAACCGGCCACGAAGAACAATGCCGACCATTTCGTGCCAACCGCAAGGCCGAGGCAAACACCGGCCGCCAGGCGCCACCATCGAAAACCGAGCCACGGCCCTGAGGCGAGTTGCGACGGCGTTGGCCGGCCGTCCTTCGACGTGCCCGCAAGCGCGGCAAGCCGTGCTGCCAGACGGCGCCTGCCGTCGTCGCGATCCATCAAGAGGGCACCAAACGCCGCGAGCAGCCAAAACATCAGGAAGATGTCCAGCAGGGAAGTGCGCGACATGACCAAGTGGTGGCCGTCGACGGCGAGCAGCAACCCCGCGGCCGCGCCCAGGATGTGGGAACGGAACAGCTTCAGGGCGATCAGGGCGATCAGGGCGATGGAGAGGGTACCCGTCAAAGCTGCGGAGAATCGCCAGCCGAAGGAATTATCCGAACCAAAGAGCCACATCCCGAAGGCGATCATCCACTTTCCTACCGGGGGATGTACCACGTATTCGGGGGAGTTGAGCAGGACGTTGGGGTTGCCCGCGTTGAAGGCATCATTGGCCTTATCCGGCCAGGCCCGCTCGTACCCGCTGACCAGGAGCGAGTAGGCGTCCTTGACATAGTAGGTCTCGTCGAACACGAGGCTATGCGGGGCATCCAAGCGGACAAAACGCAGGATCCCGCCGAGCACGGAAGTGATGGTGGGGATCAACCAGAACCACAGTCTCAAGGAGGGCGGGTAGTCCCGCCAACTCTGGATGCTGCCAATGAGCCGCGCACGCAGGGCCTCGGCGGTGAACGCCTCGCGGGGCCGTGCCAACCAGGTTTGCGGTGCGGGGCGCACGGAGGTATCGATCACTCGGCCCATGCTACCTTTTTCCTCCGATAGCTCCCTGGAAGTGGCACGGGGCCGGTCGCAGAGCCCGGGAAGCCAGTCCTACGCAGGGCGCGGGTCGCGCTCATCGAAAGCGGGGTTAGGCTGGACGGGTGACTGAACAGCTGAGCTCCCCGGATGAAGCCCTCGATCCTGCCCCTGGGGAGCCCGTGGAAACCCTCGCGGAGCCCGTTGAGCCACAGCCCCTTCCCGCGCTTCCCGACGGCGTGGGCCGGATCGTTCTGGCCGCCACCCCCATCGGGAACGTCGGCGATGCCTCCAGCCGGCTCATCGAGTTGCTGCAGACCGCCGACATCGTCGCGGCGGAGGACACCCGACGCTTGCACCGGCTGGTCCAGTCGCTCGGTATCACCGTGTCTGGCCGTGTGATTAGTTACCACGAGCACAATGAGGCCGCCAAGACGGAGGAACTGCTGGATCACGTCAGGGCCGGCAAGACCATCATTATGGTCAGCGACGCCGGGATGCCGGCCGTCTCCGACCCCGGCTTCCGCCTCGTGGAGGGCGCAGTGGCAGCCGGGCTCCTCGTCACCGCCTTTCCGGGCCCGTCCGCCGTGTTGACCGCTCTGGCGCTTTCGGGGCTGCCCACGGACCGTTTCTGCTTTGAAGGATTCCTGCCGCGCAAAGCGGGCGAACGCAGTTCCCGGCTTGCGGACCTTGGCAACGAACGCCGCACAATGGTGTTCTTCGAGGCACCACACCGGCTTGAGCCCATGCTCCGCGCCCTGCACGAGCGGTTCGGTTCGGACCGACGCATCGCCGTGTGCCGCGAATTGACCAAGACCTATGAGGAAGTCATCCGGGGAACCGTCCGGGAATTGCTCGAATGGGCTGAAAACAACGAGGTTCGGGGGGAGATTGCCGTAGTGGTCGCAGGCGCACCCGAACAGGCGCCGGGCAAGCCTGAAGACCACGTCGCCGCGGTCAACGAACTCATGGCCAAGGGCGTCAGGCTCAAGGAAGCGGTGGCTGCCGTTGCCGAAGAGGCCCGCATCAGCAAGCGTGAGTTGTACTCTGCTGTGCTCGCGGCGCGTTAGGGCTGTGCTCGCGCGTTGGAGAGGGGCTCTCCGCGTTGGAGAGGGCTCTCCGCGTGCTAGTCCGCGCTTCAAGCCATAGCTGTGCAACTGCACAAACTCTTGCTCCCGCGGCAGTGCGCGAAGGCGTAGACACTGCTTCGCGGGGGGCAGTACCGTGACAGTAATTCCACAAAATCAAGTGTTGGTGCATCTCTACAACGTGCCCCAACTGACGAAGGAGTCACTGTGACTGTTACCGCCGATCGCGAAAGCGAACTTCTCGCCTCCGTTCCCACGGGGCTGCTCATCAACGGCCAGTGGCTGCCTGCGGCATCCGGCAAGACGTTCGACGTCGAGGATCCCGCCACGGGCAAGGTGCTCGTGAGCATCTCCGACGCCGGAGCAGAGGATGGCGCCGCCGCACTGGACGCTGCTGCCGCCGCGCAAGCCTCCTGGGCTCGCACCGCTCCACGCGAGCGTGGCGAAATCCTGCGCCGTGCCTTCGAACTGGTCACGGCACGGGCCGAAGACTTCGCGCTGCTCATGACTTTGGAAATGGGCAAGCCCTTGGCCGAGGCCCGCGGCGAAGTAGCCTACGGAGCCGAGTTCCTCCGCTGGTTCTCTGAGGAAGCCGTCCGCGTCAGCGGTCGCTACTCTGCCGCCCCGGACGGGAAGAACCGCATCCTGGTCCAAAAGAAGCCGGTTGGACCCTGCCTGCTGATCACCCCGTGGAACTTCCCGCTGGCCATGGCTACCCGCAAGATCGCCCCCGCCGTCGCAGCAGGCTGCACCATGGTGCTCAAGCCCGCCAACTTGACCCCGCTGACCAGCCTGCTCTTCGCTCAGGTCATGCAGGAAGCCGGCCTCCCGGCTGGCGTGCTCAACGTCATCCAGACCTCCACGGCAGGCGCAGTCACCGGGCCCCTCATCAAGGACGACCGCCTGCGCAAGATCTCCTTCACAGGTTCCACCGCCGTCGGCCAGGCCCTCATGCGCGAAGCCGCGGATAAGGTCCTGCGCAGTTCCATGGAACTCGGCGGCAACGCACCGTTCGTGGTCTTCGAGGACGCTGACCTGGACAAGGCCGTCGAAGGCGCCGTCGCGGCCAAGATGCGCAACATGGGCGAGGCCTGCACGGCAGCCAACCGCTTCATCGTGCACGACTCCATCGCCGATTCCTTTGCCGACAAATTCGCCGCCAAGATCTCGGCACTTAACACAGCGCGCGGTACCGAGCCGGACTCCACAGTCGGCCCGTTGATCGATGGCAAGGCCCGGAACGGCGTGCACGCCCTGGTGTCCGACGCCGTTGCCAACGGCGCAATTGCTGTCACCGGCGGTGCCCCGGTAGATGGCCCGGGCTACTTCTACCAGCCCACCGTGCTCAAGAATGTCTCCGCGGACGCCCGCATCCTGAAGGAAGAAATCTTCGGACCGGTGGCCCCGATCATCACCTTCAAGAGCGAAGACGAAGCCATCAAGCTGGCCAACAACACCGAATACGGGCTGGTCGCCTACGTCTACACCAAGGACCTCAACCGGGGCCTGCGCGTGAGCGAAAAGATCGAGACCGGCATGCTCGGCCTCAACGCCGGTGTCATTTCCAACGCCGCGGCACCCTTCGGTGGCGTCAAGCAGTCGGGTCTGGGCCGTGAAGGCGGCTTCGAAGGCATCGAGGAATACCTCACCACGCAGTACGTCGGCATCGCGGATCCTTACGCCGACTAGTAGAACTTCGGCGGACCTCTCGCAACGGGGAACTGCCGCTGAGTGAGGGCAGGGCACCGGAACCCCAGGGTTTCGGTGCCCTGCCTTTGCCGTTCCAAACCCAACTGACTCACAGTTGTTGTCGTTTTCGGGGCCCAGAACGACACCTGCTGCCAGTCAGTTGGGTCAGCGCCGCCAGCGGATGGAGCCGAAAAGCCTTTGCGAGGATGCTGCCACCCGGCGTGCTGCCGTCGCCAAAATGCCACCCAGCCAGCGGAAAGGTGACCACAAGAGCTGGAACCACCTGGACATCAAGGACGGCGGGAACCAGTCCGCACGGAGGACCGCGATCCAGGAGGCGTTGCGCCGGAACGCGGCACGGACCGCCACGATCCGGGCTGCGGCCGCGTTCGCTTGCTCCGCTGCGCCATTCGCTGCGGGATCGCCCGGGGGACCGTAACGCTGCCGTTCGAAATCGCCGGTGAGCGATGCAACCGCCTGCTGCCCGGCGTCGTCGGCGGCAGTCTCGTCAGCAGCACCCGCCAGCGCAGCGGCCGGTGCCCCAAGCACAGCCGAGTTGCGCAATCGTGCCGCGAAGTGCCGTGGCGTTTCGCTGGGCACGGGAGGTATGCCGTAGTCGGTGGCAAGATCCTGAAGCTCGGCCCAGGCCAGGGCAGGGCCGTCCCCGGATGGGGCCGGCCCGGCGCCGCCTTCGGAACGGATCTGCCCGGCCCGTGGCGGCTTCAGGCGCCGCGCCCTGATGGCGGAGCGGACCAGCCGCGGGGAGGCTGCCATCACGGCGAGAAGAAGCGCCCCGGCGACGACGTACAAGACAGTTCCGAAGCCGGTGGACGTGCCCGTTCCGACGCCAGGCCCCGCAAGCGGCGGGACCGCCGAAGCGCTCGGTTGCGGGGTCGAGGATCCCGGGGTCAGGTTTTCGTCGTGCAGGTTGGTGCTCGGACTGCCCGCCGACGCCGGTTCGGATGCATAGGGCGGGACCACGCCGCGTGAAGGGGTCGGTTCAAACGCGACCCAACCCACTCCTTCGAAATAGAGTTCAGGCCAGGCATGGGCGTCACGGGCATCCACCTCGAACTCCGGCAGGGGTTCCTGTCCTGCGACGGCGACGGTAACCCCGGTGGCATGGCCCGGCGCGTAGCCGACGGCGATGCGGCTCGGGATTCCGTCGAGCCGCGCCATGACCGCCATGGCAGAGGCGAAGTGGACGCAGTAGCCGCTCTTCTGTTCGAGGAAATCCGCCAGCACGGACAAGCCGTTGCCGTCATAGCCGCCTTGGACCGGAGCCTGTAGCGAGTAGCTGAACTGCGGGGAGCGTAGATAGTCCTGGATCGCCATCGCCTTGGCATAGTTACCATTGGCGCCTGCAGTGACGGTCTTGGCGGTGTTCTTCACAATGTCAGGCACATTGCTTGGCAACTGGATGAAATCCTGCGAAATGGAGGTGGGCCGGGCATTGTCCTGGCTGAGCAACGCCGACGTCAGCGTGGGCAGCGCCGAATACACCGTGTACTGCTGGTTCCTCGTGTTGGTGTCCTCGGCGCGGATGCTGAGGGTTTCGGGATCCCAGGACCAGCGTCCGCTCAGTCCGTTCACGGCCGTTGGGGCATACGGAACCGGCAGATAAGGGCTGGTGAACTGCCCGGTATCGATCACCGTCAGTTGGCGCACCAAATCGGAGGGGAGTGGGTAGTCCGGTGCCATGCGGCCTGGTCCGAGGCGCCGGGAAGCTTCACGGTCGTCCGGCGCCCAGGTATCGCCGTCGAACCTGTCAATGGTGACGGAGCGCAAGTACACGGGGGCCGTGGAACTCGTGGCGTAGGTGATGCGGCCATCGCCAGTGGGGTTCCTCAGGCTGTTGCCGAGCGTGATCATCGGGTTCAAGCCGTTGGAGACGCCCCAGGGGTTCAGGCGCGAGCCCACCGGAAACGTTCCGCGCTCGAAGCCTGGAATCGCCAGAGGCAACAGGAGCCCGAGGACCAGGGCCACGGCACCGATCACCATCGATCGTTTGAGCTGCCCTGTGCCGCGCGCGTTGTCCGTCTGCAACCGCGAATCTGGTGCGAACCACTGGCTGCACCCCAGGATCAAGATGAATCCGATGGTCGCGGCAAGGAATCCGAGCAACCCCGCGCCTTGCGGCTTGATCGTGGCCGGGAAAACGAGGACGGCCAGGAGGCCCAAACCGCTCGTGGCAGGCATCCCTAGCGGCACCGCCAAAGCATCGATGAGGACAACCACCAGGCCAAGGCTCGCGCACGCGACAAACACGATTCCGGCGTTCGGGGCCACGGGGGCAGTCTCCGAGACGACCGTTTCGCCCGCGCGTTTCAGGAACTTGCCGAACTGGTCAAATGTCTCACCGGAGGGGACGAAGCCCGCGATGCTCTGTTGCCGGAAGAAGGTGAAGGCCAGGATGAACGCCAAGGAGACGAGCCCGCCCAACGTGGTGAGCAACGAATGCGCCCTCAATGCACGGAGAACAGCCAACGTCATTGCGACGGTGCACACTATGGTGATCGCTGGAACCAACCACGCCCAGCCCCTGAAGACTCCATTGAGTGAGAGCGCCGTCCCGAGCACGGCGATGGCGATGGCTGCGGACATCGTCCACGGGTAGGCTCCCGGCCCCGGCTTTCGTGTGCGGGGCGCCTGTCCTCGGCCACGGCGCGAAGCGTCACCGGTGCTCGCCGACGCCGCGCTCGGGGTCCGTCCCGGCGTCTCGTGCCGGGATGTGGTGGTCATCGCGGTACCGCCGCTCCGCGCCTGACGTCCATCGCTGCGGCAGCCGCGGCGAGGATCTCTCCTTGATCGAAACCGGCCCATGCGGCGGGAAGGTCGGTTCTCGAGTTGACGGCGACTGCCCGCCAGCCGCCCAGCTTCAAGGCGTCGATGATCGGCTGGGCATGGCGGGGATGGTCTGTGACCACCAGTGCAAAGGCATTGGCTCCGTAGCCAGCGGCGGGCGCCAACGCCCGGGCCTCGGCGAGCGGCATATTGCCGAGCAAAGCGAGAATGGGGCCACGCAAGCGGTGTGCTGCCAGTTTGTCCATCAGGTGGTCGTCGAAGGGCGCCTCAGGACCGTCAACGACGCCGGAGGCTTCCTTGCGGTGTTCACCATGGACGTGCCGGGGGCCAGTGAGCTGTATTGCGGCAAGGCTCTCGCCAATGGACTGCAGGCCGCCCAACCCGCTGAATTCCTCGGTTTCGGGGTCCGGGGCAGAGTGGGAACTACGGAACGCAGGATTACCCGCTGCATCGAGGAACCTCAGCGAGTAGTTCCGATCGGCAAGGTGGGCGCTGATCGACATGGCCGCCGTCACTACCCACTCGAAGTTGTCGCTGCTGACCAGTTCAAAGGCGTCTTCGTGGGCGGGACCGAACGTGGCCCCGGAACCCGACACAAAGGCGGAATAGCGCTGGTCCAGGATGATGGTCGCCTCGGGCGTAGTAACGGATTCTTCCTGCCGCACCATGAGTTCCCCATGCCGCGCGGTCGCTGCCCAGTGGACGCGCCGCATAGGGTCGCCATGACGGTATTCGCGGGTCATGACGTCGTCGTCGCTGGGATTCGCGCGGATTCGGGTGGCAGTCACCCCGTCGTTTCCGCGCGCGCCCGCGAGGCCCGTGGCGGGGAGCTCGACGGCGGCAGGTGTCACGGTGAGGATGTCGCCGTCGTCGATCGCGTGCCGGTGCAGCGACAAGCCGAAGGGATCGCAGAACTCAGCCGTGACCGGGCCGATCCTGAACTGGCCGCGCTTGCCGGAACGCAAATGGTACTCATACCGGCTGGTGCCGCCGGAAGCGGCACGGGCCGGAAACCGAAAGGCCGGAGGTTCACCGAAGCGCGGCGGCAACTGCTCCTCCATGATCACCGGCCCCGTGGCTGCGCCCGTCCGTGCCACGGCCAGCCGCACCGTTGCCGTGGAGGACGTTTCAACGGAAGACGGGTTGAATTCGCGGAAAACCTGAAAGCGCGGCTTGAGGACGCGAACCCCGGCAAGGGATACCAGCGGCAGCACTATCAGGAGGATGCCGAGGGCCAGAAGGTCGCGCCTGCCCATGATTTGGGCCAGGAGCAGGGAACCCACCCCGCTGGCCAGCAGCCCCCAGCCACGGGTGGTGAACAGATGCTTGGGAAGTAGATCCATCAGTGCCATGTGTGCCCCCTCTGGACGCCCGCCTAGCTGCCGCGGTGTTCCGCGCCAGCATCCTGGCTGACGGGGAGGGAGCCCAGGATCGCCCGGATGATGCTCTGTGGTGTGTCACCGGAACTCGCGGCCTTCCGGTCAAGGATAATGCGGTGCGCCAACACCGATTCGGCCACGGACATGACATCGTCCGGAAGGACGAAATCCCGTCCGTCAAGAGCGGCAGTCGCCTTGGCCGCCCGCAGTAGTTGCAAGAGGGAGCGCGGGCTGGCTCCGAGACGGAGGCGGGCGCTGTCCCGTGTCGCCCGGCCCAAGGCAACCGTATATTCCTTGACGGATTGGGAGACGAAGACCTGCTGCACCGAGGCGATCATTGCGGCGACATCCGAAGAAGTGACCACGGGAGTGACTTTCGCGAGGGGTGAGACCGCCTGGTGCGTCTCGAGCATCTCGATCTCGGAAAGCTTGTCAGGGTAGCCCATGGAAATTCGAGCCATGAACCGGTCCCGCTGTGCTTCAGGCAAGGGATACGTCCCTTCCATCTCAATGGGGTTCTGCGTCGCAACCACCATGAACGGCTCAGCCAACTGGTAGGAATGCCCGTCCACCGTCACCTGGTGCTCTTCCATGCATTCGAGTAGGGCGGACTGGGTCTTGGCCGAGGCCCGATTGATCTCGTCTCCGATCACGATGTTGGCGAACACCGCGCCCATCCGGAACTCGAACTGCCGTGTTGACTGGTTGTAGATGGAGACGCCCGTGACGTCTGAAGGAAGAAGGTCCRGGGTGAACTGGATCCGGCTGACTTTGCAATCGATGGTGCGCGCGAGGGTTTTGGCGAGCAGGGTCTTGCCGACCCCCGGAACGTCCTCCACGAGCAGGTGGCCTTGGGCCAAGAGCACGGTCAAGGCAAGTTTGGCGGCTTCGGCTTTGCCGTCGATGACTTTGTTGATTGCCGCCAAGATTTTCTCGCTGGCAGCGTGGAATTGCGCAGGATCCATGACCGGCGGCTTGTGACCGTTGAACGTCTCGCGTTCGGGCGGCAAGGCAACAACAGCCTCGTCCCGCAGCAATGGCTCATCAACGGTACCGTGTCGCTTTGAATCCATGGACAACCCCTCAGCCATGACAGAACCCCTGCCGGGCCGCGGTGCCCTGGCCGGGAAATACCGCCTTTTGTACCAGACTACCCAGCCTAGGCCCGCCGCAGACAGAGGTAGATCCCGCAAGGAGGGTCGCGAAGGGATATGAGCCGGGTCAGGAAGGGATACAGGGGGGATCCGGAGGGTTTCAGGAAGGAAAGATAGGGTGGGAGCATGTGCAATTCCCTCCCGCCGGCACCCTACCGCGCGCCTGAAACCGGCGATTCCCGCAAGGAATACCCGCCGGCTCCCGAGCCGTTGCCGGTCCCGGTGATGGACAACCACACGCATCTCGATTTCCGGCACGGTCTGCTGGAAATAGCGGTCGCGGATGCCTTGGACGCCGCCGAGGCCGTGGGTGTCCAAGGGGCGGTGCAGGTGGGCTGCGACCTTGAGTCATCGCGGTTCACGGTCCGAGCGCTGGACGCGGACCGGCGTCTCCTCGGTGCAGTCGCCATTCACCCCAACGACGCCCCTGTCTACGCGGGCCGTGGAGAGCTGGAATCAGCGCTCGCCGAGATCGAAGAACTGGCGGCCCATCCCAGGGTCCGCGCGATCGGCGAAACCGGGCTTGATTTCTTTCGCACGCACGGCGACGGCCTGGTGCACCAGCGCCATTCTTTCCGCCGCCACATCGACATCGCGAAGAGACTCGATCTCACCCTCCAGATCCACGACCGTGATGCCCACGACGACGTCGTCCAAGTTCTCCGGGAAGAGGGCGCCCCGGAGCGGGTAGTATTCCATTGCTTCTCGGGTGATGCGGAACTGGCACGGATCTGCAATATGAACGGCTGGTACATGTCCTTTGCCGGCACCATGACCTTCAAGAACGCTGCAAACCTGCGGGACGCGCTCGCCATCGCGGATCCGGAACTCGTGCTCGTCGAAACCGACTCCCCGTTCCTGACGCCGCATCCCCATCGGGGCCGCCCCAACGCGAGTTACATGGTGCCTTACACCGTTCGTTCCATGGCTGAGGTGACAGGAACCGAGCTCTCCACGTTATGTTCCCAACTGGCTCAAAACACTGTGGCAACTTACGGATCATGGGATTGAGCTGCAATCGACCTGCATACTCAGTATGTAAAAATCTTGGTCACTTTATAACGCTTCGGTTACAGTGGGTAACAAGTAGCCGGGGTCGGGGAAGGCCTTCGGACAACTAACTCCGTTCGCAATGGGTGTTTTCAGTTGAATTGAGTGTGGCGGCGCACAACTCCGCTGCAGTCCTCGTGCATGGCTTCGGCCTGTACTCAAGGACCGCGGCAGGAGGCCCCTGTGCGCTTTTCCCCGTGCCCGGATGGTCCAAAAGTTACGGGCAAACATGGTTAAGTTCTTCACCACGGACGGCAAGTTCAGTTTCGTCAAAGTCGGTGCGCAGCTGCTGGTGCTTTCGGCATTGGTGCTCGGAGTGGTTGCTTTCACAGGCAACAACAAGTCAGTCACCCTCAACGTCGACGGCAAAGTGAGTTCCGTCCAGACCTTCGGCAACACCGTTGACCAAGTGGTCAAGGCAGCCAAGGTCGATCTGAAGGCCGAAGACCGGGTTTCCCCGGCTTTGGATACCTCGGTGCAGAACGGCTCCATCATCAACGTCAACCTGGCCAAGGCCGTCACTGTCAGCCTTGATGGGGCACAGCGGACGGTCAACACAACGGCCCCCAACGTCGAGGGGCTCGTTTCCGAGCTCGGCGTCGCGAGCGCTTCGGCCGTCTCCCAGCCAAAAGACACCCAGCTGGCAGTTTCCGGATCGTTCGTCTCGATCATGACCCCCAAGACCGTCAGCCTGATCGTGGACGGGCAGAGCTCGGCAAAGACCACGACGGCGGCGGACGTCGCCACCGTCCTCGGCGATGCCGGCGTCGTGCTCGGCCCCAACGACCGAGTTTCTCAGCCCAACTCGGCCCCCGTTGTCCAGAACATGGTGATCAAGGTTTCCCGTGTGGACACCAGCAAGACCGCCACTGAGACGGAAAACGTTCCATTCGATACCGTCACCACGGAAGACCCGGCCCAGTTCACTGACCAGAAAACCGTGACCCAGGAAGGCGTCCTCGGGTTGCTCAGCAAGAAGTTCAAGCTTGTCCTGGTCGATGGTCGTGAAGCATCCCGGACCCTGGTCTCCTCGGACGTCACGGTCAACCCGGTTTCCGCGAAGGTGACCGTCGGTACCAAGGAGCGCCCCAAGCCCGCCGGGGCAGTCGCCTCCGGACCAACCGGCGCGCCGAACGAGGCCATGTGGGACAAGATCGCCCAGTGTGAGTCCGGTGGAAACTGGGCCATCAACACCGGCAACGGCTACTACGGCGGCCTGCAGTTCGACATCCAGACCTGGATCGGCTCCGGCGGTGGCGCGTATGCTCCCAACGCAAGCCAGGCCAGCAAGGCCCAGCAGATCGACATCGCCAACCGCGTCTACGCGCAGCGCGGCCTTTCTCCCTGGGGCTGCGGTTGGGCAGCTTCCCGCTAAAGCATCGGTGAAATTGGCCGGGTCCGGAATCTCCGGGCCCGGCCTTTTCGCAAGCGAAGATGGCGGAAGGGCGCTGCCGCGAGTCGGGCAGACGATACGATACCTAGGTGACTGAACCGAATTCCGAACACGCCGCCGTCGCACCCCTCCTGGGAGCTGCGGACATCCGACGGCTCGCCGAAGAAATCGGTGTCCGCCCAACCAAAACACTGGGCCAGAACTTTGTCATTGACGGCAACACCATCCGGAGAATCGTCTCGGCCGCCGGTATTGACCCCCAGGAAACCGTCTTGGAAGTCGGGCCAGGACTGGGCTCTTTGACGCTGGGCCTGCTCGACGCCGCCAAAACTGTTGTCGCCGTCGAAATCGATCCGGTACTCGCCGGCAAGTTGCCGGAGACGGTGCGCGCCTGGCGCCCGGACGCCGTGGATGATTTCCACCTTGTCCTCTCCGATGCCATGAAGGTCACGGAACTTCCTGTTCAGCCCACCGCCCTCGTGGCCAATCTGCCCTACAACGTGGCGGTGCCCGTGGTCCTCCACCTGCTCCAGCATTTCCCGAGCCTGCAACACGGGCTCGTCATGGTCCAGGACGAGGTGGCGGACCGGCTGGCCGCGGGCCCGGGTTCCAAAATCTACGGCGTCCCTTCGGTCAAGGCTGCGTGGTACGGCCACATGCGCAAGGCCGGAGTGATTGGCATGAATGTCTTCTGGCCGGCCCCGAAGATCCACTCCGGACTGGTGTCCTTCACGCGTGGCGCCCCTCCGGCGACGCACGCCACCCGCGAGCAGGTTTTCGCGGTCATCGATGCCGCGTTTGCCCAGCGCCGTAAGACGCTCCGGGCGGCCTTGGCAAGTTGGGCTGGAAGCGCCGCCGAGGCCGAACGTTTCATTGTGGCCGCCGGCGTCGATCCAACTGCCCGCGGAGAGGTCCTCGATATCAACGCGTTTGTCCGGATCGCCGAGGCCCGCCACCCCCTGGACGCATGAATCCGGCAATCAGCGGTGTGAACCGCGGCCGCTTCGTCGCACGGACTGTACGGGTCCGTGCGCCCGGCAAGGTGAACGTCTCCCTCAACGTTGGCCCGTTGCGGCCCGACGGCTACCACTCGGTCGCCAGCGTGTATCTCGCGGTGTCCCTGTACGAGGAAGTAGCCGCTACGAGTACTGAGGGGCCGGGAATCACGGTCAGCATTAGTCCGGCAAGCACTTTGGACCTCGATGGGGTGGACATTCCCCTGGATGAGCGGAACCTGGCCCACAAGGCTGCCGCCATCATGAGGGACGTCTCGGAGAAGGCCACGGGCGTGCATTTGGAAATCACCAAGCGCGTCCCGGTGGCGGGAGGCATGGGAGGTGGCTCCGCTGATGCAGCGGCGACCCTCTTGGCCTGCGACGCCCTCTGGAACAGTGGCTTGTCACGCGAAGAACTGGCCCATCTTGCGGCTGAGTTGGGCGCGGACGTGCCGTTCTCGCTGCTTGGAGGCACCGCCGTCGGGCTTGGCGTCGGCGACGACCTGTCCCCGGCCCTCGCAAAAGCGCAGATGGACTGGGTCCTCGTCTGCGCCGACTACGGACTCTCCACACCCGAGGTCTTCCATACCCTGGACAGGCTCCGGAATGCGGAAGGACTCGACATCCCCGAACCGGTGGAGGTCGATGCCAAGATCCTGCAGGCGCTGCGCAACGGAGATCCAGACGCCCTGAGCAAGGTCCTCATCAACGACCTCCAGCGCGCCTCGATCGAGCTGGCACCGCAATTGCGGGACACTATCGGGCTAGGGGAGTCGAACGGCGCCCTCGCCGGGATTGTTTCCGGCTCCGGCCCCACTGTGGCCCTGCTGGCGCACAACCCTTCCGCGGCCCAGGGCCTCGCCGACGACCTGCGGCATCTGGGGCACAACGCCCTTGCTGTTCACGGCCCGGTTCCTGGCGCCCGGATTATCTCCGATACCCTCCTATGACAACTCGCGCTGGCGATTCGACCAGTAGCAATTCCCCTGATTATTCACACTAGAAAGTAGTACCCAGTGGCCCACCTGCTCGGCGGTGAAAACCTCACCGTTTCGTTCGCAACCCGCACCATCCTCGACGGCGTAACCCTTGGTTTGGAGGACGGCGACAGGATCGGCATGGTCGGGCGCAACGGTGACGGTAAATCCACGCTCATGCGCTTGCTGGCATTGCGCTCGACGCCGGACTCCGGCCGTGTGACCAAACGTGGCGACGTGAATGTCGGCTACCTCGACCAGTCCGACGTGCTCGACGGCGACCTCACGGTCGGGGCCGCGATCGTCGGCGACCAAGCCGACCACGAATGGGCCGCCAATCCCAAAATCCGCGAAATCATGGGCGGCCTCGTGGCCGACGTCGACTGGCACGCAAACGTGCATGCCCTCTCTGGCGGACAAAAGCGCCGGGTCGCCTTGGCCAAGCTGCTCATCGAAGACCACGATGTGATCATGCTCGACGAGCCCACCAACCACCTCGACGTGGAAGGCGTCGCCTGGCTCTCCCGGCACTTGAAGACCCGTTGGCGGGCCAACCAGGGCGCGTTCCTTGTGGTGACCCACGACCGTTGGTTCCTGGACGAAGTCTGCAACCGAACCTGGGAAGTGCACGACGCCATGGTTGACCCGTTCGACGGCGGCTACGCGGCCTACGTACTGGCCCGCGCCGAGCGCGACCGCAGCGCATCCGTCGTCGAAAGCAAACGGCAGCAGCTCGTCAAGAAGGAGCTGGCGTGGCTGCGTCGTGGCGCCCCGGCCCGCACGTCGAAGCCCAAGTTCCGCATCGAAGCCGCCAACGAGCTGATCGCCGATGTTCCGGATCCGCGCGACTCCGTGGCCTTGAGCAAGATGGCAACCGCGCGGCTCGGCAAGGATGTACTGGACCTTGAAGGCGTCTCCCTGGATTTTCTGGGCGGCGACGCCGGCCAGAAGCTCTTCGACAACGTCACCCTGCGCTTGGCGCCGGGGCAGCGGCTCGGGCTGGTGGGTGTCAACGGTGCCGGGAAGTCCACACTTTTGCGGCTGCTCAACGGCGAGATCGCCCCGACTTCCGGCAAGGTCAAGCGCGGCAAGACTGTTGTCACCGCCGTCCTCAGCCAGGATGTCAAGGAGCTCGACGACGTCTCGGACCTTCGCGTGATCGAGGTCATCGAACGCGAGAAGCGCTCCTTCAGCGTGGGTGGCAAGGAATTCACGGCTGGCCAGCTCGTGGAGCAGCTGGGCTTCACGAAGGAAAAGCAGTGGACGCCAGTGACCGACCTTTCCGGTGGGGAGCGGCGCCGGCTCCAACTCCTGCGCCTGCTGGTGGGCGAACCCAACGTCCTCATGCTCGACGAACCCACTAACGACCTCGACACCGACACTCTGGCAGCCGTCGAGGACGTCCTGGATGGCTGGCCAGGCACGCTCGTCGTTGTCAGCCACGACCGCTACCTGCTGGAACGCGTCACGGATTCCCAAATGGCACTCCTGGGCGACGGCAAGCTGCGCGGGCTTCCGGGCGGAGTGGACCAGTACTTGGAGTTGCGCGAAGCTGCGCTTGCGAGCGGCGCGGTGACCGGCGGCGCGTCGAGCGGAAGCGGTGGCGCGGGCGGTGGCAGTAGCCCGACGGCGGCTAGCGGCTCGGCTGCTCCCGTTTCCGGCCCGAGCGAGGCAGAGAAGCGCGAAGCGCGGAAGGACCTGAACAGGATCGACCGGCAGCTAGGCAAAATCGCCCAGCAAGAAGAGAAACTCCACGTTCAGATGGCGGCCAAGTCCCAATCCGGCGATTTCGACGCCCTTGGCGAACTCAACGCCAAGCTCCAGGAGCTCCTCGAAGAAAAAGAAGGCTTGGAGCTCGAATGGCTCGAGGCGGCCGAGGTGCTGGGGGAGTGACCCCATTGGGACATCTTGGTGAATCGTGGGCGATTCTCGACACCCAAATGTGCCCGCGACGCACATCGAGGAATCCGATGCGCGGATTCCGGTGTCGACAGGGATTTTGCGTGTCGAGAGGGCTAGTGGGCGTCGGAAATAAGGCGCGCATAGAGGGGTGAATCCCGAACGGAAGATTGGCACGAGCGGCGCTTCGGGCCTTCGGGTAGGAGCGCATCGCGAGTCATCGGGCACCGGAGGTCGCTCAGCGACCGCAGGTGTCCCTATGACTTGTGTCTAAGCGACGGCGAAGGGCCGTTGCACTGCGGAGGCGACCGAGATGCAACAAGCCAAGGCAACCAGAACCCCTAGCCCTCGCTCCGCAGCTCCGGCTCCTTTTGCAGGCCAGTCAGGCCGTTCCATGCCAGGTTGACCAGGTGGGCGGCGACTGCGCGTTTGTCGGGCTCGCGGTGGTCCAGCCACCATTGGCCGGTCATGGCCACCATGCCTACCAGCATTTGGGCGTACATGGCGCCGTCGGCAGAGCTGAATCCGCGCCGGGAGAATTCGTCGGCGAGGAGGTTTTCCACGCGGTCTGCCACGTGGGCGAGCAAGGTGGAGAAGGCGCCTTCGGGTTGGGATGGTGGGGCATCCCGCATGAGGATCCGGAAGCCGTCGCTCCGCTCTTCGATGTAGCCGAGCAAGGCGAGGGCCGCCTGTTCAACGAGGACGCGTGGTTTGGCTTCGGCGGCGAGGGACTCGTTGATGGCGTCGAGCAGGATCCGGAATTCGAACTCCACAACCTGCGTGTAGAGGCCTTCCTTCGAGCCGAAGTGCTCGTAAATTACCGGCTTGGATACTCCTGCGGCGGCTGCGATTTCGTCAATCGTGGTTGCGTCGAGGCCGCGGACCGCGAAGAGGCCCCGGCCAATCTCGATGAGCTGGGAGCGGCGCTGGGAGCCTGTCATCCGGGCACGCGCAACCTGGCCTGCGGGTGCGTGGTTGATCACCCTCGAACCCGTCGATTGCCGGGGAATCCCTGTGCTGTTGCTCACGCATCCATCATGCCTCATGTCAAGGGTGAAGCGGCTCCTGGAGGGCCGGTCGGCGCCCGCAGAAAGGACTCGGTGATGCGCCAAGTCGCGAACATCGCAACGGTCATGGCAAACTAGATTCTTGTGTGTGCGACCCGGTCGATCGGGAACCCCGCGGGCCTCGTGTCCGCAAGGGCCGCGCACACGGTCCGCTCTGGTGTAATGGCAGCACCCCGGCCTTTGGAGCCGTGGAGTATAGGTTCGAATCCTATGGGCGGAACTTGTCGGTGGTCTGCCGGCACCGCCTCTGAAGGCACTGTCTCTCCCGAAGCCGTCCCTTGGCTGCGCGGAAGGCTGTGAATCGGCAAGAGTAGGATAGAGCAGATGCCGCAGCCGGGTTCGCCCGGACGTTACCGAGCAAGGAGAGCGACTTCGTGAGCCCCGATACTACTGGCCCCGCTGCTGTAATCGTTCTAGCTGCCGGAGCCGGTACGCGCATGAAGTCGCGAACTCCCAAAATTCTCCACGAAATCGGTGGACGTTCCATGGTGGCACACGCCATCCTTGCCGCACGTTCCATCGAGCCCCAGCAGCTGGCGTTGGTAGTCCGCCACGAGCGGGACCTCGTCGCCGCGCACATTGAACTGATCGACCCCGACGCCGTCATTGTGGACCAGGACGATGTTCCCGGAACCGGACGTGCCGTCGAGGTAGCCCTTGACGCCCTGGACGCGAAGGCCGAACTCACCGGAACGGTCGTGGTCACGTACGGCGATGTTCCGTTGCTGACCGGCTCCCTTCTCTCCGAGCTCGTCGCAACGCACGAGTCCCAGGGCAACGCAGTGACGGTCTTGACTGCGATCCTCGACGACGCCAATGGGTACGGCCGCATCCTTCGTGCCGAAGACTCCACTGTGCTGGGCATCCGCGAACACAAAGACGCCAGCGACGCCGAGCGCTCCATCCGCGAGGTCAACTCCGGTATCTACGCTTTTGACGCACGGGTTCTCCGTGACCAGCTGCACAAGGTGACCACCGAGAATATCCAAGGTGAAAAGTACCTTACTGACGTCCTCGAACTGGCGCGCGACGCCGGCGGCCGGGTTTCCGCCGTCGTCACCGAAGACCGCTGGCAGGTGGAAGGTGCCAACGACCGCGTCCAGCTGGCCGCGCTCGGAGCCGAGCACAACCGCCGGATCGTCGAAGCCTGGATGCGTGCCGGCGTCACCGTGGTTGACCCCGCCACCACGTGGATCGATGCCACCGTGACCCTGGACGAAGACGTCCGCCTCCTGCCGAACACGCAGCTTCACGGCGCCACCACTGTGGCGCGCGACGCCGTCGTCGGCCCCGACACGACCCTCACCGATGTTTCGGTTGGCGAAGGCGCGAAGGTTATCCGCACCCACGGCTCAGGCTCAACGATCGGTGCCAGGGCCAGTGTGGGCCCGTTCACGTACCTGCGCCCGGGCACGGTCCTGGGGGAGACCGGTAAGATCGGCGCCTTCTATGAAACCAAGAACGTGACCATCGGCCGGGGCTCCAAGCTGTCCCACCTCGGCTATGCCGGCGACGCCGAGATTGGCGAGGACACCAACATCGGCTGCGGCAACATCACGGCCAACTACGACGGCGAGAAGAAGCACCGCACGGTGATCGGTTCCGGAGTGCGGACTGGCTCCAACACCGTCTTCGTGGCCCCCGTGACGATTGGCGACGGCGCGTACAGCGGCGCTGGCGCCATTATCCGCAAAGACGTTCCCGCCGGAGCCCTCACCCTGAGTGTTGCTCCTCAGCGGAACTCCGAAGGCTGGGTCATCGCCAACCGGCAGGGCAGCAACTCGGCCCGGCTGGCGCAGGCTGCGCAAGCCGCGCAGGGCTCCGCTGCCATCCCCGATTCCTCAAGTACTCCGGCAACCACAGAACAGGGCACAAAGGCATGAGCGAAATTACCGCACGCGGCGAGAAGAAACTGGTTCTCGCCGCCGGACGGGCGCACCCCGAGCTGGCGCAGGAAATCGCCAAGGAGCTGGAAACGGAACTCCTGCCTATCGACGCCTACGACTTCGCCAACGGTGAAATCTACGTGCGTTCCGCGGAGAGCGTCCGGGGCACTGATGCCTTCGTCATCCAGGCCCACCCTGCCCCGCTGAACAACTGGCTCATGGAGCAGTTGATCATGATCGACTCCCTCAAGCGCGCTTCTGCCAAGCGGATCACCGTAGTCTCGCCGTTCTACCCCTACGCCCGCCAGGACAAGAAGGGCCGCGGCCGTGAGCCGATTTCCGCCCGCCTCGTGGCGGACCTCTACAAGACTGCCGGTGCGGACCGGATCATGTCGGTTGACTTGCACACGTCCCAGATCCAGGGGTTCTTTGATGGCCCGGTGGATCACCTCATGGCGATCCCGCTGCTGGCCGACTACATCCGCACGAAGGTCGAAGCAGACAACATCACCGTTGTTTCACCCGATACCGGCCGCGTCCGTGTGGCCGAGCAGTGGGCCGAGCGCTTGGGCGGCGCGCCGCTGGCGTTCGTCCACAAGAGCCGCGACCTCACGGTGCCGAACCAGGCTGTCTCGAAGACCGTCGTCGGGCAGATCGAAGGACGCACGTGCGTCCTGATCGACGACATGATCGACACCGGTGGAACGATCTCCGGCGCCGTCCAAGTCCTGAAGAACGCCGGTGCCAAGGACGTCATCATCGCCTGCACGCACGCAGTGTTCTCCGAACCGGCGGCGCAGCGCTTGGCAGATTCCGGCGCCCGCGAGGTTGTTGTCACCAACACGCTGCCGATTCCGGCTGACAAGCGCTTCCCCCAGCTCACCGTGCTGTCGATCGCGCCGTTGATTGCACGCGCCATCCGCGAAGTGTTCGACGACGGCTCCGTCACCAGCCTCTTCGACGGCAAGGCCTAACGGCTTCTTTGGTTTTCGGCAATCGCGGCGCGACTGCTAAACTCTTGGGGATACCTTGGCGAGGGAGAGCACATCCGGGTTAATGCCGGATTGCGGGTCTCCGTTATCGACTGGGTCTGAATCTCCTTCAACGAAGGCGGACTGGCTGCTCTTGTAGCTGGCATTCCGCCGGGCGTGGAAGGTCACCACAGACCTCCGCCCTTGCTGATCGACTTGCCTGGCATTTTGCCGGCGCCACAGTAATCAAGGAGTACACATGTCTGAGCAGAAGCTCGCAGCAGAACTGCGCACCGAATTCGGCAAGGGTTTCGCCCGCCGCGCCCGTTCAGCCGGCCAGATCCCGGCTGTCATCTACGGTCACGGCGCAGAGCCCATCCACATCAACCTGCCGGGCCGCGCTACCACCTTGGCTGTCCGCGTTTCGAACGCCCTCCTGTCCCTGGACATCAACGGCGAAGAGCACTTGGCCCTGGTCAAGGACATCCAGCGCGATCCGATCAAGCAGATCATCGAGCACATCGACCTCCTGACCGTCCGCAAGGGCGAAAAGGTCACCGTTGACGTTTCCGTCCACGTTATTGGTGAAGCTGCGATCGGCGCCGTCGCCAACCAGGAAGCCACCACGGTTTCCCTCGAAGCCGAGGCTACCCACCTGCCGACCTTCGTTGAAATCAGCATCGAAGGCCGCAAGGCCGGCGAGCACGTCCACGCTTCGGACATCGTCCTTCCGAGCGGTTCGGCACTGCTGACGGATCCCGAGACGCTCATCATCAACATCTCGGAGGCCGCTTCGGAGGCCGAAGAAGAGGCCGCTCCTGCCGCTGAGTAGTCGGGACGTTGAGTAGTCGTTTCGACTAGACGCGGCGTAAGCCGTTGCGAGTGGCCGGGTCCCTTCGGGTCCCGGCCACTTCTTTTTCGTTCAACCCTCTTTGATTCCCTAGGATGACTCCATGACAGACACTTGGCTGATTGTCGGCCTTGGCAATCCCGGCAATGAATACAGCCACAACCGCCACAACGTCGGCCAGATGGTCTTGGACGAACTTGCTTCGCGCATGGGCGGAAGTTTCAAGGCCCACAAGTCGCGGGCTCAAGTCGTAGAGGGCAGGCTCGGAATAGGGGGCCCGCGGGTGGTGCTCGCGAAGCCAATGAGCTACATGAACGTTTCCGGCGGGCCGGTTTCCGGCCTTGCCAAGTTCTTTGATATCGCTCCGGACCACGTGATTGCGGTGCACGACGAAATTGATATTCCCTTCAACACCGTCAAGTTGAAGATCGGCGGTGGCGAAGGTGGCCACAACGGCCTGCGGGATATCTCCAAGGCTTTGGCAACCAAGGACTACTTACGGGTCCGCGTGGGCGTCGGCAGGCCGCCGGGCCGGATGGACACCGCGGATTACGTCCTCAGGGATTTTGGATCCACGGAAAAGAAAGAGTTGCCATTCCTCCTTGATGAAGCGGCGGACGCAGTTGAAGTATTGATGACGGAGGGGCTGCTCGCCGCCCAGCAGAAGTTTCACCCCGTCAAGGCCTAGGCCCCACCGCCCCCCTTGCCTCGCTTCGCTCGGCCAGGGAACCCCGGCGGCGTGGGCCCACCGGGTGGCTTTGGAGACGCTGATCTTGGCAGTATGCCCGCGAGGGGATTCCTGGAGTTCAGGTGAATCGCGAGTACTCATTTCAATTGTTTAACAAGTACGCTGATGGTGCGCTGGCTGACTAATTGATTCGGGGGGATCGCTATGATACTTTGCAAATCACTGCTGGGGTTGAAGGGAAATACCAAAGCAAACGACCCGCTGAACGTCACGTCCGCCAGAGCTACGAAGGTAGCGTGATCTAAATTGCGAGCAACACCGGAATCTGAAATAGGGCGGCACCCGACGGAGCGGCAAGCCCTTGGCGCTGCAGAACGTCGGAAATGGTCGTCGCTAGTCCGGCAGGATCTCCAGAACACGGTTATTGACGCGCTCGGCGAACCATCTTTGTATGGTGTGGTGGTAGTTGGAGCACCGGGCGTTGGCAAAGCGACGTTCGCGCGCTCCGTAGAGGCAAGGCTCACCCCTAGGACCCACGTACTGCACGTCCACGGTTCAACGGACGCCACAACTCCTTTCGGGTCCCTTGCACATCTGGTGGCCCGCCTGCCCGTTGAAGCTGCAGATTCCCCCGGGGCCATCATCCACGGCATATCGCAAATGATTAGTTCGGACGCTGCGGGACGCGAAGTGCTGCTGGTCCTTTCGGAACTTCCTGCTTTGGATAGCATGAGCACGGCCGTTTTAGTGCACTTGTTAATTAGTGGAACGGCAAAAGTCCTCGTTACTGTCCGCCAAGTCACTGACATGCCGGAAGACCTGATCAGGTTGCTGAAGGATGGACTGCTCCACGAAGTCCAGCTTCAGGTCTTTTCCCGGGCAGAAGTGGCTAAATTGCTCACTGGCGTCCTTGGAAAACGAGTGACCGCAACTGCTGCAAGCGCCTTGCATGCGTCCAGCGGTGGAAATCCCTTGGTGCTCCAAGCCATCGTCACCGAACAGCTTCGCTCGGGCAACTTGCACCTGGCCGGGCAAGTTTGGGCGATGAAAGGCGAAATCCATCTTTCTTCCGCAGAAGTTCTGACCGATCTGGTCCGTTCCCGACTTGCACGGGAGAGCCCCGCGATCCAGGAAGCACTGGAGTTGCTTGCACTCATTCGGACCGCCCCGCTCGCCGTGCTGTTGGACGTCCTGGAACCTGAAGTGGTTGCCGAGATGGAGTGGTCCGGCTATCTCCGCATCGAACCCTCAGGCGCCCGCCGCGTGGCGCTGCGCGACGAGTACATGGGTGAGGTCATTCGCGGGTGGATGGACCTGCCACGGCGGAACGAACTTCGCCGGCTGGCCGCCGGGGTGATCGGCAGCATTACCCGGGACCTGGACGCCGAGGCCCTCCTAGGTTTTGCCTCCTCCACGCTGAACGTACGCGAAACGTTGGAACCGGCCGTGGCCCTCGCCGCTGCGACGGCCGCGAACAGGCAATTCGATCCTTGGTTTGCCTTGGAATGCGCCCGGCAGATTGGGCGGGAAGACAAGGAATGGGTGGCCGCGGCCCAGCAACGCTGTGTTTCCCACGTCATCCTGGCCGAGCACGAGGCTGCGGTCGCAGCTTTGAAGGACGTGACACCCGAGCAACTTCGGCGCCTCCCGGCGTACGACTATGCGGACTATGTCCAGGAGCTATGCAGCGCGCTGTTATGGGTTCCAGGTGGCCACCTTCAAATACCTGGTCTCGTCGCCGAGGCCGGGGAGGATCTTGCCCGCCGATCGCAAGAAGGTGGCACTGACGCCGGCGAACTTGAACGAGCACGTGGGATGCTCAAGCTCGCCAGCTTTGAGCTTCACGTCCATCAGGGTGAGTATTTGGAAGTTGCCGAGGCATTGGAGCAGGAATACCGGGAAGGCAGTGACCTTCAACAAAGATTGAGTTGCGGAAGCCTGCTGACGATGGCCTGGGCGGTACTTGGCCGGGAGATGGAAGCAATCGAACTGGCGCGCGAGCTGAAACACAAGATACAGCGCGCCAAGGCACGGCCGCGCCTCCACAACTGGTTGTCCGAAGGCCTGTTTGCCGCCCTCCTGTGCAGCGGACAGTGGGAAGAACTAGCCCGTATGCTGACGGCGACGCTGGACCAGCAGCCGAAGAACATCCATTATCTGGGGGGCGCCGCAGAGCTCGCCTTGGGCGTTTCCTACACCTACGCCGGACGGGCCGCAGTGGCGATCGACACCCTGCTGGGAGCCCAAGCGCAGTTGGAAATCAGACGCAACTACTACGGACCCGCACTGGCCTACTCTGCGTTGGCCTTCGCCTATGCGCAGGCGGGCGACGTAAAGGAAGCCCGGACGTTTCTCGAATTGGCGGAAAAAGGGCAAGGGGAAACGGCGTGGTTTCCCGCATGGATGGCTGAATTCTGCGTCAAGATGGCACGGCGCTGGTTGAAGGATCCCGGGGCGAAGCAGAGTCTGATCGAGTCGGCCAACCGGGACTTGGAGCAAGGGCGGACCACAACGGCGTCCATCAGCCTCTTCGGAGCCACCGTCCACGGCACAGACGAGGAGCTTTTGCTTCTGGAGCAGGTCTCATCCCGTCGCCAAGGCAAGATGGCGGCCGTAAACCGGATGGTGGCCGAAGGAAGCCGGAAGAAGGACCCGAAGACCCTGCTGCTTGCCGCTTCCGTTGCCCAGGAGCTCAATTTGGACGCAGTGGAGTCGCGCTGTGCCGTCCTGGCACTCGACATCGCCCGGGAAGCTGGCGATTCATCGTCCGCCAGGCTCGCTCAGCAACGCTTGGACCGCTTGGTCGGCACGGTGCCGGTACTGCCCCTGACACCGCATACTTTCGGACCCGAACTGACTGAAAGGGAGCGGCAGGTTGCAAAGATGGCCAGTCAAGGGTTGAGTAACAAGGAGGTGGCCAACCAGCTGCAGGTTTCCGTCCGAACGGTTGAAGGCCACCTCTACCAGATCTTCACGAAAATGGGCATCTCATCAAGGAGCGAGCTTGAAGGAACCGCGCAGGCATGACAACGCTGCGGCGGTGCATGGGCCTGTCGGAGAAAGTGGTACCAGGCCGCTTGAACCTTGGCTGGACTTTGGGCACTTGCTCCCTGGAATCACGGCCGCAATCCGTGCGGATGACTGTTCGGCCGTCTTCATCGTGGGCGATTCCGGCCTCGGCGCGTCATCCCTGCTAGCCCAGCTCGGCAGCATCTTTGGCAAGGAGTTTGCGGAAGTCCCGATTCATGGAAGTCCATCGCTTTCTGCAGTCCCTTATGGAGTCTTGGCACCGTATCTTGCCCAACTTTCCGTTGCCGACATTTCCTCCCGCGTCGCCGTGCTGCGCGCCCTCTGGGCTCACCTCGAGAGCGTCCGCATAGGTACCGGACCAGCGTTGCTCCTGGTCGATGATGCGCACTACCTGGACGATGCCACCTGCGGGATGCTTACTGAGCTTGTTCAAGCAGGATGGGCCAAGATCGTGGCGGCATGCGTCCCCCAGCCGGGGGTTCCGGGGCCACTCTTGCGTTTGTGGCACGAGGGGACTGCCGAGTGGTTTGACCTGGAGCCCTTGACGGCCGAACAAGGCCATGAACTGTGTGAAGCATTGTTGGGTGGAGTCGTCCTGAACAGCACCAGCCATGGATTCTGGACAGAGGCCGGAGGCAATACCCTGCTCTTGAAGACGCTTGTGCGGGAAGCCGAAAGCTCGGGTTCGCTTGTCCAACGACACGGTGTTTGGCTCAAGACAGCCGCAACTCCGATCCACACTGTGAAGCTGGAAGCCGTGGTCAAGCTTCAGCTCATGCGCATTTCGGCAGCGGGCCGGGATGCCCTGAGCTTGATTGCGCTGGCCGAGCCAGTGGACGAGAAGCTGATCAACGTTGTCGCCGGTGAAAGTGCCGTCCAGGAGTTAGTGGACCAGCATTTGATCAAGCCCTCCGGCAATGGGTTGCCGACCCTCCGGCTCGTCTCTCCCATCTATGGAGAGGTGCTTCGCAGCGTCGTCCCTGCTGCCCAGAGCCTGCAATTGCACCGGCAGTTGATTTCCCGGATGGATGTTTTGGAAGACAACCCGGATTCCCTCCTCCGGATGGTTACATGGTCCCTTGACTGCGGGGCAGACGTGCCCGATCGTCTCTTGATCAGGGCCGCGGTCCTCGCCGGGAGGCTTCTTCAAAGTGAGACGGCATTGCGCATGGCGACCGCAGTTCAGGATATGCAGTGGCAAACGGTTGCCCAGGCCGTCATGGCGAGATCGTACTTCAACCTAGGCCGCCGCGACGAAGCTGCGGCAGTCCTGACCCAAGAAACACTGGACGGCGACGCCGGACCTTCTCACGTAATATTCGGCAGCCTGCTTCGCGCGGTCACGCGTGCCGCTGTGGGGCAATCCGCCTCTTTGATCCTGGCCGATACCGAAGTATTCCGTAAATGGGGCGAGCAGCAGCCAGGCCTCCAGGGTCAGCAGGCACCGGACGCGAAAGCCGCGGTGCCGCTCGCAGTTGCCCTCATGAAGGTGATCGCTGGTTCCCTGGACGGCGAATACCGGCGGATGGGCCCCGAGCTGGAACGCGTCCTCCTTCAGCATGGATCCGTCGAAGGTTCCTTGGCAGTACTGTTCAAGGCCCTGGCGTTGTCCCTGGAGTCCGAGCGGCTCTGCGCCCTCGGCTTCGGCGGCCAAGGGAAACAGCGGGCGTTGGAGGCTGCCGCGGTAGCACAGCCCCAGGAGAACGACATATTCTTCATCCCCGAGTTCATCGCCGCCCGTCATGTCATTTGCGCCTTGGCTGACGGGGACTGGGCCGATGCTCAGTTGCTTCTTGACAGCTACTACGAATCGTCAGGCGTCGCCACGGCTTCCTTCGGGGGGGCAGCTTACGTAGTGCTCGGCTATATTGCCATCAGGCAGGGAAAAGCCGGCGAGGCCTTGCCGCTGCTCACGGCCGGCCTCGAAGCCCTGAGGGACAGCGATCCGCAGAATCTCTTCGGTCTTTGTGCCGCCCTGGCATTCTATGCAGCAGCTGGCGCAGGATTGCCTGAAGCCGAACGTTTCAGGGCGGAATACAAGTCCTGGGGGAAACACGGCATGCATCTTCTTGCGGCCCAAGCCAGGAACTTTTTCGAAGCCGCGATTGAACTCCTCAAAGATGACGGCTCCGGCATCTCGGGGTTGTATGCCAACGCTGACGATGCAGCGAAAGAAGGCGCCACCTTCCTTGAACTACATGCCCTGGAGCTTGCGCTTGGCCTAGGAGACACCAGCAGGCTGGATCGGTTTTGTGAAATTGCGGCTGCAACGGAGGGCGCATGGGCCCAAGCCCTCGCTGAGTACGGGATGGCACTCAAATTCGGGGGTGCTGCCCGGTATTTGTCCGCGGGGGAGAAGCTTCAATCGGCCGCTGTCTACCACCTGGCCGCGCGGTCCTACAGCTTGGCGCTGGATGCCCCGGACCGCGGCCGGACCAAAGAGCTCACTGCGGTCGCGCGCGCGGGGCTGGCGCATTGCAACGAAGAACTGGGCCAAGGGGGCGAGGAATCCCAGCACGAATCGGTGACTCCAAGACTGACCAAGAGGGAACGGGACATCGTAAATCTGGCGGTCCAAGGCCTCAGCGACCGGCAGATTGCGGACACGCTGCTTATCTCGGTCCGCACTGTCGAAGGACATCTGTACCGGTGCTACTCCAAGTTGGGGATCACCGGCAGGGACGAACTCGCCGGGGCTGTGGCCGGCGCGCGGGGGACAGCAGAGGACGCAGGGCATTAGTAGTGCACTCTCGATTCGACGGAACGCCACTGCCGGCGCCGAGTAGCCACCACCCGCTGTAGGGGTACTCATACCCGCATACGAGTATCGGCCAGTATGAAAGTCGAGTACTCACTACTGGTGTAGGGCTGGCTGCTAGCTGGTTAATTGGGGGGTGTCACCACTCGATCACTGGGGGTCTCGCTCATGTTGACAGCAGGCAGTGCATCTACGGTCCACGCCGTTCGGCCCGGAAACGGGTCACGGTACCAGGCACTCGACACCTCTTCGTCTCCATCCTCACCGGAGGGTGCGGAGGGCAAGTCGGTGGTCCCGATGGCGTGGCCGCCGATTGGACCCAGGGCCGCTGTTGACGACATAGCACTCGCGCTCGCGGCATCCAAAGGTGGCGTACTCGTTACGGGGCCGTCCGGGAGCGGCAAGAGCTACTTGACCACCCGCGCGGTGAACGAAATTCGCGGGCGTTCATTCGTCGTCGTCGTTCGTGGCAGCGCCGCGCTGGCGAGATCACCGTACGGCGCCCTCAATATTCTGTTGAGCGATCTTGACCCGGGATACTTGGCCCATCCCGTCTTGGTGCTGTCAGCTCTCACCGCTCTGCTCAGGGAGCGTGCCGAGGGAAAGCCAGTCTACCTGGTCATTGAAAATGCGGCAGAGCTCGATGAGCTGGCGGCAATGACGGTGGCCCAACTCGCGCGGAACGGCACTGCACAGCTTGTCCTGACCTGCACGGACCCGCAGCGGCTCTGTGGCGAGATTACGCGCCTCTGCGGCGACGGCTTCCTGAATCGAATAGACCTCAAACCACTGACTTTCCAGGAATCCCACTCCTGGCTCGAGGCAGGGCTGGGAGCAAAGGTCTCGCCATCGGGTGCCCATGCCCTTTGGGCAGCTAGCGGAGGCAACCCCCACTACCTCAAGATGCTTGCTGCCGAGCTCGCCGAATCGGGTGCACTTTTGAAGCGCGACGGCGTCTGGGTTCTCACGTCACGGAGTGAACTCCACGGCCGGGCAATCACGGATCTCATCACCACGCGGCTTGGCCGGATGGGCAGCGGCGAGCGCAAAGTCCTGGAGATCCTCTCACTGGCAAAGGCCGTCCCCCTGGAGTCGCTGCTGGCGCTTGCGTCACCGGACGATGCGGATTCCCTCGAGAAACGGGGCGTCCTTGTGGTCGATGATTCGCTGCCAAGGATGGCCAGGCTGCAAAGCCAACTCGTGGGTGACGTGGTCAGGGCAAATGTTCCTCCCGGTCGCAGCAACGAACTACGGGATATGTTGTCCGAAGCGACGAGTCCATCCCTTCACCAGCGCTCGATGCTGCTACACATGGCTGCTTGGGCACTGGATTGCGGAGCCAAACTCGGCACGGAAGAAGCCCTTGAAGCTGCCTCCGTGGCGAATCGGCAACTTGATGCGCGGTTGGCCCTGCGCTTGGTCCGTTCCATTCCAAACCACTCCCGGATGCCCGTGGCAGTAGCCGAGGAAACCCACGCGTTGCTGACACTCGGTGACGTCGCCGGGGCCCGGAACGTCCTGAAGCAACACCAGGAAGGACCCGGGGCTGAAGCCACCCTGTCCGAGTGGGTACGGCTCAAACTGGCCGAAAGCTCAGTCCTCCTGGCCCGAGCCGAAACCACCGCGCAGGCTTGCGAGACGCTGGCACACGTCCGTCAGCGCCTCGACGGAACCACGACGGCCCGTGGCGGGCAGGACGTCGCCAGACAGGACCTCGCCGGGCTGCGGGAAGAACTTGTCCTGGCCGAATCCCAAGCAGCCAGCTATTCGGGTTCCTACGCAGAGATGGCAGCAAAGCTGGAGGAAGTACTTCAAGACTTTGAGTCCCACGGTGCGGAGTTCCGTCTCCTTGCCGGAAGCTGGCTGTGCGAGGCATGGGCATTGACGGGTCGGCAATCCGAGGCTGCGGACATGGCGGAACAGCTGATGGCCGACTGTCATGATCCTGCTGTCTCGATCGCTGCAGCCCGCCGTGCGACATCGCGTCTCAGGTTCGCCTTCGTCCTTGCCGGAAGGTGGGACAAGGCCGGGGAAATAGTCCAGCCGGACGACGATGCCCTGGTTTCGTCCGCCGAGGCACTGCCAACGGCGATTGACCTTCCCAAAGCGATCTTCCGTTGCCTCCAAGGACGGGCCCAAGACGGCATGGAAGCGCTCATTCCCGTGATAAGCCAGCTGCGTGTCCAGGACAACGAAGGCATGCTGGATATCGCCTGCACCGCGGCCGCCTACGCGTCGGCATTGCAGGGTGAGCACGACCAGGCCTTGCGCTACCTGAAGGAAGCGTCTACCCAGCAGCGCCGGCCGACGTGGCGGAAAGAACGGACGCAAAAGTACCTCGCAGCTTTGGCCCGGGAGCGGCTCCAAGGCCCGGACACCGCCGTCGAGGAGCTTCTGCGCCTGGCCGACGCCGACCGGAACGAGGGTGCTCCCGGTCACGAGATATTTTGCCTTAGTTCGGCCGTTCGGCTGGGAGCGGTGGCCGCCGCTCCACGGTTGCTGGATTCGGCACTCAGCTGCCAGGGGCGATTCGCTGAGCTGTGCGCCGCGTATGCGCGGGCGACGATATCGGGAAGCACTGAGCTTCTTCTTGACGCGGCACAGTTGGCCGAAGACATGCAGAACGACAGGTTCGCCTTCGATATCGCCGAGACTGTGTTGCACCGGGAACAGGGCCAGCTGGACAAGACGGTTATCCGGAAGGCGCGTCAGCTCGCCGAGACGTGCCGGCAGCGTTTGCGTACACCGCAAAGCGGCCCCCAAGAGGGATTGAAGCTGACAGCACGCGAGCTGGAGATCGCCAAACTGGCGGCGAAACGTGAAAGCAACAAGGGCATCGCCGCGAAGCTTCACGTTTCAGTACGCACGGTGGAGGGGCACCTCTATCAGATCTTCGGCAAGTTGAAGATCGTAGAGCGCTCGGAGCTGAGCTTTGCCCTTGGCAGCGTTGAAGGCGGTGCGCTATGACTGAGATGGTTTCCACCGAACCGTTGGTTGGACGATTCAGCGTCATGGCCGCCGTCGTCGACTGCCTTCTTGATGTCAACGGCCCGGGTGTGCTGCTTTTCGGCGACGCAGGCATCGGCAAGACGGCCTTGATTAACGAAGTGGTCCATGAACTGGGGCAGCGAGTCCGTCCCTTCAGGGTCTTCGCCGGCCCCACCCTGTCATCGGTCCCATTTGCCGCTTTGGCACCACTGCTGACCGCTTTGACCCCGAGCCAGATCAACGAACCGCTGTCCGTCCTCAGGGCCGTCGTCGCGGCGTTGAACCCGGCAGGCCAGCCCCACCCTGCCCCCGCTGTGCTGATCGTGGAAGACGCACATCACATCGATGACAGCAGCGTGGCTGTCCTGGCGCAACTGGCGGCAGCGGAAGCCGCCAAAGTCGTCTTTTTGTGCCGTCCATATCCTGCGCCGCCGGCAGAGGTCTTTTCGATGTGGTCCGAGGGACTCGTGGACCGATTCGACTTGCAGCCACTCAACGAGCAGGAGGTCAACCAACTTTGCGCCCAAGCCTTGGATGGGCCCGTCGTCCAAGGCACCAGCGCCGTCCTCTGCAAGTACTCCGGCGGAAACCCGATGTTCCTGCTGGAGCTCATTGACCACGCCAAATCGCTAGGCCAGTTGGTTTGCCGTAACGACGCTTGGATGCTTTCAGGTGAGCTTCGGGGAACCAGCGTGCGTTTGATGGACCTCGTGAGGAACCAGATCCTCATGCTGGAACCCGAACAGCGTGAAACTCTGGAGACCGTGGCCTTGGCAGAGCCCGTTCCGCTGAGCGTGGTGCAACAGGCAAGCGATTCGAACGCCGTGGACGAACTGCAGGAGCTGCATTTCATAGAGATCGGATCCGACCCTGCCCGGCATGTCCGTCTGGCCCAGCCGCTGGTCGGCGAAGTCATCCGGCAGTTGGTTCCCACTGCGCACAGCATGACCATCCGACGGCGCATCGTGGACCTGATGGAGGCAAAACCGCAGACCATGGACGGCCTGCTGCGCTACGTCTCGTGGGGATTGGAATCCGGCACCAAGGTTCCGGATGCCGACATCCTTGAAGCGACACAACTGGCCAATCGGCTGTTCATCCCCAGTTACGTGGAACGAGTGGCCGGTGCGATCAAGGATCCGTCCCTGAGGCTGGCTGCGCAAGTGGAGGTGGCACGGGCAAAATGGTACCGCGGCGACATCCGCGGATCGGTGTCGTCGCTCGCCGGGGTGGTGGATCGGACGAATGATCCGCGGACGATCCGGCAGGCATCGATGTTGGCGGCCCAACTCGCCGGGCGTCAAGGCCTGGGGCCGAACGCCATCAAGCAGGCAGCTTACGAATGGGAGGCGGCCCTCGCCAGGCTCGCTGAGTCTCCGCAAGGCATCGACCCCGGGGAACTGGAGCGCGGAAAGGTGGGCAGCAGGCTCCTTTCCCTGCAAGGCCTTCAAGCCGAGGGCCACTATGTCGAGACGGAACGTGAGCTCCGCCAGATGTGGAACGAAACCGACGACGACGAGTCCCGGCTGGTTGCGGGCACCCTGCTGGCAGAGGCCTTGGCTGTCACGGGGAGGCCTCTCTCTGCCCTCCAGATTCTGATGGGAATACAGGAGATGGTCGCTACGAGCGGCGACTGGAGCCTCCAGTATGCGGGCTTTGTCATGCGCAGCTACATCCAGGCCCTGCAACAGGCGGGTGAGTTTGACGTCCTCGACGTGTTCCTCCGGAATCATGTTTCCCAAGCACCGAACTCGCTGATCTATTCGGGCGGGATGCTCCACTTGGCGGCCGGAATGGTGGACCTGCGGAGGGGAGACCTGGGCGTGGCCCTGCCGCGGCTTCGCCAAGCGGTCAGCATGCTGCGGGTCTCCGACATCGGTAGTGACCTGCCCGACGCCGTTGCTGCCGCCGCGTATGCGGCGTCGATCCTGAAACGCCGCGATACTGCTGCGTCGTACTCAAGCGAGTACGACGCAATGATCCGGGAAGGTGTGCATCCGTCGCTGCTGGCCCAAGGACATGTTGCAGTTGCGAGAGCCGAACAGACCGGCTCGCAGACGGCGATCTCGAGGCTCATGTCCCTTGCGGATTCGGCAGCCGCGGACGGAGCAATAGGCGCCGAGATCGACATCCTGATGTTGGTCCTGAGACTGGGAGACCCGAGCGTGGCGCGCCGGCTGACAACTGTAGCCGAGGGCAGTGAAGGCCGAGCTGCGGAGTTTGCCCTGAGTGTTGGGCTGGCACTCGCACACAAGGACGCGGATCGCCTCATTGAGCTGAGTGAATCGGCCGCCAGGGAGGGCCTGGAACTTGCAGCAGCTGATTGCGCCGCCCATGCCCTCCGGATCCTGGAAAGCAGGGGGGACAAAGCGCGCCAGCTTGAGGGACAGCGACTTCTCAAGCGCCGCACCGCTGCCCTCGACAAGGCCGGTCCGTCTGTTGAGGGGGGCTCACCCGATCTCCAGAAGCTCACCCGGCGCGAGCAGGAAATCGCGACACTTGTGCAATCGGGATCAAGCAACAAGGACATTGCCGTCCGCTTGGGCTTGTCATTGCGCACCGTGGAAGGCCACCTTTACCGGATGTTTGCCAAGCTCGGCATTAGCCATCGTGAAGACTTGATGAACGGTGCCCACGGTATGGAGAGCCTGGGCTAGCCGCCCCCGGACCGGGGGCCACTGCACTGCGGCCACTCCACTCCGGTGACCGCGCTTCCCGTCGTCTCCTTCCGCCGTCGTTCGCCTTTCCCAAACTCCCGATACCTCGGGTACGGCGGCGATGCGGGCGCTGTCCGAAGCGCTCTGCGCGGGATTCGAGGCCGTGTGGGCCAAAAACGAGTACTGAATCGAGTGGTTAAAAGTGCTCGGACGGGTAGTCAACGCCCTCGGACGGGACAGCGCATCCAAAGACGGGTAGAGCCCACTCGCGCCCGCCCTAGGGGTTGGTTAATACGCTCTTCTTGATGGCAACCGCCACTCAATTGGGGATAAGTGGGTCTCGAGATGAAACGCAGGAAGAATTCTTTGCTACAGGAAAACCAACCGGTAATCCGGCGAGAAATCAGCTCCAATGCGACCGGTCTCCCGCATTCTGCGGGTACCCCCACAAGCGAGCCGGCGACGCGCGGTCGCGTGCCTTCTGAGACCAGGGCACACCCCGTTTCGTCGCCGGCTTTTTTTCACACTGGAGACAACAGGCACCGGGAGGTCGACTGACCATGGCACCGAACACGAAGGTAAAGACCCTCAAGAAGGAGCTCAACGGAAGCTCTCAGTCCGTGCACGCGCCGGCACCGGCGTGGCCGGAGGGCCGCTCAACGCAGACCACAACCACGCAAGACCAGACATTCACGTTCGACGTGGCGATCGTAGGCATGGGCTATGTAGGCCTGCCTACGGCCTTGGCTATCAACGCCTCCGGCCGCCGCGTTTTGGGCCTGGATGTGTCAGATGCCCGGCTGGCCGTGATCCGCGAGCAACGGGCAGATCTTCTGGATTCCGACAAGGAACGGCTCAGCAACGCACTGCTTGACCCGACGTTCATGTTGAGCAGCGACTTGTCATTGCTTGCCCATGCGGCGGCAGTAGTTGTTTGTGTTCCTACCCCGGTTGACGAGTATTTGGTCCCGGACCTCGGTATTCTTCGGGCGGCCTGTGCCTCCGTAGTCGACTTTGCCACCACTGGCCAATTGTTGATGCTGACCTCGACGACGTATGTGGGATCCACGCGTGACCTTCTGGCTTTGCCGTTGGCTGCCAAGGGGCTTATCCCGGGCAGGGACGTGTTCGTTGCATTCTCGCCAGAACGCATCAATCCCGGGGTGGACTCGTTCTCGCACGAAGACGTGCCCCGGGTAGTTGGCGGCGTGACCCCGGCCTGCGGTGAAGCTGCGGAGCGGCTTCTGAGCGCCAGCACCAAGCTGGTTCACGTCGTTCCGTCCGCGGACGTCGCCGAAATGACCAAGCTCGTGGAAAACACCTTCCGGGCCGTCAATATCGCCTTGGCGAACGAATTCGCTGATATCTGCCATGAACTCAACATGGAGGTCATGGATGTCATCGATGCGGCTTCTACCAAGCCCTACGGATTCATGCCTTTCACCCCTGGTCCTGGCGTCGGCGGACATTGCATCCCGTGCGACCCCCACTATTTGCTGTGGCAATTGCGCAAAGCCCGCTTGACGGCACCAGTGATTGAGCAGGCGATGGCAGGCATTGCGGGCAGGCCGCACCAGGTAGTGGAAAAGGCCCGCCGTATCCTGTCGGACCGCAACCACGGTGTTTCCGGCGCCCGCGTGATGGTGCTTGGGGTTGCCTACAAGCCCGATGTCGAAGATCTCAGGGAGTCCCCGGCGTTGGAGATCATCGCGGCCTTGATCGCCGACGGAGCGGAAGTCGCGTACTCCGATCCCTGGTGCCAGACGGCGCCCGACGGCCATGGCAGCACACTCCATTCCGAGCTGTCGCCTGCTGATTGGGGTGCGGATCTGGTGATCCTGCACACGAGGCACAGCGAGGTGGACCTTGACTGGCTGGCCGGAGCACCGGCAGTCCTGGACACAACGTACCGCTTGCCCAAGGCCGACAACGTAACCCGGCTCTAAATCCAGCAGGTTTTCGACGGAAGCAGGAGTAATGAAAACAGCAATCACCGGCGGTGCCGGATTCATAGGCAGCCACCTCGTTGAGCATTTGTTGGCGGCTGGCGACGAAGTCGCGGTCTTGGACAACTTGTCGACAGGGCGCCTCGAGAATCTCAAGGGCGTGATCGGCCACAGGAACTTCCACTTCGTGGAGGGCACCATTCTCGATCGGGACGCAGTGGACAAAGTTGTGGCAGGCGCAGACCGGGTCTTCCACCTTGCGGCCGCCGTTGGCGTGAACCTGATTGTCGACCACCCTTTGGAGAGCCTCCGCACGAATATCCATGGCACCGAGGTGGTCCTGGACTCTGTCTTGGAGTCGCACGCCTCCCTGTTGCTGGCATCGACGAGCGAGATCTACGGTAAGAACACTTCGGACAGCCTTTCGGAGGAAGCGGACCGCATCCTGGGGTCGGCGCTCAAGTCCAGGTGGACCTACGCTGCGGCCAAGGGCATTGACGAGGCCTTTGCGCATGCATACTGGCGCCAATTCGGCTTGCCGGTTGCTATTGTGCGGCTCTTCAATACGGTAGGACCTCGCCAGACAGGCCGCTATGGAATGGTCGTTCCGCGACTTGTGCGCCAGGCGCTCATCGGTGAGCCTTTGACGGTGTATGGAGACGGCAACCAGACCAGGTGCTTCTCCTACGTGGGTGACATCGTTCCCGCCATCACCCGTATTTCCGAGGAACCGCTTGCTTACGGGAACGCGTTCAACCTCGGCGGCAGCTACGAGATTTCCATCCTGACGCTGGCCCAACGGATCGTTGAACTCCTGGGGAGCGAAAGTCCCATCACCTTGGTTCCCTACGAACAGGCTTACTCGGAGGGGTACGAGGACATGCGCCGGCGCGTCCCGGACAACAGCAAGTCTTTCGAGCTTGTTGGCTTCGACCCGAAGACCACCCTGGATGAAATCATCCTCAACGTCGCCGCTGACTATAAGCCGGCAAAAGTGCTGGATCCCTCGGGTTGGAAGGTCACCCTGGCTTCCTGATGCACGACAAAGAGGTGCCGCGTCGGCTGGGGCGGCGTCGTTCAACTGAACAAGTACCTTGGAAGGAAAGGTTGAGCTCAATGCAACATTTACAGGGAAAGGTCACGGTCTCGGCTCGACCTCGTCACAAGGCTGAACGGTTGCGGCCGCCGGGCACATCGCGCTGGCTCGCAGGGGTTGTAAGCGTGCTGATGTCAACGTCTGTCTTCGGAATAGTGGCACCGGCCGCCCACGCGGCGCCGAACACCATCATCACCCTGACGTTTGACGACGCCAACGCAGATCAAGTCGCTGCCGCAGGAATCCTCAAGACCAATGGGCTTAAGGGCACGTTCTTTACGCCGTCGGGCTACCTCAATGCTCCCAACTACATGACAACCCAGGATGCGCTCAACCTGCAGGCGGATGGCAACGAGATCGGCGGCCACACGGTGACCCACCCCGACCTGGCCCAGATGGGTCCGGACGAAGTGGCCCGCCAGATCTGCAATGACCGAGTCAACCTTTACAATATGGGCTTCCACAACGTCACCAGCTTCGCGTACCCCTTTGCATCCTTTACCCCCGCGGTAGAGAGCGCCGTGGCCGCCTGCGGATACAACAGCGCCCGGGGGCTCGGTGACCTGGAAAGCAAGGTACCCGGAAGCGCCGGGCTTGGCTTTGCCGAAACACTTCCCCCTGCTGACCCTTACAGCACGAAGGCCCCGGACGAGGTGGACAACACCTGGACCACGACCGACCTACATAATCTGGTCACCAAGGCTGAGCCAGGCGGCGGCTGGGTACAAGTGACGTTCCACCACATCGGCACAGGCATCGATCCAGTTTCTAAGATCGCAGACCCGCTGACGGTGTCGACCGCGCTTTTCACCGAGTTTGTGCAATTCCTGGCCTCAGAGAAGGCAGCTGGCCGGATCGCCGTCCAAACCGTCCAGGAAACCCTTGGCGGGGCAACCAAACCGCTTGTCCCCGGGCCGGCGGCACCGCCCGCGGTCACTGCGGGGAACCTGATCAAGAACGCCAGTATGGAGACTGCCGGGCCGGTAGCCTCGGGGCTGCCACAGTGTTGGGCACAGGGCAGCTACGGCAGCCACACGGCGACCTTCACCACGGTAACCCCTGGCCACGGAGGTACGGCGGGGACCCACGCCGAGCAGCTCGTGATGTCCGCCTATGTCAGCGGGGACGCCAAGCTCTTGCCGACCCTCGACCTGGGAGAGTGCGCGCCAAGTGCAACCCCTGGCCACACCTATGACATGAAGGCTTGGTACACGTCCACTACCACGACGCAATTCGAACTGTATTACCGCACGGGTTTGGGCACGTGGCAATACTGGACCGCTAGTCCGTATTTCGCAGCGTCGACCGCGTGGAGCCACGCTACGTGGACTTCACCGGCGCTTCCGGCGGGTGCATCGGCCATCAGCATGGGCCTGAACCTGCTCGGCAATGGCACCCTGACCACGGACGATTTTGAACTCTACGACACATCAGGCATCAGGCATTTCACGGATGTCACTCCCACCACGGCGTTTTACAACGAGATCAGCTGGCTATCTAACAACCTGATCACGCAAGGCTGGCCTGACGGCACCTTCCGTCCTCTCACATCCATTAGTCGCGAGGCCATGGCGGCCTTCCTCTACCGGTTCTCAGGAAGCCCTGCGGTTCCCGCGAATGCACGGACGTTCTCCGATGTGCCGGTTGGCGCGCCGTTCTACAACGAGATCCGCTGGTTGGCTTCCGCCGGCATCACCACGGGCTACCCGGACGGAACCTTCCATCCCTGGGAAGCTGTAAGCCGCGAGGCGATGGCAGCATTCCTCTACCGTCTCAGGGGTAAGCCTGCCGTGCCGCCGAACGCACCGACGTTCCCAGATGTGCCGGTTGGCGCGCCGTTCTACAACGAGATCCGCTGGTTGGCGGCCACAGGCATCACCACCGGTTACGCGGACGGAACGTACAAGCCGGCCCTCGCCATCAACCGTGACGCCGTGGCTGCGTTCCTGTACCGCTACAACATCGATTTCCCTAAGGGCTGACGGCGGTAGCAGTCCATAGGGAAGTGTGGGCGGCCGGTCTCCGAAGGCTATCGGGAGATTGACCGCCCACGGCCACGTACACTGCGGGAAATACCGAAGCCAGGTCTCAAGGGAGTGAATGGTGAACACCGCGAGGTCCACGGAGATGCGTCGAAAACGCGCATTTGTGGCCATTGCATTTTGCATGGCCCTGCTAACGGCAGCCTGCACCGGGCCGGCACCGGGGCCAGGACCGAGTCAGTCATCGACGGCTGGCCGATATCCGTGGCACACGGGGATCGTGGCCACGACTTTTTGGGTTGGGGAGATCTTCGACCCCAAGGCGGCAGATGGCAGCCAGGTGGTGTCCACCTACGATTCCCAGTGGATGCAGAGCTATGGAGGCTGTGACGGTGTCATCAAGAACGGTTGTACCACCGAGGCGAGAACGCAGGCCAAGGGATTTGCGCCTAGCAGTATGACTCCGAAGCAAAACCCCTTTTACTTGGATCTTCCCTATGACGACGTCAACGATGCCACAGCTTTTGCCGAACGAGCCAAGGTGATTCCCTGGGCCAACGACCCTGGCTTTGCAGGTAAAGAACAGGACCGTTCCTTCAGCTACATGAAGAACCAATGGGTCAGGATTCGCAAGGACGGCCATGAATGCTATGGGCAGATCGAAGACGCCGGTCCCGGCCAGTACCACGACAAGGAGTACGTTTTTGGCTCCAACGATGCCCGGCCCGTCAACAAGAACTTCAACGGTGCAGGTATGGACGTCTCGCCGGCGCTCAACGGGTGCCTCGGCTTTTCAGAGCTCGACGGCGAGTCGGACAAAGTCGACTGGCAGTTCGTGCCGCGGGACCAAGTTCCTGCGGGGCCGTGGCTGGACATCGTCACGGTCAGCCAAGTGAAGTAGGCCCAATGATTCTTAACCCGACGAATAATTGCTCGAAAACTGGAGGTATCAATGGAATGGCTTAAGAGGTTGTTTCGGCGCGGTAACGGCCGGCATCTTGCCCGCCCGGCCGAAGCTAAAGGACGGGCCTGAACGGAACATCCCGGCCATGCGTGACCTTTGTTGAGGGGCTGGGTCAGTGCAGTTTGCCTTTGAGTCCTGCGCCCAACAAATCAGAGAAGCGTTGGTTTCCTTGGTTGATGCCGCTGCAAATGTGGCTGGCCGGCCCTTCCCCGGCGTCTTGTGGGCAGGACGTGTCCCGGTTCAGGGACCACATGGACACCCGTGCCGCTCCCTTGCTGAGGGCAAAAGCGTTCAACCCGCGCGCTGCATCCAATTCAAACACTTCGCCCGGGAGGTCGTTCCGGCCGATCATGGGGGTTAACCCCATCTTCCTCCAGATCTGATCGCTGTTGAGTGTCATTCCTGCACGCTGATAGATGATGCTGAGCTGCTCGTGGGTGGCCTGGGCCGCTGACGTGCTGGCATCGAGCATGCTCTGCGACGCACTCCGGCTTGAGCCGTAGTTCATCGTCATGATGTTGACACCAGCCAGCTGGACGCCGGCGGCGAGCATTTGATCGACGGCGGACGTTCCGGCGTCGGTCAATCCTTGGGGCGTGACGGGGAGAGTCAGCCAGACAGAGAGAGCGTGTCCCTCATTGCTTCGCTCCTTCTGAAGCGCGGCGACAACCGCGGCGCGGCGCTGCCAGGCGGCGCCGTCGGCCAGATTGTTGCCTTCGATATCAAAGTCGATGGTCGCCGGATTGTAGCGTTCCAGGACGGCCCGATAGGCCCCTTCCAGGTCTGCGACGTTCTGGCAGGAGCTGGCGAGCTCGCTGTTCACCGAACCACCGAAGGACACAGCGATCGCGCCGCCGTTTGACCGTAGCTTGGCGATGCGTTCCTCGAGCTTGAGCGAAGTCTTCGCGGCGTCGAGGCTGTAGGTGCTGCCCCAGCTGGGTGTGCAGGCTTGACCAGCGTCTGCAACCACGAATGCCAGCATGACATTCTTGGTCGCCTCGCTCTGGGGTGTATCGAAGGGATACTGCGGGACCACCGTGACATCAACATAGCCGGAAAACCATGGCTGTTGGAACGCGCCGTTTGCGTCGGTGGCGACGCGCCACACGAAAAAGCCCCCTGCCCCTGCTACAACCAAGGATGCGGCAATGTAGGCACGGGCAACGGTTGACAGCCGGCGGCGTCTGCGGGGTTGGTCCGACGAGCCACGGGCGTCCCGTGCGTTGCCTGCCTCAGCTGCAACGGAAGTGCCGCTTCCCGGTTTCTTGGACACTCTCTTCCGCCATCCTTTGATACCCGCTCAGAAATCCCCACTGCCTTGATGCACCATTTGACCACGAACAGATCGGATTCGCCCGTGCTTTCGTCTTGGCGTTTGCTCCGGCTGATTCGGTACGTGGCGCACGAGTAGTCGCGTTGTTCGGAGCCCAAAGGTTGAGTGTAAAGACGGGTAGAGCCTACTCGTGTCCGTGGTCTCCCGACTCCCTAGGCTGAACGTGTCAGTTGGTTGAGGGCAACGGGGGAAGACAGGTCTCACAATGGAAAAGGATGCTCTGGTCCGAGCGGCATCAGAACCCAGCGGAATCATCCGAGAAAGCGTGTGGCTCGGGTTCGAGCCCGTTCTGGGGAGTTCCGGCATGTTCGCTCCCAATGACCCATCGCCAATTGACAGTGCTGCCCCGTGGCAGCACGCCCTCATAGAGGGGGCCCCTGAACGGGGGCCGGTGGTGAATAAGCCTTTGAGACCGAGGCTTCCCCCAGTCGCCACCGGCCCCTTCGGGAGCCTGCGCACTGAGGCTCTGCGATGAGCTCCGGGAAGAAGGACTTCGCGTCCGGCCCGGTCCACACGTCCAGGAAACGGGCAGGCCTGTGGGCCGCCTCTTGGGTCTCGGTGTTGCTCCTGTTGACGGGCGCAACGTCGCTGCTCAACGGAAACCAGACTCCGGCCGGCTCCCAGCCTGCCGCCACGGCTTCTGCCGCCCCGCTGTCTTCTGTCAGCCTGACGTTTGATTCAGGCCGGTCAAGCCAGATGGAGGCGGCCCGGATCCTGAAGGACCATGGACTTCGGGGCACCTTCTTCATCGACTCAGGATTTGTCGGCGCACCCGATTACATGACGGTGGAGAATCTCCACAGTTTGGCGACTGACCAAAATGAAATCGGAGGCCATACAGTCACCCTTGCCGATGTGACCGCGGTGGAACCAGATGAAGCTTCACGCCAGATATGCGACGATCGGGCGAACCTCACGGACTGGGGCTTTAAGGTCACCTCCTTTGCCTATCCGTTTGCGGCTTCAACGGCGAAGTCGGAGGAGCTCGTTGCTGGGTGCGGCTACAACAGTGCCCGGGGTCTCGGTGAGATACACAGCCCCTTGGACTGCGCCACCTGCGCCCAGGCAGAAACGGTCCGCCCCGCCAACTTGTTCCGGACGAGGGCAACGTCCGAGGTCGGCAGCGGCTGGACGTTGGCCAACCTCCAGGCAACGGTGGTGCAAGCTGAACAGGCGGGGGGATGGTTGCAGCTGACTTTCTACGACATCGACAACAGCGGCAGTCCTCGCTCCGTCAGTCCCGCGTTGTTCGAACAGTTCGCCACCTGGCTGGCAGCGAGGACCCAACAAGGGACCATGGCTGTACGCACGGTTCATGACGTGATCGGCGGAGTGGCGAAACCGGTGGTGAACGGCCCGGTGGCGGCGCCGGCTGCACAGGGCAAGAACGCGCTTCGCAACCCGGGGCTGGAAATCGCTGGAAAGTACGGTTTGCCGCAATGCTGGCAGGTTTCGTCCTACGGCAAGAATGCAGTGGTGCTGAGCACCTTGAACCCGGGACACAGCGGTGCGATAGCGCGTCGGCTGGACGTGACCGAATACTCGTCCGGCGACGCCAAATTGCTTCCCGTCCTCGATCTAGGGGCATGCGCGCCGAGTGTCACCGCGGGCCACAGCTATTCACTCCGTGCGTGGTATCAGTCCACTGCGAAGACGCAATTTGAACTGTATTACCGTAACAAGCTGGGCACGTGGACCTACTGGACAGCCAGCCCCTGGTTTGCGCCAAACACCAGCTACGAACAGGCAATCTGGGAAACGCCGCCCGTTCCGTCCGGAGCGGAAGCCATCAGCTTTGGACTCAACCTCTTCAGCGATGGCCAGCTTGCTACCGACGATTACGAAATGTACGACACAGTTGGAGCTCCGTCGCCGTGATAGTTCTTTCAATCGTTTTGGTTCTGGGGATCAGCACGATTTTCTGGTCCGTTGCCGGGCTCTTCCGCTTGGCGAGTGAGCAGTCGTGGCGGGCCCAGGTATGGTCCAACCGGATCCGTGGGTGGATTTCGTTGCTGCGGGGCGGAGGGATGCCGGCCCCGCAGCGCCAACGGGCCCGTCATCGTTCAAAGGGAATCCGAATCTACCCGTCGAATGTCGCAGTCCTCATAGCCGCCCACAATGAGGCGCTCGTCATCAAAGAGACAATCCTTGCCGCGTCAGCGTTGGTTCCCCGGCGCAACATCCACATCGTCTCAGACATGTCCACGGACGACACCGCGGCTATTGCGCGGGCCGCAGGAGTCAAGGTCCTCGAGCTTGAACCGAATCGGGGCAAGGCAGGCGCGCTCGCGGCGGGGATCGCCCATTTTGATCTGTGCAAGCGGTTCAAAGTGGTCATGCTTCTGGACGCGGACACCCGCCCAACCCCGGACTACCTCGAAACGGGACTGCCGCTGTTTGCCGATCCCACGGTGGTCGCTGTCGCGGGACGCGCCAAGTCAATCATGAATCCGCCATCTCCGACGGCGATTGGCCGCTTCCTGGTGGCGTACCGGGAGCGCTTGTACATCGTGGTCCAACTGCTGCTCAAATACGGCCAAGCAGCTCGAGGCGCCAATGTTGTTTCGATCGTTCCGGGATTCGCCAGCATGTACCGGACCAGCGCGCTCGCCGAGATAGAGGTCCTGGCGCCGGGACTGGTGATCGAAGACTTCAACATGACGTTTGAGATCCATGCGAAGAAACTGGGACGGATTGCATTCCATCCGTCCGCCGCCGTTGCGTACACACAGGATCCAGACAATCTCAAGGACTACGTCAAACAAGTGCGGCGGTGGATCCTTGGCTTCTGGCAGACGGTCAGACGGCACGGACTGCAATTCGGCAGGTTCTGGTTCGTCCTGGGGCTATACATCGTTGAGCTCGTGGCCAGCTGCATCTTCTTCGTGCTCCTGGTGCCAGCCTTCCTGCTATCGTCCATAGCTGCCGTTGAAGTATGGATCTTTGGCAATCGATCGGAAGTTCTTGTGTTCCTCTCCGGTGTCCTGCGGCCTCAGGACGTTCTCATCGGGGTTTTCCTGCCGGATTTCTTACTGACAATCCTTGCCGCCGTTTCGATGCGCAGTCCGCGCCTCCTGCTGATGGCTCCCTTGTTTCCGTTGATGCGGATCCTGGATGCAATCATTTGCCTCCAGGTGTTGCCCAGGGCGTACTCGGCGATTTCGTCCGGAGTCTGGGTCAGCCCGGTCCGAAGGATTCAACGCCAGTCCCAGGAAATGGGTGTGGCCGGATCGCCGGCGGCACGGGTCGGCTAGGACAACGGACAGCCGAGGTGACAGGTCCCGGACACGCGAACGCCCGTGCCACGCAGCCATGACGGCTGGGACACGGGCGTCCGCCCGCTTCCAGGGTTCCCTGGCCGGCGGGGACTTGCGAGGCGAGGGCGGCGGTGGGGATTAGTTGGTGACTCCCGCAGTGGTGACAACAGTCAGCCACGGGCCGGCGGGCACGCTGGCGCGGTCCACGAAACGCCAGGAAACATGGTCGTTGTCCCCGTCCAACTCAGCGAAGCCGAGGCAGCCGTTCAGTGCCGGGGACACGTCCATGCCGGCGCCTTGGCTCGGGTCGCCGGAGAACTGCTTGTTGGCGGGACGGGCGTTGTTCGCGCCGAACACGTAGGCGGAGTCATGGTAGAGGGAACCGCTGGAGGGGCCCGCATCTTCAACTTGTCCGTAGCAGACGCTGCCATTGGGGCCGGTGATCTGGACCCAGGCGTTCTTCATGTAGCTGTAGTTCGAGTCCGCGCAGTGGTTGACGCCGGTTGCGGCGTTGTCTGCGGCAGCCCACGGAATAACCTTGCAGCGCTCAGCGAAGGCCACGCTGTCGTTGACGTCGTCGTAAGGCAGGTCCAGGTAGAACGGGTTCTGCAAAGGCTTGGGCTGGTGCAACGGGAAGTATCCATTGCTGGCCACGCGCTTTTCAGTGACGCACTTGAAACTCGTGCCTGTGCCGGAGCTGACACCGTCGCAACCGCCGTAGGGGCTGCCGGGGCAGCCGCTCGCGCTCATGGGGGTGGTTCCGAGGTTGACGCCGGTGTGCTGGAGGGCCCACTGGCCGTTGAACGTGGAGCAGACCTGGGAGCCATCCGAGAGGCTCGCGTTGAAGATTTCCCCAACCCAGAAGCTGGTGCTCACGATGTTGGTGTGCAGCGGGTAGGTACCGCCCGTCGCTGGGAGGGGGGCAGGCGCCGCAACGGGTGCACTGGCGGCTGTTGCTGCCGAAGACGGCGTGGCCGCGGCGGGCTGGCTCGACGGCGTCGCGGCCGGAACGTTGCTCGGCGTCGGCGTCGGCGTCGGAGTCGATGTTCGCTTGGGGGTGGAGGAAGCGGAAGGCGTCTTGGACGCGCGGTCGCCGCTCCAGGAAGAGGTGTTGTGTGAGGATTGGACGGCTGAAATGGTTGCCAGGCCGCCGAAGGCCAGGAGCAACACGGCGATGAGTGCTGTGAACAGGTGTTTCATATTATGGGTGACATATCTGTTGGGGACATGGACATATGAGACCGAGGCAATCGGGTAAGGCGATCTGCAGGCAAAAAGGCCGCAGGGTCGTACACGGCCAAGGGGTGTGCCACGACAGAGCTGTTTCGAAATAGGCTGCGCTCCGACTCCCCAGAAGTAGCCAGCCTGAACTTGCTCTTGCGAGACCAGCTTACACAGTCAGATCACAGGACGGTAACAGCGGCCACACATTTGGTCAGGAGTCGAGGCAGGAACTCCCTCCAAAGGCCGCGTGGAAGCTCGAGGATTTCGTGCAAGTAGCCCTGGAAAACCAAGTAGTTACCACTCAATCCAGGACAGAAACCCGCGGGTAACGTTTGGAAATGACACCGGTCCGTGCCGCGGCCGTCAGGAACACGTGTCCGGCGGCCCAAAGATGAGACAGGACCATGGACGATACTGAAGGGACCCAGACCTCGCCCCCGATCATTCGGGCAGCAGAGCTTCAAGAGATTGTTATTGCCCTGTCAGGGCCGGAGCCAGCCGGGATAGTCATCTCAGGCCCGAGTGGTTCGGGAATGACTACTCTCTTGGACGCCGCGGCTTCAGTGCTGCGCGGGTCGTTCAGCGTGATTGCCCACAACGTCTCCGAGTCATTCGCGGAGATCCCGTTTGGAATCGCCATGGCACTTGTTCCCGAGCTGCCGGCCCGCTCCAAAGTGTGGCCCGGTTCCATTGTGGCGGCTTGCCGCAAGGCAGTGCGCGCCGCTTCGGCAGCCGGATCCCCGGCCTTGCTCGTCCTGGACAACATCGATTTCCTGGACGACATGTCCCTTTGGCTCTTAAGCCAGCTCCTTGTTGAACCGGACATCCGCATGATTGCCACCCACCGCTCAGACCGGCCGTTGAGGATGGAATTGATGGAGTCCGTCGTTTCACGCCAGCTTTCGGTGGTGACCCTCGACGACCTCACGCCGGAGCAGCTTCGCGAATTCCTCGATGACCGTCTCGGCGGGCACGCCGCGCGCAGCCTGGTCCGGGACATCCATGCCCTCACCGGGGGGAACTTGCAGACCGCGAAGTTGCTGTTGGACGAAGCCGCAGCGCGCGGAGAGATCGTGGAACAGGCTGATTCCTGGATGCTGTCCGGACCGATCCGACTGGACGGTTCGCAAGCCCTCGAATTGACCCGGCACCGGCTTGAGGGTTACTCCGTGCCGCAGCGTCAGGTGGTGGACCTCCTGGCAGCGGGGGAGCCGATACCAATGGCCATCCTTGAACAGCTTGTCCAAAAGCGGGCTATCGAAGCGCTCCGGGGCGACGGAACCATCCGTGTCCAGAAGGACACCCGGGAAACGGCTTCCCTCAGTCACGGCATCGAAGGGAGGCTTGCCCGGCAGCAGCTGGGACCTGCCCGGATCCTGGCGTTTCGGCGAAGCATCTACGAGATCTCCGCCCCGGCTGCTGATGACTCGCTCTGGACGCTGTTCCGTCGGGTGGACTTCGAACAGGAAAGCGGTTTGCCGGTGCCAGACGCTGATCTGCTGGCCGTGGCCATTGCGGCGAACGACATTCACGATAACCGGCGGGCCCGGCGGTCCGCGGATGCGGTGCGAGCGCCGGAACTCGGACTGGTTGCCGGGCTGGAGCTGGCAAGGGCCCTCTATCAAACAAGGGATTTCCCCGGGGCTGTCACAGTCCTGAAGGGTCTGGTTGCCAATACCCCTGACGTCTTGACAATGGACTTCGCCCAGGCCGTGTGGCTGCTGTTGCATGCCCTTTTGCCGACTTCTCCGGGGGCAAAGGTGCTGCAGGCGGTCCTACAGGATGCCCGACGGCGGTTGGAGGCTGCCGCCGCAGCAGTCCAGCCGGACGAGCCGGCCTATCTTGACCAGGCGGCCGTCCGGGACGAACTGGATGTCCTCCAGCTGTACCTCGATGCGCAGAACGGTAGCTGGCCTTCAGCCAGTGGTGAGCTGTTCCAAAGGCTTTGCCGCAGCCAATTGCTCGACCCTGGGCTGCGTTCCGAGCGCGAGCCGCCACCGCCTACCCAGGCCGCCGTGCTTTTGATGGCGCTCGTCTCCCAAGGGCTGGCTGTCAGCGGGCGGTTCTCGGACGCCGTCGCACTCTCGACGTCGGCCCTCGAAAGTTTGGGGAGGCTGCCACGGTGCCCGGTGGACTTCCTGTCCACTGTGCTGACCATCCACGGATCGAATTTGATCTGGCGCGGACAATGGGGTGGTGCCGAAATGTTCTGCGCCGGCAGTTCCAGCTACAGCAACCGGATGAGCTATTTCGGTGGGGCGGCCCACCTCTACAGGGCACTGGTGTTTGCCAGGCAGGGGAGCCTGGAATTGGCTTGTGAACAGTTCCGCCAGGCCAAGGCCCGGCTGGACGAAGCCGACCCCGATGGGCTTCTGCCACCGGCCCTCGGGGGACTTGCCGCGGCCGCGTGGTTGCTGGGCGATGTCAACCAGGTACGTCGCGCCCTGGCGGCCTACGATTCGCGCCGAAGTTCAGGAAACTATCTTGCGTCGCAGCTCGCCGAAAGCTATTCATCCGCGGCACGGTCAGTGCTGGTTGGTGCGGAACATTCACACAGGAAGCTCTTGCAACTTGCGGGTTCGGCTGCCAAGAAGGGACACCGGGCCCTCGAAATGCTGAACCTGGGCCTGGCCGCACGTACCGGCAGCCGTGGCTACCGGCAGGTGGGGCCAGGGGTGTCCGAAGTTGTGTGGAGTGTCGAGTCTGGAGTGCCGTCGGGACAGGAAGCAGGACAAGAAATGGGACAAAGACCAGGGCTGGGAACACAAGAAGCAATCACGGGTGAGCCCCAACAAGACCGGGCTTTCGACCACGAGGAGGTGTTTGCCTATGACGAACCCGACGCGGAGGGCCCGGAGGCCGGGTCCTCCATCCTTCCCGGCGTCGTCAAGCTTTCCCAGCGTGAACGCGAGGTGACTGCCTTGGTGGCCTCCGGGCTGAGCAGCGCGGAAGTAGCCGCTCGATTGGGTATCGCAGTGAACACTGTCAACGCGCACCTTCAGCGGGTTTACGGGAAGCTCGGAGTTTCGCGGCGGCAGAAGCTCTCTGAACTCTGGGACGAGTTGGCGAAGCCGGAGGAGTAGGCTGCGTAGCTCCGCGGATGAGGCAGCGAAGCCAAATGGTGGGACAATTACTAGGTGACGCCGCCACTCCTGGCGGTCAGCCGCTGGCGATTGCCACGTATTCCTATCAAGGAGCACCGGTTTTGACGATGGTTTCCACCCCCGCGTGGGGAGATGCCCAGGTTTCCGCACTCGATGACGATGAAGTCCGTCGCATCCGCAATGATTTCCCCGTTCTTGAGCAGGAGATCAATGGCAAGCCGCTGGTCTATCTGGACTCGGGTGCCACCTCGCAGAACCCCCGGAGTGTGCTGGAGGCGGAGCAGGAATTCTATGAGCAACGAAACTCCGCGGTCCATCGCGGTGCCCACCACCTCGCTGTAGAAGCCACGGACTCTTTCGAAGACGCGCGGGCCACCGTGGCGCGTTTCGTGGGCGTGCAGGATGATGAGCTGATCTGGACCGCGAACGCCACTGCGGGCCTGAACCTTTTGGCCTATTCTTTTTCGAACGCCAGCGTGGGCCAGGCAGGCGCGGAAGCCGAGCGCTTTGCCCTCAAGCGTGGGGACGAAGTGCTTGTCACCGAAATGGAACACCACGCCAACCTGATCCCTTGGCAGGAACTGTGCCGGCGGACCGGCGCCACCCTCAAGTACATTCCCCTTGACGACGCCGGTGCGCTGCGGCTCGAGGAAGCATCGCGCCTGATGACCGCGCGAACCAGGATCCTGGCCTTCACCCACACGTCCAACGTACTCGGCAACATCAACCCGGTGGACGTACTGGTCCAGATGGCCCGGGAAGTAGGTGCCTTGGTGGTCCTGGACGCCTGCCAGTCCGCGCCGCACCTCCCCCTGGACTTCAAGGCCCTGGACGTTGACTTCGCCGTATTTTCCGGCCACAAAATGCTGGGACCTACGGGAATCGGCGCGGTCTACGGGCGGAGCGAACTGCTTAACGCGATGCCACCTTTCCTGACTGGTGGTTCCATGATCACCACGGTGACGATGGAGCAAGCCCGGTATTTGCCCGCTCCCCAGCGTTTCGAGGCTGGAACGCAGCCTATTTCGCAGGCTGTGGCCTTGGCTGCGGCGGTGAATTACCTCAGCGAGACAGGGATGCAGCGGGTGGCCCTTCGTGAGGCGGAGCTTGGCCAAAGGCTTGTCACTGGCCTCAGCGCCATCCAAGGCGTGCGAGTGTTGGGTCCCGAGCCAGGAGAAGAAAGGACCGGGCTTGCCGCGTTCGACGTCGCCGGAGTGCACGCGCACGACGTCGGGCAGTACCTCGACGATCTGGGCATCGCTGTCCGGGTGGGCCACCATTGTGCGCAGCCCCTGCACCGCAGGCTGGGCCTGACTGCCTCCACCAGGGCCAGTACCTACCTCTACACGACGTCCGAGGAGGTCGACCTGCTGGTTGAGGCGGTTGCCAAGATCCGGCCCTATTTCGGAGTAACGGCTTCGGGGGCCACGTCATGAGTGGTCTGGACTCCTTGTACCAACAGCTGATCCTGGAGCACTCCAAGATCCGCAGCGGGGGAGACCTGGCTGAACTGCCGGCCGCCGCAGCGGGTTCGGTCGGCACAGGGGGTTCGGTCGGCACAGGGGGTTCGGTCGGCACAGGGGGTTCGGTCGGCACAGGGGGTTCGGTCGGCACCGCGGGTTCGGTCGGCACAGGGCAGAGTCACCAGCTCAATCCCATCTGCGGGGACGAAATCACCCTGAGGCTCAGTGTCGGCACCGCCGGAGACGGACAGGCCGTCACGGAAATTCACTGGAATGGCGATGGCTGTGCAATTTCGATGGCGTCAGCGTCCATACTCAGTGAAATGGCACCAGGCATGTCCCCGGCGTCCCTCCGCCGGACCATTGACCATTTCCGCGAATTGATGCGCTCGCGCGGCAAACTGGAAGCGGATGAGGAACTGCTGCAGGATGCTGCCGCGTTGGCCGGGGTCGCCAAGTACCCGGCCCGGGTAAAGTGCGCCATGCTCGCATGGGTGGCTGCGGAAGACGCGTTGCGCCAAGCCGAGGCCAATCAAGGGGTGTCCGAAGCTCTCTAGCGAGGCAGGCCGACGTCGAGTAGTGTCCACTCTATTGCGGACTCGCAGGCCGGACTTAGCCTCGAACCATGGTCACCTTGGAGAGCAGGCGCGAATGGCGCCGGAGCCAGCATCGGGTCCGCAGGGCGGAAATTGTGGTTGTGGGATTGTTGCTCGCCCTCGTTGCGGTAACCATTCTTGCCGCCCTTACGGGCGCGATCCGCTGAGGCAAAGGCTGGAACTCAGTCAAGCTGGGCCGATGACGGCTGGGCTTGGCCGCACGACGTGGGAACGCGCCGCACGACGTGGGAACGCGCCGCACGACGTGGGAACGCAGAGCCAGAGAAAAGCTCGGACCCGCGAAAGCCGGTCCGAGCTTTTGTGTACCGTTGGCATCGCCATCGCATCACTTGGGTACCGCTGCGATGAGCACCGAAATCGACATGAGACCGAGAACCGCCCAGACGAAGTACAACGACCAGTTCTTCGCTTGGGCCTTCCTGTGGGCCCCATGCCACACTCGTTCCATACTATTCGCGTCCATAGCAGCAAGGTATTCCTGCCAATGGGGCTCAAATAGCGTGCCAACCACCCCACTTGCAAACGGCAATACTCGATTTGCAATGTCGGCTACTCGTATGTGGACCGGGCGCCTCAGGCGCGGGTAAAGACGTCCGGCACGCCATCGCCGTCGTCGTCCCTCTGCTCGTCCCGCGCCACGCGGCGGTAGTGCCCGTTGCGGGCTTTGAGCACGACGGCGGCCAGCACCGCCGCGGCGAGGGAACCGGCCAGAATGGCCACTTTCGCGTGGTCGTCGTGCGGGGAACCGGAGCCGAAGCCGAGCTCGGCGATGAGGAGGGAAACGGTGAAGCCGACGCCCGCGAGCATGGCGAGCCCGGCGACGTCGATCCACGTGAGGCCATCGTCGAGCCGTGCGCGAGTGGTCTTGGTGAAGAGGAACGTGGTGCCGAACACGCCCGCCGTCTTGCCCACCACCAGGGCGAGCACAATGCCTACAGCCACCGGATCCCGAAAGGCAGTTCCCAGGCCTTCCGCGCCGCCCAAAGCCACGCCAGCAGAGAAGAAGGCGAACACCGGCACGGCAAAGCCTGCCGACAAGGGACGCAGCCGGTGTTCGAAACTTTCAGCGAGTCCGGCCGCAGGCTCGCCCTTCTTTCCCGAGGTCACAACGGGTACGGCAAAGGCCAGCAGGACCCCGGCCACGGTGGCGTGGATGCCCGAAGCATGGACGAAGGCCCACGTGGCCCCGGCAAGGGGGAGCAGGAGGTACCAGCTGCGGACGCGCTTCTGGACCAGAAAGGTAAAGAGGGCCAGCGGCACGGCGGCGGCCAGGAGCAGGAGCGGCTCAAGGCCACTCGAATAGAAAAACGCGATGATGCCGATGGCGATCAGGTCATCCACCACGGCCAGCGTCAGCAGGAACGTGCGCAACGCCGCTGGCAGGTGCGTATTAATGACGGCAAGGACGGCCAAGGCGAAGGCGATGTCCGTGGCCGTGGGTATGGCCCAGCCCTTGAGGGTTTCGGCGCCCGAACCGAGGTTGAGGGCAACGTAAATGAGCGCGGGCAGGGCCACGCCGCCGACGGCTGCCGCTACCGGGACGATCGCCTTTGCAGGCTTTCGCAATTCGCCGGCCACGAATTCGCGCTTCAGCTCCAGCCCGGCGATGAAGAAGAACACGGCCAGGAGCCCATCGGACGCCCAATGGCCCAGGCTCAATTCCAGGTGCCACGGGGCGTAGCCGATCTTGACGTCGCGCAGAGTGAAATAGCCGTCGGCAAGGGGAGAATTTGCCCAGACGAGGGCGGCAACCGTGGTTGCGAGCAAAAGTGCGCCGCCAACGGTTTCGGTGCGAAGGATGGCCAGGATGCGTTGGTACTCGGGGAAGCTCGAGCGGCTGAAAACCTTGGAAGGGGCAGCCGGGTGCGGGCTGTTCGCCATGATGGCTCCTGTGGAGGTTGGGAAGCTTGGGGTCGACAAAACTGTTGCCGACCAGACTTCCCGGCGCACCTGACTTCCACTTTAGCCGAAGGGAGTGCTGCCCCGCCGAGGGACCCAACTAACTAACAGTAGGCGTCGCTATGAGTGTCCAGAACGACACCGACTGCGAGTCAGCTGGGTGTGGAAGAAGCGTTACGTGAGCAGGCCCGCTACTCCGATGACCGCCGTCGCGAGTCCAAACACCATGGAAATGCTGACCAGGACGACGTGGACCGTGAGGAACTTGGTGGCTTTCCCGTTGGCGTCGCGGGCACGGGGGTCCGCTATGACGCGCCGCAGGAACTGCGGCCACACGATGAGCGACCAAGCGCCGGCGACGATCAGCACAGTGGCGAGGACCGGTCCCAACTGCACGCTAGTGGCTTTCGAGCCAGGCCTCGGCCTGCTGTGCCTGGATGTTGAGCGCCTTGCCCACCATCGGCTCGGCCGCGTCGGCGATCTTGCCACCGAGGAACGGAACCGATGACGTGACGTTGCCCTCAAGCTCAACGCGGGTGTTGCCGCCCTCGGCCACGAGACGCTGCACTGCAGTGACATCCAGCGGGGCGCCGGAGATCTTCAGCGAAATGTTGCTGGTGCGGGAACCGTCGGCCGTTGGGGCCTCCCACTTTTCGGTCTGCGTGACGGTGAGATTCTCGCCCACGAATTTCCGGGCGATTTCCGGCAGGCGCGTGGTGGGCAGGGTCCGGACCGTGGTGGTGGTGAAAGCGCCGGCGGTGTCGCCGTCGATCTGGAACGATTCCAAGGTGCCGCCGACGTACTCGCTGGTGTGACGCAGGAAGGCTTCATCAACGAACGTGGCTGCAACGCGCGCGACGCCGTGGGGCAGGGTGGTGGATGCGTTCAAGGCCATGGGGGTCCTCCGTGGAATATCTCGGTTGAAAGCTCTTGCGGCTCCCAAACATCCTACGGGGTGGGCGGGGTAGGCTAGGAACGCCCCGGGATTCGAGAGAATTTCGGGTTTTCGTGCTGCATTCCCCACCCCAGGAGAGCCATCCATGAGCCCCAAAGGCCAGCCGTCCGCGGTCAACTCCGGAATCGACCGCACAGGCACCGGTGCGTGTCTCGATGGTTTGCGGCGTGCCCTGGGCGAGGATCGGACGTTCGCGCGGGTCAGGCCGGAGGCAGCACGCGCGTTCAGCGAACGCAGCAGCGACTACCAGATCAGCGCCCCCGCAGGCTTGAGGGCGGCGTTGCTCGCCGAAATGGCCGACGGCCTGGCCTCCCGGGATCCTGAGGGCAGCGCGGTGGTGTTGGCGGTGACGGCCACGGGCCGCGAAGCGGAGGACCTGACCGAGGCGCTGGCGGCTTACCTCCCCGCGGATTCCGTGGCGGCCTTTCCCAGCTGGGAGACGCTGCCGCACGAACGGCTCTCCCCACGCTCGGACACGGTGGGCCGCAGGCTCTCCGTGCTCCGCCGCCTGGCCCACCCGGAGAGTTCGACGGCGGGTCCCCTGCGGGTGGTGGTGGCACCGGTTCGCGCCGTGGTCCAGCCGGTGGTGGCCGGCCTTGGAGAACTGGTCCCGGTGACGTTGAAGGTGGGGCAGGAAATGCCCTTCAGCGACGTGGTACGCCGCCTTGCCGACGCTGCCTATTCGCGCGTGGACATGGTTACCCACCGTGGTGAATTCGCCGTCAGGGGCGGTATTTTAGACGTTTTCCCACCCACCGAGGACCACCCGATCAGGGTGGAATTCTTCGGCGACGAGGTGGACCAGATGCGCTGGTTTGCGGTGGCCGACCAGCGGTCGCTCTCCGGTCCGGCCGTGCATCACCCCACCGAACTGCATGCCCCGCCTTGCCGGGAAATCCTCATCACGCCCTCGGTCATGTCCCGGGCCGCCAAGCTCAAGGCCGACATGCCAGCCGCCGCGGACATGTTGGAAAAGATCGCGGGCGGCATCGCCGTCGAGGGCATGGAGTCCCTGGCTCCGGTCCTGGTGGACGCCATGGTGCCTTTCGTGGACCAATTACCGGCCGGTTCCATCGGTGTGGTCATCGAACCGGAGAAGGTCCGCACCCGCGCGCACGACCTCGCGGCCACCAATGAGGAGTTCCTGGAGGCGGCTTGGTCCACAGCGTCCGACGGCGGGACCGCGCCCCTTGATCTGGCCTCGCATGCGGCCGCCAGCCTCCACGAGGCAAGCTTCCAATCCCTGACTGATACGCGCAGCGCGGCGCTGGCCCACGGCGTCTCCTGGTGGTCCATCACCTCCTTGGCGACCGACGAAGAACTTGTCCTCGATATCGACGTCCTGAACCTGCACGCCCGTGAACCGCGCGGCTACCAGGGCGATGTCGCGGAGATGCTCGAATTCATCGGTTCCCACGTGCGTGACCAATGGCGGATCGTGGTGGCCACGGACGGACCCGGTCCGGCCCAGCGTCTCGCCGAGTTGTTCCATGATGCCGATATCCCGTGCTCCCGTGTCGAATCCCTGGCCCACGAACCGCAGGCCGGCATCATCGAGGTGACCACTGCCGCCGTCGGACGCGGTTTTGTCCTGGACGGCCTCAAACTGGGGCTGCTCACGGAAGCGGACCTCCTGGGTCGCACGTCCGCCGGATCCACGAAGGACATGCGACGCATGCCCTCCAAGCGGCGCAACGCCGTCGACCCCCTCCAGCTGCACGCCGGTGACTTCGTGGTCCACGAACAGCACGGGATCGGGAAGTTCGTGGAGCTGATCCAGCGCAAGGTCGCGGGCTCCTCTGCTGGTCCTTCCGGGGGAGACGCCGGTCTTCGCGAGTACCTCGTGCTAGAGTACGCGGCATCCAAGCGAGGTGCCCCCGGCGACCGGCTTTTCGTGCCCACGGACCAGCTGGACCAAGTGACCCGCTATGTCGGGGGCGATACCCCGTCGTTGAGCAAGATGGGCGGGGCGGACTGGGCGAGCACCAAGTCCAAAGCGCGTAAAGCTGTCAAGGAAATCGCGGGCGAGCTCATTCGGCTGTACTCGGCACGCATGGCCTCGCGCGGGCACGCCTTCGCGCCGGACACGCCGTGGCAGCGGGAGCTTGAGGAAGCCTTCCCGTACGTCGAGACGCCGGACCAGCTGACCACCATCAACGAGGTCAAGGCCGACATGGAACGCGAGATCCCCATGGACCGGCTGGTCTCGGGCGACGTCGGCTACGGGAAGACCGAGATCGCCGTCCGTGCCGCTTTCAAGGCCGTCCAGGACGGCAAGCAGGTTGCGGTCCTTGTTCCCACCACGTTGCTCGCCCAGCAGCACTATGAAACGTTCACCGAGCGCTTCTCCGGCTTCCCCCTGCGCGTCAAGCCGCTGTCCCGTTTCCAGGGCGCAAAGGAATCCAAGGAGACCATGGAGGGCGTCAAGAACGGATCCGTGGATGTGGTCATTGGCACCCACCGACTGCTGTCCAAGGACTTCGAGTTCAAGGATCTTGGCTTGGTGATCGTGGATGAGGAGCAGCGCTTCGGCGTGGAGCACAAGGAAGCCCTCAAGAAGATGCGCACCAACGTGGACGTCCTCGCCATGAGCGCCACTCCCATCCCGCGTACCTTGGAAATGTCCCTTACGGGTATCCGCGAAACGTCCACCCTGGCCACGCCCCCGGAGGAGCGGCACCCGGTGCTGACGTATGTCGGCCCGTTCACCAACAAGCAGACCTCCGCAGCGATCCGGCGTGAACTGATGCGCGAGGGTCAGGTCTTTTTCGTCCACAACCGCGTGTCCTCGATTGAGCGCATCGCCGCCCAGATCCGGGAACTCGTTCCAGAAGCACGGGTTGAAGTGGCGCACGGGCAAATGTCCGAGAGCCGCCTGGAAAAGATCATCGTGGACTTCTGGGAGAAGCGCTTTGACGTCCTGGTCTGCACCACCATCATTGAGACCGGCCTGGATATTTCCAATGCGAACACCCTGATTGTGGACGGCGCGGACAAGTACGGCCTCTCGCAGCTCCACCAGTTGCGCGGCCGCGTAGGCCGTGGACGCGAACGGGCCTATGCCTACTTCCTGTATCCCTCGGAGAAGCCATTGGGCGAGGTGGCCCTTGAACGGCTGAAAGCCGTCGCGGCCCACAACGAGCTCGGGGCCGGCATGCAGTTGGCCATGAAGGACCTTGAAATCCGCGGTGCCGGCAACTTGCTGGGCGGGGAACAGTCCGGGCACATCCAAGGGGTCGGCTTCGATCTCTACATCCGCTTGGTGGGTGAAGCAGTGGCCGAATACCGTGGCGAGGCCGAAGAGAAGGCGGCCGAGATGAAGATCGAGCTTCCTGTCAATGCCCACTTGCCGCACGATTACGTGCCAGGCGAACGCCTGCGGCTTGAGGCCTACCGGAAGCTGGCCGCCGCCATCACGAACGAGGCCATCGACGAGGTGCTGGCCGAACTCGTGGACCGTTACGGTGAGCCACCGCTGCCCGCGAAGAACCTGATCGCCGTCGCCCGCTTCCGGGTAGGTGCCCGCGAATCCGGGCTGTCCGACGTCGCGCTCCAAGGCAATTTCATCCGCTTCTCTCCCGCACAGTTGCCCGAGTCCAAGGTCATGCGATTGAACCGCATGTACCCGGGCTCGCAGGTCAAACCAGCCCTCGACTCCGTGCTGATTCCCAAGCCCAAGACGGCGAGGATCGGCGGCCGCGACCTGCAGGACGCCGAAATCCTGGAGTGGGCCAACACCGTGATCGAAGCTATCTTCTTCTCGGCTTCGCCGACAACCAGCGCTTCGCAGACCGCAGGCTGAACCGATGATGGGAGGACACCACGCCGCGTCCGGGGCCGCGGCGTGGATAGCTATTGCTTCAACCGGCCCGTACGCCTTGGGCTGGTACCCGCTGGACGCTACTGGGGTCCTCATCGGAGCGATGACGACGGCGGGAACTGCTTTGGTGTGCGACTGGGACCACCGCTCAAGCACCATCGCCCACTCGCTCCCGCCGCTGTCCAACGTGATCGCCGTCGGGATCGAGAAGGCCAGCGGGGGCCACCGGCAGGGAACCCATTCATTGCTTGGCGCCTCGGCTTTTGTGGTGCTCGCGGCCATGGCTGCCCAGTTCCAGCTGGATACTCCGGTGGGCCGTCTGTCCGTGGGTGCCGGACTCTTGTGCATGTTCATGATCAACCTGGCCGCCAAGGCCCTCAAGCTGTTCCCGAATTCCGGCTGGCTCGTCAATTGGGTCTTCGCCCTTGCCATGGCCGCACTGGTGACGTGGTTCGCGCCGCACCAGTGGAGCTGGTTGCCCCTCTCCATGCTGGCCGGCGTAGTTGTCCACATTGTGGGTGACATGATCACCACCGGGGGAGTACCGCTGCTGTGGCCCATCGTCATCAAGCCGCCGAAATTCTGGCGCAAACTGCCCTTCGTCAGCGGAATCTGGCGGGCCAACGGCGCATTCTCCATCCCTCTTCTCGGCAAAGCCGGTTCGCGTCGGGAATGGCTTGTCCTGATTCCGGTGGGCGGCTATGCCATGGTTGGGCTTGGCTTGGCGGCCTGGACGCTGATCCGAAGCCAGTGGCCAGCCGTCCAGGCCCTCTTGCTGGGCCTGGCCGGTTGACAGTGGATCCCTAGAATCCGGAGGCGATCCCGGCGGTGAAGGTACCTGTCAGGGGATTGCCCGCGATATCCGCGGCGTCTGCCGGTGGGGTGTAAACAGGCAGGCTCGAGGGGACGCCGCTACCCTTGCTTCCGTTTGTGCCGTTGTCGTTGAGCGTGATCACGAGTGTCCCGGTGGATTGGGTCCAGGTGATCGGGGCTGAGAACGTCCGGGCCTGGCTGGCGTTCGAGTTGTAGTCCCCGTTGAGAAGCACACTTCCGAAAGCAGGAACCAAGCAGCTTCCGCCGCTGGTCAGTGTCAGTGTGTCATTGGCGGCGCTGATGCTGACGGTGCCCGTGGCGGAGTGGGTGGCTGACGTTGAATCCCAGGCACTGCACAGGGTGTGTGCGTCCATATCCGAGGAAAAGACGATGGTGAGCGTGTCTCCCTTATCGGCTACGCCCGACGATTTGCCATTGGCCATCGTTATGGATGAAACCGTTGGAGCCAAAGTGTCCTTGGACAAGGCAACCGTGGTTGGCTGGCTCGTGTTGCCAGCAGCATCCTTGGCCACGGCGCTGTACGAGATGGTTCCGTCATTCAGATTTGCGAGGCTTAGGCCGCTAGTGCTCCAAGCACCGGATCCGTTGGCCGTGACGGTCTGGCTGGTCGAGTTTGTACCGCCGGAGTCTGTGACCGTGAGGGTTACTGAGGCCCCTGCCTCCGCCGTGCCAGTCACGAGAACGTTGCTCTTGTTGGCGTTGTTCACCCATGCCGGTGCAGAGATCGAGGGGCGATCCGGCGCGATGGTATCGATCTTGACCGTTTGGGTCTTCGGAGTGCTGGTGTTCCCTGCGGCGTCCGAGGCGAAGTAGGAGACGCTGTGGGTGCCCTCGCCGCTGACATTCACTGCCGCTGTGGCCGCGTTGACGGTCACCGTGCTGCCGCCGTCGATCGTGTACTTGATGGTCGCGACGCCGGAGCCGCCCGGGTTGTCGACGGCGCTGAGGTTCACGGTCACCGGGCTGGTGTTGTTGAAACCCGCCGCGTTCGGCGTCGGAGATATTGACGCAACGCTGACGGTTGGCGGAGTCGTATCGATGGATATGCCCGCGCTCCGCGCGCTTTCGGCACCCGTCCAGAGTGAGATTATCGGCGTGATGGTGTAATACCAGGTTCCGTCGGGGACGCTTTGCTCGATGCAGCCCAAGCCGGATACCGTCCCCGTGCAGCCTCCTCCAGCGGCGACCTTGGTACCGCCGGAAGGAGCCGAGTAGCGGGCCACGGTGTAGCCCGCCACTGCGTGTCCGCTCGCTGTGGTGGCGGCAGCCCAGCTGACCGTGACATTGGTGCCGCTCAATGAGCCTGCCGGTGCGCCGCCTTGCGGCATGGTGTCTGCTTTGGCTGCACCGAAATTGCTGCTGCTCAGCGATTGCCAGAAGGCGTTGGCTGCCGGGCCGCCCCAGGAGATGAAGAGCACTGCCAGGAGCGTCCACGTCACGCGACGGTGGAGTGCGTGCCTGTATCCGCGGCCTGCAGAGTGCTTGGGCTTGTTCATTTGCGGACCGCCATCGTCACTGGAAGGTGGAATACGGCGCCCTGGCAGCTGGATTGCGAAGCCGTCGACATTGACGCAGCTGCGGGCAGGGTGATCAGAACGGAGGAGTTTGCCGGGATGGACACCGTTGGAGTGAGTGGCGCGGCCGGGGCGTTGAACGTCACGCCCGTGGTAGTGCACAGCGGGTGGGATGAATCCGCGGTAGCGGCTCCGTTGGCGATGAAGCTGTACACCTGCACAGTGAAGGCATTTGGATTGTTCGCCCGCACGATGACCTCCGCGCTACCTCCAGGGACGAGGGTGGTTGCGGGACTGTCACCGGCCACCAAAGCGTCCACGGTCACCGTCTGCATGGTGCCGTTGGCGGCCGAGCCACTGCCGATCCCAATGGTGGACCAATAGGCGTAGGCCGATCCGACTCCCAGCACCAGGCTCAGCAAGGCAGCCGTCACAGCCGCCTTGGCCGCGGCCAAGGAGCCGGTCTTCATCCACCTGTTCGCTTTCATGTCAGTTGCCCGCATTTCAGTTGCCCTGTCCCGTTCCGGAGTAGGAAAGCTGGATGGTTGCGCCTTTGCAGCCGTCCTGGTTGAGCGAGGTGTCCAGCATTCTTATCTGTGGCCACCGAGCCGCCAGGATGCCGCTCTTAGAGAGCGAGGAATTGCCTGGCGGGGCAGAGATCGGATAACTGCCGCTGAATTGTGTGACCGCATAGTCCGAAGGATTGCATGGCCGGTTATTCGCCACAGCCTCTGCGGTTCTGGTGACTCCAGTGATGGATACAGTAAGCCCGGTGACGTTGAGGCTGGAATTACTAGGGTTTGCCAACTGAAGATCAATCGACACGGCCGAGCCTGGCGTCAGGAGTTCGGCGGGACCGCCTGAGATGGTGAACGGCTGATGCTGGCCGGCGGTCACCGTCAAGGAAACGACGACGACGGCTGACTGTACCGCTCCGCTGCTGCCCTTGAGGCTCAGGGAGTAGGTTCCCAAGGGCGTGGCGGACGTCGTGGACACGTTGAGGTCCGCCGACGCCGATCCTGGCCCGACGGCTACGACGGCGGGAGAAAAAGCTGCTATGGCGCCTGCCGGCAGCCCCGAGATTGACAGTGAGACGTTGCCAGTAAACCCGCCTGTGGGCTGGACCACGACGTTGTAGCTTGCCGAGGTCCCCTGTGTCACGGACCTGCTGGTAGGTGCAAGTTGTAAGGTGATGCCTTTTTCGGGGTTTTGGGCGCTGGTTCCATTTCCGTTGCTATTGGCGGCGAGCACGACGCCTGACGTAAAGGTCACCAAAAGGAGGCCTGCCAGGAGCATCTTGGCTCCCGTGCGAACGGTGCGGATCGGCGAGCGGAATAGCTCCGGATTGCGTGGCACCGGTTCCTCCTCTGGGTTTGTTCTGCGTGGTTCTGTTAGGACAGCACAAGCTGGTGGGCCGTTGCGGGCCCACCAGCCCTTGACTAGTTGCTGGTGTAGGTGAGGTTGACCGTGGCGCCCTTGCAGCCGTCCTGGTTGGCGCCGGCCTTGTCGTTGAACGCGATCGTCGCACCGCCCCAGCTGCCCACACCCATACCGCTGGCCACTTCGTGGCCGACGGCCACCGTCGGTGAGACGAGGGTGAAGTCGCTCGAGTCGCAGGCCCCGACTGCACCGGCGGCCTGGGTGACGCTAGCGATGCTTGCCGTCACGCTGGCAACATAAACCGGGCTGGTGTTGCCGTTGTTGAAGTTGCCGCTCAAGGCCTGAGGCGCGCCGCCCGGCTTCAGATCGCCGACGGCGCTGGTCTGGACGACCGTGATCGGCGCATTTGTGCCGGTTGCGCCCGAGGCGACACCGCTACCGGTGTTCGTCCAGTATGCGAAGGCTGCGCCGCCGCTTGCTGCTACGAGGGCAATTGATGCTGCTGCCGCGTAGATCTTTCCTTTTTTGCTCAATTTACGCATGATGAGACTCCTTGTTAATTGTTATTCCCCGGAACAGGCGAACAGCGGCAAGGAATTCGCAAATTACCAATCCTGCTTTGACTGCCCATTCATTCGATGACCAAATGCTGGCATGGAGGGTGTTTAACTAACAACGAGTGGTGTTACCTGTCTTTCCCATGTCAAAACGAGTGGTACTACTTGGTTTGCGAACCGGCTCGACCACCATTTCCGACCTTCTTTGGTGGGAACGACGGCGACACGCCCTTTTTCGGGGCGCGCCGCCGTCGTTCGCGTTGAAAGGAGGTCAAAAGTAGTGGAGTCACACTTAAATAGCTGTGGCCCCGGACCAAAGTCCGGGGCCACAGCTTTTGCAGTTGGTTTCTTAGCTTTCGCCTGCCGAGTTGGAGCGGCCGAGGATGGTCTGTGGAATCCAGAATGCGAGCGCAAACAGGCCGAGGCACACGGCCATGGGCCACGGGTTGCTCAGCGTCAGGAAGGACAGCGAATAGATCGCGCCGAGGAACAGGACCATGCTGAACACGAAGAGCAGAATGCTCTGGCCCAGGTTGTTCTCTTTTTCGATGGGCTGGCTCGTGGCGTTCTGGGACATACTTTCCTCCTCGGCCCCTGGGGGCTCAAAAACTTTGGCGGCTGCGGGGCTATTCAGTACGCGGATGAACCTTGTTCACCTTTGACGATGGCAATTCCGGAGCTCGCACCGATACGTGTTGCACCAGCAGCAATCATAGCCTGTGCATCAGCCAGGGAACGCACGCCACCGGAGGCTTTGACGCCGAGGTCCGGGCCTACCGTCTTGCGCATGAGGGCAACGTCCTCGACTGTGGCGCCGCCACCGTTGAAGCCGGTTGATGTCTTGACGAAGTCCGCCCCGGCCTCCACGGAGGCTTCGCAAGCCAGGACCTTCTGCTCGTCGTTAAGTAGCGCGGTCTCGATGATGACCTTGAGGATAGCCCCGCCCGCGTGGACTGCCTCCGCTACGGCCGTGATGTCGTCCACCAATGCGCCCTTGTCCCCGGCTCGTGCTGCGGCGATGTTGATCACCATGTCGATTTCATCCGCACCGTCCAACACGGCACCACGCGCTTCAAAGGCCTTGACGTCGCTCGGCGTGGCACCTAGCGGGAAGCCAATCACCGAGCAGGTGAGCACGCCGGAACCCTTGAGGGCCTTGGTGACGGTCTTAACCCAAATCGGATTGACGCACACCGATTTGAACTTGTACTCGGCCGCCTCGGCACAGACCTGGCGCACTTCGGCCTCGCTGGCCTCCGGTTTGAGAAGGGTGTGGTCGATGTAGGAAGCGATGCTTGCACTACTGTCCAGTGCGGTGGAGGCTTGGTTGCTCATGGAGGTCCTTCCGTGGCGGCCCGGTGGCTTCGTGCCGCAAGGGTCGCGGCTCGTCAAATGACCATCTTGCCACACTGCCACGCCGCCGTGGAGGCTGCCCTGAACCGGCGCGAATACTGGGTGTCGGGCCTCCTCAGGCCTCCTCAAGCGGCGGCGACGGCGGAACCTGCAGACGGTATAGACCTCGGAGCGCGGACCCTGGCGTCTTCCTCAAGCCGGGCGGCACAATGGGCCGCGGCGGCATCGGAAGACAAGACGAGGCCCAAGCGCATGCCGTCCCAGGAGGCGGCGTCACCGATCGCCCAGATGCCCGCCACGGACGTGGCGAAGTCGCGCCCCACCTTGATGCCGCCGTCGGGAGCTGTTTGCAGGCCGGCGCTTTCGGCGAGCTCGTTACGGGGGAGCCGTTCCTCGGCGAGCACCACAAGATCGCCGTTCATGCTGCTGCCGTCTTCGAAAACGATCCCGGTGGCCGGGAAGACCGAACCGGCGACGGAAGGCATGACGGCAGCGGGGCGCAAGGTGGTGCGGACGGGCCGGACGCCGCGGGCACGCAGCACAGCCTCGGCTTGGCCGGCTGCCGGGCCGGTGCCCACCAGGATTCCGAGCGGGCGACGGCCCAAGACCCGGGTAATGTCCTTGACCGCGGTGCCGATTTGCTCGGCGTCGTCGATGGTGGAGTAGCTCAGGCCGCGTGCAGCGTCCTGGACCGGCGGAAACATGGGCGAGGAACCGGTGGCGACAACCAGCTGATCGTACGGGAACTCCATGCCCTCGGTGGTGGTCACCGTGCGCGCCTCGGCATCAATGAAGCTCGCCGCCTGGCCGAAACGGACGGAAACCTGGGGGAGGGCAGCTAGCTCAAGGAGGGCATCGGAACAATCGTCGCGGTTGCTCAGGACGGTGATGGTGCCGTGGAAGGTTGCGGTTCCCGGCTGTTGCCGGTTTTTGTGGGGTGTGCTGACCCCCGTCAGCCGACGCACGAGCGCCTGGGCGGCGGGCCCGGCTCCTGCGATGACGAGGTGGATGGAGTCTGCGGGCGGGGTGATGGACATGGTGGGTCCCTTCGCTGGATTGACCTGTGGGTGCTTGCCTGTGCCCAGCGTAGGCGTTGGGTTTTTCGGTGGTGTTTCCCCGTTGTTGCTATTTCGCAGGCGCCCGTTCCCTGATGGTTACCCGCCGGTAATGAGCTGGATCACACGGGGAAGGACGCGCGTTTCAGTACCTCTGCAGGAGGTCCCGGAGTCCGTTGGCTACAAAGGTCTCCGCCGCTTTGGCCCGGCCAAGGAACCCGTGGGCACCCACGGGTTCCACCGACGCGATGAGCCCTGCGGCGTCGCCGAGGCTCATGCTGACCTCGGTATCGATCCGCCCTTCCACCACCAGCCGGGCGCGGCGGGAATCGGACCACGCGTCAGGTCCCGGATCGTCGTGGAAGGTGCGGGTCACCGACACGTCCTGCCAGCCGCCGTCGAGCTTTACTCGCGCCCTGTAGCTGACGTTTTCCCCGTGGGTTTCAACGTGCCCGTCGGCGAGGAAAACGCGGGCTCCGAACGGCCCGTGGTCAAGGAAACCGGACATCTGTGGTGCGGCTCCGGCGTCGGCGGAGGGCAGCACCACGGTGGCCGTCAACGTCAGCGGTTCCCCGCCGGATTCACCACGGAGGGTGTCGTTGAAACGGACCCCGGTAGGAGGCTCGGTCATGGCCGTACAGGAAGAATCCTTGGCCAAGCCGTCGCTGGTCATCGAGTCCAGGTATTTCCGTGCGTCCCGGTAGCCCATGCCGATCAAGGTGTCTGCGTTGATCCGGTCCAGGTAGAACTCGGGATCGAGCGGCAGGGGATGCTCCGGACGCACCACGTGGAGCACAAACTCGCGTCCGATGGCCTTGGCCGCCTCGAAATCCGCAAGGAGTGCGCCCATGGCACTCATTTCGATCATGTGGACGTATTGCTCCAGGGGACCGTCGCCCCAATAGGGGGAATTCCCGATGCACCAGATCAGCCAGATTTCGTCAGCACCGCGCCGCAGCGCTTCCTGGACGTTGGCGTCGCGCACCCAGACGGCGTCGGTCCAGATCTTTCCGTCCCGCCGCAACGGTGTCAGGAAGATGGGCAACGACATTCCGGCGGCCATGAGCTCCGGATCGATCTCGCTTGCGTCCAGCGCGTGGCAGCGCTTTTCCACGAACTCCACCACGTTGAAGGAGCCCCCGACGGCGCCCGGTTCCGCCGCCCGGCGACGGATCTCAGCAGCATCGATCCCCAGAGCCGGGAACACTTTGTTGAGGAGGCCGTCGGCATCGCCAATGGCAGGCAAGGACCACGGTCCCTTCAGATAGTCGCCCAGGGGGAGGGCCGAGCCGAAGTCCTTGACGTTGACGCCGGACCAGTTGCTGCACATGTCCTCCGGGGACACTCCGGAGAGCATCATCCCGGCCGTCAATATCCCGCCGGACGTCCCGTCCACATGGTCGAACGTGAGCCCTTCTTCCGCGAGCGCCCGCACCACTCCGGCCTGCCAAGCCACGCGCATCCCGCCTCCGGCCAACACCAGGGAGCGCTTCACGTCCTAGCCCTCCCTGCAACGCTACTCCCGGCGGACGCAAGGCCTCGCCAATAGATGAAGCAGAGTACCGCCGTCGCAAGATCAAAGAAGGCCACCGTCAGCGCCAGTGGCGCGAAGACGCCGTTCAGGACTCCGATCCCGACGGCGGTGAACGCGCCTGCCTTCTGCACTCCGGACCACAGGACTACTTCGTGCGAAGCTACGGGGTTGAGCAGGGTGTGCAGGAGCAGTCCGCCTACCACCACCATGAACATCCCTACGGTGCCGAAGAGTTGGTGCGCCTCCGGGGTTGGCTCTGCCCCGATCAGCTGGAGAATGGCCGCCCCGAACGGAATTTGCGCTGCCCCGGAAAAGACGGTGATGATGGCGATGGCGGACAGGACGGCCCGCAACGGATCGGCGGTGGCCCAATTCAGGACCCCGGGAGCGTGTTCTTTGTGCGGGCGCGGGTGCGGCTGTGGGTGCGCGGTGCTCATGGGAACCTCACAAGTAGCTTGCCAGTAGTCTGCCGCGGTCTACGAGCAGCCAGACCATGGAGAGCCAGGTGAGGGTGGAGACGTAGAAGCGGATGTCGTTGAGGAACATCCAGCGCAGCAGCAGTTGGCGGAGTTCGGCGTCGTCCTTGAAATCGCCGCCGCGGATCCTGATGTTGATGGGGATGATGATTCCCTGGCCAACCACCGTCAGTGCGATGATGCCCAGCAGGCAGATGATGGCGGGAACGACCCGGATGCTGCCCCATTCCGTCCACACCAGAATGGCCCCGGAGACGAACATGATGGGCACCACCACTGTGAAGAATTTCGTGGCCGCACGGGTTGGAATGCCGAAGTGCATGTCCACGTTGTCGCGGGAGAGGGACTTCCAGGTGGGGTAGAGGAACCATTTGAGGACCCACATGGTGCCCACGTACATGGTGGATCCGAAGAGGAAGTACAGGGCGTTCAGGAGGAGGAGCCAGTTCATGATGCCTGCCCTGKGCCGGTCTGCGTCTGCTGTGCCGATTGCCGTACGCCTGGGCGGGAGCGGTCCGGGGGTGCCAGCCACTCCTGGCTTTGGCCAAGGCCTACCACGCTGTCCATCATGTCTCCGCCGCGGAGGGCTGCCGCTTCTGCTTCCGTCGTTGCCGTGAGGAACCACGCCTCGTAGTGGTCGTCCAAGACTCCATGTGCTTCCGGAAGCCATGCGGTGAAGACCGGTTTCGGTTCTATCTGGAGGGTCTTCAAGGGCGCGACGCCGGGAGCGTCACCCAGGATGAGCCGAGCCTTGGCCTCCTTGCCAAGGGCGATGTCCCCGGTGGCTTCGAAGTAGATATCCGACTTCCAGAGCATCCCGCGGAAGGCGCAATAGTTGGAGGCAGCCAACTTCAAGGGGAGTCCGGCCGGCTCGGGCCGTTCGATTTCGATGTAGCAGCCCAGCTTTCCGTCCTGGTCGTATTGGGCCGAAACAGTTTGGTCAGTGACGACGAAATCGAGGTTGGCCTGGTGCTTGGGCATCCCCCAGATTCCCTTGCCGCCCTTGACCGAGATTTCGGTGCTGACGGGCAGGTCCACCACGAACTGGCCGAGCTTGAACGTCTTCTGGAAAATGAGCGGCAGGATTGGCGGCACGGGCCGGCTGCCGTGGGTGATGGCGATGGCCAGGGAATATTCGATGTATTTGCCGATGTCCGTCGATTTGTAGTTGACCACGGTGACCACCAGCAGCCCCTTGCCGCCGAGGCCGAAAGGCCGCATTTCCGTTCCGGGGAGCAGCGCTGCGGCGGCGCGTTTATTGATGGGGAAGGCCGCCATGAGCACGGGTGAGTCGTCCGAATTGACTGGCATGACGTACTTGATCCCGTCCACTTTTGCGTACTGGCCGGTGAGGTCAATCTGCCGGCGGGGGAGGGGCGACGGCATGAGCTTGAGGAGGGATGCGAGCAGCTGGTTGACGTTGTTCATGAGTTCAGCTCCTGGACGATGATCGGGAAGGTGTCCCGCCACGCCCTGGCGCCGAAGAAGACGTCCAGATGGCCGTAGCCGGGAATGAGGTGCAACGAATCCTTGCCGGGTCTGTGGGCCTGGAAGAACTCGAAAGTGCGTTCCTGGCTCTCGGGCAGGAAGCAGAGGTTGTCCATGCCGGCCAGGAAGACGAACCGCGCGTCGGTCTGGGGTGCCTGGGCCACGAAGTTCTCCGGGAGCTCGGGGTGGTTGCCGGCTGCCACCATGTGCCCCGCCTTGATGCTTCGGCCCATTTCCTCGAAGAAGCTCACGGGGACCTCGGCAAACTCGCCCTTGAGCCATTCGTGCGTGGCGTCGTCGAGGTTTTCGTGGGACCACAGGGCCGGCCTGCCGCTGCCGTAGGTGAAGCTGACCATCTTGCAGACCGTGTTGTTGCATTCGTGGTGGCCGGCCTTGACCAGGAAACGGATGAGGCGGGTGAAATAGCCCTCGGACTTGTAGGCCCACGACGGCGATAAATAAGGAGTGAACAGCTTCACCACGGGCGTCAGGTAGTCGATCTTGAGCCGCGAGAACGCCGGAACCACCGGATGCAGGGACACCGCGTTGGAGATGATGGTGTCCACTTGCGGCAGCAGGCCCGCCGTGGCAGACATGGCGAACGATGTGGAGCCCTGGCAGTGGATCACGGCCTTGAGGGTCGCGGCGCCGGTGGCCCGGAGGACGTGCTCGACGGCGGCGGGATGGTCGTAGACCGCGGCGTCGCCTAGTGTCCAGGAGAGGGGGTCGAGGTCGATCGAGGCGCGCCAGTTCAGCATCCAGACGTCCCAACCGTCCTCAAGCAGCACATCGACCAGCGTGGTGGGGACCGGTGGCCGAAAGAGTTCAGCGCGGACCCCGGACCCATGCACCAACAGCACAGGACCCTTGCTGGGGCTCAGTTGAGAACTCACGTGCACAAGGCTGAGCGGCGTGTCGTCGCGGGCCAGGAAGGGGATGACCTCGGTGTGGTGCTCGGCCCGGGTGACAGTCATGGTGAAATTCCTTCCCGGGAGATGGTGATGGGCGTTTCAAGTAGCCGGACTGTCGGGAGCCCGGCGGCAGTGCCGCCCTTGGCCGGCACTGGACGGACGCCGTCGGCCGTGGTTTCCAGCGCCCAATCGCGGCAGATCTCATCGATGACCAGAGGGTAGACCGTGAGCGTGCCGTCCGGGGCCAGGCGGATGCGCAGGAAACCCTTGTGGTCCTCCACCGCCTGCCCGGACATCGTCCAAGACGCCACTTCACCGCCTCGCGTACCCAGGATGAAGAGGGCAAAGGCCTCACTGCCAAGGACCCAGCCGCTCACGAAGATGACTGCAAGGGCGAAAAGGGCCCCCAGGAATTGAGGCCAGCCGGGAGGCCAGTGCAGGACTGCGACGACCACCAGGCCCACTCCCATCGCCGCGAGTTGGTACAGCACTCCGCGCAGGAAGGTGACAAGGCCCTTGCGGTCCCGGATCACCGACGGGGTGCCGAACAATTTCCAGAGCAATGCCAGCGCGCCGAGGAGTGCAAGCGGTCCCAACACGCCGTAGAGCAACGGCCGTGCCAGGCCGGCCCCTTCGAGGGAACCAAGGGTGTCCATGAGTGACTGGCCGCGGAAGCTGCTGAAGACGGTCCATCCGGCCAGGAAGAAGAGCACATGGATCAGTCCCAGAAGAGGTCCGAAGCCTGGATTCCGGGCAGGAAGCCAAAACGGTGAGAACGGGTTTGCGAGCCGACGCCTCATTTTCCGGCCGTCGTCGCAACTGGGGTAGCTCGTGGGAGTCCGCGTGAAGCTGCGGCCGAGCGAGCCGACGTCCGGCGTTGGGAGCGACGCCGAGACGTTCGGCGACGTGGTGTGCGTCGGCAAGATGATTTCCTCGGGAAGTTCGGAGGTGTCGGCGAGGTAGGCGCCGCCGAGCCCGCACGTGATGAGCTGCGTTCGTCCCGGCTGGCTTGATTCGCTTCCATCGCCGGGACTGCTTTGTGCTCCCTCTGCGCCCTGGGCGCTTTGTTCGAAGCGTGAGTAATGGTGCTGGTCGCCGCTGAGCCAGAGACGGACTATGGCGCCTGTGTCCTCGAAGCGGCCAGTGATCGGGTTGAAGCGGCGGCGCAGATAATCCTGCTCGAAGAAGTTGACCTGGCGGAAGGCGCTCGCCGAGGGGGAATCGGAGAAGATCCAGTATGGAGAAGCCAAGCACAGAATAATGGCATCGCCCGGCTGCAGCTGCGTGGTGACGTTCTTGTAGAAGTACTCCAACTGGGGCTCGTCGATGTACTGGCCAAGTTGGCTGTCCAGGCCCAGCACCCACCAGCCCGGGTTGCCGGGACCGCCGGTGAGCCGCACGCCGAAATAGCTGCGGTTCTGGACTGTTCGCCAGGCTCCGATACTGCGCTGCCTCGTGAACAAGCGGATGAACGACGTGAGTCCGTCGTACCAATCGTGGTTGCCGGGCAGCGCCAGCATCAACGTGGCAGGCGGACAGGCGCTCGGTGGCGGAGTGTCCGAAGTGCCAGGCACGGGAGCGGGAAACGCCTTGCGGTACGGGCCCACCATCTTGTCTTCGTAGCGTTCCGGCGACGCCACGGGATAGACCTCGTCGCCGCCAAGCACCAGGACGTTGCCCCGCGGCAGGGCATGTCCAGCCACCTCGAGCCTGTCCTGGGCCAGCAGAAGCGCTACCGAATAGGTAGCGTCGAAACCGTCGCCGAGGTCAGCGGTGAAATCAAGCCACAATTCCTTGGTCGTGGGGGCTCCGGCCGGTTCTTCCACCCGGCTCCGCAGTTCGTCCGGCGCGGGCAAGCCCTTGTCCATGACGGCAGGCTGGGCGGCCTGGCCAGGCAGCGGGAGCCGGTCAAGGTACAGCGGCTCGCCTGGGAGCCCGGCCTCGAGTTCGCGCTTGTCGCCGAAATCGGCGAAGAGGGTTGCCGCCGCTACCTTGAGGCCCGTGCGGCCCAGGGCAATGGGCGAGAGCCAGCGGACAGTATCGCGGGGCGTGAATCCCAGTTCCCCGCTGTGTTGTGCCAACTCCCAGTGCTTCATGATCGCGGCCGGAAAGGGAACGGAATCTTGGGAACAGTTCGCCCGTAGACCTGCCAGAGCTCGCCCAGGAACAATTTCCCAAACGCCGTGAGCCCAGCCGCGGGAGCCGGGCCCACAGCCCGGAAAGTGGTGAGTTGCCGGGCGAAGTCCAGCGGCCTGATGTGCAGTATCCCGGCGCCGACGACGGCGGGATCGTCGCCGTCGTCGTCCTTCCTCACCGCTGCGTCCGGTTCCGGCGGCGGAACATGGCCCCGCAGAATCGTGGCGTACAGGATGGTGGTGTCCGGCCAGACGTCGAAGCCGGCCTCGTTGTGGATGAGCTTGTAACCGGTGAACGTCAGCGGGGTGCCGCCCGGATCGCGCAGCCAGAGCCGGTAGAGCATGCGCCTGCTCGGTGTGCCGTCGCCGTTGTCTCCTTCGGAGCCACCTTCCACGAAGAGGTTGAACCAGCCCCTCTCCACGGGCAATCGTCCACCGAACTGGTCCGCCAGCACATAACCTTCGGCCGTGGCCGGGTGGGCCGGATCCGCGACGAAGGCATCGATGTCCTTCGCCGTGATGGTCAGTTCAAACATGATCCGGCGCCCCCGGTCGCGGCCCAGGCTACGGCCCTTTTCGGGATCGGAGATGCCAGGGCTGAACCAGCCGTGCATCTGCTCCGTGAAACTGACGGACGTGGTTTTGTTTTCGAACTCTCGATGAGGATCAAGCCCGCGAATCTGCTGCGCCGGCCCGGAGGCCGCGGCCGGCTTTTCCTTGCGGCCCGAGATGCCTTTGGTCGCATCGGGGGCAAGTGCACGGGGCGCGGTCTCGGCTTGGTCGACGACGGCGGCCGCCGCCACGGGCGGACCCTGCACGGGAGTGATGCCTCCGCGCTCTCCGGAAACCGGACCGGCTCCCATGGCGCCCGGCCAGCTGTCCGACTCAAGGATGTGCCGGCACGCCCGCTCCGCGAAGGCCGCGATAGTGAGGGAAGGATTCGCTCCCACGGGTCCGGGCATCGCGGCACCGTCCACCACGTGCAGGCCGGGGTAGCCGAACACTTCGCCGTATTCATCGCACACGCCCTCGGAGGGATTCCTTCCGGACGGCGAACCCCCGATGGGGTGCACCGTGATGACCCTCTTGGCCCACCACAGGGGATTGTCCACGAAGTTCCCGTCCAGTTGGCCGGCGATGTCCTCCATCGTTTTCTGCACCCTGCTGAAGTAGCCCTCCGACGAGGACAGGGTCCAGTCGATGGCGAGCCTGCCATCCTGCAAGCTCATCACGCCGTCGGGGATGTCGCGTCCCATGCCCAGCAACGGAACGGAACTGCTGGACAGCCGACCATCACCAAGAGCCGCGGCCAAGTCTGCAGAGATGTTGGAATGGTGGCCTTCAAACAGCCGGTCCTTGAGGATTTGCGTGGCCATTTTGGCAGTACGGCGGGCCACTTGCCCCAGTTGGGCGGTTTCGATCAACCAGTTGATGAAGGCCGGATATCCGGCATCTTCCACGTAATATCCGCGGCCGGAGCCTCCGTCCACCGTATCCGGAACGCGAATGGCCGTAGTGATCACCGGGCCCCGGCTGCCCGAAAGCATCCGGACTCCCGGGGTGCCACCGCGCCCGTTCGGTGGGCCTGCCTCGCCGGTCTTCGCATCCATGATGAGGGTCAGGAGGTCACCGTTGCCGCTGAACCTTGTGCCCAGGGTTTCGCTGAGCCCCGGCAGGGAACCCCGGTTGCGTAGGAGCAGGAAGTTGCTGCCGAATGTGCCCGCACCGAGAACCAGACGACGGCAACGGATGAACCGCTCGCGCAGCAGCGCACCAGGGTCCTGGGGATCATGGATTACGTAGCGGACTTCGTAGCCGCCGCGCTGAAGTCCGTTGCCGGGTAGCGGGCGGATGCCGCGCACGTCGTGGAAAGTGCGCAGATCTGCGCCGGCGCGTTTCGCGGCGGACAGATACGTGTGGTCCAGGGTGTTCTTGGCGCCGACGTTGCAGCCGATATCGCACTCTCCGCAGAGAAGGCACGTGGTCCTGACAGTCCCCTCGCCATGGACACTGCCGTAAGGCGCGGCGGGCAGCGGCTGGTTGCTTCCCGGCTCGGCGTCGGGGCCCGTGGAAAAGGTCACGGCGATGGGAGGCCGTGTAATGGCCAGGCCCAGGGCTGCGGCGCTTGCCTCCATGGCGTTGGTCTTGGGCGTGTCCCGGTAGGGATAGGGGACAGGTTGAAGCATCTTTTCGGCTTCGCCATAGAACGGTTCCAAGTCCTCATAGCTGAACGGCCAGTTCTCATAGCCGCCGCCAGGCACCGGGGACTCCTTGACGAACCACTTGGGGTCCTTGCGCAGCAGGACGTTGGCATAGATGAGGGAGCCGCCGCCTAATCCGCTGGACACCAGGCCTTCGGTCCCGCGAAACGTCCAGGCGTCGAACAATCCGTAGAGGCCACGGTCCGGGTCCCAGAAATTGCGGCCCACTTCCGAGGGCGTGCGGGCGAAACTTCCCGGCGGATAAGCCTTGCCGCGTTCCATGAGGACTACCGACTTGCCGCCCTCAGCCAGCCTCAGCGCAGCGACAGCGCCACCAAAACCGGAACCCACCACCACGGCGTCGACGGTCTCGATGGCACCATCTCCGTGGCGCAGAGGATCAGAAGCAGGCCCGAAACCCGCGTCCCCACTTTCCCTGGTCCCCAGACGAACCATGGCCGTTCCTCTCACAGGAGAGCTGACCTGGAGCCACCCGGGCGTAGCCGGACGATGCCTCCGCGGACTATGGCCCCATGTTCCCACCGGGCCGGGAATCTGTCCATGATCTGGAGTTATTGCATGCGTTGCTTACGCGGGAACTCGTACTCTTTTTCTACTTCGCGGTTCTCTTCGGCCGGGCCGTTGAGTTGCGGACAACCAACTCCGGCGTGAGGCGCTTGTCCACTATGGGAGCGTCGGGATCGTCGAGCCGCTCCATAGCTACCGCGCCGGCCGTGCGCCCCAGTTCCATCGCGTGGAGATCCACCGAGGTCAGATCGATACCGTGGAGCCGGCCGGTCCGTGAATTGTCATAGCCCACCAAGGACAGGTCCCCGGGGATCGTCAGGCCCATGGCGTACGCGGCTTCGCGTGCCCCCAAGGCGAACTGGTCATTGTGGGTGAAGATGGCCGTGGGTCGGTCTGCGGACTCAAGCAGTTCGGCGGCGGCGCGTTGCCCGGCATCTTGTGTGAAGTCATGGGCAGGTATCGTCCAGGGAACCATTCCGGCGTCGCGCATCGCCTTCTCGTAGCTTCTTCGGCGGACCGTGTGGCCGTCATAATTGGGTCCGGCGAGATGGGCGATCCGGGTGTGTCCAAGGCTGAGGAGATGTTCTGTGGCAGCCCGGGCGCCGGCTTCGTCGTCGGAATACACGCTGTCGACGCCCGCCACTGGCCGCATGACGCTGACGAGCGGGGCTATCTGCGCCAGTTCCCGCACTCGCTCGTCGGAATCCAGCAGAGTCGCGGCGATGATGATCCCCACCCGCGCCTCGATCAGCGATTCCACTGCCCCAGGGTCCACGCCGTCGACGGATCGGGAGACACTGAGGATGAGTCGGTTGCGGGCCTGGGGGAGTGCTATCCGTACGCCGCTGAGGATGTCCGCAAAGACCTCGTTGCGGATGTCCATCAGGTAGAGTCCGACGGCGGAGCGGTGCTTGCGTGCCAGATCGGCGGCGGCCGCGTTGGGCCGGTACCCGAGGCGTTTTGCCGCGTCGAAGATGGCCTGCTTGGTCTCGCCGCTGACGCCGGGAGCATCGCGGAATGCGAAAGACACGAGCGTGCGGGAGACGCCGACTTCGCGAGCCACGTCGCTCTGTGTTGCGGGACGGAGCTGCCGGTCAACACCCATGACATCATCTTCCCACGGCGAAGACGTCCACATTAAGTCATTTGTTAGTTTGACCTTACATTTAAATCTTTCGCGCGTTAGTCTGGTGTTAGGGCGGGTACATGACCCGCATCACAAGACAAAGGAGTCCTGATGTCTGCTACTCAAAGTCAAAGGGGAGGCGGCAGCGCAGTCGCGCTTCCTCCGCTGACCAACGGCCCGCATCGCAAGCGCCTTGGGCTGGTCGCCCTGATCGCCACCTTCGGTGGCCTGCTGTTCGGTTATGACACGGGCGTCATCAATGGCGCCCTGAGGCCAATGACGGCCGAGCTCGGCCTCACCCCGTTCACCGAGGGCATCGTTGCCAGCTCGCTCGTCTTCGCCGCGGCGATCGGGGCGCTCTCGGGCGGCCGCATCTCCGACGGGTGGGGGCGCCGCAAGACCATCATCCTCCTGGCGGTGCTGTTCTTCGTTGGCACCTTGGTGTGCGTGTTCACGCCGAGTTTCGGGGTGCTCGTCGTCGGCCGCATCCTGCTCGGTCTCGCCGTGGGCGGCGCCTCGGCGGTGGTCCCGGTGTTCCTGGCGGAGATGGCCCCGTATGAGATCCGCGGCTCCCTGGCCGGCCGCAACGAGCTCATGATCGTCGTCGGTCAGCTGGCGGCCTTCGTCGTCAACGCCATCATCGGCATCGTGTGGGGCGACATCCCCGGGGTGTGGCGCATCATGCTTGCGGTCTGCGCGTTGCCGGCGATCGCGCTGTTCTTCGGTATGCTCCGCGTGCCCGAGTCGCCGCGCTGGCTCGTGGAGAAGGGCCGGCACGATGAGGCCCTCGCGGTGCTGCGGTCCGTCCGTTCCGAGGACCGCGCGCTTGCGGAGCTCGGCGAGGTGGAGAACGTCGCCAAGGAGGAACAGGAGAGCCAGCAGATCGGCTGGCGCGCGGTCTTTAGCAACAAGAACCTGTTCCGCATCCTACTCGTGGGAATCGGCCTAGGCGTCGCCCAACAGCTGACCGGCATCAACTCGATCATGTACTACGGCCAGACGGTGCTCGTCGAGTCGGGCTTCAATGAGAGCGGCGCGCTCATCGCGAACATTGCGCCCGGCGTGATCGCCGTGGTAGGCGGCGTCATCGCCCTGTCGCTGATGGACCGGATCGACCGTCGCAAGACCTTCATCCTCGGCCTCACGCTGACCACCAGCTGCCACCTGCTCATCGGGTTCGCTTCAATGATGTTGCCCGTGGGCAACCCGATCCGCCCGTACGTGATTCTCTTCCTGGTGGTTGCCTTCGTCGGATCCATGCAGACGTTCCTGAACGTCGCGGTGTGGGTTTACCTGTCGGAGGTCTTCCCGCTGCACATGCGCGGCTTCGGTACCGGCGTCTCGATCTTCTTCCTCTGGGTCGTCAACGGTTTCCTTTCGCTGTTCTTCCCGTCGCTGGTCGCGGGGGTCGGGATCACGGGCACCTTCTTCCTCTTCGCCGTCGTGGGGGCGCTGGCCCTGGTCTTTGTCGTCAAGCAGGTCCCCGAAACGCGCGGCCGCACCCTGGAAGCACTCGAGGAAGACGTCACCACCGGTGCCATCTACCTGGTTCACAAACACCAGGCACCCGTCGGCTCGTAGCAGTCGTGTCCCCGCGGGTTATGAAGTCGGGTCTTAAGACCCTCGCTCACCTATGAGCCCAAATCGCCGGACCCTCCTGCACATTTGCGGTGTGAAACGGAAGCCCCCTGCATATAAAAGTGCAGGGGGCCAGCCTTTGCCGGAAGATCTGCAGGAGGACCGGCCGAAACCGGCCCATAAGTGAGCGAGGATCGCGGGGAAGGACCTAGACGCGGAGCCGGTAGCCCCGCTTCACCACGGTTTCCACAAGCTTTCCGTCCGGCAGGGAGGACCGCAAACGGCTCACCGTCATGTCAAGGGCGTGGACGGAGCCTCGCAATTCCAAAAGGTCGGAGAGCGCTTCGCGGGACAGGACGGCACCGGCGGCACCCAGGAGCGCACGCAGCAGGAGCAACGGAGCCGGGGCCAGTTCCACCACCGCGCCATCGATCCTCAAACAGCGTCCACGCAGCTCAATGTTCCCCGCAGGAGTGTCGAGCCGGCGAACGTGGTTCAGGGCCAGATGTTCCGTGACGAGCCGGATGAGCGCACCCATGCGGTAGCGGTCCGGGATGAGGGGGGACAGTCCGGCATCGATCAGCGGTTGTGCGGTAACGGGCCCGACGGCGGCAACGGTCACCTGGGTTTTGAGGGCCTCGATCAGTTGGCGGTACATGCCCATTTCGTGGGCTGTGCTCCACATGGCGTCTACCGCAGGCGCGCTCGTGAAGGTGAGCACATCCAAGTCCCCACTGCAGGCGGCTTCGATGAGGCGCGGCAGCTTGTCTTCGCCGTCGGGCTTCACCCAGCGGTAGGGGGTGACGGTGAGGACTGTCGCACCGGACATACGGAGGCGCTCAAGCTGGCGGACGTCGGTGTAGCCGTGCAATTGCACGGCGACGGTCTTTCCGCGGACGCCCTCTTGAAGGAGCATGTCCACCAGTGTCGCGGTGGTTTCGTCGCTGCTGATCCCGACGTCGGCAAGCCCCGCCGCGCGGACGGCACCGCGCGCTTTTGGTCCCCGCACGAACATGCGGCACGCGCCCAGGACCTCGAGAAGTTGCTCGCCGATGCCGAAAGAATCCGCGGCCTCGCACCAGCGCCGCATTCCGTAAGCGGTGGTGGCGATGCAGATATCGGGCTTGGCCGCGATGATCGTTTTCGTGTCCTCGATGAGCGTGATGTCTTCCTGGACCGGCGCGATCTTCAAGGCAGGGGCATGCAGCACAGAGGCCCCACGCCGTTCGAGGGCCTCGATCAGGTCACGCGACCGCCGGTGCGAAGTCACTCCGATGCGGAAACCGTCCAGCGGCGCATCGTCGTTTGGTCCAGGGGCGGCCAGCGGCGAACCTGCATCGACGGAATCAAAGGCGTTCAGGGTGGTCATAGGGTTTCCTTCAGGCTTCAAGGAGCGAAGCCGCGAGCCGGCTCAGTTCTGCGGAGGCTTCGGCATGATTGCGGTTGGCTTCGGCCACCCGGACCACCTCGCCGATGACCAGGACGGCCGGGTTGCTACAGCCAGCGGCTGCCGTTTCGATGGTGCCGAGTTCGGCGATGGTGGTGCGTTGTCCGGGGCGGTAGCCGCGTTCGACGACGGCCATGGGCATTCCTGCGTCCATTCCCGCCCGGCGCAGCCCGGCCGCCAGCTGCGGGAGGGTCCCGATGCCCATGAGAACAACGATGGTGCCGCCGAGGCCGGCCAGATGGGTATGTTCCTTTTCGGTCAGCGGAGCGTGGCCGGACACCACGGTGAACATGTGGCTGACTTCGCGGTGGGTGACGGGGATGCCCGCGGCCGCTGGGACGGAGATGGCGCTGGTGACTCCGGAGATGACGCGGACGGGGACGCCGGCTGCGGCGCAGGCCGCGACTTCCTCGCCGCCGCGGCCAAAGACGTAGGGGTCGCCGCCTTTGAGGCGGACCACGTTGTTCCCAGACAGGGCGGCATCAACCATGAGCTTCTCAATATCGCACTGGGCTACTTTGTGGTGGCCCGGCCGCTTGCCGACATCCACCAGCTTCGCCGACGTGAGGCGCACCAATTCTTGGTAGGGGGCGAGGCGGTCGTAGAAGACGACGTCGGCGTCCCGCAGCGCGTGGACCGCGCCGACGGTGAGCAGGTCCAGGGCGCCGGGTCCACCGCCGACCAACGTGACATGGCCTGGCTCCCCGGCCGCCGGTTCGATGGCGATGGGGATCCCGGCTTCCCGGCAGCGGTCGAGCAACGGCTCCCAACCGGGCTCACCGTCGTCGACGGCTGCGACGAGGAACGGGCGGTCGGGCAGCGGGCCATCGCCCTCGGCACCGTCAGGCGTGCTGAGACGGTAGACGATGGCGCCGGCGGCTTCGTAACGGCGGACGGCCTGCCGGGCGGCGTTGGCCGAACCGGTGACCAGAACGTCGCGGTCTGTGAGGTCGATGGTGAGCTGCATGGCTTCTTGCTCCTTAGTCCTGGCCACGAACGGGGATCGTGCTGGCGATGAGGACGCCGCCTTTTTCCTCGTTGGTGGCCGGGCGGATCTGGCCGCGTTCGGGGACGAAGGCGATGGCTTCGTCTTTCTGGTCGGGGGCGTTGACGAAGGAGCGGAAGCGGCGGAGCCGTTCAGGGTCCTTGAGGGTTTCGGCCCATTCGTCCTGGTACGTATCGATGTGGCGGGCCATGGCGGCCTCGAGGTCCGCTCCAATGCCGAGGGAGTCGCGGACGATGACGTCTTCGATGTGCTGGAGGCCGCCTTCGAGTTCTTCCTGCCAGCGGGCTGTGCGTTGGAGGCGGTCGGCGGTGCGGATGTAGTACATGAGGTAGCGGTCGATGTATTTGATGAGGGTGTCGTCGTCAAGGTCCTGGGCGAGGAGTTGGGCGTGGGCGGGTTGGAAACCGCCGTTGCCGCCGACGTACAGGTTCCAGCCCTTGTCGGTGGCGATGACGCCGACGTCCTTGCCGCGGGCTTCGGCGCATTCGCGGGCGCAGCCGGAGACGCCCATTTTGAGTTTGTGCGGGCTGCGCAGTCCGCGGTAGCGCAGTTCCAGGTTGATCGCCATGGCCACGGAGTCCTGGACGCCGAAGCGGCACCAGGTGGAGCCCACGCAGGATTTCACCGTGCGCAGGCTCTTGCCGTAGGCCTGTCCGGACTCGAAACCGGCCTCGACCAGTTCCTTCCAGATCTCCGGGAGTTGTTCGAGGCGGGCGCCGAACATGTCGATCCGCTGCCCGCCGGTGATCTTCGTGTAGAGCCCGTATTTCTCGGCAACGCGGGCGATCACGCCCAGGCCCTGCGGGGTGATTTCGCCGCCGGCGATGCGCGGGACCACGGAGTAGGTGCCGTCTTTTTGCATGTTGGCCAGGGCGCGGTCGTTGGTGTCCTGCAGAGTGCCGCGCCCGGCGCCCAGGACGTATTCGCTGTTCTGGCTGGCGAGGATGGAGGCGATGGTGGGTTTGCAGATGTCGCAGCCGCCGAGTTCCTGGACGGGGGCGTTGCCCTCGCAGGTGCCGCAGCCGTTGACGGCGTCGCGGATGTTCCCGGCGGGGACGTTGTTGCAGGAGCACAGGATCGCGTCGTCGGGTAGTTCGGTTTCGGGTGCTTCGCCGCCGCCGGCGGCGGTGAGGTAGGCGCCGGGTTCGGCGGGGAGTTCGCGGCCGAGCAGGGGGCGCAGGCTCATGTAGGGGGTGGCGTCGCCGACGAAGATGCCGCCGAGGAGGGTCTTGGCGTCGTCGGTGGTGACGATCTTCTGGTAGACGCCGCGGGCGGGGTCGGCGTAGACGATTTCGAGGGAGTGTTCGGTCTTGGCGAAGGCGTCGCCGAAGCTGGCCACGTCCACGCCGGAGAGCTTGAGCTTGGTGGCGGTGTCGAAGCCCGCAAACGTTGCCTGTCCGCCGTGCAGCCGGTCGGCCACGATCTCGGCCATCGTGTTCGCCGGGGCCACGAGTCCCATGCACATCCCGCCGAAGTT